>JAJDUI010000009.1 GCA_022826745.1 Thermoanaerobaculia bacterium | reverse complement strand
GGCCATAGACCCCCAGAAACGCCGATCCGAACCGACGGATCCGCCAAACCCGACGGACCGATCCACTCGGCTCCAATACAGCTCCGCAACTACCCCGACAACGCCGAACCGGATCACGCGGTGAAAAATGCGGGCTAGAGCCTCCACTCCGCTGGGTGCGCGGGTCTTCCGACCCGCTGCCGCCGAAGGCGGCGTTGAAGACGCGCGAGGCGCCAGCCTCGCTCCTTCTCGCTTCCGCTAGCGCAACTCCCACTCCGCCGCCAACCGATCTGCTCTAGCCATCCCCTCGAGCGTCGGCGTCAGCCGGCGACCGGCCACCCGAAGCCAGCCCGCCTTCTCCCAGGCCTCGATCCTCCCGCCGTTCCCAACCGACGGGTCGCTACCAAACCGCAGCTCCAGCTCCGCGCAGTCGACGCCGGACCGCTGCCGCAGTCCCATCATCACCGCTTCCAGCAACAGTTGACCGTCCGTCAGCTCCTCCCGCCCCGCCACCGGCGACCCGCCCCTCTCCACCGCATCGCTCCATTCCTTCCACGGAGCAACGTTCCACCACCGGCTGCGACCGGCGAAGGAGTGCGACGAGGGTCCGAGACCCAGGTACGGCTGATGCCGCCAGTACTTCCGGTTGTGCCGACTGCGATCCTCCTCGGTCCGCGCGAAGTTGGACACCTCGTAGCCCTCGTAACCCAGCTCCGCCAGCCGCCGATGCGTAGCCACGAAGCTCGCGGCCCGCTCGTCTTCGCCGGTCTCCCGTAGCCTGCCCGCGTCCCGCCGACGGCCGAACGGCGTCCCGTCGTGAATCGTCAGTTCGTAGCAGGAGATGTGATCCGGCCCCAGCGCCGCCGCCTTGTCCAGCGTACGCAGCCACCAGTCGACATCGAAACCAGGCAGGGAGTAGATCAAGTCGACCGACACCGACCGAAAGCCCGCCTCCCGCGCCAGTTCCACACTAGCCCGCGCCTCCCCCGCGTCGTGCCGCCGGCCCAGAAAGCGCAACGCCGAATCGTCCAGGGCCTGCAGCCCCAGGCTGATCCGGTCGAAACCGAGTTCCCGCCAGCCGGCCAGCGACCCAGGCGCGGCATCCTCCGGGTTCACCTCGATCGTCCACTCGGCCTCCCGATCGACCGCGAACGTCGCGACCAGCCGCCGCCGGATCGCCCCAAGTTGCTCCAGGCTCAACGCCGAGGGCGTACCGCCGCCGAAGTACACCGTGTCGAAGCGACTGCTCCGCAAACCGTCAGGCTCGCCATTCCAACACCGCCCTCGGCCCCTGCAACCGAAGAGGTCGGTCTCTTCAGCCAAGACCTCAACGAACCGCTCCCGATCCGCCCCACTGCCGCGCGCCACCGAAAAGTCACAGTAAGGACAAATCGCCGAACAAAACGGAACATGGACGTAGAGCCCCGCGGCTTCTGTCACAACCGTCCCCTCGCCCACGCCCAAACCCTACCGCCGACGAATCCCGACACCTCGCACCACATCACCGGCAGGAGACACCCTCGCCACCAACCACCAGGAACAGTCCGGCCAGGCAACGCAGCACCCGAGCGCAACCGGTCCGGCCAGATGACGACCTCCAGCCGGTCCGGGGCCTGAGGGGGGAGGGTCCCGGCGGGCTGGAGGCCAGCGACGCCCAACAGCCTCTCATAGTCCGACAACAACCGGAGCGCAGCCGACCGAAGCGAGCGCAGCCCCCCCATCTACTCCGAAAGCGCGAGCGTCCGCCGGGACCCTCCCCCCTCAGGCCCCGGATCGGCGGGTGCCCGCCGCCGACGCCGCCTCCGACGCCAACGCCGACGCCGACTCCACGCGCCTAGCGCGGCTTCTCGCCGCCGACCCACCAGGGGCTCGACCACGCCAGATTTCCGTCGATCTGCTCGACGCGGAGGTAGTACCAGTCCTCCTCGGTACCGAAGTCGGTGAAGCGGAAGGTGACGTCGTCGCGGAGCCCCTCGATGAAGTCGACGCGGACGCTGTCCCGGTAGTCGCCTTCGTGGAAGACGTGCTCGTTGCCGCCGCGGGCGCCCGCCGACGTGCCCGGCGCGGCCGGCAGGGCGAGCGTGAACTCCGCGGCAGCGAATCGCTGGGGAGTCCGCACCTGGGTCGGCGCGGTGCCGTACTCGACGGCGGCGGCTGTCTCGAGGTCGAGCCGGACCGCCGCCGGATCGCCCTCCAGCACCAGCGCGAAAGAGCGACGCGAGCCTCGGGTCGTGAAGTCGAAGCTGGCCACATTCCCGTCGACGCCGAAACGATCCGCCACCAGCGGCGTCCCGGTCAGGCGACCGCTGACCAGCTTCGCGCCTTCCACCGTCACCGTGCCCCGCCAGGGCCGCTGGCCGCGCGGGTTGTCCCGGATGTCGACCCAGGTCTCCGAGAAGAAACTGACCAGGGCCTCGAACTGGCCGTCCGGCAGCGCGGCACCGCCTGCCCCACGCGTGTCGAAGGTGGCCACGACCTCGCCATTGCGGATCAGGTCGACCCGGCGGATCGGACCCGTGCCGATCGCCCGTCCCTCGAGCACACGGCGATCCGTCTGGTCCAGTTCGCTGCCCATCGGCGTACCGTTCAGCCGCGCGTCGAGCACGATGCGCTGCGCGCCGGTCGTCGCGTAGGCGTGGCGAGACTTGAGAGCGCCGAACACCGCCTCCGTCGTGCGTGCCGGCGCCCAGGCCGCCGCCAGGCCGCCGAACTGGAAGATGTTCGATCGCCGCCCGGAGGCGCCCGCCTGATGACCGGGCGAGTAGCCGGGGTGGCCGCGATGGTCGTCGGACGCCGACACGAAGCCGACCCGGAAACCCTGCTCGAGGTAGCGGCTGCCGAACCACTCGAACGTGCCGTGGCCGGACATGATCTCGATCAGGTTCTCCATCTCGAAGTCGCTCTGCCGCCAGTCGCCGTTCTGGTGGGCGTGGGGAATGATCAGCACGTCGTCCGTGTCGTACTCGGCGCGCAGTCCCCGGTAGAGCTGGGAGAGGTTCGGCGCCGCCTGCACGCCGACCCGCTGCATGCCGACGTTCCGGAAGAACACGTTGTGGTGGCCGCCCCGCTGGCGCGGCGACGTCCACTCGTAGCCGGCGAAGACCAGCAGCTCGCCCTCCCGGTGGAACTTCCGGACCGCTTCGTTCAGCTCCTCCCACAGGCCGTCCGTCAGCCAGATGTCGTGCTCGCTCATCGTGATGAAGTCGAGGCGGGCATCGTCGCGGGCGAAGGAGAAGTAGCCATCCGGCGTTCCCTGCCCCTCCGCGAAGCCGGAGTGGCCGTGGGTCTCGCCCCAGTAGAGACGGTGTTCCGGGTCCGCCCGCACCCACACCGGATTGGCGGCGCCCGTCACCTCGCCGTCCGGGCTGCGGAACGTGTAGCGAAGGACACCCTCCGCGTCGGCCATGAGCTCCACCAGGTGAATCGCCTGCCCGGCCGGCAGTTCGGCCACCTGCTCGCCGTCGAGCAGCACCTGCAGGCCGGGAATGTCCCGGGTGGCCCGGTTGTAGGCCCAGTCCTCCGCCCGCACCGAGATGACGAACGGTTCGCCCGTGCCGACGATCGACGGGGCGAAACCGTGGACCCGCTCCGCGGCGCCGCCCACGACCTCGTATGTCGCGGGCGGCATCTCGTAGACCCTGCCGTCGCCCGGGTCGACGTGAATCGGCAGGGAGATCCGGTCGTTGCTGAACTCACCGATCCCGAGACCGCGGCCGCCATCGCTCCGGTCACCGTAGGTCAGCGTGATCGTGTCGCCCGGCGACAGCCCGCCGCCGCGAACTCGGAAGGTCGGAAAACCGGCAGGACCGCGGAAGCCGCCGTACGGGCCCCAGATCGGGTGCGCGTCCTGCTCCAGGCTGATGCCCTCCCGGCTCACCAGGGCGGACACGTAGTGATCGCCCGCGGGGTCCGTGGTCTGCAGCCGGCCGTAGCCGCCGGCGCCCTGCGTCGAGACGACGATGCCGCCGCCTTCCGCCATGCCCAGCGACCCGACGGCGTAGACGACCTCGATCGTCGCCCAACTGCGCGCCTCGAACACCTCGGACCCGGTTCGCGTCACGGTGCCGAGAGCCTCCTCGTCCTCTTCCAGCCAGGCAAGCTGCCGCACGTAGTCGTCCATCGACGCCAACTGGAACGGCGCCGGTTCCGATCCAGGCCGGGGGAACGGCCCGTAGAACGCGACCAGCGGCAGGTTCTTGGGCACGAAGCCGCCCTGCATGGAGACGGCATTCGCCCACTCCCACAGAACCGGAGTGCGCTCGGCGACGTTCGAGACGGTGGTCGGGGACCCGGCGACATCCGCGATCAGCGCGTCGACGCGGGCCCTGAGATCGGGGTCCAGCTCGGCGCTCGAGGCCGGCGACGCGGCCACCATAGCTCCCACCACAAGGACGAGTCCGCCAGTCAGTTTCGGCACAACGAGGCCTCCCTTCGCGATCCGGAGCAAGAAATTCCAACAGCGATAGCAGGACGACAATAGTAGACTGCTCGAACACCGTTCTTGAGGAGAAGCCGATGAAGAAGCAGACGACGGTCGCGGCGCTGACCGCGTTCTCCGTGTTCCTGATTGCAGCATGCGCGCCGGGCGATGACCCCACCGACGGCGGCGAAGCGCCCGGCGGAACGGCTGAAGGCCCCACCCCGAACCCCACGAAGAACGCCTACTTCGGCGATCTCCACGTCCACACCCGCTACTCCTTCGACGCCTTCATCTTCGGCACGACGACCGATCCGAACGACGCATACGAGTTCGCCAAGGGCGGGACGATCAAGCATCCCGCCGGCTTCGACATGAAGCTCGACCGGCCGCTCGACTTCCAGGGCGTGACCGACCACGGCATGTACCTCGGCATGCTGCCGGCGATGACGGAAGAGGGTTCGCCCGCATACGGACACCCGATCGCCGCCGACATGCGCGCGGCCGACGAGGCCGACGAGCGCCGCGGCATCTTCGTCGGCATGCGGCCCTACCTGGGTGCCCAGAAGGGCGAGGACGAGCATCTCAGCATGGATGTCGTCCGGGACGCCTGGTCCAAGATCATCGAGGCCGCCGAGGCGCACAACGATCCGGGGAACTTCACGGCCTTCATCGCCTACGAGTTCACCTCTTCCGGTTACGACCGGGACAACCTGCACCGCAACGTGGTCTTCCGTGGCTCCGAGGCCCCCGACGCGCCGTTCAGCCGGATCGACTCGCAGAATCCCGAGGATCTCTGGGCCGCGATGGACGGCTGGCGGGATCTCGGCATGGACGCGCTCGCCATACCGCACAACCCGAACGGCTCCGGCGGCCGCATGTTCGAGATGGAGCAGTTCTACGGCGATCCTCTCGACGAGAACTACGTCGACGTACGGATGCGCAACGAGCCGCTGGTCGAGATCACCCAGGTCAAGGGCACGTCGGACACCCACCCGGCGCTCTCGCCCAACGACGAGTGGGCCAACTTCGAGATCATGCCGTACAAGATCGCGACGACGATCATCAGCCAGCCGGGGGGCAGCTACGTCCGTAACGCGCTGCTTCGCGGCATCCGGCTCGCCGACGGCGGTCTGACGAACCCGTACAAGCTGGGCATCGTCGGCGCCAGCGACACCCACGTCTCCGGCGGCGCCTTCCGGGAGGACGACTACTGGTCCAAGGTCGGGGTCCTCGACGCCACGCCGCAGCTTCGGGGTTCGGTACCCGGCACCGGCGCCAACCAGACGCTGGGCGACCCGGCCCAGCAGTCGGACTCGTCGACGCGTACCGAGGACGGCTCGGGACGGACCTTCCGCGACACCTACTACTACACCTGGGGCGCCTCCGGCCTGGCCGGCGTCTGGGCGGAGGAGAACACCCGCGAGGCGCTCTTCGACGCCATGCGGCGGAAGGAGACGTTCGGCACGTCCGGGCCGCGCATGATGGTCCGCTTCTTCGCCGGCGACTTCACCGACGGCGACCTCGACGACGCCGAGTTCCTGACCCGGGCCTACGCCGAAGGCGTGCCGATGGGCGGCGACCTCCTGGCCGCCGACGTCGGCGAAGCGCCGACCTTCGCGGTCATGGCGATGAGGGACTCGATGGCCGCGCCGCTGGACCGCGTGCAGGTGATCAAGGGATGGTCCAGCGACGGCGAGGGCGACGAGATGGTCTACGACGTGGTCTGCTCGGACGGCGCCGCGGTCGACCCGGCCACGCACCGTTGCCCCGACAACGGAGCGACGGTCGACCTCTCCACCTGCCAGATCAGCGACGACTCCGGGGCGGACACACTGCAGGCGGTCTGGACCGACCCCGACTTCGACGCCTCGAAGCGGGCCTTCTACTACGTCCGCGTCCTCGAGAACCCGACCTGCCGCTGGTCGACCTGGGACGCCCTGCGCGAGGGAGTCGAGCCCCGCTACGACGTCTCGCCGACGATCCAGGAACGCGCCTGGTCGTCGCCGATCTGGTACACGCCGGAGTAGGCGTTCGCAAGCGACGTCAGCGCCGGCCCTGCACCGGACCGATGACCTTCGTCGCCGGTTCGCCCTCCTCCCCCTCGACGTACCAGTTCGCCCACAGCCGATCGTCCCGATCGTCCGGTTCGAGACTGAGGAAGTTCCGTTCCAGCACGAACTTCCTCCGCTTCGTCGGGAAGGGCAGGATGCACCCGGCAATGCCCCGGTCGATCGGTTCGGTCTCGTCGCTCAACCGCTCGAGCAGGTAGCCGAGCAGTTTCGGCGGCGGAGGATGGACGATGCCCGAAGAAGTGAGCTGGTTGATCACGCTCGACCGCTCGCCGCGGGCGCCGGAGCGCTCCGACTCGATGACGCCGAGGCACCCGACATGCACGTCTCCCGAGATGATCGTCGCACGGATCCGCTTGCGCTCCATCAGGTCCAGCAGCCGGTGGATCAGGCGCAGGCGCTCCTTGCGGTGGCCGGGACTCTGCCAATGGTCCCGGACGTCGTCCTCCAGCGCCTGGTCGCCTGGAATCCAGCCCATCAGCCGCTCCAGTGAGCCGAAGTCGGCGTGCAGAACCGGTACGCCGCTCACCAGAAGCAGATGCCTGGGACCGCCCTCGTCCGCCGCCGGCAAGTCATCGGTCCAGGACCAGATCGCGTCCCAGGAGTCGCGACCGAGCACCTGCCTCTGGGACCGCTCAGACCGGGCGTCGAGGGCAAGCACCGCGTAGTCGCCCAACTCGACGCCAAGCGTGAACCCGCCTCCGCCAGCGAGACGGCTCGGGTGGTCTTCCCCGGTGCGGGGATCGACCTGCTGCTGAAACACGGCGAAGTGGTCTCTGGCCGCGCGGAAAAGACCCCGGTACACGTCGCAGGTCTGAATCTCGGGGCTGTAGGAGCCCCAGCCGTCGAAGATGTCGTGGTCGTCCCACATCATCACGGTCGGCGCCGACGACAGCATGTGCGCCACTTCGGGCTGGCGCCAGCGGTCCCGATACAGGTTGAAGTAGAAGCGCCCGGCCTGGGCGGCCATCTCCCTGGTGAACCGCCGCCGTCTCCGGGTATCGAAGGGCGTCTCGACCCACCTCTTTACTGCGGAGCACTCCTCCCAGATCTGATCGGCGTAGACCTGGTCCCCGCCCATGATCAGCAGGTGGTAAGGACTCCCGCAATGCAACGCCGCCACTCGCTTCCAGAGACGGTTCTTGTCCTTGACCTTCTTGATCTCCGCAGCCGACGAGAAGCCGTTGCACGACACGAAGGCCATCCTCGGCTTCTGACCCGCGGCGGGAACGTGGAAGGTCCATGGCTTCTTCGTACCGGGGAAGCCGTACTCGACGCGAGTGGCCCGCTTCGGATCACGGGAGACGGCCATTTCGTACCGGTAGACGGCTTCGCCGCCGTGAACCCACAGCTCCTTCGCCGGCACCTCCATCGCGTCTTGGGCGTGCGAGCCGCAACGCCTGACCAGAAGGACATCGGGATCGTCCGTCCTCGCGGTCACGATCAGCGCCGACACCCGCCAGCGGTCGCGGCCGGCACGGCGCAAGCTCAGCACCGGTCCCATGACCACCCTCATGGCTGTTCTCCTCCCACCGCCGTCACGAGGGGTCTAGCTACTCGGACCGCCCATGACCGAGGAGTACTCGCTGAACGACCAGTGGTCGGAGAGCTTGTCCCGATGATCCGCCCTTAGGCGGCGGAACATCGCATTCGAGCCGGAATCCAACTCCTCGATGAGTGTCCGGCACCTCGACAGACGCCCCACAGTGTTCTGGCAAAGCGACATGCGTTTGTCGTGCTTCCAGGCGGCGAGATCGACGTGCAGATTCTCGGCGTCGGCGGCCATCGCCGCCAACATCTCCCGCAGTTCTTCCACCCTTCTCGCATTCGCGGTCTGAAGCTCCTCCACCTCCGCCCTGGTGCTCTCGAGGCTCGTCTGCAACTCCGAGGACTTCCGCTTGGCCTGGTTCAGCTCATTGGTCAGGTAGGAAGCTCCGGCCACCAGCAGGACCACCAGTGCCTTCGTCACATGCTCGATTGTCTTGTTCCACTCCACTGGACCTCTCCTTGCTCGACTACGGGTCTCAGCCGTCTGCCCCAGGCGGTTCGTGTGGGTCCAGCGATCGCCGGTCGGGCCTTGCACGTGAAGGTTGAACGCCAGATCGGTGACCGGGGCCACGAACGAACCAGCCACCCTCCACCATGCATTGGCACGCCTGTTCTCGACAGACCTGGTTTCTCTGTGAAGACACGGAGAGTCTGACGAAAAGGAAGACGTTCTGCATATCCCATTTGGGAGACGCAGAACGTGCCGTACGGACGGAGAGACGGGACGGCAAGGGACGCTGGCGACCGGCCCAGTAGTCGGACGCGGCAAGCCGAGCTCGTACACACCGGAGTAGGCCCCTCGGATCACACTCAGGCGCGTATAGTCAGCCGCTCGGTACGATGAGCGTCGACGTAGAAAGTCGCCTGGCCGCTGCGGAGCGTACCGTTGCGTTGCAGGAACGCGACGGCCGGCCCGTTGGCGCCATCACCCTCGGCCGCAGCTTCCCCGTCCCCCAGGAGGACCTCTGGAACGCTCTAACCAACGGGGAGCGGATTCCCCAGTGGTTCCTGCCGGTCACCGGCGAACTCGAACTCGGCGGCCGCTATCAACTCGAAGGGAACGCCGGCGGCGTGATCACGGCCTGCGAGCCGCCCTCGTTCTACGCCGTCACCTGGGAGTTCGCGGGAGACACGAGTTGGGTGGAGGTCCGCTGTTCGCCGGAGGGAACCGGCGCCGCCCACCTGGAACTCAGGCACACCGCTCTCCTGTCGCCGCACTGGGACGAGTACGGCCCCGGCGCCACCGGCGTCGGCTGGGAGCTGGCCCTGGTGGGACTGGCCCTCCACCTCGACTGGCCCGATGAACCGAAGCTGGACGGAGAAGCCTTCGCCGCCTCGCCCGAAGGCAAGGCTCTGATCAAGGGAAGCGCCGAAGCGTGGGGCGAAGCCGGCATCGCCGCCGGCGAAGAGCCGGACGCCGCCCGCGCCGCGGCTGGACGGACGGCCGCGTTCTACACCGGCGAATCGAACTAACCGTCGCTCCGCAGCACCGACACGAAGGCCTCCTGCGGGATGTCGACGGAGCCGACCCGCTTCATCCGCTTCTTGCCCTCGCGCTGCTTCTCGAGGAGTTTCCGCTTGCGGGTGATGTCGCCGCCGTAGCACTTCGCCGTGACGTCCTTGCGGAACGCGGTGATCGTCGTGCGAGCGATGATCTGGCCGCCGATGGCGCCCTGGATCGCGATCTTGAACTGCTGGCGCGGGATCGTGTCCTTGAGCCGCTCGCAGTAGCGGAGGGCGCGCCGCCGCGCCTTGTCCCGGTGAACGAGCTGGGAGAGGGCGTCGACCCGCTCGCCGTTGACCAGGATGTCGACCTTGACCAAGTCGGTCTGCCGCAGGCCGATCAGCTCGTAGTCGAACGAGCCGTAGCCCTGGGTGACCGTCTTCAGCTTGTCGTAGAAGTCGAAGAGGACCTCGGCCAGCGGCAGTTCGCAGGTCAGCTCGACCCGCCCCACCGCCAGGTAGTGAATGTTCGTCTTGCCGCCGCGACGTTCGAGGCAGAGTTCCATGACCGAGCCGAGATAGCGCTCCGGGAGCATGATCGAAGCCTTGATGTAGGGCTCGGCGACTCCCTCGATCTCGGACGGATCCGGGTAGGCGGCCGGATTGTCGATCTGCCGTTCCGCGCCGTCCGACATCATCACTTCGTACCGCACCGACGGCGCGGACAGCACGAGCGACAGCCCGTACTCCCGCTCCAGGCGCTCCTGGACGACATCGAGGTGCAGCAGGCCGAGGAACCCGCAGCGGAACCCGAACCCGAGTGCCGACGAGGAGTCCTTCTCGTAGGTCAGCGAGGCGTCGTTCAGCGCCAGCTTCTCGAGCGCGCGGGTCAGGTCCTCGTAGTCGTGACTCGAGACCGGATAGATCGAGGAGAAGACCACCGGCTTGGCCTCGCGATAGCCCGGGATCGGTTCCGCGGCGCCATTCGGGACGGTCGTGATCGTGTCGCCGATGTCGATCTCGGAGATCTTCCTGATTCCGGCGATGACGTAGCCCACGGCGCCGGCTTCCAGCTCCTCGCGCTGCCTCCGCTTGAGCAGCAGGGTGCCGATCTCCTCCACCTCGTGCTCGCTGCCGGTGTGCATCAGGCGGATCTTCTGTTTCGGCCGGAGAGTGCCCTGGCGCACCCGCACCAGCATGACGACGCCGCGGTACGGGTCGTACTGGGCGTCGAAGACCAGCGCCTGGAGCGGCGCCGACCCATCGCCTTCCGGCGGCGGCAGCCGCTCCACGATCGCGTCGAGCACGTCCTCGACTCCCTCGCCGGTCTTCGCGGAGCAGAGCACCGCCTCGAGCGGGTCGAGGCCCAGGTCGCTCTCGATCTCCTCCCGCACCCGATCGACATCGGCGGACGGCAGGTCGATCTTGTTGATCACCGGGATGATCGTCAGGTCGTATTCGAGCGCCAGGTAGAGATTGGCAACGGTCTGCGCCTCCACGCCCTGGGAGGCGTCGATCAGCAGCAACGCCCCCTCGCACGACATGAGCGACCGGCGCACCTCGTGCGAGAAGTCGACGTGGCCCGGCGTGTCGATCAGGTTGAGGCGACAGGTCCGGCCCTCCGCGTCCTGGTGGCGAAGCGTCACCGTGTTGCTCTTGATCGTGATCCCGCGCTCCCGCTCGATGTCCATCGAGTCGAGGATCTGGTCGCGGAACTCCCGGTCCTCGACCGCGCCGCAGTGCTGGATCAGGCGATCGGCGAGGGTCGACTTGCCGTGGTCGATGTGGGCGATGATGCAGAAGTTGCGGACCGACATGAGCAGTCCGCATCCTATTGCGCCGGCGTCCCTGCCGGCATCCGGAACAACCCTCCCGTCCCGCAAGTTGCTAGCGTCGCGCCATGCCTGTGCAGACCCCGCCAACCCAGACCACCATCCGCATCGTCGGCGCTCCGCTCGACCTCGGGCAGTCGCGTCGCGGCGTGGACCTGGGCCCCACCGCGCTGCGCTACGCCGGCCTCAAGTCGGCCCTGTCCCGGCTCGGCTACCGGGTCGAGGACCGCGGCAACATCGAGACGGTCGAGCGGGACTCCCTGCCCGAGGAACCTGGCCTGGGCTTCCTCCGGCCAGTCGTCGACGCCTGCGAGCGCATCTACGAGGCAAGCAGGCAGGCAGTAGCCGAAGGCGCCTTGCCGCTGGTGCTGGGCGGCGACCACTCGATCGCCGTGGGAACGGTGGGAGGCGTCTCGCACGAGCACCGCACCGGCGTACTCTGGATCGATGCCCATGGCGACTTCAACACGCCGGACACCTCTCCGACCGGCAACCTCCACGGCATGCCGCTCGCGGCCCTGTGCGGCCACGGCGCGCCCGATCTGGTCGATGCCGGCCGCCCGGGCCCGAAGCTGCGGCCGGAAGACGTCGTGCTCTTCGGCGTCCGGGACCTCGATCCCGGCGAGCAGGCCCTGATCCAGAAGACGGGCATCACCACCTACACGATGCGCCAGATCGACGAACGGGGCCTGGCGCCCGTCGCCCTCGAAGCTCTCGAACGTCTGGGCCACCTGGACCGGCTCCACGTGAGCCTCGACATGGACTCCATCGACCCCCGCGAGGCGCCAGGCGTGGGCACCCAGGCGCCCGGCGGCCTGAGCTACCGCGAGGGGCACCTGCTGATGGAACTGATCGCCGAACACGGCGGTCCGGGCTCCGTCGACGTCGTCGAAGTCAATCCCATTCTCGACACCCGGAATCAGACCGCGAAGCTGGCCCTCGGCCTGTTGAGTTCCCTCTTCGGCCGCAGCATCCTGTAGCGGTTGCAACGACCAGGAGACCCCTCATGACCGACGAACCCCGCCAGTACTGGCTGATGAAGAGCGAACCGGGCGAGTACTCGATCGACGACCTGGAACGCGACGGCAAGACCTACTGGGACGGCGTGCGCAACTACCAGGCCCGCAACCTGATGCGGGACCGGATGCGGATCGGCGACGGGGTCCTCTACTACCACTCGAACGCCAAGCCGACCGCGGTCGTCGGCCTGGCGCGCGTGTGCAGCGAGTCGTACCCCGATCCGACCCAGTTCGATCCGGACGACGGGCACTACGATCCGAAGTCGGACCCGGAAAACCCGCGCTGGTACCTCGTCGACATCGAGTTCGAGTGCAGGTTCGACGAGCCCGTCACGCTGGCCGAGTTGCGTCAGCGGCCTGACCTGGAAGGCATGGCCCTGCTCCGCCGGGGTCAGCGGCTCTCGGTGCAGCCGGTCACGGCCCGGGAGTGGGGGATTGTCTGCGAGATGGCGGGCGTCGCCGGCGCCGCGTAGCCGGAGGAACCCGGACTAGTCGACGCTCGCGACGCGGACGCCGCCGGAGCCGGTGTCGAGGACGACGCTCGCATCGCCGTCCCCGGCAATGAACCGCATCTCGCCCCGCGACTTGTGCAGCGTCTTCGCGATCGGCACGTCGACATCGATGCCGCCACTGCCGATGTCGATGTCGAAGCGGGCCGACAGATCGCCCGGGACCAGCATGACGATGCTGCCCGAGCCGGTGTCGATCTCGAACCTGCCGTCGCCCATTCGCTCCAGAGCCAGGTGCACTCTGCCGCTGCCCGTATCGATCACCGCGGAATCGGCGCCCGCGGACTCGACCCGCACGCTGCCACTCCCCGTGTCGATCATGAGCCTCCTGGTTTCCACGCCGTCCACCGTCACGCCGCCACTGCCCGTGTCGATTTCAACTGCCTCCGCCGACACCTCGGAGACGGCCACGGAGCCGCTGCCCGTGTCGATCGACAGCTCGGCGCCCTCGAAGCGGTCCAGGCTGGCCCCGCCGCTGCCCGTGTCCATCACCAGCCGGCCGCGAACGTCCTCCACGGTCAGCCCGCCACTGCCAACGTCGAGCTCGACCTGGCCGTCGAGTCCGGCCGCCGCCATCACTCCGGCCTTCACGTCGATCTCCAGGTCGGCGACGAGGTCCCGGACTTCCACGTCGCCGGCGCCGTGCTGGAGCGTGAGCGACGCCCCCTCCGGCACGCGGATCGTCAGGTCCGCCCAGACCTCCATGCCGCTACCGCTCCTCTGGACCCGTATCCGACGACCCGAGACGGCCCGCAGGATTTCCCCCAGCAGGCTGCTGGATCGACCCTCGCGGAACCAGAGCTGGGCCCGACGGCGGCTGAACTCCGGATACACGAAGCGGCGCTCGTCGTCGACCGGGAAGACGACGTCCAGCCGGGCGCGGGAACCTCGCTCCTGCTCGATGTCGATGTTGCGGCGTACGCCGTCGGCGCCGCGCACGGAGACGTCGACCTCGAACTCGTCGCCGGTTGCCTGCCCGATAGCCACCTTGCCGATCAGGTTGGTGACCTCCAGCGAACGGGCGTCAAAGCGGTGGCTCTCGTCGAACTCGGCGAAAGCCGGCGCCGAAAGCACAGTCGCCGCGACCAGCGCGGCGAGCGCCAGGCCGCAACGAGCACCTGGAGCGTTGGAATCCGGAGCGGGGATCGAAGGCTGGTTCGTCATCGCGTTCTCCCTCGTTCGGGGCAGGGCTTCCGTCGCGGCCGGGAAGGACCGGGAACTGCCGCCCTTACCGCCATACAACGCAGGCAGGAGGCGGTGAGTTTCACTGCGGCCTGCTGCTAGGGTTCGCCGCAGCGACAGGCGCCGACGGAGGGGCGTTCGGGATCGATGGCCAGCTACAACATGAACCAGGTTCGCACCGGACTCAAGGTCCTCGAGAACGGCGAGCCGAACGTGATCATCTCGTGCGCCTTCATCAAGCCCGGCAAGGGACAGGCGTTCACCCGCGTCAAGATGCGCAACCTCCTGAACGGACGGGTCAACGAGAAGACCTACAAGCCGGGAGATCTGCTCGAAGGCGCCGACGTCATCGAGACCTCGATGCAGTACCTCTACACCGACGGCGAGCACTGGTTCTTCATGAACCCGGACACCTACGACCAGGTCGAGGCCGACGCCGCGGCCCTGGGCGGCACCGAGCAGTGGATCAAGGAGGAGGACATCTGCAGCGTGACGCTCTGGAACGGCCATCCGATCCTCGTCGCGGCGCCGAACTTCGTGACTCGTGAGGTGGTCGAAACGGATCCCGGACTCAAGGGCGACACCTCCAGCGGCGGCAGCAAGCCGGCCAAGCTCGAGACCGGCGCGGTCGTCAAGGTGCCGCTCTTCATCCAGACGGGCGAGTCCATCCGGGTCGACACCCGCACCGGCGAGTACGTTTCCCGCGGCAAGACCTGAGGCGGACGGTGACGGGCGACGCCGCGAAGTGGCGGCCCACCGCCGGGTTGACCGCGCTGAACCGACGCGCGGCCATGCTCGCCAGGCTGCGCGCCTTCTTCGCCGAGCGGGACGTGCTCGAGGTCGAAACCCCCCTGCTGTCCGCCGAGACCACCCTCGACCTGCATCTGGAGCCCCTGAGCTCCACCGTCGACGCCCCTGGCATCGACGGCCGGCGGATGTACCTCCAGACCTCGCCGGAACTCGCCATGAAGCGGATGCTGGCCGCGGGTTCCGGCTCGATCTACCAGGTATGCAAGGCGTTCCGCGGCGGCGAGCGCGGACGCTGGCACAACCCCGAGTTCACGATCCTCGAGTGGTACCGGGTGGGATGGGACGTGCACCGGCTGATGCGGGAAGTCGCGGCCCTGATCGAGACCCTTCTCGGGGGCTCGCGCCGCCTGGAACCGGCGACCTATGTCAGCTACGCCGATCTCATGCGGCGGCACGCCGGGATCGATCCGCAGGAAGCCTCGATCCAGGCCCTGCGCCGGGCCGTCGCGGACGGTCCTTCACCGGTCGACACCAGCGGCCTCGACCGGGACGACCTGCTGTCCCGGCTGTTCGGCGAACGGGTGGAGCCTGAGTTCGCGCCCGACCGCGTCACGGTCGTCTTCGACTATCCCGCCTCCCAGGCCGCGATGGCGCAATTGAACGCTTCCGACCCCCACACCGCCGAGCGCTTCGAGGCCTACGTCGGGGACATCGAGCTCGCCAACGGCTACGGCGAACTCCGCGACCCGGCCGAACAGCGGCAGCGCATGGAACGCGACCTGGCGAGCCGCCGCGGAACCGGCCGGCCGCTACCGCCTGTTCCGTCCCGGTTCCTGGCCGCGCTGGAGTCGGGGCTCCCGCCCTGCGCGGGAGTAGCCCTCGGCTTCGACCGGCTGCTCGGTCTCGATCTTGAAGCCGGAAGCATCGACGAACTCATCTCCTTCCCGATCGAGCGAGCCTGACGGCAGCAGGACCGGGCGGCACGACTTCGAGGAGTTCGACCGCAGGTTGCCCATCGCAGAAGATCGTCGCGAGACGGCCATGAACGCGCGGCCCTTTGCAGTCCACCCGGTCGCCCAGACCGAAGTGGCGCCGCATCTCGCCGTCCGGCTCGATCTCGAGCAGACAGTGGGTGCTGATCCGCCGCAACCGGCTGTGGCGAATCAACACATGGCCGAGCGGAGTCGTTTCGCTGAGGATCTCGCGCCGGGCTGCCTCCCTCGTGAACCGGAAGTCGATGAGCACGATCCCGAACAGCACCACGCCGGCGGATTGTCCCGGCGCGACGGCCCTGGCGCCGGCACGCCGCAGGAGGATTCTGCGCGCGTAGCGTCCGTCGTACGCGACGCGATCCAGGACATCGACGTCGACCGCGGCCCCATGGTGGGCCTCCAGGGTCACCGTCATGTGATCTTCGTGATCCAGGAGAGCCCGCTGAGGCTGTGGAACGGCAGACCGCGGTACAACCACGGCTTCCGGCGCCCGCCGGCCGAACAGACCGTACAGGTCGCCGATGTCGTGCGCCTGCGCAATCACCTCTTTCACGGCGGCGGACTCTACCCCCAGTCCCCGTAACTCTCATCCGGGGCCCCTGCCCTTCAGCGGCGTAACGACCTGTTCCGCCGTTTCCTGGATGCGCCAGCCTCGAGCAGAGCGGAACATTCCACTTCAGGTTGGAGTACCGAGCGGCGCCAGCCTTCGATCTCCGCCGGCCAGACCCACGTGCCCCGCTCGAGACTCCGCGCAGCCCAGGCCTCGAGCGTCCTCCTGGGCAGCAGGAACTCGGCCGGAACGTCGAGATCGGCGGCGACTCGGGCAACCAGTTTCCGCAGGCCCTCCGACACGCGGCTCGAGGACCGCCTGCCGGAGCGTTCCAGCCGGCCGGGGAGCTGATCCTCCGGCAGCGAGCGCGCGCCTCGCACGAGCTCCAGCAGCTTTGGCCCGTACCGCCGCGTCTGGCGCGGCCCCAGGCTCTTCACCGGGGCCAGATCCTCCGACGTGCGTGGCAGGCGTCGAGCCACGTCGACCAGGGTCTCGTCCTTCAGCACGAAACCCCGCGGCACGTCTCGCCGGCGAGCACGCCGCTCCCGCCACGCGGACAGGGCCTCCAGGGCCGCCAGTTGACGCCTCGACATGCCCGGTCGCCGCAACCGGTTGTAGGACCACGCCGGATCCAGACGCGCTTCGGCCGTCTGCAACAGGCGGTCGAAGTCCTCCCCGGCCCAGCCTTCCCGGCCGAGTTCACGCAGCCTCGCCAGTAACCGCTCGTGCGCCGGCAGGAGGTAGGCCACGTCGAGACCGGCGTACCGCACCTGCTCGTCACTGAGCGGACGCCGCAGCCAGTTCGACCGCTGCACGCCCTTCTCCAGCTCGACATCGAAGAGCCGCGAAACCAGACGAACGTAGCCCAGCGAACCTCCCAGTCCGCACAGCGTGGCCGCGACCTGACAGTCGAACAGGGGTTCTGGAGGGTGGCCGACGGCTTGATGGAGGATCTCCAGGTCCTCGCTCGGCGAATGGAACACCTTCGTCACCTCCGGCGCCTGGACGACGGCAACCAGGGGCGCCCGATCCCTGATCGAGACCATGTCGACCAGGTAGCAGCCCTCCGAGTCCGCCACCTGAATCAGGCCGAGCCGGGCAAAGAACGTCCGCTCTCGCACGAACTCCGTGTCCAGGCCAACGGCCGGCTCGCGCAGCCAGCGTTCGGCGAGATCGGCCAAGCGATCGTCACGGTCCACGACCTCGGGAGTCGGCGGCGGAGGAAGTGTCATCGAACAGAGAGGCGGACGACCGGAACGAGGCGGTTTCACCGGATGGTAACGCCAGACCCGGCGAGTCTTGGGCGTCGGATGATCCCCGGCGTACAATCGGCTCGTCCCGACGAGAGAACCGGACGACGACCGATGGCCAACCAATCCGTACCACTCGTCATCCTGGGAGGCAGCGACCGCAGGCCCGCCTACATGCCCCCGGGAGGACGTTCCAAGCACCCGCTCGCCGGCATCAAGGGCGTGGACGTGAAGATCGGCGGCAGGCCGCTGATCGAACTGGTCATCGAGCGGATCCGCCAGGTCGAAGCCTTCGACCCGATCTACGTCGCCGGACCCGGTCACGCCTACCGGTCTTTGCCTGACGGGATTTCCGTCGACACCGACGGCGGTTTCGGCCGCAACATCCAGGTCGGCGTCGAGACGGCCCGCCGGCGGCACGGCGACGGACCGCTGGCGATCGTCACCTGCGACATCGTTCCCGACCCCGCCGAGATGAAGACGGTGGTCCGCGACTTCTGGAGCCACAGCCCCCTGGACTTCTTCTTCCCGATGATCAAGGCGCCGCGAGACCCCGAACGGCTCGGCGAGTCCGGGTGGAAGCCGCAGTACCACGTCAAGCCCGAAGGGGCGTCCGCGCCCGTCCCGGTACTGCCCGGTCACCTGGCCATGTTCGACTCGGCGGCGCTTCGCTGGAAGTTCATCTACCGTTTGATGGACCTCGGCTACCGGACGCGCAACCGCCCCATCCTGTACCGCAACGCCTACATGGCGCGGCGCCTTCTGTGGATCATGCTGGTTCAGGACTTCATCCACCTCCTGAACCTCCGCCTTCCGACCTTTACCTGGGACACGTTGCTGTCGGGCACGCGCGCGGCGCGGCGCCTCAAGGAGAAGGTCATCCAGCAGTCCGAGCTGGAACTGGCTCTGCGCCGGATGTTCATCAAGCGACGCCACCGGCGCAGGCATCCCGACCGCAAGGTCCGGATGCCGGTCGTCGACGCGATGTCCCTGGCCCGCGACATCGACACCCAGGAAGAGGCGATCGCGTTCGGGGCCGTCTCGGCGTGAGCGTGGCCGGACGACGCCTCCTCCTCGGCACGGCGCTGGCGGCCGCGATCTGCGCACCGCTGCCTGCGGCCGAGCCGCACCTCGTCCTGCTCTCCGTGGACACCCTGCGGGCCGACGCGCTCGGGGCCTACGGCGGCGAGTCAGCCACGACGCCGACGATCGACGCGCTCGCCGCCGAAGGCGTGCTGTTCGAGGACGCGCACACCACGATCGGCAAGACCGGCCCCGCCTTCGCCTCGATGTTCACCTCGCTCTACCCGCCGACTCACGGGGCGCGTCGAAACGCCCAACGGATGCGAAGCGACATCCCGGTTCTCGCCGAGATTCTGGGCCAGACGGGGTACGAGGCGGCCGCCTTCATCTCGAACTGGACGCTGCGCGCCGACCTGGTCGGCCTGAACCGCGGTTTCGACCACTACGACGAGGAGTTCACCCAGGCCCGCAACGCCGTCGGGGTGATGGAGCGCCACGCCGACGACGTCGCCAGGGCGGCCGAGCGATGGCTGCGCCAGCGCGCCGGCGACGAGGACCGGCGCGGGCGTCCCCTCTTCCTCTGGGTCCACTTCTCCGATCCCCACAGCCCCTACCTGGAACGAAAGGGCTTCACGCCTCCGTTGCCGCCTCGCGAGCAGCGCGGCAGCGGCTGGCAGAGGCGCTGGCGCTACCAGTCGGAGGTGAACTACGTCGACCACTGGCTAGGCAGACTGTCCGAGGCGATCGACGAACTTCTGGCCGGCCCCCGGTACACCCTGTTCGTGAGCGACCACGGGGAGAGCATGGGCGAGCACGGCTACTGGGGACACGGCAAGAACGTCCACTGGCCCAACGCGCGAATACCGATGATTCTCGCGGGGCCGGGGATTCCCGAGGGGAGGCGGATCGAGGCGGCGGTCGGCGTCGTCGACATCCTGCCGACCGTGCTCGACCTGCTCGAACTCGAAGCCCCCGCGAGCGTCGCGGGACGGAGCCTCGTGCCGATCGGCGACGAGCCGGCCGGCGAGGCGCGACCCCGCTACGTCATCGGCGACAAGCACAGCGCCCTGCTCGGCAGGTCGCGCCGCAGCGCCCCCTACGAAGACCCGCTGCAGATCAGCCTGGAGGTTGACGGCGCCAAGGTCCTCCACGACTTCTCGAAGCGCACGACCGTCTACTTCGACCTCACCGTCGACCCGGAAGAGGAACGGCCGCTCCAGGCGCCGCCGGTCGACCTGGTGCCGCCGCTCGGCCGCCGTCTCGTGAACTGGTACCGGGACCTGCCGAAGTACGAGGCGAGGAGCGGCAACGTCCTCAGCGAGGAGGACGTCCGCCAGTTGAAGAGCCTCGGCTACATCGACTAGGAGCCGGCGCTCACCAGGACGACGCAGTCGGCGAGCAACCGGGTCGCGGTCTCGATCTCGTCGAGACCCGGCAGCGTCGGCGCGATGCGGATGTTCCGGTCCTGCGGCTCGACGCCGTACGGGAAAGTAGCGCCCGCGGGCGTCAGCTTGACTCCGGCCCGGCCGGCCATCTCGACCACCGCCCGCGCGCAGCCGGGCTCCGTGTCCAGACTCACGAAGTAGCCGCCCCGGGGCCGGCTCCAGGTCGCGACGCCGAGGCCTTCCAGCGATTCGTCGAGAACGCGCAGCACGGTCTCGAACTTCGGCCGGATCAGCTCCGCGTGTCCTCGCATGTGCTCCCGGACGCTTGCGACGCTGCCGTCGAAGAAGCGGGCGTGAGCAAGCTGGTTCAGCTTGTTCGGACCGATCGTCTGGATCGAGCGGAAACCCCGGATCCAGCCGCCGTTCCGGGGGCTCGCAGCTAGCGCGGCCAGACCGGCGCCGCCGAAGGTGACCTTCGAAAACGACGTGACGATGAGCGCCCGATCCTCGTTGCCGTGGGCGACGCAACGATCGTAGAGACTCGCCAGGCGATCCGGCTCGCCCTCGAAGGCGTGCAGCGCGTAGGCGTCGTCCCAGATGACCCGAAAGTCCGGCGCCGCCGTCCTCATCGCGGCGATCGCCTCGACCACGTCGTCCGAGTAGGTAACGCCGGTCGGATTGCTGTAGCGCGGCACGCAGAACATCCCCTTGACGTTCCGGTCCTCGCCGGCGAGACGCGCGACCTCGTCGACGTCCGGGCCGTCGTCACCCATCCCGATCGCCAGCATCTCGATGCCGTAGCGCTCCAGCAGAGCGAAGTGACGGTCGTAGCCGGGACAGGGACAGAGGAACTTCACCGGCGTCTTACGCTTCGGTCCGCCCCACGGGTCGCCGCCGGGGACGCCGCCCAGCATGGCCTGGACCACCAGGTCGTGCATCCACTGCAGACTCGCGTTGCCGCCGACGAAGACCAGCTCCGGATCGATCTCGAGGATCTCGCCAAAGATCGCCCGCATCTCCGGCAGGCCGCGCGGATCGCCACCGTAGTTGCGGCAGTCGGTGCCGTCGCCGGCGGGGCTGTCCTCTCGTTCGACGGCAGCCAGGAGGCCGTGCGACCGGGCGAGTTGCTCCGGCGACGGCTTGCCCCGGGTCATGTCGAGGCTGAGACCGGCGGCGCAGGCCGCGTCGTAGCGGACTCGCGCCGCGTCGACGACGGCCGGATCGAGCGGAGGCATTCGTCTAGTGCCCGGCCGCCGCTGCCGCAGTTCCGTCGTAGACGATGCGGTAGATCACGCCCCGCATGTCGTCCGACACGAGGAGCGAACCGTCGGCCCGCTCCATCACGTCGACCGGCCGGCCCCACGAGTCTTCTCCCTGCAGCCAACCCGTGGCGAACTCCTCGTACTCCGCAGCCCGACCGTCCCGGTCGACATGAACGACCATGACCCGGTAGCCGATCTTGTTGCTGCGGTTCCAGGAACCGTGCTCCGCAATGAAGATCTGCCCGTGGTAGCGCTCAGGGAACGCGGCGCCCTGGTAGAAGCGCATGCCCACTGCCGCCACGTGCGGGTCGAGGTCGATGGCCGGCGGCACGAGTGCGTCGCAGGGACGCTGATCGCCGAACTCCGGGTCCGCGATGTCCTGGCCATGGCAGTACGGATAGCCGAAGTGCTGGCCGTCTTCCGTCAGCACGTTCAACTCGTCGGGCGGAACGTCGTCGCCCATCATGTCCCGTCCGTTGTCGGTGAACCACAGTTCGCTCGTGCCCGGGCGCCAGTCGAAGCCGACCGTGTTCCGCACCCCGCGGGCGACGACTTCGTAGTCGCCGGTCTCGTCCAGCCGGAGAATCGTCGCGAAGGGATCGCCTTCGTCGCAGATGTTGCACGGAGCGCCCACCGGCACGTAGAGCCGCCCGTCGGGACCGAAGCGGATGAACTTCCAGCCGTGATGGGTTTCGTCGGGCAGGTCCGCGGTGACCACGACCGGTTCGGGCGGCGCGTCGAGCCGGCTCTCGATCTCTTCGAAACGAAGCACGCGGCTGATCTCGGCAACGTAGAGGTCGCCGTCGTGAAAGGCGACGCCGTTCGGCCAGTTCAGGTCGGAGCCGATGCGATAGCGGTCGTCGGCCATTCCGTCGCCGTCCGCGTCGAGGACTGCGTGAACGACTCCGCCGCCCCTGCGCCCGGTGCCGACGAAGACGGTTCCGGACGGACTCTGGGCCAGCGAGCGTGCATAGTCGAGTTCCGCGGCGAAGACACCGATCGAGAAGCCGGCGAGCAGTTCGATCTTGTCCAGACGGACTTCGTCGTCGGCCGCCGAGACGGCGCTCGCGGCGAAAGCCAGGGCCATGAAGAAAGCACCGAGGGCGACCACGATGGTGCGTGAAGAAGGCCGGAAGCGCGACGCGGGAAGCGAGGAACGGAGCATGCTGCTGACTCCTGAGGTGGTTGACCTGCACGTCCCGGAACCTGGGCGCCGGGAGCCTGGGAGCGACGAGAGTATCGCTAGGGGCAACTGTCCGAAAAGGCCCTGGCGTCCGTGATCGCGGCCGCTGGCTGCCCGGGCTCGTTCCGGTACTCCCGGACGTCGCCCGTCGCCGTGTCCGTGACGCGGATGACGTAGCCCAGATCCGTCGTCGAAGCGCCGTACACCCAGTAGTGACCGTCGATTTCGCAGCCGTTCAGCACCTTGACCAGGATCTCCCAGTTGGACGGTTCCAGGAACCGGAACAGACCGGAGTCCTTCGTCGTTTCCCCAGCCACCTGGGCCGATCCCGTCTCACCGTCGCCACTCCACCACTCGACCCGCACCGCGTAGCGGTCGCCGTGCAGGCAGAGAGTTTCAGCGTTCGCGACGCAGGGACCGTCCGGCACGGCAGGAGGCGGTTCGGGGTCCGGGTCGGGATCAGGTTCCGGATCGGGCGGCGGATCGGGGTCCGGGTCCGGTTCGCTCGCGGACTCATGGACAATGCGGTAGACGGCCCCCCGCCGATCGTCCGAAACCAGCAGCGAGCCGTCGTCGCGGACCATCACGTCGACCGGCCGTCCCCATGCCGTCCCGCCCCGTAGCCAGCCCGTGGCGAACTCCTCGTAGCCGATTGCCCGTCCACCGGCGCCCAGACGAACCACCATGACCCGGTAGCCGATCGGATCCGTGCGGTTCCAGGAGCCGTGCTCGGCGATGAAGATCTGGCCGCGGTAGCGATCCGGGAACATCTCGCCGGTGTAGAAGCGCATCCCCAGCGCCGCCACGTGCGGTCCGAGCTCCTGCGCCGGCGGCCGGAACTCGGAGCAGGAGCGGAGCGAGCCGAACTCGGGATCGGAGACGTCCCGGCCGTGGCAGAAGGGATAACCGAAGTGCTGGCCGTTCGATGTCAGCACGTTCAACTCGTCCGGCGGGCTGTTGTCGCCCAGCCAGTCGCGACCGTTGTCGGTGAACCAGAGCCTCCGCGTCGTCGGATGCCAATCGAAACCCACGGTGTTCCTGACGCCCCGCGCCACGATCTCGTAGCTGCCGTCGGCGGCCATCCGCAGGATCGAGTTGTACGGATCGGCTTCGTTGCAGATGTTGCAGGGAGCGCCCACCGGCACGTAGAGCCGGCCGTCCGGCCCGAAACGGATGAACTTCCAGCCGTGGTGCCTGTCGGTCGGAAGCCGGTCCGTGACCACGAACGGTTGAGGAGGCGAAGCCAGCCGGCTCTCGATGCCGTCGTACCGGAGAATCCGGCTGATCTCGGCCACGTAGAGGCTTCCGTTGCGGAAGGCCACGCCGTTCGGCGAGTTCAGACCCGACGCGATGCGATAGCCCTCGTCCGCCGCGCCGTCGCCGTCGGAGTCGACCAGCGCATGGACGACGCCCGCGTCGCGGGTGCCGACGAAGACCGTACCGGCCGGGCTCTGGGCCAGCGAACGGGCGCCGGTTACACCACTCGCGAAGATTCCGATCGAGAACCCGTCGGGCAACTCGATCTCGGACAACCGCGTCACCTGGGCGCCCGCGCCGCCGGATCCGACCGTCATGAGGCACAGAACAACTGCCAGGCGGAGCCGACAGTCGACCGGGACACGGCTGGCCATCACGGGTCAACCTACCAGAGCATCACCGCGACACCGGCCGCGATCACGGCCACCGTCAGCACCTTGCGCGACGTGAGCGGCTCGGCGAAGAAGACGCGGCCGAGGACCAGCGCCAGCGAGGAGCCGATGCCCCGCTTCACCGTCTCGACGAAGCCGACCCAGGCGTGCTGAAGCGCCAGCAACTGGAGTCCCTGCGCCGCCGCGCCGAGGACGACGGCGGTCAGCAGCAGGGCCCAGGTCCCGGCTCCCGCGCGCACGTCCGCGCGGGAGCGCACTCCCGGCGCCTCGCGCAGGCCGCGAAGGACGAGCGTCAGCACGGACAGGCCAACGCCGAGGTGCAGGACCAGGCCGTGAAAGGCCGCGTTCGAGGCTTCGGTCGCGAGCTTGTCGAGCGGCAGCGCCGACGCCCAGAGGAAGGCGACCAGGATCATCCACCACGCCCCCGCGCTCAGTCTCCACGCCTGGCGACGCTCTCCGCTCCGCTCGCCCAGCTGGAGCGCGAGAGCGCCGAACACGACCATCGCGATGCCGAGCCACTCGCGGGCGCCCGGCAGCTCGCCCAGCAGCGGGATCGCGAGCAGCGACGTGAACACCGGCGTCAGCGAGAGCAGGGGAATCACCGCGCTCAGCCCGGAGAGACGCACGGAACGCAGGAAGCCGTAGTTCGCGCCCAGATTGCACACGACGGAGGCAACGCCCGGCCACACGTACGCGGCACTCACGGCAATGGGCGGCTGCAGTGCCACCCACACGCCGTAGAGAGGCACGGCGCCGAGCGCCAGGACCATGACCAGGAAGGCGTCGCTCAGGCGACCGGTGAGCTTCTTGCGCAGAAGGTCGAACAGCGAGAAGCAGAGCGTTGCGCCGACCACCAGCACGATGCCGAGCAGGGAAACCATGCGCCCGGGTCAGTCTAGGACCAAGCGCAGCGGAGCGCTACAATCCCGGCGGCCGTGACTCCGCCCGAATCATCTCCCGGCGCCACGTCGAAGGGACTGCTCGCGGGAAAGCGGGGCCTCGTCGTCGGCGTCGCCAACAAACGCTCCCTGGCCTGGGGCATCGCCCGGCGAGCGCACGAGGAGGGCGCCGATCTCGCGTTCACGTTCCAGGGCGACGCCCTGGAACGGCGGGTACGGCCTCTCGCCGGGAGCGTGGGCTCCACGTTCATCGAACCGCTCGACGTCACCGACGACGACCAGATCGACGCGGTCTTCGCCGGACTGCAGGAGCGCTGGGGGCGGCTCGACTTCCTCGTTCACTCCGTCGCCTTCGCCAACCGCGAGGATCTGCTGGGACGCACGGTCGATACCTCGCGCGCCGGCTTTGCCACCGCTCTCGACATCAGTTGCTACTCGCTGATCGCTCTCGCCCGCGCCGCCGAGCCGCTGATGACAGAGGGCGGCAGCATCATTGCGATGACCTACTACGGCGCCACCAAGGCCACCCCGAACTACAACGTGATGGGCATCGCCAAGGCGGCGCTCGAAGCGTCCATCCGCTATCTGGCGGTCGACCTGGGACCCAAGAACATCCGCGTTCACGGCATCTCCGCCGGCCCGGTCAGGACCCTGGCCGCATCCGGCGTCTCAGGGATGCGCGGCATGCTGAAGGTGATGCCGGAACGGGCGCCGCTCGGCCGCAACATCACCGTCGACGATGTCGGCGCAACCGCCGCGTACCTGCTGTCCGACCTGAGCGCCGGAACGACCGGCGGCATCCACTTCGTGGACGCCGGGTTCAACATCACCGCGATGCGCCACCCGGACCGGGACACGGCAAGCAGTTAGGAAGCCAGGGCTCACCCGAAACCCTGTCCGCCCCGGCTCCGTAAACCGGGGACAGGGGCAGGGCGGCCCGCTCCTCCTCGTGTGACGTCGACTGACTACCTCCCCAGTGGACCGATACCGGCCGCTCCGCCCCTGTTTCCACAGTACGGCGCCGGCCCGGAACTTGCAGTCCTGTCGCTCGCCCCATGGAGGATCGACGACCATGACGCGAGACCGACGCCTTGAATCCCCCAGACGTCACCTGATCTGGACGCTGGCCGTTACAGCACTGCTGACCGTAGCCGCCGGCGCGACACCGTCACCGGCCGTCGCCCAGAAGGTACGCTTCGAGATCACTCCGTACTACGGACACAGCTTCCTCGGCAGCTTCGAGATCGACGACTACGAGTTCGGAAGGCTCGATCTGGAGATCGACGACGGCACGGTGGACGGCGTGGTCATCGGATTCCCGCTCCGGCGGAATCTCCACCTCGAGCTGTTCGTCAACGAGCAGGAGACCGGCTTCGGGCTGGACGAGGGCCCCTTCCTCGGCTCCGCGTATCTCGGCGGGATGGACGTCGACTACTACCAGGCCGGCGTCTCGTGGACCGGGTCACTGGGTCAGGTGCGTCCCTTCGCATCGCTGACCGCCGGCGTCACCCGCCTCGCGCCGAGCAGCGACTTCCTGCCGGAGTCCGAGAGCCACTTCTCAATAGGCCTCGGCGGCGGCGTGAAGGTCTTCTTCACGGACCACGTCGGCCTGCGCCTGGACGCGCGCCTGCTGGTGACCGACACCAGCAACGAGGACGGGTGCTGCTACGACTGCTGCTACGGAGCCGAACGCGACGACCTTGTCCAGGGCCTCGTCAGCGCGGGCCTGGTCTTCGCGTTCTAGGACGGCGCTGATCAGGAAGTGCCCGCAAGCTCCGCCGAAGCGCGGCGCGCCGCCGCCGCCAGCAGCGCCCCGCCGACGAAGATCGCCTCTTCGGCAGGCGCGAAGTACGGCGTGTGGGCGCCGACTACCGGGTCGCCGGGCAGCCGGGCGCCGACCCGGATGAAGCAGCCCGGAATTCGCTCCAGGTAGAAGGCGAAGTCCTCGCCGCCCATGTTCGCGGCCGGCAACGGCCTGATCGCATCCGCGCCGATCACCGGAACCGCGGCGTTCCTGGCCCAGCCCGCGGCACGCTCGTCGTTCAGGACGGCCGGCGTTCCCTGGAGCATCCGTACCTCGGCCTCGAGCCGGCAGGCCGCGGCGACGGACTCGGCAACGTGCCGCACCTCGCCCGCCAGCAGTTTCCGGATGGCCGGGTCGAGCGACCGCATGGTGCCCTTGAGCACGGCGCGGTCGGGGATCACGTTGTGCGCCGTGCCCGCCTCGACGGCGCCGACGGTGACCACCGCCGGCTGGTCGGGCGGCACGCGCCGGGAGACGACCGTCTGCAGGGCGGAAACGACCTGGGCCAGGCCTGTGATCGGATCGAGGCCCTGATGGGGCCTTGCACCGTGCGCCCCCTTGCCCCGAAGCTCGACCTCGAAGCGGTCGGCGGCGGCGCCCACGGCGCCGGGCTGGATCATCGCCTGCCCGACCTCGAAGGTCAGGTCGACATGGGCGCCGAAGATCGCCCCGACCTCGTCCAGGACGCCGGTCGCCAGGACCGCCGCCGCGCCCTCGCCGCTCTCCTCCGCCGGCTGCAGCACGAGCAGAACGTCGCCTGTCGCCGGTTCGGCCTGGAGCAGGCGCGCCGCGGCGACCGCCCAGGAGGCATGGACGTCGTGGCCGCAGGCGTGCATCACGCCCTCGTTGCGGGACGCGAACGGCAAACCGGTGTCTTCCTGGATCGGCAGCGCGTCGATGTCGCCGCGCACCGCAACCAGCGGCGCACTCCGGTCGCGACCGGGTATCCGTCCGACCACACCGGTGCCGGCTACCCGGGCTACGCCCTCGACGCCGAGTTCGTCCAGCGTCCGCTGAAGACGGGCACACGTACGCTCCTCCTGGAGCGAGAGTTCGGGATCGGCGTGGAGCGCTCGCCGGAGACCGACAAGCTCGGCAACGGCACCGGCGCCGTAGAGCCCGGAAACAGCCTCAGGCAGCCGGAGCGACGCGGACGGATGGCGGCTCATTCCGGCAGCGCGAAGGGCGGGAGGTCCGCGCCGCCCACGCCCACACCGCAGCCGATGTGCGAGCCGATCGGCGAGCCGTCCGGGGCCCGCAGCGGCGCGGGCAGTTCGACCGAGCCCGGGTCTTCCAGGAAACGGTGGATCAGCCAGGCCCCATGAGTACGGTGCGCCCGCTCCGCGGGCTCGTCGGTCCCGCCCGGGTTCTCCTTCAGCCACTCGCCGAGGGCAGACAGTTCGGACCGGGCCTCGGCTCGCACCTGGAACGATCCCGACCGCGCCAGCGCGACCGGCCAGTCGAAGTTCGGCGGCGCACTGACCGGGGCGCCCGCCGCCAGCGCCATCAGCCGCCGCAGGGCGGCGAAGTCGACCGCCCTGCCGACTTCTCCGGCAAGGCCCGGCGAAGGGTCGGCGCGCCAGGTAACGGCCAGCACCCGATCGATCACGGCGCCAAGAGCCGGCTGTTCCCCCTCCCGCGCATGGTGATCGACCAAACGCGCAGCCCGTTCGCCATCGAAGATCATGGCGAACGTCAGATCGGCCGCCATCTCGGCCGCGCCGACCGGATCGAACGTCAGACCGGCGCGCGATGGCAGGTGCTCCCGGCCCCGGCTCCGGCCCGGGGGCGGCGGTGGAATGAGGTCGAGTATCCGCTGGGGTAGCGTCAGTTCAGCCGGGTCGACCGTCTGGAGCAGAGCGTCGAGCGCGTCGAACTGCATCGCCGGCGGCAGCAGGGACACCGGCGCCCTGCCGTCTCCCCGCACGGCGTAGCTGTAGTCGACGCCGCCGACGATCTTTGCCGCCGCCTCGATCTGGTAACGGTGCAGCAGGTAGAGAGGCGTCAGCACATCCTCCAGCTCCGACATGGGCGCGCCGACGGGGATGCTCCGCTCGGAAAACCGCTCGAGCGCGGCCCGCCGAACGGACAGGAGGCGGCGCAGCTCCTCCGCCGCGGAACGGCCGTTGTCCCAGAGGTGAGCCAGGGGATGGGCGCCGCCCACGGGCCGCGCGTCCTCATCGCTGATGTAGTGGAGGCCAGCGTCGATCGTCCCCTGCAGGATGGCGTCGAGCTCCGCCGCCTCGTCGGCGCCCTCAGGGAACTCCGCGTAGCCGTAGAGAACCGCCCGCTTGTCCCATTCGCCAACGCCGACGTCGTAGGCGGCACTCAGGTCGATCGTGCCGTCCTCGCCCAGGGTGGCCAGGGGATGCGGATAGTCCATGACGGACTCGCGGCCATCCGGTCCATCGACGCTGGAGGCGAAGTTGTGCGCCAGGCCGATCGTGTGGCCGACTTCGTGGGCCGAAAGCTGGCGTAGCCGGGCAAGCGCCATTTCGGTGAGCACCTCGGTGGACGAGTCCCCGTCCTCGTAGGGCGACAACAGACCCTGGGCAATCAGGAAGTCCTGCCGCACGCGCAGGGAACCGAGCGTCACGACGCCCTTCAGGATCTCCCCGGTGCGCGGGTCGGTGACCGATCCTCCGTAGGACCAACCGCGAGTCGACCGGTGGACCCACTGGATCACGTTGTAGCGGATGTCGAGCAGGTCGGCGCCTTCGGGCAGCAGTTCAACCCGGAACGCGTCGATGTAGCCAGCCGCCTCGAACGCCTCGTTCCACCAGCGGGCTCCATCGAGCAACGCGGAGCGGATCGGCTCCGGCGCGCCCCGGTCCAGGTAGTAGACGATCGGTTCGACCGGTTCGCTGCGCTCGGCCCCCGGGTTTCGCTTCTCGAGCCGGTGACGGTCGATGAAGCTGGTCTCGAGCGGCTGGTCGATCGGAGTCGCGTAGTCGAAGTAACTCGTCGTGTTGAAGCCGGACCTCGGATCCGCGCGGCGCGGCTTGTAACCGGGCTCCGGGAGCGCAACGAAGGAGTGGCGGAGCCGCACCGTGACCGCCTCCGGCGAGGGCGCGACCTCTCGCACCCAGGCACCCGGACCACGGTCGGCAGACCGTAGAGTGAAGGTGAGAGTCCCCTCGAGTTCCGAGTTGCGGGGAAACGCGGCGACGCCGGAGCGGTGAATCGCCGAGCGCGAGGCGTCCAGTTGGTAGCTCCCCTGCCCGCGCTGCTGGAGCCGTGCCACGACGCCGTGCGCGTCCCGGAGCACGAAGTCCGTCGCGTCCACCAGGATCGCGCCGTCTTCGTCCTCGGCCGCGACCTCGAACCCCCAGAGCACCGAGCGGGCGAAGGCGTCCGCGACCGCACGCTGCTCGTCCGGGTTGTCGCTCAGTGCCCGGTAGCGGGTGTTTTGCTGGACCAGCAGCACCTTTGGCCCGATGCGCTCGAACCGCACGAGGTGGGTCCGCCCGACCTGCCCGCGGTCCAGGCCGATGTCGTTCGACCCGACACCCGCAACGAGCGACTCGATGTAGAGCAGTTCGCTGTCGAACGCCTCCACGCACAAGTAGAGCCTTCCTCCGCGGCTGTCCCAGTACAGGTCCAGGAAGCCGGGCAGACGCTCGAAGCCGTCAGTCGCTTCCCGGATGGATCGGGTTTCCGAGATCGACCGGACATCCTCCGGCTTCTCCCCGGCATCCTGCGCCTGAAGCCCCTGAATCGAGAGGACCGACGCCAGGCCTCCGATCGCGATCGTGGCCCGGCTCGACGACCAGGCCCGGATCACGAAGCCGCCCGTACCGGCACCGGCTCCGTCTTTTCGATCAGCGCCGTCAGCAACTCGCGGTCCTGCGCCGCCAGTTCGCGGACCCGTTCCCGGTTCACCTCCGCGACGATGATCTCGCCGACCTCGGTGTTCGCGTCCTCGAAGATCCCCAGTTCGATCATGCGCCGGGTCTGGTGCTGGTTGTCATCCGTGGGGCTGACGTAGTGCACCCACACCGCGCCGTAGCGGTGGATCAGGAACACATGCATCAGCGCCATCAGGCGACGTCGCCTCAGGTCGGTGTCGAAGGTGTTCTGGTCCCGCACCGAGAGGATCATCCGTTCACGGCGGTCACGGATAGGCGCGAACACGACGTTCGCCGCCTTCGATTCCTCGCGTCCGTTCTGCGCCAGGACGTTGAGCTCCAGGAGTTCCGAGCCGGCGACATGGGGCCGAAGCTCCACGCGCATGCGCTCGTCGACGTCGTACTTGCCCCGCCAGAGGTCGAGCCACTCTTCAAGCAACCGTGGCGGCACTTCGGTCTGCGCCAGGTGCTGGACATGGGTCGACCCCTTGCCCATCGCCTTGGTCGTCGCGGTATGTCCGGTTGCGGCCGCGAGCCCGCCGTCGAGCCGGGCGCCGCCGACGTGGGCCTGCGGGGTGCGGTACGGCGATCCCACCAGGCGCAGCTTCCGCTGCAGCCGGGCCAGAGCCAGCATGCCGTCCTCGCATAGAGCGGTGGCGAAGTCCTCAGCCGCCAGACCGTCGACCTGGTGGCCGCCGTAGGTGATGAAGTTGAAGACGTAGCCGAGCTTGCCCAGCTCCTCGGGAAACTGTCTCATCTGCTCGTCGGACATGCCCGTCGTATCCCAGTTGAAGGAGGGCGACAGGTTGTAGGCGAGCAACTGATCCGGATACACGGCATGGATCGCCTCGGCGAACCGCCGGGCATCGGCCAGGTTGGCCGTCGCCGTCTCCATCCAGATCAAGTCGGCGTAGGGCGCCGCGTGCAGCGAACGGGAGATCGCGTACTCGATGCCGCCCTGAATCTGGTAATAGCCCTCGGGCGTCCGGGCAATCTCCGCGTTCCAGACCAGGTTGATGCCCATCTTGCGCGCCCGGGCCGCCGCCTCTTCGACGGACACGGAGTGGGCGAACTCCAGCCACTCCTCCACCGAGAGCTCGAAGACGGCGCCTTCCTCCTCGCGAAACGCGATCACCTCAGCCACCGCCTGCGGATAGGTCTTGAGTCCCGCCTCCGACTGCCAGGCGTCGAGGAAGGAGGCCATCGTCTCGTCGAGCACGGCCTCGATGGCCATGCCGCCGTTCGCGGCCATCTTCCCGTAGGCCGACTCGAGCTGCTCGTAGACGCCGGCGCCGTCCAGCCAGACATCGGCGCGGTGATAGGCGGCTTCCGATATGTCGTACAGCTCGTGGCCCTGGACCTCTTCCGCGCCGAGAGCGTTCAGCCGCCGCAGAATCGCCAGGGTCGCCGTCTTGCAGCTCGGCAGATCGAGGTTCGTGGCCCCCAGGATGAAGGACTGGTCGCGCTCGTCGCCGTTGCCGTCCAGGAAGGTCGCGGCCTCCGAGTCGGTGCGGGCGACGATGAGTCCGGGCACCGCCATCACGTCCAGTTGAAAGCGGGCGGAGTTCAGGCGCTTGTTCTGTTCGTCCTGCGGCACGAGGACCTTGCCCGCCTGATGGCCGCACTTCTTGACTCCGGGCTTCTGGTCCTCGATGTGGTAGCCGGGCACGCCCACCTCGACGAAACGGCGGATCAGGTTGCGCACATGCTGTTCGCCGCCGTGACCCGTGTCCGCGTCGGCGATGATGAACGGTCGGTAGTCGAAGGCAGGGTTCGCTCGCTGCTCGGCTTCACTCATCCGCGAGCGGGTGAAGGCCTGGTTCTTGTCGGCCGTCAGCAGGGCGCGCACGATCGGCGCCGCCTCGTCCGGCACCTGGCTCAGGGGATAGCTCGCGAGGTCCGGCCCCGGGTCCTCGGTGATCGAGCCCTTGGCCGAGGTCGCCCAGCCTCCGAGGTAGATGCCCTCGATCCCTCGCCGCTTCATCGCCACCGCCTGGCCCGGTGAGTAGGGGCCGAAGCTCGTGATCGACTTCCTCTCGTCGAACAGTTCTCGCAGGCGTGCGTGGAAGGCCGCCGCGGCGTCCCGCGCCACCGTGTAGTCCTGCGGAATCGTGCCCCGCTGAGCCGCCACTTCGCGCGCGGTGTGGAGCCGCCTGATGCCCTCGAAGCGATCATCGCCCATGAACGCCGCCGCGGCTTCGGTCTGCCGCTCCAGTGCCTCGTTGCCCGTCTCGCCGCTAGCCATCACCGTCATCTCCGTCAGCTCTTAGTGGACGCCCCGGAAGGACCCGACAGAAGCTAACCTAACATCGGAAGGGCGCCTCCGGCCATGTCGCCACGGCCGCCGTTTGCGTTCTACGGCGCAAGCTCCTAGCCTCTCGCCCATGGGCCTGCCAGCGATTCGTCCCAAGCACAGTCCCCAACGCGGCGGAGACGTCCTGCTCGACGCCCTGACCGAGTACGGCATTCCGTTCCTGTTCGGCAATCCGGGCACCACCGAGAGTCCGCTGATGGACCGGCTCGCGGACCACCCCGATCTGCGCTACGTCCTCGCCCTGCACGAGTCCGTGGCGCTTGGCGCGGCCCACTACTACGCCCAGTCGACCGGCGTCACCGGAGTCGTCAACCTGCACGTGGCGCCGGGGCTCGGCAACGGCCTTGGCATGCTCTACAACGCCTGGGAAGCGAACACCCCGATGGTGATCACGGCCGGCCAGCAGGACACCCGCTCGCGGCTCCGCGAACCCCTGCTCGGACACGACCTGGTGGCGATGGCGGAGCCCCTGGTCAAGTGGAGCGTCCAGGTCGAGCGTGCCGACGAGTTCGCGCCGATCCTCCATCGTGCCTTCAAGGTCGCGCACGATCCACCCGCCGGACCGGTGTTCGTCGCCCTGCCGCTCAACGTCCTGGAGGAAGAGACCGCGGAGCCTGTACGACCGCTCGGCGATCTGTACCGGGCGCCGCAGCCGGAAGCGGCGGCGGTCGCCCGCATGGCCGGCGTGCTGAGCCAGGCGCGCCAGCCGGCAATCGTGATGGGAGACGGGGTGGCCCGAAGCGAAGGGCAGCAGGAACTCGTGGCCCTGGCCGAGTTCGTCGGCGCGGGGGTCTACCCGGAAGGGCTGATGCAACGTCTGAACTTCCCGCAGAGCCACCCCTGCTTCCGGCCGCGCATGCCGCTCAACCATGCCGGCATCCAACATGCGCTCGGTGGCGCGGACGTCGTCCTGCTGGTCGGCGGCTCCTTCTTCGAGGAGGTCTGGTTCGACCCGGACTCGCCGTTCGGCGCGGACACCACCGTGCTCCAGATCGAGGACGCGCCGGGCCGCCTCGCCTTCAACTTCGCCGTCGAGGTGGGAGTGCTCGCCGACCCGCGCGCCGGGCTCGCGGCGCTTCGGGCAGCGCTCGAAGAGTCCGCCGACTCCGGCTTCCGGGCCGCCGCCGCGGAGCGGATGGACAAGCTGCGAGCCGCCAGTGACGGCGCCCGGGCCGCGCGCCAGAAGCGGCTGGCCGCCCACTTCGACGACGCGCCCATGTCCCCGGCGCGGCTCATGTCCGAGGTCGCCAAAGCGGTGCCCGACGACGCCGTCATCGTCAACGAGTCGATCACCGCGGGCGGCGATCTCCTCGGCTTCCTGCCCGTCGACGATCCCGACCGTTACTGCGGCACCCGCGGCGGCGGCATCGGCCAGGGACTGGTCGGCGGCATCGGCGCTTCCCTCGCCCACCCCGAGCGGCCGGTCATCGTCTTCTCGGGCGACGGCTCGGCGATGTACTCGATCCAGGCGCTCTGGACCGCCGCCCACTACGACATGCCGATCGTCTTCCTGATCCTGCACAACCGCGAGTACAAGATCCTGAAGATCAACATGGACATCTACCGTGAACGCTTCGGCATCCCGGCGGACCGGCCCTACCCCCACATGAACCTGACCGAGCCGGAACTCGACTTCGTCGAGATGGCAGCGGGCATGGGCGTTCCGGGGCGCAAGGTCGAGGACCCGGCGGAGGTCGAGGAGGCGCTGCGGGAGGCCTTCGCCACCGGCGGCCCCTACGTGCTCGACGTGATCATCGGCGGCCGGATCTGAAGCTCCAGCGCACCGTAACCCCACCCAAAACGATGATGTATGCTCCTGAGCGCACAAGCTGACGACAGGCCGCCTCAGGCAACGCACCGGCATGACTCCCCCAACGGAGGTTGGAGACCATGGATGAGTTGAGAGAAGACACCTTCCTGCAGGACGACCTGCTCGAGGAACTTCAACAGGAAGACCAACAACTCGAGGAGGACGGCGAAGACTCCGGTTCCTCGAACGTCACCCGACGGACCTTCATCCAGGGTTCGGTCGCCACCGGCGCCGCCGTCTCGATGGCGGGGGGCAATCTGCTCCAGCCGGATGTGCTGCGCGCCGCCACCGAACCGGTGGCCCGCACGATCGACCTCCAGGTGAACGGCGAGACCCACGAACTCGAAGTCGAGCCGATGGACACGCTGGCCATGGTGCTGCGCTACAAGCTGGACCTCACCGGCACCAAGCTGGGCTGCGACCGCGCCGAGTGCGGCGCCTGCACCGTGCTGATCGACGACGTTCCCCACTACGGCTGCTCGATCCTGGTGCACCAGGTGCGCGGCCGCGAGGTGACCACGGTCGAAGGGCTCGAGCAGGACGGCGTGCTCCACCCGGTCCAGCAGGCGGTGCTCGACGAGATGGGCTTCCAGTGCGCCTTCTGCGCCCCGGGCTTCATCATGAGCATGGCCGCCCTGGTCAAGGCCAACCCGAACGCGACCCGCGCGGACGCCCAGAAGTGGCTTGCCGGCCACATCTGCCGCTGCGGCGACTACAACAAGATCCTGAACACCGCCGAACGCGCGCTCGAGAACGCACGCGCCACCCTGAGCTGAGGAACAAAGATGGCCAATACACTCGTAGGCACCGACTACGTTCCACCCGATCTGATCGAGAAGGTCACCGGACGCGCCAAGTACGCGGAGGACTGGCGCGCCGAGGGCATGCTGTTCGCCAAGCAGTTGCTGTCGCCGATGCCCCACGCCCGGGTGCGGAACATCGACGCCTCCGCGGCGCTGGAGATGGAGGGCGTCGAGGCGGTTCTCACCGCGGACGACCTCGCCGAGTACATGGGCGAAGCCGGGCCGCTGGATGAGCGTTCCCTGACCAACCATCCGAAGTACGAGGGCGAGCCCGTGCTCGCCGTCGCCGCCACGAGCGAGAAGATCGCCGCCGATGCGATCGAGAAGATCAAGGTCGACTTCGAGCCGCTCCCGTTTGCGCTCGACCCGCTGGATTCGATCGCACCGGGAGGCGCCGATTCGCTGCCGGACGGCAACAGCATCGTCCGCGAGCGCACCGACACCGGCGTCGAGACTGTCGTCAAACGCGTCGAGTGGACGGCCGAAGACCTCGCCACGGCGAGGGGTTCCGATGGCGAAAAGGGCAGGATGCCCGAAGGCGTGTTCCAGGACGAATGGACGAACGGCGACCTCGAGAAGGGCTTCGCCGACGCCGACTACATCATCGACGAGCCGCTCTTCTTCCAGTCGGTCACCCATCATCCAATGGAGCCGCGGAGTTGCATGGCCCACTGGGAAGGCGACACCTGCCACCTCTACCCCTCGACCCAGAGCGTCGCCTTCACGCTGCTCGCAGGCCAGGGCACGGTGGGCGTGCCGCCCCAGAACCTGGTCGTCCACTCCGAGTACACCGGCGGCGGCTTCGGCAGCAAGATCGTCGGCACCAGCAACATGGCGGTGCCCGTCTACCTGGCCAAGAAGACGGGGAAGCCGGTCATGCACCGCGTCACCCGTTACGAGGAGAACTACATCGGCCGGGCCCGGCCGGGCTTCCAGGGTTGGGCGAAGATCGGCTTCAAGAAGGACGGCCGCATTTCCGCCTTCGACTGGGCGGTGATCCAGGACAACGGTCCGTACGGCCGCCAGAGCGACATGGGCACCTCGGGCAACATGGTGTCCCTCACCTACCAGCCCGAGAGCATGCGCCACCGCGGCCTCTCCATCGCGACGAACACGCCCCCGCGGGCCCCGCAGCGGGCGCCGGGCGGCGTGCAGATGTCGGCCATGGTCGAGCCCCTGCTCGACCGCGCTGCGGACCACCTGGGAATCGACCGCCTGACCATCCGCCAGATCAACATCGCGAAGAACGGCGCCAAGTTCGGTGACGGGGAAGGTCGCAACGTGACCACCGCCTACGTCACCGAAGCCTGGGACCGGCTGGCCGAGATGGTGGACTGGGACGACGCCAAGGCCCGTAGCGGGCAGATGAACGGCTCGAAGGTCACCGGCGTCGGCCTCGCGAGTTCGACCTACACCGCCGGTTCGAGCGGTTTCGACGGACTGATGCTGATCACGCCGGAAGGCCGGCTCGAGATCCACACCGGGATCGGCAACCTGGGCACCCACTCCTTCTCCGACACCGCGCGGGTCGCGGCCGACCTGCTCGACGTGCCCTGGGAGAAGGTGGACATGGTCTGGGGCGATACCGGCAAGGGCGTGCCTCACACCTGCGTGCAGGCGGGCAGCCAGACCACGCATGCGATCACACGCGCCACCCACGCCGCCGCCACCGACATGAAGACGAAGCTGCAGGAGCTCGCGGCCCAGGTCCACGGCGGCTCGGCCTCGCAGTACGTCGTCGCCGGAGAGCGCGTCTACCGCCGCGGCAACCGCGCGGCGGGCCTGAGTCTCGCCCAGGCCGCCGAGAAGGCGATCGAGATGGGAGGCCGCTACGACGGCACCGAGCTGAACGAGGGCCTGAGCCCGATCACGCTCGGCGGCGCCGCCGTCCTCAAGGGCCGCGGCCTGCTGGCCGCCGCCAAGGACAACTACGGTCGCGCCGGCGACGTCTACTCCTGGGTCGTCGCCTACGCCGAGATCGAGCTCGACAAGGAGACCGGCGTCATCGAACTCACGGACTACAAGGCGGTCACCGACTGCGGGACCGTCCTCAACCCGCGGAGTCTCGGTGGCCAGCTTCACGGCGGCGCCGTGCAGGGCTTCGGCTGCGCGGTCGGCCAGAAGTGGGTCTACGACCCGCAGTGGGGCATCCCCTTCGCGAACCGCTTCTACACCGCCCGGCCGGCGACGATCCTGGACGTGCCGCTCGAGATGGAGTGGGACGCGGTGAACATGCCGGACCCGAACAACCCCGTGGGCTCCAAGGGCATCGGCGAACCGCCGATGGGCGCCGGCTGCGCCTCTCTCCTCTGCGCCATTCAGGACGCGCTGGGGCAGGACACGGTGGCCTACCTGCCGCTCATGACCGACCACATCATCAACCAGCTCGAGGGCCGCGAACAGGACAGCGAGTTCCTGGCCGCGCATACCTGATCTGTTCGTGACCGCTTAGGAGGAAACCACAGCATGGCCGTCATCCACGACATGATCCCCGACTTCGAGCTGTACCAGCCCGAGAGCCTGGACGGCGCCCTCGAAGTCCTCGACCGTCACCGCGACACGGCCTGGGTGCTGGCCGGCGGGATGGACACTTTCGACTGGTTCAAGGACCGCGTGAAGCGGCCCGAAGCGGTCGTCGACCTCGGCGCGATCCCGGAACTGTCCGGGATCAGCGAGACCGACGGCGGAATCGAGATCGGCGCCATGACGCCGCTCACCGAGGTGGTCGAGAACGAGCTGGTCCGCGAGCGCTACAGCATCCTCGCGGAAGCCGCCGAAACCGTCGCCACCCCCCAGATCCGCAACCAGGGAACGCTGGGCGGCAACCTGGTGCAGGACACCCGCTGCTGGTACTACCGGGCCGGCTGGCCCTGCTACCGGGCGGGCGGCAACATCTGCTACGCCGACACGCCGGAGTCGATGAACCGCGAGCACTGCATCTTCGATGCTTCTCGCTGCGTCGCGGTCACGCCCTCGGACACCGCGCCGGCGCTGATCGCGCTGGACGCCGAAATGGTGATCCGCGGCCGCCGCGGCGAGCGCACCGTCGCCGCCGAGGACTTCTTCGTCGGCCCCGCGATCGACATCACCCGGATGACCGTCCTGCAGCCCAACGAGGTCCTGCAGTCCGTCCGCATCCCGGACACCTGGGCCGGCGCCGACTTCTACTTCGAGAAGGTCCGCGACCGGAACGCCTGGGACTTCCCCCTGGTCAACGTCGCCTCCGCGATGCGGGTCGAGGACGGGGTCGTCCAGGACTGCCGGCTCTCCGTCGGCGCCGTCTCGCCGGTGCCGCTCCGCATGGACCGCTGCGAGGAACTGCTCCGCGGCCAGAAGATCAGCGAGGACATCGCGACCCGGATCGCCGAACTGGGCGTCATCGGCGCCAAGCCGCTACGCCACAACGGCTACAAGGTGCCCCTGATGAGAAACCTGATCCGCCGGGCCATCCGCGGACAGGCGCCGGTCTAGCACTCGATGGAAATCGTCCAACGCGCCACCAACCCCTGGGGACAGGACGTCCTCCTGGGGATCGACTGGAGTCTGTTCTGGATCGCGCTGATCGCCGGCGGCGTCTTCCTGATCCTGCACCTGGCGCTTCGGCGCCGCTGGATCGGCGAGGAGAAGAAGGCCGCGGCAAACGCACCTGACGATCCGGGCCTGCCGCAGAAGATCCAGCGGCACAGTCTGGCCTCCCGCCTGTTCCACGCGGTCATGGGGATCTCGATGATCCTCCTGCTGATCACCGGTTTCCTGCCCAAGGTCGGCCTGCAGTTCGCCTGGCTCGAGATCCACTGGATAACCGGCCTGATCCTGACCGCGTCGATCGTCTTCCACATCATCCACGCCACCTTCTTCCAGAGCCTGAAGAACGTCTGGATCGGGCTCTCGGATCTCGGCGACATGATGCGCGAGATGCGCAAGGCCGTTACCGGTGGCGAGGCGCCCGCCAAGCCGGGCAAGTACCCGGCGGCGCAGAAGATGTTCCACCACGCGGCGACCCTGGCGGGCATGGCCGCCATCATCACCGGCATCCTGATGATGTGGCGCATCGAGCAGCCGCTCTGGGCGCAGGACGACTATGCGTTCTTCGGCGACGGCGGCTGGGGCTGGGTCTACGTCCTTCACGGCGTCGGCGGCGTCGTCCTGGTCACCCTGACCGTGGCCCACGTCTACTTCGCCATCCTCCCCGAGAAGCGCTGGATGACCTGGTCGATGATCCTCGGCTGGATCGACCGGAAGGACTACCTGAGGCACCACGACCCGGCCAAGTGGCCGGTCACCGGCGGCAAGTAGACGCTCGCAGAGTTATTGCTCGGGTCGCGGACGCCCCGGCTCGCCCTTGCTGGAATGCGCCCGTGTGCTTGCAGAATGCTGTCTGCGATGGCATTCTTGCTTCATGCCGGTCCAACTGACGATTCGTGACGTCCCGGAGCAGGTCAGAGACGAACTCGCGGCCCGGGCAGCGCTCCAACGCAAATCGATGCAGGAGTTTCTACGCGGCGAGCTGGAGAGAATCGCGTCGCGGCCCTCGCTGGAGATCTGGCTCCAAACGGTGAGGGAGCGCAAGGACGCAGCCGAAACCCGCGTGAGGCCTCGGTCGATCCTCCAGGCCCGCGACGCGGACCGGAAATGACGGTCGTCATCGATGCGTCCGCGCTCGTCGCCGCACTCGTTGACTCCGGCAGCGAAGGCGACTGGGCCGAGGAGGTTACGGCGAGTGGTCCCCTGCTCGCGCCGGAGCTGATCCTCGTCGAGACGGCGAACACGCTACGTCGTCTCGAATCCTCTGGCGCCATCTCGCGCCTGGAAGCGAACAGCGCATTCCGGGATCTCATGCGCCTGGAACTGGACTTGCTCCCGTTCGTTCCCTTCGCCGAGCGAGTATGGGAACTACGTCAGAATCTGACGAGCTATGACGCTTGGTACGTCGCGGTGGCCGAGGCCTTCGAGTGCCCGCTGGCAACACTGGATCGGAGGCTGACCCGGGCGGCCGGGCCGACCTGCGAGTTCACGATGCCCGTGCCTTCCGACGGTAGCTGACGCTAGTATGCCCCGGAAATGTCCTCCACTCCCACCCCTCCCGAGGCCGAGAACCAGCTCGAAGGTGCCAGCACAGGTTCCCGACCCGCGTTGAGAAATCCGGGCCTGTGGATGGTCCCGGCGGACCGTGGCAGGTATGTGAACGACTTCGTGGCTGGTGGTTACGCAGGCGTCGACTCGACCGTTGACCTCTCGAATCTCCCATCCGTCGGCCGGCACGAGGAACTTCGCACTCGCTACGAACGGCAACACCCGGACAAGACACGTAGCCAAATCGGAGAACCAGTATCGTACCTAGACGGTGTGCTCGACATGGAGAAGGGCGACTACGTCCTCACGTGGGAACAAGTTCCGGATCGGATCCGCTACGGAGAAGTCGTAGGACCATGGTACTTCCTTGAAGAAACCGATACCTGTCCCTATCGGAACCGCCGGTCCGTGCAATGGTCCGAGACGCTCATCGAAACGCAACGTCTTCCCGACGCCTTCCGAGAGAAGCTGGGCGTGGGCGGCACGCGAGTCTTTCGGGTGCCGTTCTGGGCCGACTTCATGAAGCTCGCCGAGTTCAACCCTGCCAGCCCGGCAGCGGAGAGCGAACTCTCCGGTCCCCAGTCGCAAGACGCTCCGGCACCGGCAACCGTCGCGCCACCGCCCATTGGGGATACAGGGGTTCCTCGATCCCCCTTCGAGCCTAGGCAGCACACAGCTTCCGCAGCCGAGGTCAACCCTGCGGAGGAGGATCGTGTCGTTGTTGAGAACGACGATGACCCCGTCCATGCGGAACAGCCGAGCGCCCCCGTGAAAGCACCAAGCCAACATCTCGAGGGCGCTCCCAGATCGCAGCGCCCCGAGGAGGACGATTCAGGCCTTGAAAGGGACCAACTCGACGACGAGAACCCGGAGATCGACTCGCCCTTCGACCCATCGCGGATCCGGATTCGGACGATGAACCTGGCCGTGGATCTCCTCGCAAGGCGTATCGAACGCGACGAGATCGACCTGAGCCCGGACTTTCAGCGCCATAGCAACATCTGGAAGCCAGCAAAGCGGAGTCAGTTGATCGAGTCTCTGCTCCTGCGCATCCCTATACCCGTCTTCTACGTCGCTGCAGACGCCGATGAGCGCTGGGCAGTCGTAGACGGTGTCCAGCGTCTCTCCACCATCACTGCGTTCATTCAGGGGAAGTTCCGTCTTTCGGGCCTTGAGTACTTGACCGAGCTGAACGGCAGTCTCTTCAGCGACCTGCGACGCGCCTTCCAGCGACGGATCGAGGAAACTCAGGTGGTCGTCAACATCATCGAGCCCGGGACTCCCGAGGCAGTCATGTTCAACATCTTCCATCGGATCAACACGGGTGGCGAACCCCTGCGCGCGCAAGAAATCCGCCACGCGATGAACCCGGGGCCCGTTCGCACCTTCCTGAGGGACTTGGCCGAATCCGAGGAGTTCCTTCAGGCAACAGCGCACGGCGTAAGTCCGAAGCGAATGGCAGACCGCGAGTGCGTCCTCCGATTCCTGGCCTTCTACATCAGTCCTTGGGAGGACTATGTGAGTCCTTCCCTAGACGCGTACCTGAACGACGCCATGAGGCGGCTGAACCAAATGGACCCCTCGCAACTCGATAAGATCTCACACGTTTTCTCAAGGACCATGACCGCAGCCTTCCGGATCTTCGAAGACGACGCTTTCCGAAAGCGCTACGACCTCAACCACTCCCGGTACCCCCTTAACCTCCCGCTCTTCGAGGCATGGAGCGTTAGCTTGGCCCGCTGTTCGGCGGACCGCCAAGAGGCGCTGGCGGCCAAGAAGGACGTAGTTCGCCGCCGCTTCGCAGAGCTACTCAATGAAGATTCGGACTTCCACAACGCAGTTTCCTACACGACTAGCGGTAGACAGAAGATTCAGAAGCGCTTTCGGACCATTCAGGGGCTCGTGGAGGGCATCCTGGCATGATTCAGAGGATCGGACTCAGGAACTTCAAGTGCTTCGAACGGCTGGACCTGCCTTGCCGAAAGCTGAATCTCCTCTGCGGGCTGAATGGCATGGGCAAGAGCTCCGTAATTCAAGCACTGCTCGTGCTCCGACAGTCGTTCGAATCCGGTGAGCTCAACTCTGGGCGTCTCGTGCTCGGTGGGGAGCGCACGGATCTCGGAGCCGGTTCCGACGTTCTGTTCGAGGACGCAGAGGAGGAACTCATCGGATTTACGCTCGAGGGTGATGATCTCCCCGGCTGGAGCCAAGCCTTCGCCTACTCACGTGCCGGGGATCAGCTATCTGCAATCGAGGCCGATTCTGCTGACATCGTCTCCTCCCCGTGGCGGAAGCAGCCGCCATTTGGCGGACACTTCGCCAATGTTGAGGCCGAGCGGATCGGCCCCCGGAAGTCCTACCCCCTCTCCGAAGTCCAGGCAAGGCGCCGAGACTTGGGGGGAAGGGGCGAGTTCGCTTGGAACTACCTGCAAGAGCATCAGGACGACTTACTTGGCGCTAGTGATCTCCGCCGAGCCGGTGCCGCCGGGCATCGACTGGTCGAAGTCGTGGACCACTGGTTGCAGGAGGTAAGCCCTGGCGCACACCTGCACCTTGAGTCAGTTCAAGCCGCCGACGCCGTGATCGCCGGCTTCACGTTTGACCGGCCCGGCGATGTGGCGTCCCAAAGGCATCGCGCCACCAACGTTGGCTTTGGTCTGTCCTACGCGCTTCCGGTGGTACTCGCGCTTCTTCTACCCTCCGGCACGCTCAGCCTGATAGAGAATCCGGAGGCGCATCTCCATCCTCGGGGCCAGACCAAGCTGGCGGAGCTTGCAGTCCGGGGAGCAGGATCGGGCCTCCAGGTGTTCATCGAGACCCACAGCGACCACTTTCTGGACGGCGTTCGGATCGCCGTGCACGATGGTCTGATTGCGCCCTCGGATGTCGCGGTTCACTACTTCGAGCGGCCCGAAGGTCGCACCGTAGTCTCGTCGCCTAGCCTTGATGCAGACGGCCGCCTCTCGCATTGGCCAGAGGGGTTCTTCGACCAGCACGAGGAGAACCTCGCCCGGTTGTTGGCGCCAGGAAGCTGACGTGAGAGAGATGGTCCTGAACCACGCGAGTCTTTCCTCGGGTGGGTCGCGCGAAGCGGTGCGTTGGCTGAGCGGCATGGCGCGAGGCATGGCGGCCCTGCTTCGTGAGGGTTTGGCCGAGCCGGCCCTTCGAACGGCAAGAGCACCAACCGAGCTGCGATCTCCCGAAGGCTGGTCACTCTTCGATGGTTACCAGGGCCTTCGTCAGGCGGGACTGAGAGACGAACAGGCCTTCTTCCTCCGATTGACGGCGAGAACGCCGCTTCTGGCTGAAGTCAGCGAGGACGTCAAGAACCGGTTTCTCGCCTGCGAGGCCCATGATTGCGATACGAGAGCGCTGACTTCTGAGGACGGCAAACCTCTCGTCCTTTGCGCGGTCAGCCACGGCATCGCCATCAGTTTCCCCTCCGAGCCGGTTTGGCGGCGCAACCGCTTCACGGTCCGCTTCCACGAGCTCCTGCCGAACGAGGAACTCGCAGAGGCCGAAGAAGAAGTCGACAATCTGGCCCAGGTTGAAGACTCGGGGCCGATTCTCGCGCGTCACCGGAAGGCGCTCTCCCGCCGCTGCTCCAGCGGTATCGAGCTATGGAGCCACCGACAGGCGCTCTACCCGCACCTCATGTTCGGACCCGATGTCGAAGCGCAGGTCGAGCGAATGGACGCAGGCCTGCTCTCCGTAGTGATGAACCGCTTGGCCCAGTTGAACGAGGCCGCCGGCCGGTGGGAAGCCGGTCCTGCGCCATCGTGGCCCTGCAAGGTCACTCCAGAGAGCGAGAAGACGATGGCGAAGCGCCGCCTACGACAAGCCCGGGTGTTCCGGTCCACGCGCGGAACGCACGAGGTCTTCGAGTGGCACGCCCGTTTCGGGGCAAGCGGTCGCATCCACCTGCGGTTTGCGGCGGTGGAGCGCACGGTCGAGATCGGCTACATCGGCATGCACTTGCCGCTTTAGGATCCTCCGGGTGTCCCAGCCCCAAGAGCTGTCGGCGCCCGACCCCGAAGTTCTGGAGCGCATCGAGTCGGCGTTGGCCGCGATCGAACGCCTGGAAGACGTCCGAATCCTGCTTGGCGTGGAGTCAGGCAGCCCGGCCTGGGATTCCCTCGCCCGACAGCAACAACGCGACGTCCGTTTCCTCTATGCGCGACGACCCGAAAGGCCGACCGCGGGCCGTGGGGGCCACCTACTCGATCTCGACTTCCGCGGCACGCCGTCTCTCCGTCCAGACGGTCCGCACCTGGTTGCCCCAGCGCAGGGTGTACTCGCCCTCCGGCAGGTTGGGGATCGTCTCGCCGACCGAGAATGCCGTCGCGCCGCCGAACCAGATGCGGAGGGAGCCCAGGTCCCAGCCGCCCGGGCCGATGACCTGCACCGCCGCGGTCGACGGGTCGCCGGTCAGCACGATCGAAGACCCGGACTCGAAGGGGTCGAGATCGATACCGCGGTCCAGGGCGGGTTCGAGGGGCTGCCAGTCGCCCAGGACCCAGCGGCCGTCCGCCTGGCAGGCGACGCGGACGCGGTCGGTGAGCGGTGGAGTGAGTCTTGTGCTCGCCACACCGCCGTCGATCCGGACGGTCCGTTGTCCTGCCCCTTCCATCTCGACGAAGCAAAAGCCGCCGGCGGCTCCGGCGAGCCGGATCGTGAGTTCGTCATCCGAGGGATCGTCCCGCAGTTGCAGTTGCACTGACTGAACATCGTTGTAGTCGCCAAGCTTTACAGAGGCGAGGTCGGAGCGAGAGTGCTGGAACCGCGCCCGCAACTGGTATGCGCCGGGCGTCAAGTCTCTGATCTCGTAGCGGCCGCCCTCACCCGCCACGACCGCCCGGCGGCCCGGGAAAATGTCGACCGTCGCGTGGGTGACGGGCTGTCCTTCGGCATCGACGACGATTCCCCCGATAGACACGCCGCCGTAACGAAAGTCGATGACGATCTCCCCGCCGGGGGTGTCCGGCACCGTGGTTTCGCGCCCCTGCTGCCATCCGCCAGTCTCCGACCACAGGGTCACGTTCCACTCGCCCGGAAGCACCGAGTCCAACCGATAGCGGCCCTCGCCGTTGATGGGCGCTGTCAGTTCAAGCTTGCTGGAAACGACCTGAGTCCGCTGCAAGGGCCCAATGCCCGTTCTCAGGATCATCCCTTCGGGCTGCGAGTGCTCCTGCTTCGCGCGCCAGTTCAAACGTCCGTCGCCAGGCTGCCCGGCAACCGTGACGAGGCCCGTGACGGTCACCGTGCTCCGGTCGCACCTGATCACCTCGTCGCCGGTTCCGGCCTCCTCGCGATGCTCACAGACCGGCACTCCGTCCTCCATGACCCGAACCCGCAGCGGCGCCTCGGGCACCGCCTCGAACACGGTCTCACCGTCGACCAGCTCGCCCGTCATCGTGCCCAGGGGATCGTGCTCCTTGCCCGGCGCGAGTTCCACCGTGCCGCCGTCGGCGTCGGAACGCACGGTGATCCGGCGCCCGCGCGAGAGTGCGACGAAACCGGCATCGATCCACCCGATCGCCGCGGCCTCGACCTCGAACTCGAGAGGCGCGAATCCATCCGCCTCCACGCGGAGGCTGGACGCGCCGAGTTCCAGGCCGTGCATCTCGAAGTAGCCGTCGGCATCCGCCGTGACCTCCGCTACCCGTCCCATCGCGCGGGCCATCAGGGCGCCGAACTCGGTCGGGCGCAGATAGGTGATCTTCGCTTCGGGAACCGGCGCGTAGTCGGGATTCACGACAGTCCCGGACACCCAGGCCGAGGCCGGGGCCACGATGATCCCCAGGTCGCGCGTCTCCCCCGCCGACCCGGAAACCTCCACCACTCGCCTTCCGGCATTGGCCGCCGTGAACTCCAGCGTGTAAGCGCCCGGCTGGAGATCCACGGAGAAGGAACCGTCCGCCGCGATCGTCCTCTGCCCCGTCCTGCTCCCGCCCGCCACGGACTGAGTGGTCACGAGACGCCCGGATGCTGCCGGAGTCAGGCCGTCGGCCGCCACGAAGGTGCCTTCGACCGTGAAGGCCGGCGCCAGCCGCAGAACCAGCGGCTCTTCGGCCGTAGCGCCGCCGCCGCCGGCCACGTCGACGCGGGAGGCCGGCAACCCGGGCAGAGGAGCTTCTTCGGCCGTGGGACCGCCGCCAGCGAACTCGAATCGCGCCGCTCTGTAGCCTTTCGCGGCGACCAGGAGCATCCGGCTGAAACGGGGTGACACCCGCGCGATGCCGTCCCGGTCGGTCGTCGTTGCCTCCCCGCCGCCGAACAGAGCGCGCGCCCCGGGTATCGGCGTTTCACGGCTCGCATCGACGACCCGGATCCAGTAGGTCTCCGGCGCCCTCAGCACGATCGACCCGAGGTCCAGGTCGCCCTCCAGATCGAGAGCCCCGGAGTACTCCAGATCGCCGCCGTCGGTGCGCAGCGACGCTCTGCCCTTCTTGAAGCCGGTGAGCAGGAACCGGCCGCCGGGGCCGGAGAGGCCCAGGTGGCGCTGCATCACCGCGAGTTCATCTCCCACCCACGACAGACCCAGCAGCCGCACTCCGGCAACCGGGTGCCCTTCCGGATCGACGGCCCGACCCGTGACGGCCAGACCTGGACCGAGCTCGACCACCGGCGGCACGTCTGCGAAACGCTCGAACGCCGACGCGGTCCGGACGACGTGGGAGACGAGGACTGCGGCGCGCTCGCGCCCGGACACGGCAAGATGCGCCCGGCCGTCAGCGTCCGAGATCGCAAAGCCCTGAGGCTCGGGTCGGACGGCCGCCATCCCCGAGCCCGACCGGACCAGGTACATGCGCGCGCCGGCAAGTGGCGAGCCGTCGGCCGTCACCTGCACGTTGAGATCCACAGCCTGCCGCAACGCGAGCTCCACCGAATCCTCTTCAGGGGTCACGTTCAGCCAGGTCGAGGCGAGGCCTTCTCCCAGCGCCTGGAGGCGCCATGTCTCGTCATTGCGGAGCAGGGAGAGTGCCCCGGATTGGGTGATGGCCGTTGGCAGCAGGTCTCGCGGCACCTGCCGCCACATCGCCGAGGGCGCCGCGGTCACGCGGTACTCAGCTGTGGGTGCCGCCCCGTCCGCAGGATCCCGGGCCACGTTCGGGGCCTCCGGGACCAGCAGACGGACGGTCAGCGGCCTCGAAGCACCACTCCCGGCCCGGCAGGCGGCAGTCGCGTCCTGCCCGGGTTCGAGAAGCCGGGGCGGACAGGAATCGCTCCACGCCCAGCAATCGGCCGGCGCTCGGCTCCCTGCAACGTCGTCCCGTCGTTCCCAGATCCGGTCGGCCGGCACCGCGATCCCGTTGACGAAGGCGGGTTCACTCTCCCTCGAGCAGACGAACTGGAACGCCTCGCCGCCAGCCGGTTCCTCCTGTCCCGCCGCCGGGACTGCGACGAGCCCGAGCAGGAGCCAGAGGAGACGAATCGAAGACCGCATTGCCCTAGTCTCCCGACCCGGCCGGTGGACGAATGCGGGCCTCGAACGCGTCGGCCGCCCGCACGTCGCCTCCGCGCAGGGCGCCGCCGCGGAGCAGGATGACGGCCCGGTCTCCCCGCAGGTCGGCCCGCAGGCGAGTGTCCGCGTACTCCGACTCGATCACACACGGTCGCATGGCCACCGTGCGGAGATCGTCCACACGGGCGTGAACCAGGTCCCAGCACACCCTGCCGGTCGGCGGGGGCACGGAGGCGACGACGAGATCCTCGACGTTCCCGGCCCGGATGCGATCCACGTCCTCTCGGCGCCAAGGCTGACTGCGTCCTCCCGGCGGCTGCTGCCGGAGCGGCTCCGCAGAGCGCGACTCCAGGCGGCCGGTCGAAGTTGCGCCCGCGGCAGAACGCAGCGCCACGTGATGGATCGAACGCCGGCGCGGAGAGTTCTCGGCGCGCCACACCGGCACCGGCCGCCAGTGGTAGGCGCTCGCGGCGGGCGTCAATCCCGGACTGGCGGGCTCGTAGCAAGCGGGAACGGGGCAAGCCGGATCCGTGTTCGCCAACGTCGCCGTGATGTCGGCGGCGACAGCCCGCCGGCCGGGAACGGGCAGCAAGCCGACATCGGCGTCAGGCTCCTCCGCCGGCGGATTCGCCCCATAGCGGACGAAGAAGTAGACGTTGCCGGCGCCGTCCGCCACGACCTCGTCGATGATGCGGCGCGGGCCCAACCAGTCGGCCCGCCAGTAGGCGTCCGAGAGGGGCGAGTTGCCCCACTCGTTCGGTTCGACATCGCAGCCGCTCTCCGCGAAGAAGGTCGCCGCGTCCACACTGTCGCGCAGCCCGCCCTCGCCGTCATAGACGAAGACGCCCGACTCAGCACCCGGAATCACCAGCAGGCGATCGTTCGCTATGAAACGGATTACGGAGAGTTCCGCGTCGCTGCACACTTCCAGGGCGCGGCCGCCGTCCCTGGTCGGCAGGAGGCCCCGGGGCGGGCCGCCGGCATCTTCGATCAACCAGGCGACGTACGGCGCCCAGCTATCGGCGTCCGCGCGCATCAGGCCCACGGCTGCCGTCCGGGAACGCCGTCGATCAAGGTCGCCAACGAACTCCATATCCAGCGGGCCGATGATCCCCCGCTCGTTCGCGACGTGGATCCCGGCGAAGAGATCCGCGAACGCGATGCCCTGGGGCGAGACAGCCAGACGGCCGTAGTCCCGTTCACGGCTCGGACCAATGAACCTCCGACCTTCGATTTCGCGAACCTCCGCCTCCGGTTCCTCGAGCGCCACCCGGAGTCGAACTCCGCTCTCGCCGATGCGCCAGGCGTGGACGCCCGGGCCGATGACCCCGATGAGGACCGTGCCGTCCCCGAACCAGCGAACATCGGCGGCTCGCGCGATCCGCTGCGGCAAGTCGAGGCGTTTCAGGCCTTCGAGTCGCGGCCCGTTCCCCGCCTCCTGGACCACCGCCAGCGCCGGCGCCGCGGTCAGCCCGGCGACCAGCATGAAGACCTTGACCGGCGGTGGGAAGCGGCTTCCTTCCCGGAGCAGGCTTCGCAGCATGTGAGCTTCCTCCCCGTACCTGAGCTTCCTCAGGTGTCACACATGAAAGTGGATATCGGGGAGGAGAACGTCAGCTACGAAGGCAACCATTCCGAGATCGCCTGACCGATCTCGTCCGGGGAATCCTCCTGGATGAAGTGGGAGCCCTTGACCGTCACTTCCGCCTGGTTGGGCCAGGCGCGGCAGATCTCGCGCATGGCGCCCGTGAGGATGGCGCCGGGCTTCGCGTTGACGAACAGCTTCGGCACGTCGGAACCGGCCAGCCAGTCGGCGTAGGACTGGACGATCTCCACCACGTCCTCCGGTTCGCCGGCGATCGGAATCTGGCGTGGCCACGTGAGCGTCGGACGGCGCGACTCGCCCTCTTCCTCGAAGGGACGCCGGTAGACCGCCATCTCCTCCTCCGTCATCTGGCGCAACACCGAACCCGGCAACACACGCTCGACGAACACGTTCTTCGCCAGCACCATGCCCTCGCCGGCCGGCGAGCGAAAGCCCTGGAAGACGCCCCTGGCCGCCTCGGGCCAGTCGTCCCAGCTCGGGACCGGGCTGACGATCGCCTCCATGTAGGCAATGCCGCGGACCGCGTCCCGGTGCCGGTTCGCCCAGTCGAACCCAAGCGCGGAGCCCCAGTCGTGGATGACGAAGACGACGTTCTCCGTGACGCCAATCGCCTCGAGCAACCCGTCGAGGTAGTGACGATGCTCCACGAACCGGTAGCGGTCGGGGCCGCTCTCCGGCAGTTTCGCCGAATCGCCCATGCCGATCAGGTCCGGCGCCACCAGCCGGCCCTGTCCCTCCAGGTGCGGCATGACGTTGCGCCACAGGTACGACGAAGTCGGATTGCCGTGCAGGAAGACGATCGGATCGCCCTCGCCACAATCGACGCAGGCCATCTCGTGGCCGTGGACCTCGATCCGCTTCTTCTCGTAGCGGGCGTCGGCGGAGATCATCTGCGGGCTACGGGCCGGCCGACTCGCCGTAGCGGAAGCCGGTGCGGGAGCGTACCTTGTACTTGCCGTCGCGGACCTTGACCTTGATGCCGCGGTAGCCCTGGGTGCCGGCTTCGTACTCGGAGCGGAAGCTCACGAGGTAGTAGCCCTGGTTCTCCTCGGCGACCTGGCGCATCGGCGACAGGATGTTCGTGAAGTTCGCGTAGTAGTGGCCGCCGGTTTCGTTCGAAATGTGGCTCAGTGAGTCGTTGAGGGACGCCGAAGCGATCGAGCGGCGGCGACTGCCCATCGTGTCGATCGTGTACACGGCGACGTTGCCCGCGTTCAGCGCCTCACGCATCTGCGGGTAGTACCGCGGATCCGGCGTGTAGCTGCCGAACTGGCCGATCTCGCCGAAACCGAGACTGAACATGATCAGGTTCTTGCGACCCGCGATCCCTGCGGCCGCCTCTCCGACGAGCTCCAGAGCCTCCTGCAGCTTGCGGCTGCGCCTGGCAAGCTCCTTCTCCACCGGTAGATTGGCGAAGAGTGACGGCGAGTTCGGGTCGAACTCGGGATCCGACCGCGTGACCCAACGTTCGATGTCCTTCTTGCCCCGGGAGGCGGCGTCAACCGCCCCCAGGATCTCGTCGCGGTCGCGGCTGAAGTCCAGGTAGACCTTGAGCCGTGCCTGGTACGCGAACACCGCCACCTGGTCGTTGGGCTGGAGTTCCTCCTCGATCCAGCGCTTGAGCCAGCGCGCGTTGTCCATCTGGGGACCCGCCAGTTGCGGCGCCTGCATGCGTTGATCGTGGAACATGAGGATGAAGTAGCGATCGGTTCGCGTCGTGGCGCCCTCGCCGGTGGCCGACAACTCGCTCGGTCCACCGTAGAAGGAGGCACTCGTCACTTCCTGCTCCTCGCCGTCGTGGAGAACCACGAAGTCCTCGGCCCCCAGACCCTCGATCACATTCCCCTTCCGGTCCGTGACGAGGACATCGAGCAGCACCTCCGCGACCCGGATGCGCTCGCTGAGTTCGAAGTCCCTCGACGCCGGAACAGGGGCCGGCGTCCTCGCCGGGCGTGGAGCCGGCTCAGACACGCGTGGCTGCTCACGCAGCGGAGCCGGTTCGGCGCTCCGAACGGGTTCCGGCGCGGTTCTCGGCGCCGGCTCCGCTGCCGGGACTTTCGCCGGCTCAGCCTTCGGCGCGGGCGCCGGTTCAGGCGCGGAAGCCGGCGTGGTCGCCACCGCCGGTTCCGGCGCCGGCGCCGCGGCCGGTTCGGATCCCGTGGCCGGCTCCGACGGCACGACAACCGCGCGAACCGTCCTGCCCCGCTGCCGGCGCTGCTTTTCCAGACGCTTCTGTTCCTTGGCCGCCCGAGCCGCCGCCTTCTTCTCCGCCTTGCGCTTCTTCTTCTCGTCGTCCTGGGCCGCAGCCTCAACGCCAACCGTGGCATCGGCGGCAACGGCCAGCCCGAAACCCGTCGACAAGAGGAAAGCACCACCCGCCAAGGCGGCGACAAGCGCCAATCGTCGTCCAACCGTCGCAACTCTCTTCATCTCTGAGAACCTCCTGGTTTCCTGAGTGCCGAACGCAAACGAACGACGGCACGGGAACGCGACGCGTCCGCCATCCTACCAACCGCGGTTCCCGTCAGGTTCTTCCGGGAACCTCCCCTCGAAAGGAGCCGGACCTGCGCCGAACCGACGCCATCCAGCCTGCGTCGGCGCCAGGGGGGCAGGTTCCCGGCGGGCTGGAGGCAAGCGACGGTCGACGCCCTGCCATGAACCGATGCCCAACCGGAGCGCAGCCGACCGAAGCGAGCGCCAGCCCCCCTGAACGCGGAGAGCGCGAGCGGCCGCGGGGAACCTGCCCCTCTGGCGCTGACGTAGGCGGGTAAGAACCGGCCAAGTAGCATTCCGCGGCTATGACCCAACCCGCCCCGGATCGCCGAACCACGGAACTGGCCGCTGCCTTCGTCGACTTGCGGACGGCGCTCGGCCGGGTGCTGATCGGGCAGGACGATGCCGCGACGGGGCTGACCCTCGCGTTGCTGGCGGAGCAGCACGCCTACCTGGAGGGTCCACCCGGTTGCGGCAAGTCGGAGCTTGCCGCGGCCCTGGCCGCGCTGTCGGGCGCCCGCACGCACACCCTGGTGTTTCATCGCGACATTCGGGAGTCGGATCTGCTCGGCGATGTCCTGCTGAGCCGCCACCGCCACCGTGGCCACGAGCGCCTGCGACGGGAGCTGATCCCCGGGCCGCTGCTCCAGGCCGAGGTCGCCCTGCTCGAGGACCTGCCGCGTTCCCCCGGCGAGGCTCTGGGACCGCTACTCCGGATCCTCGCCGAACGGCACGCCCTGGGGCAGCCGCTGCCGCTCGAGTCGGCGGTGGCAACCGGGCCGCTGGAGCAGGTCGAAGCCCCGATCGACCCACTCGAACCCGGCCAGCTCGACCGCTTCGCCGTGCAGCATCGCATGACCGGCCTGCTCACCGGCGAACTCTTCGACGAGGCAGCCGTCCTGCTCGAGCGGGAGGCGGCCCGAGAGCCGTCGGAGGCAGCCTCCCGGCCGGTCGCGGGCAGCGCCCACGCCCGCGCCGTCGCAGGTGCCGCCCCGCGGTCCGCGGTGATGAGCACCGGCACCCGCAACGCCGCGCAACGGGCGGCCGCGTCCCTCAGGATCGAAGCGCGGACCATCGACGCCTATCACCGTCTGCTTGACCGGCTCCGCCAGCGCAGCGCCGACGAGTCCGCCTCCGGCGACCGCCTGATGTCGGACCGCTCTTTCAGCTCGGCGGCGCTCCGGCTCGTGCGCGCGCACGCGTTCCTGCGCGGCGCCCCGGCCGCGGCGCCGCGCGATCTCCACGCGATCCGCTACATGGTCGCCCACCGCTTGCCGGACGAGGTGCAGGAAGACTTCGACCACATCCTGGAGGAACTCCTCGGCGACCCGCCCAACGTGACGATGACGGAGACCGGCGCCCAGATGCCTGGAGCGCAGTCCCAGGGCGACGACTCCGACGGCGCCGCGGCGGCATCGCCGGCGTCCGACTCGTGGATCGACGATCAGGCCGACCTGCCGGCGCCCCCGACCCTGTTCGGCAAGCCGCCTCCGCCCGCCCAGGTCGACCCGCTCCTGCGGGCGCTCGTCGGACGTATCGAGCGGGGACGAATCGACCCGGACACCGACCCTGGCGGCCAGCCCCGCGGCTACCGGCCGCTGCGCGATCTCGATGAAGTCATCGACGCCGACGTGATCGAGGCGTTGCTGTTTACCGAGGGCCGCCTGCCCGGCGCGCCACGCACCTTCGAGCGCAAACGCAGGAGCGCCGGCGGCGCCGTCGCCGTCCTGCGGGACATCTCCGCTTCGATGGCCGGACGGCTCACCGTCTGGTCGAGTCAGGTCGTGCTCGGCATCCTGCGGGTGGCGGCCCGCCGGCGGATGCGCGTCGGCTACGTGGAGTTCCACCACCGCGCGCTGCCTCACGAGGTCGGCGGCCGGCTGCTTCACCGCTCCTACTCCCGCCTCGCTGAACAGGCCGGGCAGGCCAAGGCGGTCGGCCAGACGAACTACGAGGCGCCTCTTCGCACGGCGCTGGAGGGTCTGCGCGGCGGTTCCGGACGCAACCGCCACATCGTCCTGCTGACCGACGGCCTGCCGATCATCGGCGACACGACCGTGCGCCGGGAACGGCAACTGGCGCGCCGGCTCGGCGTGGCCCTCCACACCGTCTTCCTGGGCAACGGCGACTGCCCGCCCGTCCTGGACGACATCTCGCTCGAGACGTCCGGGTTGCGCTTCTACGGTCGGCCAACCGCCGGAGGCGGACTCAGGCTGGAGGAGCGGTGATCGGGTGCGGATAGAGTCGCGCGTTCCGTGAGCGACCTGACCCCATGAATGACCTGACTCCATTGGGCGATCTGCTCGATCACCACGTCGTGGGCCACGACGAGGTGAAGACCGCCCTGCTCCTCGCTCTCGTCACCCGGGAGCACATCTACGTCGAAGGACCGCCGGGCACCGCCAAGACGAGGCTGGCCGAGGTCGCCGCCAAAGGCTCCGACCTCGACTTCTTCTTCTACCAGTTGCACCGCGACACCCGGCTCGCCGAGCTGGTCGGCGACATCGTCCTGGAGCGCCGCAAGGTCCGGACGGACGGCGCCGCGCCCGGAACGGCCGGCGAGGCGGAGCGGATCCACCAGCGGATCGAACCCGGCGGCCTGCTCACGGCCGAGATCGCCGTGCTCGACGACATCTCGCGCGCGCCCGGAGAGGCGCTCAACGTGCTGCTTCGCATCCTGAACGAACGGCGGTTCGGCGCCGACCCGATTCCGCTGATGGCAGCCATCGCCACCGGCAACCCGATGGACGACGAGTACTACAACGAGCCACTCGACCCCGCGAACCTCGACCGCTTCGCCCTCCAGTTGCGGGTCTCCGGCCTGATCCAGAGCGGCGTCGACGAGGCGAAGACGCTGATCGACCGCTTCGCCTCCGGCTCCGTTGTCGAGCAGCCCGACCCCGAACCCGTGACCGACCGCGCCACGCTCGACGCCTTGCACAAGCGGATGTACGCAGTCGAGGTCGGAGCGGCGGTCCGCGCCGCGCTGCTCGACGTGCTGCGGACGCTCGTCCTGGAGTTCGAGTGCAACGAGACGAACTCCCTGCTCACGGACCGCACCTTCCTGGTCAAGGCGATCAAGATCCTGCGCGGAGCGGCGCTACTGGCCGGCAGGGATGCCGTCGACCTCCAGGACCTCGCCGCCCTCTCCTGGATGACCACCTTCCGGGTGCCGCCGGAGGCTCACGAGGCCCTGCCGCGGATCATCGGGCGGGTCAGTCGGCAGGTGCGGGCGGTCTAGCGCCGCCCGACCTGTTACTGGCCGCTGCTCGACTGCCCCTTCTCGTACTCCGCCTCGAGCAACCGCGCACCGCGCAGCGTGTTGCCCGCGGCGTAGTTGCCCTCGTGGCAGGCATACTCGTAGCTCTTCTGCGTCGTCTTCGCCCACGGCAGCTCACCGCTGTACGGAGCCTCGTACTCGGGGTTCTCGACCGTGAAGCTGTAGAGCAGGCTGTTGCCGTCGTTCGGGCTGAACCGCTCGATCACCCGCACGCCCTCGCCGCGAAGATCGGGCATGTCCCGGAAGTTCGTCGTTTCGACGACGAGCGTGTCGCCTTCCCACCAGCCGATGGAGTCTCCGGCAAGAGAGGTGTAGTCAGCCGGCATGTGCTCGCCGCCGATCCGGACGACCCGAGTCCAGTGCATCCACTCGATCATGATCATGAAGTGATCTTCGGTCTGAACGATCGTCTTCACGTTGTTGTAGGGCAGCGGACGAATCGCGACCGAGGCCGTCGGCTGGTAGAGGCAGCGCACGCCGACGATGTTCGTCTCCGGGCCGTCGTACGGGATGTCGCCCGTCTCGAGCCACCAGGCGTAGCCCTTGTTCGGCCACGCGAACTTGGGAGCGGCGGCCGCTCGGGCCTTGCCCTCCTCGGTCATCGCCGGCATCTGGCCGTTCGGGGGATCGGTCAGCACCGAGGTCCGGTACTTGCCATCGATCACGTAGTTCTGGCTGCCCCACTCGAACCAGAAGTTGTTGTAGGCGCCCACGTTGCCGCCCTCCTCGGGCGCCGCGCGCTCCGGATCGCTCGGCGCGTCCTGGGCGGCGTTCCGGTCGGCGCGCGACTTCGCGTTCGCCTGCGCCTCCTCGACGGTGAGGGTCAGCTTGTCGCCGAACTCCTTCGGTCTGGTGAACGGAGTGATGCTCGAGATGTCGTACACACCGGTGAAGTCCGGCTTGCCATCGGCGGTCCTCTTGATGCCGTCTTCGGCGGCGACCACCGCGGACGCGGCGGCGACGAGTCCGACCAGCACGGCGATGGCGATGAGCGACTTCTTCATGTCGGTCTCCCTGCTCTGAAAGGCACTTCTGTGGCTGTAGAAGCTCATCATAGCGCGCTTCCGCTGCGATACTCTTCCCGCCACGACACCGATCCCTGTCAGGAGGTCAGATGCCACGATCCGTCCCCGTTACCGTCACGGTCAACGGCAGCACGCACGAACGAGAGGTCGAGCCCCGCACGCTGCTGGTCCACTTCCTGCGTGAGGAACTCGACCTCACGGGCGTCCACGTCGGCTGCGAGAGCACGCTCTGCGGCGCCTGCACCGTGCATCTCAACGGTCGTGCCGTGAAGAGCTGCACCGTGCTGGCCGTCCAGGCCGACGGCCAGGAAGTCACGACGATCGAAGGGCTCGCCCCGAACGCGGACAACCTGCATCCGCTCCAGGTCGGATTCTGGGAAAAGCACGGCCTGCAGTGCGGCTACTGCACGCCCGGAATGATCATGGCGGCGAAGCAACTCCTGGACGACAACCCGAGTCCGACCGAAACCGAGATCCGGGAGGCGCTCGACGGCAACATCTGCCGCTGCACCGGCTACCAGCAGATCGTCGACGCGGTCCAGCACGCGGCGGAAGTCGCGGGGGCATCCTGATGGCGACGTTCAGGCCCAACTCCGTCGGCCAGGCGATCAAGCGGCGCGAGGATCCGCGCCTGATCCGGGGCCTCGGCACCTACACCGACGATGTGAAGCTGCCGCGGATGACGTATGCCGCCTTCGTGCGCAGCGACTTCGCGGCCGGCGCCATTCGCTCCATCGACACCTCGGCCGCCGCCGCCCACCCGGGCGTCGCCGGCGTTTACACCTATGCCGACATGGACGGGCAGGTCGGACCGAGTCCGGTCGGCGTGGAGCTGCCGGACATGGGCAAGGCGGATCACCCGCTGCTCGCCGATGGCCGCGTGCTGCACGTCGGTCAGCCGATCGCCGTCGTCGTCGCGGAAACGCCCTACGCGGCCCGCGACGCCGCCGGCCTGGTCGACGTGGACATCGAGCCCCGCGAGGCCGTCGTCGACGTCGAGGCCGCGATGGCGCCCGATGCGCCCAGGGTCTACGAGGAGCTCGACAGCAACATCTGCATCCACCTTCCGATCCCGAACCCCGAGGCCGACAAGCTCTTTGAACAGGCCGACCAGACCCTCTCGATGCGCCTGCTGAACCAGAAGGTGGCTCCTTTCCCGATGGAAGGCCGGGCCGTCTGCGCGCACTGGGAGGAGGGCCCCGGCAAACTGACGATCTGGACCTCGAACCAGGCCCCTCACTTCGTCAAGCAGCAGGTCGCAATGTGCCTGCGAATCCCGGAGATCCGGGTCCGGGCCATCGCGCCCGAGGTCGGTGGCGGCTTCGGAGCCAAGATCCCGACCTATCCGGAGGAACCGCTCCTGTGCTGGATCTCCCGTGCACTCTGCCGGCCGGTCAAGTGGGCCGAAACCCGCACCGAGAACCTCCTCGGAATGACCCACGGGCGCGGCCACGTCGAGAAGATCGAGGTCGCCTTCCAGAACGACGGACGCGTGCTGGCGCTCAAGGGGCAGACGATCTCCGACGTCGGCGCCTGGCGCTCCTTCTACGGTCCGTTCATCGCGATGTCCACGCACACGATGTCCTGTGGCTGCTACGCGATCAAGGCGGTCGCCTGGGACATCGCCACGGTGTTCACGAACACGATGGCAACCGAGGCCTACCGGGGTGCCGGCCGGCCCGAGGCCGCCTACATCATCGAGCGGGTGATGGACGAGGTGGCGGCGGCCACCGGCCTCGATCCGATCGACGTACGTCGCCGGAACTTCGTCGACAAGGGCGCCTTCCCCCACACCACGGCGTCCGGCGCCGTCTATGACAGCGGCGACTACGAGCTGACGCTCGACCGGATGGTGGAGCTGGCCGGCTACGAGGAAGCCCGCGAGGCGCAGCGTCAGGCCCGGGAACAGGGCCGACTGGTCGGAATCGGACTCGCGACCTTCACCGAGGTCTGCGGCATCGGTCCCTCGACCGGCACCGCCCCGCAGCAGCGCATGGGCACCTGGGAAAGCGCGACCGTGCGAGTCGAGCCGAGCGGCAACGTCACCGTCTACACGGGCATCTCGCCCCACGGCCAGGGCCAGGAGACCGCCTTCGCGCAGATGGTCTCCGACGCTTTCGGCGTCGGCCTCGACGACGTGGTCGTCGTCCACGGAGACACGGATCAGGTCCAGCACGGCGTCGGCACGTTCGGCAGCCGTGGCATCGCGGTCGGCGGAGCCGCGCTGCACATGGCGCTGACGAAGGTCCACGCGAAGGCGACGCGCATCGCCGCCCATCACCTGGACGCCCCGGTCGACCAGATCGAGTACGAGGACGGCGAGTTCACCGTCAGCGGTACGGACCGGAAACTGACCTTCCGGGAAGTCGCCGAGATGGCCCATCTATGGAACGTCAACGTACCCGGAGAGGAACCCGGTCTGGAGGCGGTCGCCCGCTTCGAACCGCCTGGCACCACGTTCCCGTTCGGCGCCCATCTGTGCCAGGTCGAGGTCGACGCCGAGAGCGGCCAGATCGAGATCCAGCGCTATGTGGCGGTCGACGACTTCGGCGTCGTGATCAACCCGATGCTGGCCGACGGCCAACGCCTCGGCGGCATGGTCCAGGGCATCGGCCAGGCGATGTGGGAGGAAGTCCAGTACGACGACGGTGGGCAGCTCCTCTCCGGCACCCTGATGGACTATGCCGTGCCGCGGGCCAAGCACTTTCCGCGTATGGAGCTCGACAACACGGTCACGCCGACGGAGATCAACCCGCTCGGCGCGAAGGGCATCGGGGAACTGGGAACGATCGGGTCCACACCCTGCATCGTGAACGCGATCGTCGACGCGCTGCGGCCGCTCGGCATCACGAACATCGACATGCCGGCCAAGCCGGAGCGCGTCTGGCAGGCGATCCAGTCGGCGGGGGCCGCGTAGACACCTGTTCGCTCGCCTGACCGTCGTCGGGACCGCGGCGACAATGCTCGCGGCAGCCGGTTCCGCCGTTGCCCAGGACCACCGATTCGGCCCGCTACCCGTGGCCGAAGCCTGGCTCGGTTCGGGCTCCGGGTTCCTGAGCCTGCCGGTCGAGGCGCCGGCGGACGCGGAGTCGCAAAGGGGCCACTGGCAAGTCACCGCGTCCCTGGGGATTTCCAGCTTCTGGCTGCGATCGCCCTCCGTGTCGGAAGTCATCGAGGCGCGCAGATACCGGGGACCCGTCACACCTCAGGAACTCGACGAAATCGCGCCCTGGCCCGGCTTCGAAGGGATCTACTTCGCCGACGCCGAGTACCACCGGCTGACCGTCGATACGCGCCGGCGCTTCGGCCGGCGGCTCGAACTTGGGCTCAGAACCTCGATCGTCAACGCAGACGGCGGCGTGCTGGACCCCCTGATCGAAGGTTTCCACGACTTCTTCGGCTTCCGCCAGTCCGGCCGGCCGCAGACCCTCGAGAACGGCTACGGCCTGTACTTCCGCCGTGACGGGCCCGGCGGCTACGGCGAACGACTCCGTTTCACTCGCTTCAAGCAGGCAGGGCTCGGCCTCGGGGAAACGATCGTCTCGCTCAAGTCTCGCCTCGGGCCGGAATCCGGCGCGTGGCGACAGGCCGTCCAGGTCCATCTCAAGCTCCCCACAGCCGACGACGACGGCTTTCAAGGCACCGGCTCAGTCGACGCGGCGGTCCAGTACCTCGTGTCCCGCCCCTGGCGGCGCTGGACCCTCTACGCCAACGCCGGCTTCACCCGCCTGGGCAGCCACGACCTGCTGACGCTGGAACCGCAGAGCATCTTCACCGTCGCCGTCGCGGGCGAACGTCCACTCGACCCGAAGACATCGCTCGTCGTCCAGCTTCGCCACCAGAAGAGCCCGTTCCGCCAGTTGAACCTCTCGATCCTCGGAGTCACGGCGACCCTGATCGACATCGGCTGGACCCGGAGCCTCGAATCCGCCCCGGGCAAGCCCAGGCGTTCCGCCTACTTCAGCCTCACCAACAACACCTTCAAGTACGGCTCCGCCGTCGACGTCAGCCTGCAGGCAGGCATCCGGTTCCGCACCGGACCGAGCTAGCGCTCGGGCGCCTTGCGGTAGTCGAGCGGCGGCTGCTGGCCCTCTTCGAGGGCCGCACGGTAGGGGCGGTCAGCAAGCCGGCGGTCGAGCTCCTCACGGGCGGCTTTGACGATCGAAGGATCGGCAAGGAGGTCCCAGGCCGTGGCGGCGAGAACGCGGGCGGCCATCAGCATTCCCTGGCGGCCGATCGTCGTGCCGCCGGCCGCGGTCGCCTGCCAGGAGTGGGCAGGCGTGCCGGGCACCCAGCACGCCGTCCGGATGCCGGTCGTCGGCGCCACCCAGGAGACGTCGCCGACATCCGTGGAGCCCAGGCTCGTGTTGCCCGTGTCGTCGCGCAGTTGGGATACGGAGGCAAGGGGCCGCGGTTTGAGCAGCGACTCCTGCAGCTTCCGCGCCCAGCCCTTCTCCGCTTCCGTGTAGTTCATGTCGATGAGGGTCTCGAAGTTGCGAAGCGAGACCTCGGACAGCGTGTCGTTCGGCAGCAGGTTGTGGATGCCGCCGAGGAACTCGATCTCGAGTTCCGTCTCCGTGGCGTGGGCCGCGCCTTCGGCGACGAGGACCAGTCGGTCGTAGATGGAGCGCGCCACGTCGATGTCCGGGTGGCGAACGTAGTAGTACGCCTCGGCGAACGCCGGCACCACGTTTGGCGCGTCGCCGCCGGCCGTGATCACGTGATGAATCCGCGTACGGTCCGGCGTGTGCTCCCGGAGAAGCTCGGCGCCGTAGTTCAGGATCGCCACCGCGTCGAGCGCCGACCGGCCCGCCTCTGGCGACGCGGCCGCATGGGCGCTCCGCCCGCGGTAGCGGAACTTGGCCGCCACCCGGGCCAGGTTCGTCGGATCGCCGGCGGAGTTCCCGTCACCCGGATGCCAGTGCAGAACCGCGTCGACGTCGTCGAACAGGCCGGCCCGGGCCATGAACGCCTTCGCGCCGCCGCCTTCCTCGGCGGGCGTGCCGTAGAGCCGGACCGTTCCCTGAATCGCGCCGCCACGCATGCCGTCGGCCACCGCGAGGGCAGCGCCCAGCGAGCCGGCGCCGAACAGGTGATGGCCGCAGGCATGGCCCCAGTCCGTTCCCTCGCGCGGAGAACGGGTGGGAACGGCCTCCTGAGACAGTCCCGGCAGGGCGTCGAACTCGGCCAGAATCGCGATAACCGGCTCGCCCGAGCCGAACGAGGCGACGAAGCTGGTCGGAATGCCGGCGACCCCGCGCGTGACCTCGAACCCCTCCTCCTCGACGAGGGAGGCGAGCAGCGCCGACGACTTCGTTTCCTGGTAGCCCGGCTCGGCCCACTCCCAGATCTTTCTCGCGGCGTCCCAGAGCAGATCGGCCCGCTCCGCCACCGCAGCCTCCAGACCCGCCTTCTCCGCCACTCCGCCGGCGGCTGCCGGGGCGAGAGGAAGGAGAAGGAGGGCGCAGCAGGCAACGGCGGCCGCGCGCATCCGCCTATTCATCGAACACGATGACCTGGCGCGCGACCTCGCCGGTCTTCAGGTTCTGCAGGGCCTCGTTGATCTGCGAGAACTCGATCCGGTCCGAGATCAGCTCGTCGAGCTTCAGCCGGCCGCCCAGGTAGAACTCGACCAGGCGCGGCATGTCGACGCGGAAGCGGTTCGATCCCATCGTGCAGCCCTGCAGACACTTGGACTGCAGCAGCTCGTGGCCCGGGATCTCGACCTTCTGGCCCATCGGCACCATGCCGATGACGGTGGCCGTACCGCCCGGCCGCAGCATCGCCCACGCCTGCTCCGCCGTGGCCTTGAGCCCAATCGCCTCGAAGGCGTAGTGGACGCCGCCGCCGGTGAGCTCCAGCACCTGCTTCACCGTGTCGCCGTCCGATGCGTCGATCGTGTCGGTGGCGCCGAACGCCCTGGCCAGATCGAGCTTCGACGCCACGCGGTCGATGGCAATGATGCGCGAGGCCCCGGCCAGGTCGGCGCCGTTGATCGTCGACAGGCCGATGCCGCCGCAGCCGATGACCGCGACCGTCGACCCGGGCTCCACCGCCGCGGTCCGGAACGCCGCTCCCACGCCGGTGATCACGGCGCAGCCGATGACCGCCGCCCGGTCGAGCGGCATGTCCTTCCGGATCTTCACGACCGCGTTCTCATGCACCAGCATCTGCTCCGCGAACGAGGCCAGATCGGCGAACTGAGAGATGGGGCGCGGAGATCCGCCGTTGCTCGCCGGCAACGCCAGTCGCGGTTCCTCCGTTCTCGGCCGTCGCGTAGCGCGCTTGTCGCAGAGCGCCGGCTCGCCGCTCATGCAGTACTCGCAGTAGCCGCAGAACACGGAGAGACAGGTGATCACATGGTCGCCCGGTTTGACGTAGCGCACCTCGGAACCCACCTGCTCGACGATCCCGGACGCTTCGTGGCCGAGGATCGCGGGTGTGCGAATCGGCCACAGCCCGTCCACGAAGTGCAGGTCGCTGTGGCAGACCCCGACCACGGAACTCCGGACCAGGATCTCGTGCGGTCCCGGCTTGCTGATCGCGACGTCGGTGATCTCGAGCGGTTGCCCAACCTCGTGGAAAACGGCTGCTTTCATGGAGCGGAGTCCTCGTAGCTTCAGGTGAGAGACCGGCAGGCTATCAGCGGCGACGGCTGCCTCCCGGCCACCTCGCAGCGGGTCGGCCGCGCGCCGGCGATAAGCTGCCCCGATGACCACGACAACGGCCCCGGGTACCCGCGTTCGCGTTCTGACGCTCGCCGTTGCCGCCGTCACCGCCGCCGCTCCGGTCCTCGCCCAGCGCACCGTCAAGCCCGTGCTGCACGGGCGCCACTGGGTCGCGGTCACCGGCAAACCGCTGGCGGCCACGGCCGGCGCGCTGATCTTCGCTCGCGGCGGCAACGCGGTCGACGCCACTTGCGCCATGCTGGCCGCCACCTCGACCATGTGGGACACGCTGGGCTGGGGCGGCGAGACCCAGGCCCTGATCTTCGATCCGCGCGAGGGCGAAGTGGTCGGGATCAACGCGCTCGGCGTCGCGCCGACCGGCGCCACGGTCGACTTCTTCCACGAACGTGGCTTCGTCTACCCGCCGGAGTACGGGCCGCTGGCTGCAGTGACGCCGGGCACCCCGGGCGGGCTGATCGTGATGCTCGCGCACTACGGGACGATGAGTCTGGCGGAAGTGCTCGAACCGTCCATCCAGATGGCGGACGGCTACCCGATCGAGCGCGCCCAGGCCGACAACATGGAGCGCCGCAGGGAGATGCTCCAGCAGTGGCCGGACTCGGCGCGGGTCTTCCTGCCCCACGTGTCGGCGTCCGGGGACGGCGACGGACGCGCGGCGCCACGGGCCGGCGAGATCTTCCGCCAGCCGGACCTGCTCGACACGCTGCGCAAGCTCGTCGAGGCCGAGGCGGCGGCGTTGAAACAGGGCAAGACCCGCGAGCAGGCCCTGGCCGCGGCCTACGACCGCTTCTACCGGGGCGACATCGCCGAGGAGTTCGTCCGCGGCTCGCGTGAACTGGACGGTCTCATCACGATGGCCGATCTCGACCAGTGGCAGGTCCACATCGAGGAGCCGGTCCGCACGAACTACCGCGGCGTCGACGTGTACAAGCTGACCTCCTGGGTCCAGGGGCCGGTCATGCTCCAGGCGCTGAACATCCTGGAGTACGCCGACCTCAAGTCGATGGGCTACAACTCGGCCCGTTACATCCACGCCCTCTACCAGGCGATGAACCTGGCCTTCGCGGACCGCGACTTCTACTACGGCGATCCCTACTACCCGCCAGCAGAGCCGCTCGAGGGCCTGCTCTCGAAGGACTACGCCCGCGCCCGCTACGGGTCGATCGACTGGAAGAAGAACGACGAGGACGCCCGCCCGGGGAACCCATACGACTTCCAGGAAGGCGACAACCCCTTCCTCGACCTCCTGGATCAGTGGACGCCGATCCCGCCTGCAGCGGATGCGGAAGGCGAGCAGGGCTTCCAGCAGGCGTCGGCCGGCCGACAGCCCCTTCCCCGGATGACCTACGAGGAGGCCTTCACCGCCGGCACGACCTCGATCCAGGCCGCCGACGCCGATGGCTGGGTCGTGTCCGTGACCCCGAGCGGCGCCTGGATCCCCGCCGTGATCGCCGGCCGCACCGGCATCGGCATGAGCCAGCGGATGCAGAGCTTCGTGCTCGACCCGGGGCTCAACCCGTACAACCTGCCGGAACCCGGCAAGCGTCCCCGCGCCACGCTGACGCCCGGCATGGCGCTCAAGGACGGAGAGCCGTACCTCTCGTTCGCCGTCCAGGGCGGCGACACCCAGGACCAGAACCTGCTCCAATTCTTCCTCAACGTGGTCGAGTTCGGCATGAACGTCCAGGAAGCCGTCGAGGCCGCCAACATCACGAGCCACCAGATGCAGAGTTCCTTCGGCGCCCACGAGTCGCGGCCGGGAGACATCGACGTCCGCCGCGACGTGCCGCCCTGGGTGCGGGCGGAACTCCGCCGCATGGGCTACAGCGTTCGCGCGCTGGACCGTACTTCGGGACCGATCACCGCGATCTGGTTCGACCGCGAGAACGGGACCATGTGGGGCGGCGCCAGCGACTTCGGCGAGGACTACGGCATCGCCTGGTGATACCGATCAACCGCCCCTCTTGACTCAAGGAGACCGCCCGTGAAGCGACTGCTCGGCGCCACCTCTGCTCTCTGCCTCCTGCTCCTCGTCTCGGCCTGCGGCGAGTCCGCCGGCACCGGCACGCCGTCGGCAGACATCGTCGACATCCCCTACACGAAGTACGTCCTCGACAACGGCCTGCGCCTGATCGTCCACGAGGACCACAAGGCGCCGATCGTCGCCGTGAACGTCTGGTACGACGTCGGCGCCGGCGACGAGAAGATCGGCAAGACCGGCTTCGCGCACCTGTTCGAGCACCTGATGTTCAACGGCAGCGAGCACTTCAACGACGACTACTTCAAGCCCTTCGACCGGGTCGGGGCCACCGGCATGAACGGGACCACGAACCAGGACCGGACGAACTACTTCCAGGTCGTGCCGACCACGGCGCTCGACATGGCGCTGTGGATGGAGTCCGACCGCATGGGGCACATGCGGGCGGCCGTCGACCAGGCCAGGCTGGACGAGCAGCGGGGCGTCGTGCAGAACGAGAAGCGCCAGGGCGAGAACCAGCCCTACGGCAAGGTCTTCCTGACGATCTTCGAGAACACCTATCCCGACGGCCACCCCTACGACCACTCGACGATCGGCTCGATGGAGGACCTGAACGCCGCCTCGCTGGCCGACGTCCACGAGTGGTTCGACACCTGGTACGGCGCCGCCAACGCGGTGCTGGTAGTCGCCGGCGATGTCGAGGCCGAGGACGTGAAGGCCCGGGTCGAGAAGTACTTCGGCCACATCCCTTCCGGCCCGCCCCTGATCAAGCCGGACGTTTCGCTCGCCCGCCGCAGCGAACCGAGCCGGATCGTCCTCCAGGACCGCGTGCCGCAGGCGCGGGTCTACAAGGTCTGGAACGTCGCCACCGTCAAGGACCGGTCCGTCGACCATCTCTCGCTGGCCAGCGACGTCCTGGCCGCCGGCAAGAGTTCCCGGCTCTACAAGCGGCTCGTCTACGACGACCAGATCGCTACGAGCGTCAACGCCTTCGTGATGACGCGCCAGTTCGGCAGCCTGTTCCTGGTCTTCGCCACGGCGCAGCCGGGACAGGACCTGGCCGAAGTGGAGGCGGTGCTGGACGAGGAACTCGAGGCCTTCCTCGCCTCCGGCCCGACCGCGGAAGAGCTCTCGCGCGCCCAGGCCAGCCAGCGGGCGAGCTTCGTTCGCGGCGTCGAACGGATCGGCGGTTTCGGCGGCAAGTCGGACGTCCTGGCCGCGAGCGAGGTCTACCTCGGCAGCCCGGACGGCCACAAGCGGCAACAGGAGAACATCCTGAGCGCCACCGTCGCCGACGTCCACGGCGCCGCCACCGAGTGGCTGGACGACGGCGTGCTGACGGTCGAAGTAAGACCCTTCGCCACCTACACGACAAGCGAGACGACGCTCGACCGCTCGTCCGGTCCGCCCGAAGTCACCGACTTCCCTTCCGCTTCGTTCCCGGCGCGGGAGACCGCGGAGCTCGACAACGGTCTGAGCGTCATTCTGGCCCGGCGCGACGCCGTGCCGGTGGTCAACCTGACCATGCTGCTCGACGCCGGCTACGCCTCGGACCAGTTCGCCCTTCCGGGCACCGCGCGGATGGCGATGGGGATGCTGGACGAGGGCACGACGTCCAGGGGCGCGCTCGAGATCTCGGACATGCTCGACAGCCTGGGCGCCACTCTCGGAGCGGGCTCGAACCTCGACGTGTCGACCGTCTCGATGAGCGCGCTCGTGGAGAACCTCGACGAGTCCCTCGACCTGTTCGCCGACGTCATCCTGAACCCCTCCTTCCCGGAGGCTGAGTTCACGCGCCAGCAGCAACAGCAGCTCGCCGGTATCGGCCGCGAGAAGGTGCAGCCGGTGGCGATGGCCCAGCGGGTCCTGCCCCGCATCCTCTACGGCGAAGGCCACGCGTACAGCAATCCGCTGACCGGCTCGGGAACCGAGGAGTCGGTAGGCGCGCTCGACGTCGACGCCCTGCGCGCGTTCCACGACACCTGGTTCAAACCGAACAACGCGACCCTGATCGCCGTCGGCGACATCGCAATGGACGAACTCGTGCCGGCAATCGAAGCCCGGTTCTCGGCCTGGGAGGCCGGCGACGTGCCGGCGAAGAACCTGGCCGAGGTTGCGCCCCAGCCCGGGACGGTCGTCTACCTGATCGACCGGCCCGACTCGGCGCAGTCGATCATCTTCGCCGGCCAGGTGGCGCCGCCGAAGGGCGACCCCGCGAACCTCCGGATCGAGGCGATGAACGACATCATCGGCGGCGGCTTCACCTCGCGCATCAACCTGAACCTGCGCGAGGACAAGGGCTGGTCGTACGGCGCCCGGGCCATCCTGCTGGACGCCGCCGGCCAGCGGCCCTACTACGCCTTCGCGCCGGTCCAGACCGACCGGACGGCCGAGTCGATGGCCGAGATCGACAGGGAGATCCGCGGCATCCGTAGCGGCGGCAGCAGACCGGCGACCGCGGACGAACTGGCCAAGGTGACGGACCAGAACACGCTGACCCTGCCAGGGCGGTGGGAAACGAACGGCGCGGTGATGGCGAGCCTGATCGAGATGACCCGCTTCGACCTGCCGGACGACTACTGGGACACCTTCGCGGACGCCGTGCGTGAGGTCGACCTCTCCGACGTCAGCGCCGAGGCCGACCGCGTGCTCCAGCCGGACAACCTGGTCTGGATCGTAGTCGGCGACCGGGGACGGATCGAGGAGAAGATCAGAGGCCTGGGGCTTGGCGAGATGCGGTTCCTCGACGCGGACGGGAATCCGGTGGAGGGCTAGGGCTCGGGCCAGTGCAGGGCCCGTCGGGCACCGGCGAATTCGACCGTCCGGCAGTCCTCGGACACCGTGCGCAGCAGTGCGAAGCGAGGCGCGTCAGCGATCTCGACGAGCCCGTGTTGCCCGGACGTGACGAACAGCCGTTCCTGCTCGTCCAGGCGCAGAGAATCGGGATCGAGGCGGTCGCTCTGCCCGTTGTTCAGGTCGGCGACGACTCCTCCTCCGGCGGCCCCGCCTTCCTCCCGCAACTGGACCGCGACCAGCGGAGTGGTCGCGCAGTCGAGATAGCACTTGTCCCACCAGCCGTCGTTGACCCGGTACTCGATGAACCAGACGCCGAGCGCCGGTTCGAAGCCGATGTGCTGGACGAAGAAGCGCCGGATGCGATCGGCCACCGGGCCACCCTTCCACGACCAGCGCCGGTCCGCGTCGACGACGACCGGCGGGTAGTGGAACGACCTCAGCGCGTCGTCGAAGGCGCGTCCACCGGCGACCGCCCGCGCCAGCGGCACCGGAAAGTACGTGCCACGCTCCAGCCGGTCCAGGCGCTCCGGGAGTTCCTCGCCAACGACCGCCACGACCGCGGGATCCCTCGCCGCCGCCGAGTCGGCCAGAGCTTCCCGGTCCGCGGGCGACAGCGGATTGCGAAACCGGGCCTGGTGGGAGAGGAAGATCGAGATCCCCTGAGGCCAGAGCCGCTCACAGGCCCGCACCAGTTCGTCCATGACGCGAGGGGCCTGACCCGCTCTACCTGCCTCCGCCTCCGGGCTGCGGCGCCGGCTCCGGTTCGCCCGACTCAGGGCTCATCCCCACGAGCCAGCGCAGACCGCTCTTCAGGTCGTCGACCATCATGTAGGTGCAGGGCACGAGAACCAGGGCGATGCCGGTCACGAACAGCACGCCGAAGCCCAGGCTGAGCGCCATCGGCACGAGCCACTGGGCCTGGTTCGAACGCTCGAGAATGATCGGCATCAGGCCGAAGAACGTCGTCAGCGAGGTCAGGATGACCGGTCTCACACGCCGGGTAACGCCGCCGACGACTGAGTCGACCAGGCTCCGGCCCTCGCTCCGCAACTGGTTCACCGCGTCGATCAGAACCAGCGAGTCGTTGACCACGACACCGGAAAGCGCGACCAGTCCGAAGATGCTGAGGAAACTCAGGTCGTAGCCCATGATCAGGTGGCCGACGACCGCCCCGAACATGCCGAAGGGCACCGCCGAGAGGACGACGAGGGGCTGCAGATAGCTGCGGAAGGCGACCGCCATCAGGGCGTACATGGCGAGCATGGCGACCAGCAGACTCCCCGTCAGGGAGTTGACCGCTTCGGCCTGCGCTTCCTGCTCGCCGCTGAAGTTGAAGGTCAGTCCGGGCGTGTCGGCCACGACCTCCGGCAGAATGGTCCGGGCCAGGGCGGCGCGAATGTCGTTGCCGGTGGTGGCCGTCGGGTCGATGTCGGCAGTCACCGTGACGGTGCGGCGTCCGTCCACCCTCAGGATCTCGGTGAACGATCTTCCGGGCCGCACGTACGCCGCCTGGTGGAGCGGAATCTCGCCGCCACCCGGGGTACGGATCAGCAGGTTCTCGATCGCGTGAACGGAATCGCGCTCCTCCCGGGGCAGGCGGACGTAGACACGCAGTTCGTCGCGGCCCCGCTGCTGGCGGCTGGCTTCGGCGCCAAAGAAGGCGCCGCGGACCTGCGCCGCCAGGGCCCGTTCGGTGAGTCCCAGACCCTTGGCGGCCGGCTTGAGCACGAGGTCGAGCTGCGGCTTGCCGACCTTGAAGCCGTCGTCGACGTCGAACACGCCGTTGTAGGTCGCCAGCGACGCGGCGACGCGCGCCGCCGCCGCCTCGAGCGGTGGCGTCTGCGTGTGCTCGAGCTGGACCGAGACCTTGGCCCCGGCCGACGGACCGTCGTTGAAGTCGAAGGACAGGCGGTCCACGCCCGAGACCTCCCCTACCTGATCGCGCCAGCGCGCCGTGAACTCCGCCGAGCCGAACTCGCGCTCCGCGTCGGGCACGAGGTGGACCGTCACGACACCGACGTGCCCGCCGGTCGCGGCAAAGCCCTGACCGGGGCCGAACGCGCCGGTATCGGCGCTTCCGATCCTGGCCTCGATCCCCCGGAAAACGGTGTCCGGCATGGTGCCGTCGCGACCCGGGCGCATCCGCCCTTCCGCCAGGAGTTCGGTGCCGACCTCCTCCGCGGCCCGGGTCATCAGGCGCGCCACCTCGCGGGTGTCCGCGACCGGCGCGCCGAACGGCAGTTCGATCACGCCGTTCGCAAACTCGCCCTCGATCCGCGGGAAGAAGTTGAACTTGATGTGTCCGCCGGCGACGATACTGACCGCGACGACCAGCCCAGAGAACATGACGGCCACCGTCAGGTAGCGGTCGCGTACCAGCCGCCGGATGATCGGTGGGACCTGCCCCGCGATCACGCGCTCCACCCACTCCGAGAAGCGGAGCTGAAGCGCGCCCAGCTTCTTGAACGGATTGAGCGCCGCCCGCCTCCGGCCCTTCCGCCCGCGCAGCTTCGTCCGCCCCACGTGCCGCAGGTGGGCCGGCAGGATGAACACGGATTCGATCAGGGACAGCAACAGGACGGGAATGACGATGAACGGGATGTTGCGGAAGAACTTGCCGGTGATGCCGGGGACGATGGCCAGGGGAATGAAGGCGATGATCGTCGTGATCACGGCGAAGGTGACCGGCGTCAGCACCTCGCGGGTGCCGACGATCGCGGCCTCGAGCCGGTTGTCGCCCCGGCGGTGGTAGAAGATCGCCTCGCCGACGACGACGGCGTCGTCCACCGCGATCCCGAGCACGAGGATGAACGCGAAGAGCGAGATCATGTTGAGCGACACGCCGAGGATTGGGATGAGGAAGAACGAGCCGCAGAACGAGATGAAGATGCCCAGGCTGACCCAGAAGGCGACCGCCGGCCGCAGGAAGATGCCCAGCACGGTGACCACGAGCAGCAGTCCGATCAGGCCGTTCTTCCCGAGAATCGACAGCCGGGCCCGGTAGTCCTCCGACTCGTCGTTCACGATCGAGATTCCCACGGAGTCCGGCAACGTGCCCCGGCGGCGCTCGACCAGGTCGTAGACCGCGGACGAAACCTGGAGCGGCACCTCCTCGCCGACGCGGAAGACCTGCAGGTCGATCGCCGGCTGACCGTCGTAATACAGCTCCTCGTCGGTCTCCCGGAAGCCGTCGACCACGGTGGCGACGTCGCGCAGGCGGACCCGGGTGCCGTCGGCCCGGGCGATCAGCGTGATGTCCCGGAACTCCTCGCCATAGTCGCGACGCTCCGTCGTGCGGACCAGGACCTCGCCGCCCTCGGTCTTGACGGAGCCGCCGGGAAGATCGATCGAGGCCGCCCGCACGGCCGTCGAGATCTGCGGCAGCGTGAGGCCGTAGCGCCGCAGGTTGTCCGCCGGTACCTCGACGCTGATCTCGGGCGGCGGAATCCCCGCCTTCTCCACCAGCGTGATCCGCTCGTCCGAGAGCAGCTCGCTCCGGAGCTCCTCGGCGAGGCGGTCGAGCGACTTCAGATCCACGTCGCCGTGGACCAGCAGCGAGAGCACCTGCCTGCGGTTCGTCACGAGCGAGATGACCGGGCGTTCGGCGTCCTGAGGGAAGGACGTGATCCGGTCCACGGTGCTCTTGATGTCGTTGTACGTCCGGTCCGGGTTCGCGCTGGTCAGGAGTTCGGCCATCACCGTGCCGAGCCCCTCGACCGAGATCGAGTTGATCTTCTTGATGCCGTCGAGGCTGCTGATCTCGTCCTCGATGGCGAGGACGACTCCCTCCTCGACCTCCTGGGGCGACGCGCCCGGGTAGGCGACCACGACGGTCACCATGTCCATGTCGATTTCCGGGAAGACCTCCCGCTTGGTTCCCAGCGCGAAGAGAATGCCGCCGAAGACCAGGACTCCCATCAGCAGGTTCGCGGCGACCGGATGCGCCGCCATCCAGCCGATCGGTCCCTTCCTGTCGACGGGACCGTGGTCGTGGGACATGAGGCTCATGGCGCCACTCCCGTCGGCACGGCGCCCCAGGCCGACACGTCCCAGCGGCTCGCGGCGGAGAGGAGATCGGCCGCGACCACCGGTGGCGCATCCGCGCCCAGGCGGAGCTTCATCCCCTCGATCGGAGTGGCGATGCGGCTGGTCACGACGAGTTCCCCCTCAGCCAGGCCGGTTTCGATGCAGACGCTGTCCTCGAAGCGCCAGGCCACGTCGACCGGCCGGCGCTCGAGCTGCTCTCCGCTGTACATCCAGAGGTGTCCGCCCTCCTGGAGCCACTCCCGCGGCACCTCGAACAGGTCGCGCACCGTGCCGCCCTCGAGCAGCAGGTCGACGTAGCTGTCCAGGAGCAGGAGTCCCCGACCGGCGGGGCCGCCCGTCCCGCGCTCGAGTCCGAGCGGGTCGTCGACTTCGACCAGGACCCGGGCCATCCGGCCCGCGGTGTCCAGGTCTCCCAGCAACCGGACGATGCGGCCCGGCAGGACGTAGTCGGTCTCGGGATCGAGCCGCACCAGCGCCCGCGAACCCGCGACATCGCCATGGAGGCCCGGAACCCGGAGCTGTTCGAGTTCGTCGGTTCGGACCGCGGCCCGTACCCAGAACGCATCGGTGCCCGCCAGCGTCACGGCCTGGCTCTGCGGCGTCACCGTCTGCCCCACCTCGATCGTCTCGGAGAGCACGACGGCGTTGAACGGACTGCGCACCACCGTGCGCTCGAGATCCAGCCTGGCCCGCGCCAGAGCCGCGCGGGCGGTATGGACAGCCGAGAGCCGGGACCGCAACTGCGGCTCGCGGAGCGCCAGCGAGGCCTCCATCTGTTCCACGTCCAGCTCGTCCTGGAACAGTTCCCACTCCCGCTCGGCGACACGGCCGCGGCCCTGCTCGAGTTCGAGTTGGGCCGCCGCCTCGGCGACCGTGGCGGTGGCCCGGGCCACCGCCAGCTTGAAGTCGGCATCCTCGATCGCGAAGATGACCTCGCCCTCGCGCAGGAGCGTGCCGGGAGCGAGTTGCGGCATGACGAACGCGATCCGGCCGCTCACCTGAGGCTGGACGACGACCCTCTGGGCCGGCAGTACGGTCCCCTGGGCCTCGATGTCGATCCGCCGGGGCATCCGCCTCACCTCGGCCACCTCGACCAGCACGCCGGAGTCGTCCGGCGGCCTCTGGACCGCCTCAGGTCTGGCGCGAATGATCCCCACCGCGGCCACCACGCCGACCACCAGGACCAGCACCACGGTGCCTACGCGGATCAGGACACTCATCGGGACGTTCCGTCTCTCAGGACGCTCCGCCGGCGGCCGTTGTTTCGGGCGCCGCGGCGAGCCCGGCCGCCAGCCGCTCCACCGACGTGCCCGGCGCGAAGCCCAGCGAGCGGCAGAGCTGCAGCCGGCTGGCCAATTGCTGCCGGCGGGCGTCGATCAGCGCCTGTTCCAGCCCCTGCTGGGACAGAAGCGCGGTCAGCACGTTCAGGTAGTCCGTGGCGCCCTCACGGTACGACTCGCTGGTGAGAAGTAGCACCCGGCGTGCCTCCCCCAAGCGCTCCTCCAGGTTCGCCACCAGCTCACGGCTGCTGCGGCCCACCGCGAGGGCCGTCTGCACCTCGCCGACCGCGTTGACCAGGGACTGCGCGTAGGCGTAGAGGCTCTCCTCCGCCGCCGCGTACGCCTGATCGATCCGAGCCCGCCGGCCGCCGCCGCCGTAGACGGCCTGCGAGGCGGTACCGCCGATCTGACGGACGAGGTCGCTCATGACGTCGGCGACCTCCAGTGCCCGCCCGGTGACCAGGGCGGTCAGCGACAGCGACGGCAGCCACTCCCTGACCGCGGCCGCCGCCCGCCGGTCGGCCGCCTCGACCCGCCAGCGAGCCGCCTGCAAGTCGGGCCGCCGGTCCAGCAACGCGGCCGGCACGCCGAGATCAGGCTGTTCGGCCGCATCCAGCAACGGCCCCAGGCCAGGCGAATCGTCCGGAGTCAGACGCTCCGTACTGCCGAGAAGCGTTGCGAGCTGGAACTCCAGCGACTCCAGCCGGCCCCGCGCGAGTTCGATCTGACCCTGGAGGCTCAGCAACTGTTCCCGCTGGCGGCCGATGTCCTGAGCCGGCCCCAGGCCTTGTCCGAAGCGAAGCTGGGTCAGCTCCAGGAACCTCTCCGAAGTCCGCTGCTGACTCTCGAGGAGCGCGATGAGTTCACGTTCCGCGACGACGCCGAACCAGACCTCGGCCAGTCCCGACGACAGGCTGATCGCCAGCGAGCGCAGGTCATGAACGCTCGCCTCGGCATCCAGCAGAGCCGCCAGTTCGCGGTTGCGCAGGCGACCCCAGAGATCGATCTCGAAGCTGGACGCCAGACTGGAGTCCCAGGCCGCCCCGGCGAGCAGGAACTGGTTCACGATCCCGCTGCCCGGAAAAGTCAGGTCGTTCCCGGTCAGGGAAGCGTCGAGACGCGGCATCAGGTAGGCGCCGCTCTCCCGGGCGCGCGCATCGGCGGCCTCGACCCGGCTCCAGGCAACCTGGAGATCGAAGCTCTGGCCGGCCAGACGATCCTGGAGGTTCCACAGGGTCTGATCGCCCAGCGCGCTACAGGCGCCGGGCGCCGCCGCGCCGCGCGCCCGGTCGAACCCCAGGTCGAACTCCGGCGGCGGTTCCGCGACCTCCGGGATGCGCTCCAGCACGCTCGTGTGAGTACAGCCCATGGCAATCGTCGCCAGCGCGCACGTTGCAAGACAAGTCCCGTAGAGCCAGGAGGATGGGCTCCGGGAACGGGTGGCCGAATCGAGGAGACAGCGCATCGGGAGGAAACAGGCGGGAACCCGCAACTCTACGCCAATCCCGCCAGCGGTCAGTTGCGAACGGCCCTTGATACGTCCTTCCGCCCCGGAAGTTCCGCCCGCGTGCCGGCGGGAAGCCCCTATGCCCCCTTCGCCCCTTCGAGGACCAGCGCGCGGGCCTCGTCCACACGCAGCCTCCAACCCGGCTCCACGACCGTGATGCTGTGCCGTTCCTGCACCAGGCACGGACCGGAGCGTTCGAAACCCGGAGCGAGGTCCTCGCGGCGCAGGAGCGCGGCCGTCCCCCAGCCGGCGAACCAGGCCCGGTACTCACCGGCTTCGACTTCGCGGCCCCCGGCGGTTCCGGCGCGATCGAGCCGCGCCGCGGCGGGAGCGGTCGAGGCCAGAACGCGGATCGATTCGATCTCGATCGGGTGTTCAGGAGGCGGGTAGCCGTAGACCGCACGGTAGCGCTCGGCGAAGAGCGCGGCGATAACGTCGGCGGAGCGCGCCTCCTCGGCGGAACCCGGTTCCACTTCCAGCGCCGTCTCCTGGCCGAGCAACCGCAACCGGACGATCCGCCGCCGCACCGCGGCGCCTTCCAGGTTCGCACCACGCTCTTCCAGGAGCCGGCCCAGCGCTTCGCGCTCGAGGCGCTCGACCACCGATCCCACCCCGCCACCGTCGAGCGGCTCGAGGACCTGCCGGTGAGCAAAGCGCTCCAGCACAGCGTGGCCGAGCCCGACGGCACTGAGCAACGATGTATCGACGGGCACGATGACCGTCTCCATGCCCAGCTCCGAGGCGATCGCGCAGGCGTGCTGGCCGCCCGCGCCGCCGAAGCTGACCAAGGCATAGTCCGTCGGGTCATAGCCCCGCGAGATGGAGATGCGGCGAATCGCGTCGGCCATCCGTTCGTTGGCGATCGCGAGAAAACCCCCGAGGAGTTGCTCGTCGACGCCGCCGAGCCCCGCCAGCGCCTCGGCGGCTCGCCTTTCGGCTGCCGCCACATCGATGGGCAGGCCGAAAGCCGTCGGATCGATCCGCCCCAGCAGCAGATTCACGTCCGTGATCGTGAGTGGTCCGCCGGCGCCGTAGCAGGCGGGGCCGGGCCGCGCCCCGGCACTCTCGGGCCCGACCTTGAGCTGGCCGTGATCCACCCGGCAGATCGAGCCGCCGCCGGAGGCCACGGTCTCGATCGCCAGGGCCGGCGCCACGACGACCGCGTCGCCGACGCGGAACTCGAAGTTGTACTCGAAGTCGCCGTCGTAACGCGACACGTCCGTACTGGTGCCTCCCATGTCGAAGCCGATGACCCGGTCACGACCGCTCGCGCGCCCCGCCGCGGCCGCGCCCACGACACCCCCGGCAGGGCCGGACAGCAGACTGTCCTTGGGCCTGTAGCTCGAGAAGCCAGCAAGGCCGCCGGCGCTGGTCATCACCCGGGGCGCGACACCGCCGGCCTCGCCCGCTTCCGACTCGCGCCCTCCCGAGAGCGCCGCCCCCGTGGTCTCCAGGTAACCGCCGACTGCCCGCCCCAGGTAGGCGTCGACCACGGCCGTGTGCGCCCGCGGCACGATCTTGATCAGCGGCGCCAGTTCCGCCGAGCAGGACACCGTACGAAAGCCGGCAGAGCGGAGGATCCGCTCGGCGCGCCGTTCGTGATCCGGATTCCGGTAGCTGTGCATCAACGCCACGGCCGCGGCGCGGAAGCCCTCGTCGACGAGGGCGCGGGCTGCGGTTCTCAGGCCGTCTTCATCGAGCGGCTCGAGCTCCCGGCCCCCGGCGTCCAGCCGTCCGGTCACCTCGACCGACCGTTCGTACAGGGGAGCCGGGCGCTCGACCGCGAGCGCGAAGATGTCCGGTCGCGCCTGGTCGCCGATCAGCAGCAGGTCGGCGAATCCTTCGGTGACGAAGAGCACCGTGCGGGATCCCGCCCGCTCGAGCAGGGCGTTCGTGCCGCGCGTCGTGGCAAGCCGAAGGTCGCACGGCGGCAACGGTTCGTCCAGCGCTCTGGCGGTCGCGATGCGCGCGGCGAGAATCGGCGCGTTCTCCGGCGAAAGGAGTTCCAGCACCTGGCCCGGCTCGAAAGCGGGAGTTCCGGCGCCGTTCTCCGCCGGCAGGAGCCTGCAGGTTCCATCCGCCGACCACTCCTCCACCAACGCCGGCGTGCCTTCGCCAAGCGGTACCGCACGGTAGCCGGCGAAGAAGCCCTCAGGCAGGTCGAAGCGCGTCTCGAGCCGGGGTCCCAGAGGTCCATTCGACACCACGGTGGCCCGGACCGCACCCGAGCTCAGGACCTTCACACACTGGGACGAGCCCCCCGGATCGAGCGCTAAGCAGTCGGTGAACGTGCCGCCCGTATCGATCCAGAGCTGCCAGAGGGGCGGCACAGCAGAAATTCCGTCGCGCGGCCGTCAGGCGGCTCAGGAGGCCGCCAGCAGACGGACCAGGCGATCGATCCGCCGGTCGCCATCGGGCTCGAGTCGCTGCGCGCGGCGAAGCAGTTTCTCGGCGGCCTTCCGCTCGCCCCGGCGCAGCAGCACCTCGCCCAGCGCCGCCGCCGGCGCCGCCTCATCGGGTCCAAGCCGCCGCGCCCGGCTGTAGAAGCGCTCCGCCTCGTCCAGGCGCCCGTAGCGCAGACTCAGATCGCCGAGGGCGATGTAGGTGAACGGATTGCGGTTGCGTTTGACGTCCGCCATCAGCAGCAGGTCGTCCGCCTCCTCCGTCCGGCCGTTCAGCCGCAGCAGCACAGCCAGGTTGACCAGGGCTGAACTGAGCCCCGGATCGACGACCAGAGCTTGCCGGTAGCTCAGCTCCGCCTGGTCGGTCCGGCCGCTCCGGCGCTGGGCCACTCCCAGGTTGGCCCAGGCGGACGCCAGTTCGGGGTCGATCCGGACAGCGTCCTCGAGCCAGGCGACGGCTTCGTCGAGCTGTTCGGCCCGCAGCGCTTCGGCGCCACGGTTCGAGTAGTAGAGGGCCGTCGCCGTGAGATCGCTGATCGGCGACACCCTGAAGCCCCGCTCGTCCTCGCGCAGGCCGAAGTCGATGAGCCGCATCGCGTGCCTGGGGCCGAAACCCACGGCAACGTGGTCGGAGATGACGATCAGGTCGCCCTCGCGCTCGAAGTTCTCGACGTGCGACACCTCGACGAAATAGGCGGCGAGATCGAGTTCCCTGGCCATGCCGACGAACATCTGGGTAAAGGCCAGGCAGTTGGCGATCCTGCTCTCGAAGACCTCGACCGCGGATCCGGTATGCCCGGCCTTGTACTCAACGCCGAGCATGGACGTCTCGGTCACCGCTTCGACCAGGCGATCCAGACGCTTGTCCCGTTCAGCCGCGCCGACCGCTTCGTGAACCCAGGTAGCCATTTCGTCGTTAAGGGCGAACGGCACCAGAGCACGGCCGACTTCGCGGCGCTCGAGTTCACGCAGCAACGCGTTCTCGCCCGTCTCGCGCACACCGGTCGAGGCGCACGCCAGAGCCAGCGCAGCCGGAAGCGCCGCCACAGCCAGCCGATTCAGCCAGCGGCGCCCGACTCGCGGTTCGATGTCCCCCGAAGTCACAGCGGTTACACCCTCCATCGGCGCCCGCACCATCTTACAGCGCCGTTGATCCCCAACCGGCACGGATGCCTCAGGATTCCCGCGGCGCCGAAGGCCGTCCGTGCCCCTCCGCGGCGCGCCCTCGGAAAGCCCGGTCCGCGTCAGGACTCGGCGCGCCGCGCCTTGAGCACCCGACGCCGCAGGAGTCTGACACTGACCACAGCGACCAGGAGCGCGACCGCGGCCAGAGCCAGCACGGGCATCGTGATCGCCAGGAGCGACAGGCCGGCGGCTGACCCGGCCTCTCCGGTCGACACGACGGGATTGCCGATCCCGGCCGTCGCCATCGTGGAGGCCCCCCTCAGCAGCGTCGTCCCGGTCTGGACCACAGCCGCCGCCGTTCCACCGGCCACCGCCGCGAGAGCCCAGCCAACCAGTGGCGTCGCGGTCTCGATGTTCGCCGCGGCCACGACAACGCCGGCCGTCACCGCAGCCGGCATCGCGGCTACGTCGAGCACGTTGTCGAGCCAGGGTATGTAGTAGGCGCCGATCTCGCAGACGGTGGCCACAGCCAGCGCGAGGAGCGCCGGAGTGCCGGCCATCCACTCGAAGCCGTCGGCCAGGTCGAGCGCACCGGCCCTGGCCCCGACGCCCATGACCAGGACGGGCAGAAAGACCCGGAAGCCGCAGGCGGCCGCCAACCCGATGCCAAGACCGACGCTGAGCAGAATCTCCATCTCGCGGCTCCCCTTCCGGTTCAGACTGGTTCAGCCTGGTTCAGACTACGTCGAGGGCCGGCGGCGGGTTTCGATCAACCAGCGGCGCAGGGCCAGCGCTTCGGGCACCTTGAGCACGTTGGCGGCGCCCAGGTAGGTGACGGCGAAGCCGACGACCGGAACGACACCGGCTATCCAGGGCGGACCCGGCACCAGGGTCTGCGTCGCAGCCCAGGGCGCCAGACAGAGGATCGCGAGGGGCAGATGCCGGCCCCATGCCCGCCACGGCTTCACCGGCGCGTTCCGGCGCCGCAATCCGCGAAGCAGCAGGGCCAGTTCGAACCAGCTGCCGACCGCGGAGCCCAGAGCCAGCCCCACGGCGCCCAGGCGCAGACCATCCGGCGCCTCGAACGCTGTGGGTCCCAGCCAGCCGGGCAGCCGGAGATCCGCCACGGCGACGCGATCGAAGACCGTCATCAGCCCCGCGCCGAGGCCAGCCGCGATCACGAGGCGTATCAAGACGATCCGGGCAGGACTCCTGGTATCACCGAACGAGAAGAACACGCTCTGCAGCAGCCGCGAGGCACTTGAAGCCAGCAGGCCGAACGAGTACGCGGCCAGTACCAGGTAGACCAGCCAGTTGTCGCCGAGGTCGAAGGCGCCGTATCGATAGACGGCGCCGACGATGCCCATGCCCAGCGCCAGGTAGCCGACCATCGTCGGCGAGACGAGAAAGGACATCGCCGCCGCGGCCCTTTCGGCACGCCGCGCCGCGGCCTTCGACCGCTCCTGCTCGTCCCCGTCGAGCCGCGCCAGCTCCGGCAGTTCCGCCGCCGCCACCGAGACGCCGAAGAGCGAGATGGGAAGCAGGTACAGCCGTTGGCCCCAGGCGAGGACGCCGACCGCCCCCTCGGCCAGCAGGGAGGCCAGAAGGCCGTCGACATAGGCCCCAAGCTGACCGGCGCCGCGGCCGGCCATCGCCGGCCAGAGCCGGGTGAGGGTCTTCCGTACGCCCGGTACCCGCAGACTGAACGCTGGCCGAAAACCCCCGGTTGCGCGCAGCACCGACGGCAACTGCACTCCGAACTGAAGCAGGCCGCCCAACAGGCCGCCCCAGCAGGCGGCCAGCACCAGAGCCTCCACGCGGTCGGCTTCGCCGCCGGTCACCCGCGCGCCGACGAACAGGACGGCGGCGATCACGCTGGCGTTCCAGAAGCACGGTGCGATGTAGGGGAGCAGGAAACGACGGTGGCTGTTGAGGATGGCGAGGCACCAGGCGGAGAGCGTGATCGCCGCCACCATCGGAAAGCTGATTCGAACGGCGCGCGTCGTCAGCGCCAGCCGGTCCACGACCGCCTGGCCGGCCGCAACCGCTTCGGCGTCACCAGCGAAGCCGGGAAAGAACAGCCTGACCAGCCACGGGGCCAGAAGGACGCCGAGGAGACTGAGAGCGGCCATGACGGCAAACAGCAGTCCGAAGACGGCGCCCGCCAGCGCGCCGGCCTCGCGCCGACGGCCCTCGCCGACCAGCCGGCTGTACACCGGAATGAAGGACGCCGAAAGCGCCTGGTCTCCGAGCAGGTTCTGGAGCGCGTTGGGCGCCCGGAACGCGGCGGAGACGACATCCGCCAGGGCCCCGGCTCCGGCGAGACTCGCGATGACGGCCTCCCGGACCAGCCCGAGCACGCGGCTGGCCAGCATGCCCATCCCGACACGCGCCGCACCGCCCGCGGTACGCCCCGGGCCATCTCCTCCGGCGGACTCCGCCAGGGTCAATCCGAAAGGTTGACGACGACCCGGTCGCCGCGCCGCTCGACCGTCGCCACGACGTTCGGCGCCGCGAGATCGAGCACCACGTGCAGGTTCCGGGTCGCTCCCCTGCCATGAACGCCGGTGCGCACGCCACGCAACCGGGGTGCGCTGACCGCGCTCGCGTCGTAGTCCCGCTGCACGCCGATCAACCGCACGAGCAACCGCGGCGGCGCGTCCAGCGGCATCACATGGTGACGCTCGAAGGGGGCGTTGCCGGTGATCTCGACCAGCGTCCGGTCATCCTGCACCGAGGCTGTGATGGTGCGAAGCGCGGTCGCGTTGGCGGGCGGTGCGCTCGGCGTCGGGACTGGCTGCGGAGGCGCCGAAGGACGCGGGCGGGCGGCAGGTTCGGCAGATGGGGTTGTCGGCCCTGGAGACGCAGTGGTCGGCTCGGGAGACCGCGCTGGCGGCTCGGGAGACCGCGCTGCCGGCTCGGGAGACCGCGTCGCCGGCTCGGAAGGCGGGGCGGAAGCTTCCGCGGCGACCGGGGCTGGAGCCGGCGTCGACTCGATCGAAGGCCCGGCGGCAGCGGGCGGATCCACGGGTGGGGCTGATTCCTCGACCGCCGCCACCTCGAAGCTCTGCGCTGCGGGCGCCGGCTGCTCCCCACCGCCGTCCCCACCCATGCCGACGAGCCGCATCAGCGGCCCACGCAGGAAGATCAGAAGGATGCCGACCAGGATGACCCCCGCCACTGTCGGCCAGACCCAGGAAGGTCGGTCGGACTCGCGGTCCATCCAGTCGTCCCCGGCGTCCGCGAGATCGCCGAACAGCTCGGCCCGCGTACCGCCGACTTCTCCGTCCGCGGCGGTCGGTGCCTCAGGGGACGCGGCCTCGTCCGAAGGAGGTTCCTCCGCCGCCTCCACGACATCGACCGGCTCGGTCTCGCCTGTCTCTTTCCCTTCCTGCGCCGGCTCGACATCGTCCTCGGCCGCCGCCGGCTCTGCCATCTCAACGGCAGGCTCGTCCGGCGCGGCGGCAACCGCCTCGGCCTCCTCCACCTCAGTCCCGACCGCCTCAGTCTCCACCCTTTCCGTCTCTACGTCCTCCGCTTCCACCACTCCGGCGGTCGCTGGCGGAGCCGCTTCGGCGGCCGGGTCCGAACCAGCCGCGTCGTCCGGCTGCTCGGAAAACAGCATCGCCAGGCGCTCCTCTCCCGGCGGCTCCACACGCGTGAACTGCATGCCCATTCCCGCCGGCTGGTCGGCGCCGCCCGGCGCCTCGCGCACCCAGACCACCGCGGCCTCACCCTGGACTGTGTCGGGCGGGTCCCCCGACCCCAGTTCGAGAACGAACGCCGCGGCCGTACCCACGGGGCGGACGTCGGAGGTGGCCACGAACATTCCGCCGATCGCGATGTCGCGCGTCCGGGCGACGAGTTCCCCGTCCTCGCCGGACACCGTCAGGCGAACCGGCGCCTCCCGCAGCAGGCGGCGGGACTCGCGGAAGCGGAAACTCTGACTAGCCGGGGACATGGACGCAAGCGCTCAATCGCAAATGACGCCGCAATAGTAACCCTTCAGGCCGTCTCCGCCCCCTTGCGCGCCACCAGCAACGCCATCTCCAGCGCCTGCTCGTAGTTCAGCCGCGGATCGACCTGGGAGCGATAGGCCCGGCGCAGTCCGCGCTCGTCGAGGCCGCGGGCGCCGCCCGTGCACTCGGTGACGTCCTCGCCGGTGAGTTCGAAATGGACGCCGCCCAGAATCGTGCCGTGGTCGGCGTGGAGGTCGAAAGCCTGCTCCAGCTCCGAGAGGATGGCGTTGAAGTCTCTCGTCTTCATGCCGTCGGAGGTGCTCTTCGTGTTCCCGTGCATCGGATCGCAGATCCAGAGTACGGGCTTGCCGGTGGCCGAGACCGCCTCGATGATCGGCGGCAGCTCCCGAGCCACCTTCTCGGCGCCGCAGCGGTGAATCAGCGCGAGCCGGCCCTCCTCGCCGCCGGGATTCAGCACCTCGACCAGGCCGGCCACGTCCGCGGGATCCATGCCGGTCCCCACCTTGACGCCCAGGGGGTTCCGGATGCCCCGCGCGTACTCGATGTGGGCCGAGCCGGGGAAAGCCGTCCGCAACCCGATCCACGGCAGGTGGGTCGACAGGTTGTACCAGCCTTCCCGGCGCGGCACCGTCCGGGTCTGCGCCTGCTCGTAGACCAGGTGCAGGGCTTCGTGGCTGGTATAGAAGTCGACGCGGTCGATGTGGCCGACCTCGACACCGGCGAGGGTCTCCATGAACTTCAGCGAATCGGCGATCGACTCGACCCTGCGCTGGTACTCGGCCGCGTTCTGCGAGTGGTTCACGAAGTCGAGGTTCCAGTACTCCGGGTGGTGCAGATCGGCGAAACCGCCGTCGATCAGCCCCCGGATGAAGTTCAGCGTCAGCGCCGAGCGGTTGTAGCCGCGCAGGAGGTTGAGCGGGTCGGGCTCGCGCGCGCCGGCATCGAAGTCGAGCGAGTTGACGAGGTCGCCCCGGTACGACGGCAGGGTCTCGCCGCCGCGGGTCTCGACATCGGACGACCGCGGCTTGGCGTACTGCCCGGCGAAGCGGCCGACGCGGATCACCCGCTTCTTCAGGCTGTGGGTCAGGACCAGGCTCATCTGCAGGAGGATCTTCAGCTTCGCCGTGATCGAGTCGGAGGTGCATTCGGCGAAGCTCTCCGCGCAGTCCCCGCCCTGGAGGACGAAGCGCTCGCCGCGCGCCGCGGAGGCCAACTGCCCCTTCAGCGTCTCGACCTCCCAGGAGGTCACGAGGGGCGGCAGCGCGCCGAGCCGGGCGGAAGCCGCCTGAAGCGCTTCCTGGTCGGCATAGGTCGGCTGCTGGCGCACGTCGGCGCTCTGCCAGGACGTCGGGTTCCAGTTTTCCGCTGCGTTGCTCATTAGTCCACCGCGCCCGAAGGGCGCTGAATCCTAGTGCATGGTCCCCTGGCGCAGGTCCTCGCCTTCCTCGATCTTGAGATAGCGGCGCAACCAGCGGGTGCCCAGGTAGAAGGGCAGCGTATCGACCGCGGCCGCCAGGAACTTGAACACGTAAGCGGTACCGATGAAAACCCACAACTGCGGCCAGATCGGTTCTCCCGTCTCGACGGGAATCGCAGCCGCGGCGAAGTGGGTGATCGTGATGACGGAGAACGAGTCGACGAACTGGCTGACCACGGTCGATCCGTTGTTGCGCAGCCACAGGTGGCGTCCCTTCGTCAACCGCTTCCAGAAGTGGAAGACCCAGACGTCGCAGAGTTGCGCGCTCAGGTAGGCGATCATCGACGCCGCGATGACACCCAGGGTCATCGTCCGGATCTCGAAGAAGATCGGCAGCCGGCCATCCGGGCCGGGCACGGGCGCGTCGAAGCCGGGAAGCGCGCCGCCCACCCACAGGATGACGGCCAGCCAGAGGTTGACGAGGAAGCCGACCCAGACCAGGAAGTTCGCCCGCTTGCGGCCGTAGATCTCGGAAATGAAGTCCGTGCACAGAAAGGTCAACGGATAGGGAAGCACGCCGATCGCCAGAGGCATCGGCACGCGCATCCCGAAGATGGTGAAGCTCAGGTCCAGGAAACGCGTCACGCCCAGGATGTTCAGCATCGTCATCGAGCCCAGGAACAGTCCGGCCAGGATGAGAAAGACCCGTTCGCGGCGCGCATGCAGCGCGCTTGCCTCGATCGGGTGCAGGTCAGGTGGGGAGGACGCCGCAGGAGTCGCTGTCGCCGTCACTGGCCGGCCCCCTTCTCGACCCGGCTCCGGGCGCGCTGCCTGGCGGCGATGAAATCACCGTGCGGAAGGTGCAGGAGCCTCGCGATCTTCCGGATCAGAAACTCCTCCTGCGCTTCCAGCACACGGTCGGCGAACGCCACCCGCCAAAGCTCCTCGATGAGCCGGCTCTTGCGGACGTCGTCGAAGGACTCGTGGATCAGCCGGGTGAACTCGTACAGGCAGACGGAGCCCTCGGTTTCCGATTCGGCGAGTTCCACTAGCTCGCTGGTCTGCTCCTCGGAGAGGCCGAGATGACGCCTGACCCCGGCCAGCACGGCCTCCTTCTCCTCCTCCGCGGCGTCGAAGTCGGCACGCATCACCTCGACCATCAGCGCCGCCGCCGCCAGCCGCAGGCGAGCGTCCGGATCGTCCGCCCGCTCGGGGTCGATCCGTTCGCCGAAGAAGCTGCGAATGCGGTCGATCATGGCCGGTCTCAGTTCGTCGACGCCCCGAGTCGCGCCCAGGCTCCCTGCCGACGGAGTTCCTTGGCGCGCGCGGCGACCCCGCCGCCGGCGGCGGCGCGCCGCCAGGCCGCGGCCGCGTCCTCGTCCACCAGCGCCCAGTGCTCCGTGTGGTCGGCGCGAACCCGAGCAGTCGCCCGGGACAGGGCGGCTACGCCGAGGTGTGCGGCGGGCTCGTCCAGCGGGCCGAACGCCAGCGCGCCGGCAGCAACGAGCAGGAGCAGCAGATCCTCGACCGCGGCTTCGGGCCATCCCGAGCGGCGCGCGAGCGCCAGGTTGTACGCGGTCGTTGCCGCGCCGATGTACAGGTCCTCGATCGTCCGGAAGGGCTTGATCGCGTCCGTGTAGCCGTCGCCGTCCATCACCTCGCCAGCCGCAACCGGCACGGCGGTCAGATCGACGATCGCATGGCGGACCTCCGGGTTCGTCGGCTTCCGTTCACCCAGGTCCATCGGAGCGATCCCGATGCCCGGCCGGTCGCTCGGCACACAGAGCGCCCGCAGGCGATTCCGGTCGCCGTCACGGCCCAGCGATGCGATGACGAGCAGCGCAGCCGCGGAGGGCGCCAGGGTGGCCCAGCGCTTCTGACCGTCGAGGCGGAATCCGCCGTCGGGCGCCTTCCTGAGCGACGAGTGGACGGCACGCGGATGCGCTCCGCCCTCCTCGCTGGCACAGAAGGCGACGATGCCGCCGTCGGGGACCAGATCCTGGCCGCCGCGTTCCCAGGCCAGGCGCCTCACCGCCGCCTGATGCCCCGCGACCATCGCCCAGGCCGGACGATCGGCGACGAAACCGCCGAGCAGACCGTGAGCGAAGTGATCGCGGCCGGGAAGGTCGCCGCCGCCGTTTGCGCGCGCCTGCCACGGCGCCAGCACCTGCCCGGAGAAGGCCCGGTACCAGCCCGCCGGCTCGTCGCCGGCCGCAAGCGCGGCGGGCTCCGCGGAAAGCAGATGACTCAGGACCGGGTCGAGGGTCACGAACGCCTCCCGTACCAAAGCCCTCGCGACGCCGGGCACACTCGAATAAGCTCCATCGGCCGAAGATGATAGAGGAAATGACACCAGCCACGACCGGCACCGCTGCCAGCCCCGAGACGCCAGGCTTTCGCCGGGTGCCGCGGACCGGCGTGATCTACGTGATGCACCGGGCCGCGGCCGCCGGCCACGGCACCGATGGCCGCACCTGGTACAACCTCGGCCAGGGATCCCCGGAGGTCGGTCCGCTGCCCGGAGCGCCGCCCCGCCGCGACGAACTCCACATCGACCCGCGCCGCCAGACCTACGCGCCCGTTGACGGCATCGACGAGTTGCGCGAGCGGGTGGCCGAGCTCTACAACTTCCTCTACCGTCGCGACAAGCGCTCGCAGTACACCCGGGAGAACGTGAGCATCGCTCCCGGCGGCCGACCGGCCATGACGCGGATCGCGGCGGCAATGGGCGAGATGAACCTCGGCCACTTCATCCCCGACTACACCGCCTACGAAGAACTCCTGACCGCGTTCAAGGGCTTCATTCCGATCCCCATCCTGCTCGACGCGGCCCACGGCTACCGCGCCTCGCGGCGCCTGCTCGAGAAGGAGATCGTCGGCCGCGGCCTCTCGGCGATCTGGTGCAGCAACCCCTGCAATCCGACCGGGCAACTCGTGGAGGGCGATCTCCTGGCCGAGTGGGTCGGCGTGGCCCGCGACAATGCCTGCACCTTCATCCTCGACGAGTTCTACTCGCACTACATCTACACGGCAACGCCCGACTCCTGTCCCCAGATCGCCGACAGCGCGAGGATGGTCTCGGCGGCCGCGCACGTCGACGACGTGAACCGGGATCCCGTGATCCTGGTCGACGGACTGACGAAGAACTGGCGCTATCCGGGCTGGCGGGTGTCCTGGATCGTCGGGCCCGTGAGCGTGATCGACCGCGTGACCAGCGCGGGCTCCTTCCTGGACGGAGGCGGCAACCACCCCTTCCAGGAAGCCGCCGTACCGTTGCTCGAACCGGAGCTCGTGCTGCAGGAGACGCGGGCGATCCAGACCGAATTCACGCGCAAGCGCAGGTTCCTCGTCGACCGGCTGCGGACTTTGGGCATCGAGGTCGAGCACGAGCCCAGCGGCGCCTTCTACGTCTGGGGCAATCTCGCCGATCTGCCGGCGCCGCTCAATGACGGCATCGAGTTCTTCAAGGCCCTGCTCCAGGTCCAGGTCATCACGGTTCCGGGCGTCTTCTTCGACGTGAACCCCGGCCAGCGCCGCCGCAACGCGCGCTACCACAGCTACTGCCGGCTCAGCTTCGGCCCGTCGATGGAGACCCTGGAACGCGGCATGGAACGGATCGAGAAGCTGATCCGCTCCCACTCCTAGGCGAAGCCCACCAGCCGGCGGATCCCGGCCGCCTTCGGCTCGGCGACTTTCCGCGCGCGCTCCGCGCCGATGGCGAGCAGCCGGTCGAGCTCCTCCGGCGCGGCCATCAGCTCTTCGTAGCGCTGCCGGATCGGCGCCACGACCTCGATCACCGCCTCCGCGACGCCCATCTTCAGGTCGCCGTAGCCGCGGGCCCCGGCGAAGTCGGCCAGGACTTCCTCCCCGCTGCGATCCGTGATCGCCTGGTAGATCAGGAGCAGGTTGTTGACGCCCGCCCGGGCCGGGTCGTCGCTGAAGTCGATCTCGCGCCCCGAGTCGGTCACCGCGCGCTTGAGCGAACGCCTGATCTCGTCGTCCGGGTCGGTCAGGCGGACCGCATGGCCACGCCCGGCCGTCTCGCTCTTCGACATCTTGACGGTCGGATCGTCCAGGGCCATCACGCGGGCCCCGGCGGTCGGAATCACCGCCTCGGGCAGGACGAAGGTCTCGCCGTAGAGATGGTTGAAGCGGCCCGCGATGTCCCGGGCGAGCTCCACGTGCTGCTTCTGGTCCTCCCCGACCGGTACTTCGTCCGCGTCGTAGAGCAGGATGTCCGCCGCCTGGAGCACCGGATACGTGAACAGCCCAACGCCGATCCGCTCCCGGCCCCCCTGACGTTCCGACTTGGCCTTGTACTGCGTCATCCGCTCGAGCCAGCCGATCGGCGTCGTGCATCCCAGGATCCAGGCCGCCTCCGCGTGCGCGCGCACGTGGCTCTGGACGAAGAGGGTCGTGCGCTCCGGGTCGATGCCGCAGGCGAAGAGCATCGCCGTCAGTTCGCGCGTGCCCGCGCGCAGCGCCTCCGGATCCTGGCGCACCGTGATCGCGTGCAGGTCCACGACGCAGATGAAGTTCTCGCGGTCGTCCTGGCGCGCGGCCCAGTGCTTCACGGCGCCCAGGTAGTTCCCAAGGTGGAGCACGCCGGACGGTTGAATGCCGGAGAACACCCGGCGCCTGCGCACCGCCCCGTTCATGCTGGAGAGGTCCTCACGCGGAGACGCTTGCCGGTCGCCGCGCCGGTCGAAGCACGGTCCAGCCGACGCAGACACCGTAGTTCAGGAGCAGGCCCCATACGCCGGCGCCCACTCCCCACGGGCTGCGGGTCGCCCAGACGTCGAAGGCGGCGCCGCACCAGATGACCAGGGTGAGCAGCGTGCCCAGCACCATGCCGGTCAGAACGGCCGAAGCGGGCATCCGTCGCCAGTAGACGCCGAGCATGAAGACCGGCGAGAGCTGGACCATGAACTCGAGCTTCAACTCGATCAGCACCCAGATCGAGCTTTCCGTCTCCAGCGACACCCAGGCCATCAGGATCAGGATCGCCATGATGCCCCAGGCGAACGTCTTGCCGACGATCAGCATCTCGCGGGCCGACGCCTCGCGGCGGAAGTAGCTCTTGTAGATGTCCTTCGTGAACATGGACCCGATCGACAGCAGGGCCGAATCCGCAGTCGACATGATCGCCGCCACGACCGCCGCGAACACCATCACGATGAGCCAGTACATCACCGGCGAGCGGTCGATCAGACCGCCCAGGACGTAGATCGTGACCTTGTCGCTCTCGAGCTGCGAGAGCCCCGGAAACCGGCTCAGCGCGATGAAACCGATGAGGAAGGCGAGCAGGGTCGTGCCCAGCGGCATGAACGCCATCGCTCCGAGCGACCGCCGCAGACTGATCTCGTTCTTGGCCGCGAAGATGCGCTGGACGGCATGCGGGTACAGCGCGACGCCGAGACCGAGCATGAGGAGAGTGCTCACCCAGGTCCGCAGACCGCGGGCGTCCGGCGCCTCGAGCCTTTCCGGCGACGTTGCGCGAATCCCCTCGGACGCCGCCGCCAGGCCGCCGTCCGCGGTCACCAGGGTGTAGAGAATGACGGCGCAGCCGCAGAGCAGCAGCGTACCCTGCACCGCATCGGTCCAGGCGACCGCCCGCATGCCTCCGAGCGACTCGTAGATCAGCATCACGCCGACCAGCAGCAGCACGCCCTGCATGAAGCTCATGCGGCCGCCGCTGATCGCCTCGACGCCGTGCCCCATCGCCACCAGTTGCTCCAGCACGTAGTTCGCCAGGCCCCAGCAGAGGAGCACGACGCACAGGACGCGCAGCGGATGGGAGCCGAAACGGTGGTACACGAAATCCGTCGGCGTGATGTAGCCGAAGCGCCGGGCCAGCCGGAACAGACGCGGCGCGTAGATCATGAACACCGTGATGACGAGGATCATGAAGGTCACGCTGACGATGTAGGTCGCCCCCTGGACGTACGACCGCCCGGCGAAGCCGAGCAGCGTGTTGCCGCTGTACTGGGTGGCGAACAGGGTCAGGAACAGGACCGCGAAGCCGAAGGTCGAGCCGCCGAGATAGAAGTCCCTGAGCGAGCGTTCCCGCTGCTTCAGTCGGCCAAGCAGACCGAGGCCGAGCATGACGACGAGGTAGCCGCCGAGAACGGCCAGCGCGCCCGGGCCGAAGGTCACCTCGGGGACGGACGTGTTCACGGCTTCTCCCCGGACGCGGCCGGCGACTCCGGGTCGCTCGCGGCGTCGCCGCCTTCATCGGCGCCGTCCCGCCACAGGCGCAACGAAGCGAAAGAGGTGATCACCGCCAGGGCCAGGCCGCAGGCGATCGTGATCCAGGTCCAGACTGGCAGGCCGGCCGCCAGCCGGCCGCCCACCGAAGACGGCAGGTACCACGGCACGCTGACGACCAGGATCAGAACGACCGCGGGCAGGAACCAGCGATGCCGCAGGGGTTCGTCGGCAGGACGAATCGCCTCCCAGAAGGCGTCCTGGTCCCGCTCGTCTTCATAGTCCGAGAGACGTTTCGTGTTGGCCACCGAGCGCGCATTATGCCCCACCGGGAGCCGGCGACCGCCGTGCTAACGTCCACCGCTCCGGTTCCGGCCGGCGCCCCCTGGTTACCGCCTCGGACCAGGCGCCTCGACGACGAGGGGGCCTGCACATGGTGAACGGTTTTCGACTGTGTCCTCCGACTCTCGCCGTGGCCGTCTGCGCGGTCCTGGCCCTGGGACTGGGAGCATGCGGTTCGGCTGAGCCCGAGACGACCGCGGAAGAGCAACAGGACTTGAACCAGGCAAGCGAAGCAACGCCCGCCCCCGAGTGGTCGCTCGCCATTCACGGAGGCGCGGGCAGCGCCCGGCGCGACACGACGGACGCCGACGACTACTACGGGGCCCTGCGCGACGTTCTGTCGCTGGGCAGCGAGCAGTTGGCGGCGGGCGAAGCGAGCCTCCGGGTGGTCGAGGAGGTGGTCGCGGCACTCGAGGACGACCCCCGTTTCAACGCCGGCCGCGGCTCCGTGTTCACCTCCATCGGCACCCACGAACTGGACGCCGCGATCATGGACGGCCGCACCCTCGCCTGCGGCGCGGTGGCCGGCGTGAAGAACGTCCGCAATCCGGTGCGACTGGCCCGGCGCGTCATGGAGGACACGCCCCACGTTCTTCTCAGCGGCCAGGGCGCCGACAACTTCGCCGTCAACGCGGGCGTGCGCCGGAACGTCCAGGCCTACTTCTCGACCGAGCCGCAACTGGAGCGCTTTCGCGCCATCCGGAGCCAGCGGAGGGGCGGCAACTCGGGAGGCGACGGAGCTCCGAGTCCCGAGGGCGACTACACCGGCAACGCCGGCCCGGAACCCGGCCAGGGTGGCGCCTCCCATCTCGGCACCGTCGGCGCCGTGGCCATGGACCGCTACGGCAACCTGGCGGCGGCCACCTCGACCGGAGGCACGATGTACAAGCAGATCGGCCGCGTCGGCGACGTGCCCGTCATCGGCGCGGGCACCTACGCGAACAACGAGACGGCGGCCATCTCCTGCACCGGCCGGGGCGAGGAGTTCATCCGTCACACCGTGGCCTACGACGTCTCGGCACTCATCGAGTACGCCGGCCTCTCCGTCGAGGAGGCTGTGCGCCAGGTCATCGGCGAGACGTTGAAGCCCGGCGACGGCGGCATCATCGCGATCGGCAGGAACGGCTCCATCGCGATGGAGTTCAATACGAACGCGATGTTCCGCGGCGCGGCCAACTCGCTCGGCCGGTTCGACGTCGGGATCTGGGAGGACGTCCGTAGCGGCCGACCGTGAGCACCCGCTACGAACAGACGCTGCACCGGGCCCGAACCGACCCGGAAGGGTTCTGGGCCGAGGCCGCCGAGGCGATCTCCTGGCACCGGCGCTGGGACCGCGTGCTGGACGACGCGAACCCGCCGTTCTACCGCTGGTTCGCCGGTGCCGAGGTCAACACCTGCTACAACGCGGTTGACCGGCATGTCGAGGACGGACGCGGTACCCAACCGGCCCTGATCCACGACAGCCCCGTTACCGGCACGAAACGGACGCTCTCGTACTCCGATCTGCAGGAGCAGACCGCGCGGCTCGCCGGCGTGCTGCGCAGCCTCGACGTGGAGAGCGGCGACCGGGTGCTGATCTACATGCCGATGGTGCCCGAAGCGGCCGTCGCCATGCTGGCATGCGCCCGCATCGGCGCCGTCCACTCCGTCGTCTTCGGCGGCTTCGCCTCCAGGGAACTCGCGACCCGGATCGAGGACGCCAGGCCGAAGGTCGTCCTGGCCGCTTCCTGCGGCATCGAGACCGCCCGCATCGTCGAGTACAAACCTCTCCTCGACGAGGCGATCGCGATGTCCGCCCACAAGCCGATCGCGACGGTCCTGCTTCAGCGTCCCCAGCACACCGCCGAGCTCGGCTCGGGCGACCTCGACTGGCACGACGCGATGGCCGCGTCCGAGCCGGCCGACTGCGTACCGGTCCGGGCCACCGACCCGCTCTACATCCTGTACACCTCCGGCACGACCGGCGTCCCCAAGGGCGTCGTCCGCGACAACGGCGGCCACCTGGTGGCCCTCGACTGGAGCATGGGCAACGTGTACGGCGTGTCGCCCGGCGATGTCTACTGGGCCGCGTCGGACATCGGCTGGGTGGTCGGGCACTCCTACATCGTCTATGCGCCGCTGATCCACGGCTGCACGACCGTGCTCTACGAGGGAAAACCGGTCGGCACGCCGGACGCCAGCGCCTTCTGGCGGGTCATCTCCGAACACAACGTCTCGGCGCTGTTCACGGCGCCGACAGCGTTCCGCGCGATCAAGAGGGAGGACCCGCGGGGCGAACTGATCGACAAGTTCGATCTGAGCTGCCTGCGCACCCTGTTCCTGGCCGGCGAGCGCGCCGACCCGGACACCGTGCAGTGGGCCGAGGACAAGCTCGGCGTGCCGGTCATCGACCACTGGTGGCAGACCGAAACCGGCTGGGCGATCGCCGCCAACTGCGTCGGTCTGGGCGCCCTGCCGGTCAAGCACGGCTCGCCCACGAAGGTCGTGCCCGGGTACGACGTGCGGATCCTCGACCACGACGATGCCGGCACGCCCGGCTCGAGTCGGGAAATGCCGCCCGGCGAGAACGGCGCGATCGCGCTGCGCCTGCCGCTGCCGCCCGGCTGCCTGCCGACCCTGTGGCGGAACGACGAAGGCTACGTCGAGTCCTATCTCCGCGAGTACGACGGCTACTACCAGACGGGCGACGCCGGGCACCTCGACGACGACGGCTACCTCTACATCATGAGCCGGACGGACGACCTGATCAACGTCGCCGGCCACCGCCTGTCCACCGGCGCCATGGAGGAGATTCTGGCTTCCCACCGCGACGTCGCGGAGTGCGCCGTCATCGGAGTCGCCGACTCGCTCAAGGGACAGGTACCCCTGGGGCTGGCGGTGCTGTACGCGGGTTCGAGCCGCAGCGAAGCGGAGATCGTCCCGGAACTCGTGCAGAGCGTGCGTGACCAGCTGGGCCCGGTCGCCTCGTTCAAGGTCGCTGCGATCGTCGAACGCCTGCCGAAGACGAGGTCCGGCAAGGTGCTCCGGGGCACGATGCGGCGCATCGCCGACGGCGAGCCCTGGACGGTGCCGCCGACGATCGACGATCCCGCGATCCTCGACGAAATCGAGCAGGCCCTCACCGAGCTGGGCTACCCCCGCCCGACGACGGCCTGAAGGCGGTCCCGCGGCGCCGGGAGTCCGCAGAATCTGCGGAAAACTCTGCGGAAAGCAACCATCTTCATACCTTGTAAGTCCTTTGTTATCAGTAACTTACAGCCATTCCGCACCGGATACGGTGCGAGCCTTCGACTCACCGTAAGTTATTCATGAACAAGAGGTTAAGCCGGCCCGGCGACTGACCGGCATTGCCGGATGTTTCGAGTCGGCGGTACAGTGACCGTCATGGACCCCACGCAGGCAACCCGAGAGGTCTTCTGGAACATCGAATACACCTGGTTGGTGTACGTGCTGATGGTCCCCACGCTGGCGGTCTTCGGCTGGGGTTTCTGGCTCAAGGTCCGGCGCTGGCGGTCAGGCCAGCCGGCGCTCCGCTTCGACCGGCCGGGCGAGCGGCTGCAGCTCTTCCTGAGGAACGCCGTGGGTCAGGGCCGCACGATCAAGAGGCGCTACGCCGGCGTCTTCCACAGTCTGGTCTACACCGGCTTCATCGTGCTGTTCCTGGCGACCACTGTGGTCGCCATCCACCACGACACGCCCCTGCACATCATGAAGGGGCACTTCTACCTCATCTTCCAGTCCCTGATCGTCGACATCTTCGGCCTCTTCGTGCTCGTGGGCGTCGCCCTGGCCGCGATACGACGCTGGATCTCGAAGCCGAAGCTGCTGGTCTACACCGACGAGGCGAGCTGGATTCTGATCACGATCTTCGTCATGGCCTTGACAGGCTTCATGATCGAGGGCTGGCGAATAGCCGTCACCGACGACCCCTGGGCCGCCTGGTCGCCGATCGGCAACCTGTTCGCTCTCGGTTCCGACCCCTGGATGACGGATACGGCGATGCAGCGCGGCCACGTGATCATCTGGTGGTTCCACCTGGTCGTGGCGTTCGGCTGGATCGCCTGGGTGCCGTTCAGCAAGATGTCCCACGTCTTCACGGCCCCGCTGAACATCTTCACCGCCAACCTGGACGGCTACGGCGGCTCGCTCAAGACGATCGACTTCGAGACCGCCGAGCGCTTCGGGATCAACCACCTCGGCGATTTCACCTGGAAGGACCTGCTCGACTTCGACGCCTGCACGGAGTGCGGCCGTTGCACCGACGTCTGCCCGGCCAACACGGTGGGCAAGTCGCTGTCGCCGCGCGACATCATCCTCGACCTGCAGGGGCTGATGCACAAGCGGGGCGACGAGCTTCTGGGCAGCCGGGCGGGCAACGGCAACGGCGACGGCGGCAACGGAAGCGATGAACTCCTGCCGATCATCGACCAGAAGACGGCCGTATCGCCGGAAGCGCTCTTCGCCTGCACCACCTGCGCCGCCTGCATGGAGGCCTGCCCGGTCCACATCGAACAGATGCCGAAGATCGTCGACGCGCGCCGCTACCTCGTCATGGAGGAGGCGGACTTCCCCGAGGGGATGATGGACATGATGAACTCGCTCGAGTCGCGCCAGCATCCGTTCGCGGGCACTCAGTTCAGCCGCGTCGACTGGACCGAGGGTCTCGACATCGACGTGATGGCCGAGATGGACGATCCGCACGAGGCCGAGGTCCTGATGTGGGTCGGTTGCGGCGGCGCCCTGGTCGAGCGCAACCGGAACACGGTCCGGGCCACCGCGAAGCTCCTCAAGAAGGCCGGGGTGAAGTTCGCGATCCTCGGCCGCGAGGAGTCCTGCACCGGCGATCCCGCCCGCCGCGTGGGCAACGAGTTCCTGTTCGAGATGCTGGCCAAGGGCAACGTCGAGACGATGCAACGCTACGGCGTGCGCAAGGTCGTCACCTCCTGCCCCCACTGCTTCAACTCGTTCAGGAACGAGTACCCGCACTTCGGCGGCAGCTACGAGGTCTACCACCACACCCAGTTCCTCGATGAACTGCTGGAACAGGGCCGTCTCGACGGGAACGGCGCCGGGGGCAGATCGAACGGGAGTTCGACCATCACCTTCCACGACCCCTGCTATCTCGGCCGCCACAACGGCGAGTACGACGCGCCCCGCAACCTGCTCGCGCAGGTCGGCGGCGCGAGGCAGGTCGAGATGGAGCGCAGCCGGAACACGAGCTTCTGCTGCGGCGGCGGCGGCGGCATGGCCTTCGTCGACGAGCCGCCGGACCAGCGGGTGAACCAGGAACGCGCCCAGGAGGCGGTCGACACCGGCGCCGACGTGGTGGCCGTGGGCTGTCCGTTCTGCGCCACGATGCTCGACGACGGCGTGAACGCCCGCCGCGGCGAACGCGACGTCCAGGTCAGGGACGTGGCGGAGCTGCTCTGGGACGCGGTCGGCGAGTCCGAAGAGGCCGCGCCCTAGCATCCTCTCCGTCCACCGGGTCCATTGCGAACCTACCGGGCGGTCGGTAGACTACTCTTCGTGACCTTCCGAGGACCCTCGACCCGATGACTGCCCTGGACAACGCGGCCCTCCGGGCCGCCACCGGCGCGGCCAACGGCGAACAGGACCGGCGGGCGGAGATCTACCGCAGCGCGGCGCGGATCTTCCACCGCAAGGGCTACCACGCCACGTCGATCAACGACATCGCCGCCGCGGTCGGACTGACCAAGGCCGGCCTCTACTACTACATCAAGGGCAAGCAGGACCTTCTGTTCGCGATCATGGGCTTCGCCATGGACCAGCTCGACGAGCAGGTCATCGAGCCGGCCCGGCGCGTAGAGGATCCTCAGGCCCGGCTGGAGACGATCGTCGCGCGCCACGCCCGGCTGATCACCCAGGACTCCTCGGCGCTGACCATCCTCGTCAACGAACTCGAGGGGCTCCTCCCCGACGACCGCGCCGACATCATCGGCAGGCAGCGGGACTACGTCGATTTCATCGCCGACACCCTCGCCGCCCTGCGCGACGAGGGCAAGGTCCTGGGCCTCGACCCCACGGTGGGAGCGTTCAGCCTGGTCGGGATGATCCTCTGGATCTCCCGCTGGTACCGGGCCGACGGCCGGCTGGACGGCGACGAAGTCGTGGCCGAAGTGACCCGCATGGCGATCTCGGCGGTGCTGAACCGCGGTGAAGACAGCAACGCCGGCAACCCGGCCAGGACCGGGCAGCCGGCGAAGGAGACGCGAGAATGAGAGTGCTCGTCTGCCTGAAACAGATTCTCGACCCGGACGTTCCCGCACGGGACTTCCAGATCGATCCCGAAGCCAGGGCCGCCAAACGGGGCGGCGCCAACCTGGTGACGAACATCTTCTGCGAGAACGCGGTCGAGACCGCTCTCCAGTTCCGTGAGGCGGCAGGCGGCGACGTGAAGATCACCGCGCTCTGCTACGGCGAGTCCTCGGCCGAGGACTGCCTGCGCAAGGCGATGGCGATGACGGTCGACGAGGCCTGCCTGGTCGAACGCGACGGCAACACGAACCCGGACGCTGCGGCCGTCGGTCGCGTGCTGGCGGCGGCGATCCGGCGACTGGAGCAGGACGGCGGCCCCTTCGACGCCGTGCTCGTCGGCCGGGAGTCGGGCGACTGGGGCGTGGGACAGACCGGCGGCGTGCTGGCCGAGGAACTTGGGCGGCCCGCGCTGGGTTTCGTCGAGAGCCTCCAGCCAGGCAACGGCAGCGTAACGCTCCGCCGTCAGACCGACGTCGGCATCGAGGTCGCGGAGGCCGAGCCGCCCTTCCTCGTCACCATCACGAACAACGAGGACAACGTGCCCCGCATCCCCAAGACGCGGGACGTCATGATGTCCTACCGCAAGCCCCTCCAGAAGCTGGGCCTCGCCGACCTGGAGCTGGACAGCGAGGAGGTCCGGGCCGGGTCGTCGATCTTCGAGGTCGAGGAGATCTTCATCCCGGCGGACGAAGTCGAGTGCGAACTGGCGGAAGGCGACACCCTGGACGAGCGGGTCGACCAACTGGCGAAGCGCATCCACGAAGTCGTGGCCTCCATCGGCTGACGCAGACGGAACCCGGCAGCAAAGGGCAGAAGGAGAGAAACGATGGCGAACGTTGCAGTCTGTGTTCTGGGCAGTCTCGGCTATGACCGCGCCGCGCAAGGCGCGGCGGGCGCCGGCCGGGCCCTTGCCGAGAGCGTCGGCGGCGAGCTCCACGCTCTGGTGATCGGCCCCGCCGGGGACGACGCGGTCGCGGCGCTCGCGACCGTCGCCGACCGCGTGGTGGTCGGCGCCAACGAAGCGCTGCGGGACTACCAGCCCGAACAGGCGCTGCAGGCGGCCGAGCAACTCCACGCCGCGGGCGGCGGCGACTACGTCGCGGTGCTGCTCAGCAACGACACCTACAGTCAGGAGATCGCGCCGCGCCTCGCCCACCGCCTGGGCGGCAGCTCGATGGCCGACGCGGCCGCGATCCGGATGGACGGCGACCACCTGCTGGCGCAGCGCACGGCCTACGGCGGCAAGGCGATCTCGATCTACCGGCTGAAGAAGCAGCCGGCCGTCGTCTGGCTGCGGGCCCGCGGCTTCGAACCCGCGCCCGGACAGCAGTCGGCCGGCGAAGTGACGTCCGTCGATCTGGCGCTCGATGCACCCCGCATCCGCATCACCGGCCGTGAGGTCGCGGTACAGGAAGGCGTGCGCCTCGAGGACGCGCAGATCATCGTCTCCGGCGGCCGCGGGCTCGGCGGCCCCGAGCCCTTCCAGGAACTGAAGAAGCTCGCCGATTCGATCGGCGCCGAGCAGGGCGCCTCACGCGCCGCCTGCGATGCCGGCTGGGTACCCCCGAACTGGCAGGTCGGCCAGACCGGCAAGAAGGTGGCCCCCGAGCTCTACATCGCGATCGCTATCTCCGGCGCCAGCCAGCACCTGCTCGGCATGGGCGACAGCAAGGTCGTCGCGGCGATCAACACGGACGCCGACGCGCCGATCTTCAAGCACTGCAGCTTCGGAATCGTCGAGGACTACAAGGCGGTCGTGCCGCTGCTGACCGAGAAGCTCCAGGCGATCGCCCGGTAGAGCCATCGCCGGCAGGTTCGGGAGGTTCCCCGGTTCGTATGCAGAAAGACGTATAGAATCCGGTTTTCATGCACAGAACCTTCTGCTGCGGTTGCGCTCTGGCTCTGGTCGCTCTTTCCTTCGGACCGGCCCGCGCGGCTGAACCAGGCGATTTCGGAAGCGACGGCGCGACGGAACAGCAACTGGCGGAGGAAGCAGTCCTCGGAGGTTTCGCGCGCGGCATGCTCCTTGGCGCAACGGACACGGTCGTGCAACGGTTCGGGAAGGGGCCGGGCCGAAACCGCGTGAAGATGAAGTCACTCGACCGTTGCGAAGCCGGACGTCGGCAGCGCATCGACGTGGAGCGCACCGCCCTGGATGGAGGCCGGGCAGCGGGCCGGGAGGTGTGCGGAACGCCCGACATGGATTTCGACTTCGCGACCGACAGTTTCGAGTTCGTTCACAAGGTCGAGCCGCTCGACGAGGAGCGCCCGGGCGGAACGCTGTCGCTCTGGGGAGCCGGGGCTCGCCGGTCGCTGCGCGGACGAGCGGGTCGGAACTCGTACTCGGTCGCGCCGGAACTGCCCTTCGTCGGCGTCGACTACACCGCCGGACACCTCATGGTCGGGACCGCCGTGTCCTGGTTCGACGCCACCGGGCGCTACCGGCTGTCGAACACCGGCGGCGCCGCCATGCGTCTCGACCTCAGCGGCATCTACCCGTACGCCCGCTACGCGTCCGGTTGTCGCGGACCGTCCCGGAAGTCGTGCCGGACGGAGCTCTGGGCAGTGGGCGCCATGGGCCACGGCGACCTCGTTGGAGACGCGGACCAGGCAGCGGGATCGCCTCCGTCCTCCGACGCCCGCATGCGGCTCGGCCTCGCCGGCTTCCGCCAGCGGGTGGCGACCGCCGGGTCACTCGAGTTCGCCCTGCGCGGCGACGTCGGCTCCGCCGTCATCGAGGGCGGCGACGACTTGGGCCGACCGGCCGGGGACGCCAGTCTCGGCGGCGACGCAAGCAGGGGACGAATCGGTCTCGAAGGCTCCCTGACTCGCAAGGTCGGCGCGGTCGTCTTCCGCCCCTTCACCCAGGTGGCCCAGCGCTATGACGGCGGTTCCTCGACGAGCGGAACCGGGACGGAACTCGCCGGGGGCCTGGAGCTGATCGCCGCCGAGGGCCGGCTGCGCGTCCATGCCACCGGCAGGACGCTGGTCACTCAGGGCCTGGGGCGCTACGAGGAAGAGGGCGTGGGCGCCACGATCGAGCTGCGTCCAGCGACAAGGGACGGCGAGGGACTGTCGTTGCTGGTCGCCCAGCAGTTCGGCGGCACATCCGCGCGTGCGAACGCCCTGTGGCGCTCCGACGCTCCCCGGTGGATCGGCATGTCTCCCGATGCGCTGGCGAGCGTCTCCGCCCGCCGGGATCCCGGAGCGTCGCACACCAGGGCCGAAGTCGCATGGGGCATGGGAATCGGCACATCCATGGTGACGCCCTTCGCCCAGGCCATGGCCGCCACGTCAACCGGGCGGGAGCATCTTCGCCTCGGCGTGCGCCATTCGATGCGCAAGGGTTCGCCCCACCGGGTGAACCTGGAAGTCACGGCCGAGCGGCCGCAAGTCACGCTGAGCAGCGACCTCGCGGACTACCAGCTCGCCGTCGCCGGTCAGGTCCGTTTCACGATCGGCTGACCGGCCCCGGAGCGGGCGGCCTCACGACCGCCCGCCGACGATTACCTGGTGGGCCTTCAGCCGTAGCGCGTTCAGACGGATGAAGCCGCGGGCGTCGGTCTGGTCGTAACCGCCTTCGACGTCCATCGACGACAGGTTCTGGTCATACAGCGAGCTGGGTGACTCGCGGCCGAGGATGGTCACGCCGCCCTTGTAGAGGCGGAGGTGCACGGTGCCGTCGATGATCCGCTCGGCCTGCTGAAAGGCTGCCCGGATGAACTCCATCTCGGGCGAGAACCAGAAGCCGTTGTAGATCAGCTCGGCGAACTTGGGAGACAGGCCGTCCCGCAGGCGCTGGACTTCGCGATCCATCGCCACGCCCTCCAGGTCGCGCAGGGCGTGGTGGAGGATCGTGCCGCCCGGCGTCTCGTAGACGCCGCGGGACTTGATGCCGACGAAGCGGTTCTCGACGATGTCGATCCGGCCGATGCCGTTCCGGCCGCCGAGTTCGTTCAGGTGCTCGAAGAGGGTCAGCGCGTCGGAATGCTCGACGCCGGCGGTCCGGTCCCGTACCCGCACCGGACGCGCGTCCTTGAACTCGACCTCGACGTCCGTCGGCTCGTCGGGCGCGTCGAGCGGCGACACGGTGAGCGAGAACATGTCCTCGGTCGGCGTCTGCATCGGGTCTTCCAGCAGGCCGGCCTCGTAGCTCTTGTGCATCAGGTTCTCGTCCATGCTGTAGGGCTTCTCGGACGAGGCCTCGATCGGGATGCCCTGCTCCTCGGCGTAGTTCAGGAGATCGGTGCGGCCCCGGAAGCGCTTGAGGAACTCGGCGTCCTTCCACGGCGCGTAGACCTCGATCTGCGGCGCGAGGGCGGCGTAGGCGAACTCGAAGCGGACCTGGTCGTTGCCCTTGCCGGTGGCGCCGTGGGAGAGCACGTCGGCGTCCTCGCGGATCGCGATCTCGGCCTGGCGGCGGGCGATGAGCGGCCGCGCCAGGGCGGTGCCGAGCAGGTAACGGTTCTCGTAGACGGCGTTGCCGGCGATCGCCGGGTAGATGAGGTCGGTCACGAACTCGCGCCGGACGTCCTCGACGTAGACCTTCGTGGCGCCGATCGCCTCGGCCCGGCGCGCCTGGGCGTCGAAGTCCTCGCGCTGGCCGACGTCGACGATCACGGCGACGACATCGAAACCCCGTTCCTGCAGGGTGCGCAGGATGACGGAGGTGTCGAGACCGCCGCTGTAGGCGAGTACGGCTTTCTTGCGCGTCATGATCGAGCGTTCCTCCCCGGCGCCCGAGAATCGGTGCCCGCGGGAGACTATCCGGCCCGCCGCGTTTGGCAACCGCCGGGGGCGCACGGGTTGGCGCCGCGTCAGTCCTCGTCCGGATCGGCCGGCAGCATGCTGACCAGTGCCCGGCGCCACAACCGCACTCGCACCCTGAAGGCGAGCAGCACGGCGACGAAAACCAGGCCGCAGGTCAGGCCCCACCACAGCCCGGCCGGTCCCATGCCGCGGCCGAACGCCAGCCAGGCGCCGGCCGGCATGCCAAACAGCCAGTAGCCGACGAGCGCGACGGCTGCCGGGAACCGGGTGTCCGCGGCGCCGCGGAGCACGCCCGCCGCCGCCACCTGGGCGCCGTCGGCGATCTGGAACAGGCCGGCAAGCGGAATCAGCACGGCCGCTACCTCCACCACCGCCGGCACGTCGCTGAACATCCGAGCGAACTTGCCCGGGAACAGGATGAAGAGGAGCGCGAACAGGAACATCACGCCGGTGCCGAGCGCCAGACAGACGCCGGCCGAACGGCGGGCGCCCACCGGATCGCGGCGTCCGATCGCGTTGCCGACCCGAGTCGTCGCGGCACCGGCAAAGCCGAGCGGAACCATGAAGGAGATGGAGGCAAGGCCGATCGCCACCTGGTGCCCCGCAAGCTGGGCCTCGCCCAACTGGCCCATGACAAGGGCCGCTGCCGTGAACACCCAGACCTCGAGCGAGACCTGGACCGAGATCGGCAAGCCGACGACGAAGAACGGTCGCAACGCCCGCGCCCGCAGCCAGGCCAGACGCCAACCCCGGATGTAGGGCCGCAGATAGCGCCAGCCGAAGGCCAGAAGCACGAGGAACATCGTCCAGCGCGAGGCCGAGGTCGCGAAGGCAGAGCCGCGGGCGCCGAGAGCCGGGAACCCCAGGTTGCCGAAGATCAGCGCCCAGTTGGCCACCGCGTTGAACACGTTGGCGACCGCGATCGAGACCAGGGCCGGCCAGACGATGCTCATCGCCTGAAGGGTCTGGCGGAGGCACATGAAGAGCAGGAAGGCGACGACTCCCGGCCCGAGCCCGCGGAAGTACGCCGTCGCGATCGGCATGACCGGTTCCGGTTGCGCCAGGAACGGCAGCACCCGCGCAACGGCCTCGTGGATCGGCCCCAGGTTGACGACGATCAGGGTGCCGGGGACAGCAAGCAGGACCGCCATCGCCACGCCCCGGCACAGCACCCTGCCGATCCGCCGGTGATCGCCGGCGCCGAAGGCCTGCGCCGCCATCGGGTCGATCGCCAGCAGGATGCCGATTAGGGACCAGATCACGGCGATGCTGAGCGCGTTGCCGATCGCGCCGGCGGCCAGCTCGGTCGCCGACACGCGGCCCAGCATCATCGTGTCGACGGCGCCCATCAGCACCATCCCGACCTGGACCAGGATGACCGGCGTCGCCAGGCGCACTACGGCGCCCAACTCCCGGCGTATCGGCCGCCCGTCGCCCGCTGTTCCCGCCCCCTTCAAGGGACGGTATTGTAGGCAGCCTCACTCTCACCGAGATCGCCGTTGCTCAGCTACATCCTCCGCCGGCTCGTCACCGGACTGGTCACCCTGTTCGGCATCTCGGTCATCTCGTTCTTCATCATCCAGCTCGTACCGGGCGATCCGGCCCAGATCCAGACCTCCCAGATCGCCGACGCCGCGGTCTCGGAGCGCGTCTACCAGCAGTTGCGGGAGCTCTACGGCCTCGACAAGCCGATCCCCGTGCAGTATGCGAACTGGGTCGGCAAGCTGGTCGTGGGCGACTTCGGCTCCTCCTTCCACGACGGCAGGAGGGTGTCGGCGAAGATCGGCGAAGCGCTGTGGCCGACGCTGTCGGTGGCGCTGCTCTCCTTCATGCTGACCCTGATCATCTCGACGCCGATCGGGATCTACAGCGCGCTACGGCAGGGCGGCGGCTTCGACCGCTCCGTCAGCACCGGCCTCTACATGCTCTATTCCGTGCCGAACTACGTCGCCGGGATGCTGCTCATCCTGTACCTGGGCGTGAAGTGGGACCTGTTGCCCTTCCGCGGCATGAGGTCCGACGGCTACGACGAGATGACGACCCTGGGCCAGATGTGGGATCTGGCCCAGCACTACGTACTGATCACCTTCTGCTTCACCTTCGGCAACCTGGCCTACTACTCCCGCTTCATCCGCCAGAACCTGCTGGAGGTGGTGCGGCAGGACTACATCCGCACCGCCCGCGCCAAGGGCCTCGGTGAACGCAGCGTGGTGCTCAAGCACGCGTTCACGAACAGCCTGATCCCGCTGATCTCGCTGATCGGCCTCACGCTGCCCTTCGTGCTGGGCGGCAGCGTGATCCTCGAGTACATGTTCAACTGGCCGGGCTTGGGCCGCCTGTACTTCGAGTCCGTCCTCCAGCGCGACTATCCGACGATCATGGCGCTCAATTTCATCACCGCCCTGCTCGTCCTCGGCATCACCTTCATCGCCGACCTGACCTACGGTCTGGTCGACCCCCGCATCAGCTACGAGAAGTGACGATGGCGACCGAAGCGACGACGAGCACAACGACCGGAGGGGCGCCCGCGGCGCGCTCCTACTGGCACATCACGTGGCGGCGCTTCCGCGGCCACCGCCTCGGAATGGTCGGCCTGTGCGTGGTGGCCGTGCTGTTTCTCGTGGCCTTCCTGTCGCCGATCCTGGCCAACGAACAACCCATCCTGTGCCGCTTCGACGGCGGCTTCTACTACCCGGCGGTCGTCGACCTCGTCCACCAGGTCCCGGGCACGAGCCTGATCATCCAGAAGCAGCGGCCCTACCGCCTGGCGACCTTCGACTTCAAGCGGGAGTTCGACCCGGAGCGCGGCGACTGGGCGCTGTGGACGCCTGTGCGCTACGGCCCCAGGGAGATCGCCGCCGAGCCCCTGGCCGGGCCCTCCAGCCGTCACTGGCTGGGCACCGACCAGTCGGGCCGCGACGTCCTGTCGCGGATGGTCCACGGCACCGTCGTGTCGATGAAGGTCGGTTTCCTGTCGATGGGCATCGCGGTCATCCTGGGCCTCGTGTTCGGTTGCATCGCGGGCTACGCCGGCGGCATCGCCGACCTCGTCATCTCGCGCTTCATCGAAGTCGTCCAGTGCTTCCCGGCCTTCTTCCTGATCCTCGCCGTCCTGGCCTGGTTCCCGCCCAGCATCGAGAACGTGATGATCGTGATCGGCCTGACCCGCTGGGTCGGCATCGCCCGCTTCGCGCGCGGCGAGATCCTGCGCATCCGCGAGACGGACTACGCCCTCGCCGCCCGCTCGCTCGGAGTCAGACCGGCCCAGCTCGTCCTCCGCCACCTGCTGCCCAACGCGCTGGCGCCCGTGCTGGTCAGCGTGACCTTCGGCATCGCGGTGTCCATCCTGATCGAAGCGGGACTCTCCTGGCTCGGCTTCGGCGTCCAGCCGCCCGACGCCTCCTGGGGCACGATTCTCCGCTCCGGCTACGAGAACCTGTTCACCGCCGGCCACATGATTCCTCCCGCCTGCGTGGCGATCTTCCTCGCGGTGCTGAGTTTCAACCTCGTCGGCGATACTCTGAGGGATGTAATCGACCCGCGGCTCCAGGCCGAACGGGCCTGACGCCGCCGGGCTCCCCGCCCAGGAGGTAGGCAGCGATGAGCGAGCAGACCGGGTTGCACAGCCTCTCCCTCGACTACGTCGAAGCGCTTCTGGCCGACTACCGCCGCGATCCGGCCTCGCTCGACCCGGCCTGGCGCCGGTACTTCGACGGCCTGGCCGCCAGCGGCGAGCTGGGCAACGGCGCGATCGGCCCGGAGCTCCGACCCTCGACGCTGTTCGGCGGCAACGGCGAGGCGGTGCGTTCCGCTACGGCGCCGCCCGCGGCTCCCCCGCCGGCCGAGCCGCGGCCGGCAACGCCGTCCGCGACGCCGACTCCTGCGCCTGCGAGCAAGGCATCCGCCCTGACCACGGATGTCGAGTTGCAACGCCGGGTCGACGACATGATCCGCAACTACCGGATCCGCGGCCACCTCTACGCCGACATCAACCCGCTCCGCAATCCGCCCGTGCTGCCCGAGGAACTCGAACTCGAGGGCCTGGGGATCCGCGAGAGCGACCTGGACCGCACGGTGTCGACCGCCGGCATCCCGGGCGCCGACACGGCGACGGTACGCGAGCTGCTCGAACGGATGCGCGAGACGTACTGCAAGTACATCAGCGCCGAGTTCATGCACATCGACGACCTGGAGGTTCGCTCCTGGCTCCAGGAACGGATGGAGGTCAGCCGCAACCGGGTGCAGCTCAGCCGCGACGAGCAGGTCCGGATCCTGAAGAAGCTGATCGACGCCGCGGTGTTCGAGGAGTTCATCCAGAAGAAGTACCTGGGCGCCAAGAGCTTCTCGCTCGAAGGCGCCGAGAGCCTGATCCCCCTGCTCGACCTCGCGATCGAGAAGGTCGCCGCGCAGGGCGCGGTGGAGATCGTCTTCGGCATGTCCCACCGCGGCCGCCTGAACGTGCTCGCCAACATCATCGGCAAGCCGACACGGGACATTTTCCGCGAGTTCGAGGACCTCGACGCGGAGCAGTACACGGGCGGCGGCGACGTGAAGTACCACATGGGCCACTCGAGCGACTGGACCACGGAGCACGGCCGCAGGGTCCACCTCTCGCTCTCGTTCAACCCCAGCCACCTCGAGTTCATCAACCCGGTGGCGATGGGCCGCGTGCGCGCCAAGCAGGACCGGATCGGCAACGACCTGCGCGACCGGGCGGTGCTGTTCCTCATCCACGGCGACGCCGCCTTCGCCGGCGAGGGAATCGTCCAGGAGTCGCTCAACCTGTCGCAACTCGACCCCTACCACATCGGAGGCGCGTTCCACGTCGTCGTCAACAACCAGATCGGCTTCACCACGCCGCCCGAGAGCTCGCGCTCCAACACCTACTGCACCGACGTCGCGAAGATGCTCCAGGCGCCGATCTTCCACGTCAACGGCGAACAGCCCGAGGCCGTCGCCCAGGTCGTCAACGTCGCCCTCGACTTCCGCCAGCGCTACCGCCGCGACGTGATCATCGACCTCTACTGCTACCGGCGGCGCGGGCACAACGAGGGCGACGAACCCGCCTTCACCCAGCCCATCCTCTACGACGGCATTCGCGCCCGCGACCCGGTCCGCGTCCACTACCTGGAGCACCTGCTCGAACTCGGCGAGATCAAGCCCGAGGAGGCGGACGTCCACATCGAGCGCGAAGAGAAACGCCTCGAGGGAGCGCTCGCCACCGCCCGCCGGATGAACGAGAAGACGAGTCCGCAGGCCTACGACGGCGTCTGGAACGCCTTCGTCGGCGGCCGCATGGAGGACACCCCGGAGCCGGACACCGGAGTCGACCAGGGCAAGCTGACCGACTACCTGAAGCGGATGGTCGTGCTGCCCGAGGACTTCAACCTGCATCGCAACCTGCGGCGCTTCCTCACAGCCCGCGCGGACATGGCCGAAGGAAAGCGGCCCGTCGACTGGGCCGCGGCGGAAGCGCTCGCCTTCGCCGCCACCGCCGATTCGGGCAACCGGGTGCGGCTGAGCGGCCAGGACTGCGAGCGCGGAACGTTCAGCCAGCGCCACGCCGTGCTCCACGACCGGGTGACGGACGAGAACCACCGGCCGCTGATGAACATCGCCGAGAACCAGGAACCGATCGAGATCTTCAACAGCCCGCTGTCGGAGGCCGGCGTGCTCGGCTTCGAGTACGGCTTCAGCCTGGACTACCCGGACGGCCTCGTGCTCTGGGAAGCCCAGTTCGGCGACTTCGTCAACGCGGCCCAGGTGATCATCGACCAGTTCATCACCAGCGCCGAGGACAAATGGAACCGGCTGAGCGGCCTCGTCATCCTGCTGCCCCACGGCTTCGAGGGCCAGGGGCCGGAGCATTCGAGCGCCCGCGTCGAGCGCTGGCTTCTGCTCGCAGCCGAAGAGAACATGCAGATCGTCTACCCCTCGACGCCGGCGCAGTACTTCCACCTGCTGCGGCGTCAGGTCGAGCGAGCCCAGCGCAAGCCGCTCGTCGTCTTCACCCCGAAGAGCCTGCTGCGCCGCCGGGAGGTCGGTTCGTCCCTGGCGGAACTAGCCGGCGGCCGTTACCAGCCGGTGCTGCCGGACCCGGCCGTTGCATCCGACGCCGACCGGTCGAAGGTGCGCCGCGTCCTCCTCTGCGCCGGCAAGGTGTTCTACGACCTCGACGCCCACCGCCAGGGAACGGGCGCCCACGATCACGCGATCCTGCGCATGGAGCAGTTCTACCCGGCCCCGAAGGAGGAGCTCGACGCAGCGCTGTCCGCGTTCCCGGCCGATGCCGAGGTTCGCTGGGTGCAGGAGGAACCCCGGAACATGGGCGCCTGGTCCTACCTGCGGCTGAACTTCGGCTTCCTGATGGGCGGCCGGCCCCTGTCGGGGGTCTACCGCCCGCAGTCGGCGAGCCCCGCGACCGGCTCTCCGAGCAGCCACAAGCTGGAGCAGCAGCAACTGATGGAAGCGGCGTTCGGCGAGTCGGCCGACACCGCGTGAGAATCCCCCGAAGGCAGACCGCATGACGTACGAAGTCACAATCCCCGAGATCGGCGAATCGGTCACGGAAGCGCTGATCCTCCGCTGGATCAAACAGCCCGGCGAGGCGATCGGCAGGGACGATCCGCTCGTGGAGCTCGAAACGGACAAGGTGACCGTCGAGATGCCGTGTCCGGTAGCGGGCGTCCTGTCCGAGATCGTCTGCGCGGAGGGCGAGACGGTGCCCATCGGCGCCGTGATCGCGCGGATCGAGGAAGGCGCTGTCGCCGCCAGCCCGGGCGCCGCGGCAGCCGAAGAAGCCCAGGGCGACCTGCTGGCCGGCGCTCGACCGGCGGCGCCGTCCGCTCCGCCGGCCCCGGCGCCCGCCGCGGAACCCACGCCTCCCGCACCTGTCCCGGCGGCCGAGGCTAAACCCGTGGCCGCGCCGGCCGCGCCCGGAGAGCGACGCATTCTGCCGGCCGCCCGCCGCCTGATCGCCGAGCACGGCCTCGACGCGTCCCTCATTCCCTCCACGGGCAAGGGTGGCCGGCTGCTGAAGAGCGACGTGGCGGCGTGGCTGGCCGCCCGCGAGGAGGAACCGGAACCCTCCGCCGAAGCGGTGCCGGAGACCGCGGCGTCCGCGCCGGCGCCGACGATGCCATCACCGCCGGCGCAGCCCGCTCCGCCCGCCGCCGCTCCGCCTGCCGCGGCGGCGGCCGGGGAACGCGCCGAAGAGCGCGTGCCGATGACGCCGATCCGCCGCCGGATCGCCGAGCGCCTGGTCGAGGCGCAGCAGCAGGCGGCCCTGCTCACGACGTTCAACGAGATCGACATGTCCGCCGTCATGGACTTCCGGCGCCGCTACCGCGACGCCTTCTCCGAGCGCCACGACGTGCGCCTGGGCTTCCTGTCCTTCTTCGTCAAGGCGGCGGTGGACGCGCTGCGCCGTTTCCCGCGGCTCAACGCCGAGATCACCGGCACCGACATCATCTACCGGAACTACTACGACATCGGCATCGCGGTCAGCACCGATCGCGGCCTGATGGTGCCGGTGCTACGCAGCGCCGAGCGCATGTCCTTCGCCGAGATCGAGTCCTCCATCGGCGACTTCGCGGGACGGGCCCGGACCGGCAGGATCCGCCTCGACGAACTCCAGGGCGGCACCTTCACGATCACCAACGGCGGCATCTTCGGCTCGCTGCTGTCGACGCCGATCATCAACCCGCCGCAGAGCGGCGTGCTCGGCCTGCACGCCATCCAGCAGCGGCCCGTCGTCGTCGAAGGCGAAGTCGTCGTCCGGCCGATGATGTACGTCGCCCTGAGCTACGACCACCGCATCGTCGACGGCCGCGAGGCGGTCACCTTCCTGGTCCGGATCAAGGAGGCGATCGAGGATCCGGCCAGGATGCTGATCGAGGTCTAACCTGATTGACCGACACGGCAGCGGGTAGTACCGTATTACCCATGGTCACGATCTCGTTCAAGGTCGACGAGCAGGAAGCGCGAGCCATCCGCCTGCAGGCGAAGAAGGAGGGGATCAGCGTGTCGGAGTTCCTGCGTCGCCGCGCGCGTCTGGCGCCAGCGCCGCCCCCAAAGCCCCGGACGGTCCGCTGCCCCCATACCGGCGCGCGCATCTTCGCGGCCGCTGACACCCTGCCCCCACTGACGACGGAGGCCGTTCGCAGCCTGCTCGGCGATTTCCCGTGAACTACCTGCTGGACGTCAACATCCTTGTCGCCTGGGGCTGGACCGATCATGTGGCGCACGACCGCACCTCGCGGTGGGTTGCGGATACGCGAGGGCAGGGCGCATCGAAGCTCCTGACGTCGGCGATTCCCGAGCTCGGCTTCGTTCGGGTCTCGGTGCAGCGCACCGGCGGCGGTGTTACCGTGGACGAGGCCGCCAGGACGCTTGCCGGAATGCTCCGGTCACTTGGTCCGGCGCATGCCTTTGTCTCGGACGACAGGGCCGCCCGGCGGTTTCCCGCCTGGTGCAGACATGCATCGCAGACGACCGACGCCCACCTGATGCAGTTGGCCGCCGCGCACGACGCCGAACTCGCGACGCTCGACGCCGGCATCCCGGGCGCCTTCCTGGTACCCGGCGTCGACGCCGCGAACTGAATGACGAACAGGGCGACCGCTCTCCCCGTCATCGGCGCCAGGCTCGCCGGCCTCGCGTCCCTGGCCGCCGCTCTGTTGCTTCAGACCGGACTGTCCGCCCCCGCAGGCGCGCAAGGCACGGCGACCGCGACCTATAACGTCACCTTCGAGGGCATGTGGAACCTCAGCAGCACGCCGGGCGGCGTCGTGGGAGGCGCTCATTTCACGCAACTGATCGGCGCCGTCCACAACGGCAACGTCACGTTCTGGACGGCCGGCGGCACCGCCACGTCGGGTGTTGAAAGCGTCGCCGAAACGGGCGCCACCTCGGGGTTCACGAGCGAATACAACGCGGTTCCGGCCGCCGACCGAAAGGAGCTGATCCGCGAGAGCGGGACGGGAGCGACCGGCACCTCGACCTTCACGATCGAGGCGTCCTCGACGCACCACCTCGTGACGCTCCTGTCGATGATCGGTCCCAGTCCGGACTGGTTCGTCGGCGTTTCAGGCCTTTCGCTGCGGAACAGTCAGGGCTGGCGGTCGCGAGTCAGTGTGAACCTGTACCCCTACGACGCCGGTACGGAGGACGGGACGGAGTTCTCTCTCAGCAACCCGGCGACGAACCCTCAGGGGACGATCACCAGCATCAGGGGACAGGAGAAGTTCTCGAACGAACCGATGGCCAGGCTGACGTTCGTTCTTCAGACGCCCCAAACGCCAACGCCGACCGATCCCGATCCGGAGTCGCCGACGCCGCCACAGCCCTCTACACCCCCGGAGGCAGCCTTCGGCACGAACATCGACTGCCCCGAGGATCCGTGCCGCGTCCGCACCGGCGAAGAACTCGTGTTCACCGACACGAGTTCCGGAACCGTCACCCGGCGCCTCTGGGAGTTCGGAAACGGCCGGCAGTCCACCCGAAGCACCGTGCCGCACTCCTGGTCCTCGCCCGGCTTCTACACCGTCACGCTGACCGTGACGGGCGCGGACACCGAGTCGAAGACGGCCCGGATCTTCCTGGTCCAGGCAGCCCAACCGGCGGGCGCCTGCGAGGCGAGTTCCGAAACGCTGTGCCTGCAGGACTCGCGTTTCGCCGTCACGGTCGACTGGCTGGACCCGGACGAACCCATCATCGCCACCGCCGTCATCGTCCCGGAAGGGACGAACGACTCGGGCCTCTTCCGCTTCTTCGACGACGACAACTGGGAGATTCTCATCAAGGTCCTGGATGGCTGCGGGCACAACGGCCACGTCTGGGTCTACGGTGCGTCATCCACGAACCTCGGCTACACGATCCGGGTGACGGACACGGTCTCCGGCGCGGTCAGGGAATACGAGAACGAAGCAGGCGTCGCTGCCGTCGCGATAGCCGACACGACGGCCTTTCCGGAAGGCTGCCAGGAACAGCCTGGCGACGACGTCAGATGAGCGAGATCAGCCTCGACCTCGTCGTCATCGGCGCCGGACCCGGCGGCTATGTCGCGGCGATCCGGGCCGCGCAGCTCGGTTTCCGGACCGCCGTGGTAGACGAACACGCAGCGGCCGGGGGCGTCTGCCTGCGGGTGGGTTGCATCCCGAGCAAGGCGCTGCTGGAGTCGAGCCAGCGCCTCGTCGCGGCCCGCGGCGAACTCGCGGCACACGGCGGCGTCGCGGGCGAGATCGGCCTCGATCTGGCGGCGATGATGAAACGCAAGGACCGCGTCGTCACGACGCTCACCCGCGGTGTGTCGTCCCTGCTCAAGAAAAACAGGATCGAGCACATCCAGGGCCGGGGCCGCCTCGGGGGCCTCCACGGCGACTTGCGCAGGGTCGTCATCGCCAGCGAGCAGGAGGAGCACGAGGTGCAGGCCCGGAATGTGATCGTGGCCACCGGCTCCCGCCCCGCGACGCTGCCGGGCATCGAGTTCGACGGCGACCGCATCGGCACCAGCACGGAGGCCCTGGCCTACGACGCGGTACCCGAGCGCCTGGTCGTGATCGGCGCCGGCTACATCGGCCTCGAGCTCGGCGCGGTCTGGAACCGGCTCGGCTCGAACGTCATCGTGCTGGAGTACCTCGACCGCATCCTGCCTGGCGCGGACACCGAGATCGCCGCGGCCGCCGAGAAGATCTTCCGCCGCCAGGGTCTCGACATCCGGCTCGGGAGCCGCGTGCTCGGAGCGAACGTCAAGGGCGGCAAGGACGAGACGGGCTGCGTCGTCGAAGTCGACGGCGCCGAGCCGATAGAGTGCAACCGCGTTCTCGTCGCGGTCGGCCGAACGCCGATCAGCGACGGTCTGGGGCTCGAGGAAGCGGGCGTCGCCGTCGACGAGCGCGGCTTCATCCGGGTCGACGGGCGTTTCGCCACCTCGGCGCCCGGCGTGTTCGCCATCGGCGACGTGATCGGCGGGCCGCAACTCGCCCACAAGGCCGAGGAGGAGGGCATGGCCTGCGTCGAGGGCATCGCCGGCGGCCACGTCCACATCGACTACGACGCGATCCCCGGCATCGTCTACACCGAACCCGAAGTCGCCTCCGTCGGCAGGACGGAAGAGCAACTGCAGGAAGCCGGCACCCCCTACCGCAAGGGCGCTTTTCCGTTCCGCGCAATCGGCCGCGCCCGCGCCACCGGCAGCCTCGAGGGCTTCGTCAAGATCCTGGCCCACGCCGAGACGGATGCGGTCCTCGGCGTCCACATCCTGGGCAGCCACGCCGGCGACCTGATCGCCGAAGCGGTGGCGGCGATCAATTTCGGCGCCTCGGCCGAGGATCTCTTCCTCACCAGCCACGCTCATCCGACCCTCTCCGAGGCAGTCAAGGAAGCGGCTCTGGCCGTCCACGGCCGGGCCATCCACATGTAGCTGCCGCGGGCCGGCTCGCTGCGTCCGACGGGCTCGTCCGGCACCTTCAGGCGCCGCCATCCCGTCACGGCCCGCTGATAGACTGCGCCGTCTTCGCTACCGCACCTGCACTACCCGAGGAATGAGCGCCGTGACCCTTTCCCGCACAAATCCGCCAATCTGGCTGGCGCTGCTCGGCGCCGTCTTCTTCCTCCTTGCTTCGCCTCTTGCCGCCCAGGAGCCCGCCGAGCCCACCGCCGAGGAGGAGCAGGCCGGCGAGGAGGGCGCCGAAGAGGAAGAGAAGCCCGCGATCCCGCCCGGCGCCGAGCTCAAGGTCTCCCCCACCGAACTGACCCTGGAGGTCGGTGACAAGGCCACCCTGACCGCCACCGTCGTCGACGGGGACGGCGAAGCGGTCGAGGGCGTCGACGTCGTCTTCTTCTCCCGCAACCGCCGGCGCCTCGGGGTCAACCCGGCCGGCGAGGTCGAAGCCCACGGCCCCGGCAGCGTCCAGGTCATCGCCCTGGTGCCGAAGGAGGCGGAAGACGAACCGCGGCGGGCGGAGGCCCTGCTCCGGGTCGAAGTCGACGTGACGATCCCGAATCCCCCGGTCGAAAGCGTCGAGGTCGTCGGGCTCCCCGGCGCCTTCTACAGCGGCACCCACCTGACGTTGCAGGCCCGCGTCGTGGACATCACGAACGTCGTCCGCGACAACGTCGAGGTCGCCTACTCGAGTTCGAACCCGGACGTCGCGGCGCCGGACGGCTTCGGAGGTCTGGATTTCCTGGCGCCCGGCACGGCGACCCTGACCGCGACCGCCGAGGACGCGACCTCCCAGGTCGACATCCAGGTCGCACGGAACCCGACGCAGCGACTCGAGCTGACCGCCTCCGCGGACGAGGCACGCACGGGCGACGTCGTCTGGTTCGAGGCCGTCGGCCGCGACGCCTCCGGCAACGAGGTCGAGGACCTGCCCATCCGCTTCCTGGTGGCCGGCCAGTCGGCGACCGGGATCCTCGCGCCCGGCGCCACCGCCCAGATCGAGCAGGACGGCGCCTTCGTGGCCGAGCGCTCAGGGATCTACAACGTGACCGCGCTGGGAGGCAGCCACTCCGCCAGCGTGCCGGTCCGGGTGACGCCTCGCCGCGTGAACAAGGAGATCGAGTTCGTCGGCCAGGGCAAGGTGAGCGACCGTCGCACCTCCGACCTCTGGGTCTGGGAGGGCACGGACGGCCGGGACTACGCGATCACCGGCACCTGGGGCGCCGAGGGCCACGCCTACATCTGGGACGTGACGAACCCGGAGAGCATCGTGCTCATCGACGCGGTGCGCGTCGACGCGCGGACGGTGAACGACGTCAAGGTCTCCGAGGACGGCCGGGTCGCGGTGCTCAGCCGCGAGGGCGCCTCGAACCGCAAGAACGGCTTCGTCGTTCTCGACGTCTCGGAGCCTCAGGTAGGCGTGCGCATCCTGTCCCGTTTCGACGACCAGTTGCGGGGAGGAGTCCACAACGTGTTCATCCACGACGAGCACGTCTACGCCCTGTCGAACGGCCGCCGCTTCGACGTGATCAGCATCGAGGACCCGACCCAGCCCTACCGCGTCGGCCGCTTCGAGCTCGACACGCCGGGACACTCGATCCATGACGTCTGGATCGTCGACGGCGTCGCCTTCAGTTCCAACTGGGACGATGGCGTGGTGGCGATCGACGTCGGCGGCGCCGGCATGGGCGGCGCGCCGAACAACCCGGTCGAACTCGGCAGCTACGCCTACCCGAGCGGCTGGAACCACGCCGCCTACCCCTACCGCAGCGAGTCGACCGGCAAGTTCTACGTCTTCGCCGGCGACGAGGCCTTCCCCTACGGCGAGCTCGGGCGCGACCCGAGGGCGGCGCCGCCACGGGCCGCCGGCTGGATCCACGTGATCTCCTGGGACGACTGGGAAAACCCCCGCGAGGTCGCCCGCTACCAGGTGCCCGAAGCCGGCACCCACAACCTGTGGATCGAAGACGACATCATGTACGTCGCCTACTACAACGGAGGCCTCCGCGTCGTCGACGTCTCCGGCGACCTGCGGGGCGACCTCTACCGGCAGGGCCGGGAGATCGGCATGTTCATGCCCTACGATCCCGACGCCCTCGTGCCGAACTCCCCCTTCGTCTGGGGCCCGCAGCCGTACAAGGGCCACATCTTCTTCTCCGACTGGCACTCGGGACTGTGGGCGGTCAAACTGAAGGATCCCGAAGACCCGAACCGGATCATCGGAGAGCCGCACTAGGCCCCGACGGGGGCGTACCCGGAGGCCTGGGATGCACATTTCGACTCGCCGGCAGCCGCGGACGGCTGCGCTCTCAACGCTGCTTCTCGCCCTCACCGTCTTCACGGGTTCCGCCCTCCACGCGGAGTCGGACCTCACGCCGCCGTCCCGCGAGTACTACGCCTACGTCTGCGCCGAATCGGAGGACCAGGTGGCGCTCGTCCGCTTCGGGCCCTCCGGTATCGAAGTGACGAAGACGATCACCGTCGGCAGCTTCCCGGCCGAAACGGAAGGTCCGCACGGCATCAACATCTCGCCCGGCGGCCGCTACTGGTACGTGTCGATCGCCCACGGCAACCCGTTCGGCTCGATCCACAAGTACGAAACCGGGACCGACGAGTGGCTGGGCGACGTGCAGGTCGGCATGTTCCCCGCCACCCTCGACGTGGCCGCCACCACCGGCCTGCTCTTCGTCGTCAACTCGGACTTCTACGGCGACCACGTGCCAAGCACGATCTCCGTCGTCGAAACGTCGACGATGACCGAGATCGCGCAGTTCGAGAGCGGGACCATGCCGCACGGCGCCCGGTTCAGCCGCGACGGCCGGAAGCTCTACAGCGCGAACATGATGGACGACGAGCTCGTCGAGATCGACGCGCTGCGCTTCGAGGTCGGCCGCCGCCTGAAGCTGGGACGGACCGAGCACTCCGCCAGCGGCCACGCGGGACACGGCGGTCACGGGGACGCCGCGGCCGGACACGGCGCCCACGGCCAGCCGGTCGTCGAACCGTCGTGGGTCACGCCGCCCACCAGCGAAGACATGGTCTACGTCACGGCGCTTTCGGGCAACGCCATCTACGAGGTCGACACGAACGCCTGGAAGGTCTCCCGGCGACTGGAGACGCCTGCCCCCGGGCCCTACAACGCCGCCGTGGCGCCCGACGAGCGGCTGCTCGTGGTCACCTACAAGAAGGGCGACTCGATCGGCTTCTGGGACCTGGAGGAGGGCCGGGAAGTCGCCCGGGTCTCCACGACGCGCCGCATCCCCCACGGCGTCGTCATCACGTCGGATGGACGCTTCAGCCTGGTCACCGTCGAGGGTGTCGGTGGCGAGCCGGGCGTGGTCGAGGTCTACGACAACGGCGCGTTCCGGCGCGTGGCCCAGATCGACATCGGCAAGCAGGCCGGGGGCATCGCGCTCTGGGAACGGAATTGAAGCCCTCCGGCGCCGAGGAGCTGCGAGGCCGGCTGCTGCGCGGCCTCAGAGCGACCGACCGCCGGCTCCGCCTCCGCCGCGGGCTGAAGGCCCTGACCTGGTTCGCGCCCGCCGCCTGCCTGTGGCTGCTCGCGACCTGGCTCCTCGCTCTCGGCGCCGCAACCGGTGGCGCCGCGCTCTGGCCGTCCTGGGCGGGCGGTGCCGTTCTCCTCCTGCTCGCCTTGCGGGAGGCGGCGGCACTGGGCCGCGACCTTCCCGCCGCCGCCCGGGCGGTCGACCGGGCCGGCGATCTCCATGACGCCGCCGCCACCGCGCTGGAAATGCAGCAGCGGCTGGACGACTCGCGCGCCGAGCAGCGGCGCGCGAGCGACGGCATCGTCTGGCCCCTGCCCTGGATCGCCCTCGTCCTCGAGCGGGCGGTGGTGGGCCTCGAACGCACGGGCCCCCGGCGGACCGTGCCGCGGCTCGTTCCGGGGAGCGCCCTTCCATCCGCCGGCATCTGCCTCGTCCTGCTGCTGCCAGTGGCGCTGCCCCGTTCCTTCGTCGGCGAGGCGCTGGCGGCGGCCGTGAGCGGCGACGCGGCCGGGGAACTCCCGCCCGGCTTCGAAGCGGCCGCGCTGCTCGAAGACGACCCCCACCGGATACCCGGCCTGCCGGAACTCGACGTGCGCCTCAGCGACCTGCCCATCGTGACGCTGCGGGTCCGCGAGCCCAACGCCGAGGACGGCGCCCGGGCCGGCGACGCGACGGACGCCGCCGACGGCAGCCTCGGCGACGGCGCGGAGGCCGAAGCCCTCGACGCGACGGCGGAGGGCGGCGACGCGGCGGCCAACGCCCTGACCGACGGGACGGACCCGGAGACCGGCGCCGACCTGATGCGTGAACTCGACAACCGCGAGGGAACCGGCGAGGAAGAACAGGGAACCGCCCCCGGCACGGAGGGCAGCGGCGAGGGGGCAGAGCCCGGCGCCGAGGCCGGTGAGGGCGACGGCTCGGGCGGCCAGCCGGTGGAAGACAGCGAGGGATCGGGCGCCGAGAGCGACGCGGCGGCCGCGATCAGCGACGAACCCGGCTCCAGCGACGGCGAGGCCGACGGTGCCGCGGCCGGCATCGGCACCGGCCCGCAGGAGGAGATGGTCGATCCCTTCGGCGATCTCCTCGTCCCCGCTCTCAGTCTCGAACAGGCGCTCGAGACCGCGCTGATCGAGTCGATCGAGGAGATCGAGCGGCGCCCCCTGACCACGACGAGCGCGACGCAGTTCCGCGCCGCGGAGGTCGCCATGCGCGAGCCCGCCACCGGCGCTGCCGGCGAAGCCGCGGCCTCGGGCGGAGACCTGCCGGCCGCCCGCCATCCGATCGCCTGGCGCCACCGGGAATCCGTGCGCCGCTACCTGGAAGCGCTGGAGGCCGAAGCCCAGGAGGACGGGGAGTGAACGACACCGCCCAGCCGCGGACCGCCGACGATCTCGCCCTGCAGCTGACCGACTTCGCGGACCGTTGCGGCCGCCTGCGCAGCGAGATCGGCAAGGTGATCGTGGGCCAGGAGGAGGTCGTGGACGGAGCGATCATCGGCCTGCTGGCGGATGGCCACGTTCTGCTCGAGGGCATCCCCGGCCTCGGCAAGACCCGTCTCGTGCGCACCCTGGCCCAGGCGCTGCACCTCCGGTTCAACCGCATCCAGTTCACGCCCGACCTGATGCCGGCGGACATCGTCGGCACCCACGTCCTCCGCGAGGACGAGACCGGAGGCCGGCGGCTGGTCTTCGAACGCGGCCCGATCTTCGCAAACCTGGTCCTCGCCGACGAGATCAACCGCGCCACGCCGAAGACCCAGTCCGCGCTGCTCGAGGCGATGCAGGAAACGACCGTCACGGTCGGCGGCGAGACGAGCCCCCTCGATCCGCCGTTCTTCGTGCTCGCCACCCAGAACCCCCTGGAGATGGAGGGCACCTATCCCCTGCCCGAGGCCCAGCTCGACCGCTTCCTGTTCAAACTGCGGATGACCTACCCGGCGACCGAAGAGCTGCACACGATCCTCGACCGGACGACCTCCGGACACGTCCCGGAGGCCGTGGCCCTCTGGACCGCCGAGCAGGTGATCGCCATGCGGCACGCGGCACGCCTGGCGCCGGTGGCGCGACCGGTCCAGGACTACGCGATCCGGCTCGGGCTGGCGACCCGGCCCGAGGGAGAGCACCCCGCGGAAGCCGTGCGCCGCTACATCCGCATCGGCGCCAGTCCGCGCGGCATCCAGGCGATGGTGCTCGGCGCCAAGGTCCACGCGCTGATCCGGGGCCGGCCGAACGTGTCCCGCGAGGACATCCGCGCCGTGGCCCTCCCCGCCCTTCGACACCGCGTCCTGATGAACTTCGAGGGCGAAGCCGAGCGGATCGACCTCGATGAGCTGCTCCAGGACCTGATCGACAGCGTGCCCGAGGGCTGAGCGGGCGGGCTCCAAGCTCCGAGCCGTGGCCGACCACTCCGTCTTCGCCTTCGAGCCGGCCTTCCTCGCCCGGCTGGAGCGCCTGCGCCTTCTCACCCGGCGCGTGCCCGCCGGCGGCTTCAAGGGGGAGCACCGCGCCAGCCACCTCGGCTCCGGGCTCGAGTTCGCGGACTACCGCCCCTATGTCGAAGGCGACGACGTGCGCCACCTCGACTGGCGCGCTTACCTGCGGTTCGACCGGCTGCTGCTGCGGATGTTCGAGGAGCACGGCGACCTCGCGGTCTACATCCTGCTCGACTGCAGCCACTCCATGGCGCCGACCCCCGGACCCGGCGGCCGCCGCAAGTTCGACGCGGCGCGCCGGATAGCGGCGGCCCTGACCTACATCGCCCTGGCCACCCTCGACCGGGTCACCCTGGCGCCGTACTCCGGCCACGTGCACCAGGTTCTCGGCCCGCTCCACGGCTCCCGCCAGGTCTGGCGCGCCCTCGACTACCTCGCCAATCTCGACACCGGTGGCGAGACGCACCTCGACCGGACGGTCCGGGAAGTATTCGCGGCCGGCCGCCGCCGCGGCCTGGTCATCGTGATCTCGGACCTCCTCTCCGACACGACGGAGGGCGGCCTCGATCTCCTGCTGCCGCTCCGGCACGACGTAGCGGTCATCCAGGTGACCGATCACCGCGATCTCGAGGCGCCGCTCGACCGCGACACGACCCTCGTCGACAGCGAGACGGGCGACTCGCTCCGCATTCACGGCGCCCCGAACCTGCTTCACCGCCTGGAGCGGGAGGCGGAGGCCCACCGCGAGGAGATCCGCGCCCGCTGCACCGCCCGCGGCTGGTCCTTCATCCACGCCCCGGTCGAGGCTTCCTTCGAGGAACTGGCGCTGGGCGCCCTGCGCCGCGGGCTGCTGAGCCGGGGGCGCTGAGATGCCCTTCTGGATCCCGCTCGGAGTCGCCGCCCTGCTGGTGCTGGCGATCTACCTGATCCGCCCCACCGCGCAGGCGCTGCCGGTCGCCTCGACGGTGCTCTGGCGACGCCTTCTGGCGGCGCGCAAGCGGCGGCGCGACCGCCTGCGCTGGCTGCTCTCGCTGCTCCTGGCCACGGCAGTCGCCGGTCTCCTGTCGGTCGCGGCAAGCCGGGCGCCCTGGCTGCAGCCCGGCGGCGGCGATCCGATCGCCCTTGCCTTCGACCCGTCGCCGACGATGCAGGCTCGTCTGCCGGATGGAGGCCCCAGCCGGATCGAACTGGCCGCGGCCGAGGCGCGCCGGATCGTTGCCGAGGCCGAAGCCGGCAGCCGCTTCACCGTGAACGCGGATCCGACTCCCTTGACTTCCGCCGAGGTCCTGGCGCTCCTCTCCGGCCCGCTGGAAGCCCTCTCGAACGCAGCCGACACGGAGCCGGCGATCCCCACCGCCCGGCGGGTCCACGTGTTCACCGACGGAATCGGACCCTTCACGCCGATCATCGACCCCGGCACGGAGACGCGGACCGTGTCCATCCTCGTCCCGGCCCGGAACGCCGGCATCGTCCGCTTCGCGACCCGGCCGCCCGCGACCCGCGCCGCCGGTCCCGAGGCGCTGCTCGAGATCCTGGCGACCGATCCGGCCGATAGTCAGGTGCCGGTCGAGCTGACGGTCGCCGACTCCGAGACGATCCGCATCCGCCGGCAACTCGAGCTCGAACCCGGCGACCGCTTCACCGCCCTGATCGACCTCGGCAGCTTCGCCCCCGGCGCCGTCACGGCGCGCATCGAAACGCCCGGAGACGTCTTCCCGCTCGACGACCGGGCCGGCCTGATCGACGCCCACGCCGCGAACACCCGGACCGCCGCGTTCTCCCCGGCTCACCGTGTCCGAGCCCCGACCGATCCGCGACGGGTCGTCGTGATCGCCCGCAGCCCGGGCTCGTTCGCGGGCTCCGCCGCCGCGCTCGCTCTCGAGGCGGACGCCTCGGTCGACGTGGCAGCCGTCCGCGCGGCAGCCGGAGACGACGATCCGCCACCCGAAGAACCGCTCCCGGCGGCCGACATCGCCACCTTCCACCGAACCGCGCCGGCGATCCCTCCGGCGATGCCCACCCTCTACCTCGACCCGCCGCAGGCGGTCGCGGCGGCCGGCCTCTCCCCCGCCGCCGAAGCGCCCCTTTCACCACGCAGGATCGACCGCGTCGAGCCCGGCCACCCCCTCCTGGCCGGCGTCTCCCTCCTCGACCTGCCGGTCGTCCTCGCCGCCCGCGAACTGGATCCCCGCTGCACCGCCCTGGCCTCAGCCGGAGACCGCACCGCGATCGCCGCCTGCGATCCGGCGCCCGACAGCGGCCCCCGCTCCCTCACCATCGCCTTCGACCTCGATCACTCCTCCCTGGCCCAGCGCCCCGACCTCGCCGCCTTCTTCCAGAACGCCGCCACCTGGCTCACCGAAACCCCCGCCACCGGCGATCTCACCGCCGACACCGGCCTCCAGGCGGAGTGGTCCACCCGCATCAACGACTCGACCCTCGAGCCAGTCCCCGCCGACCGCCTCGCCGACCTCGACCGCCCCGACCGCCGCCCCTGGTCCTGGCGCACCCTCGCCCTCGCCGGCCTCCTGTTCGCCTCGTTCGAGGCCATCACCTTCTTCCGCGGCCTGACCCTGTGATGCCGATCACCCTGCAGGAGCCGCTCTGGCTGCTGGCCGCGCTGCCGGTAGCACTGTTGCTCTGGTCGCAACGCAGCGACCATCCGGACCGGCAACGCCGGCGACTGCTGTGGGTGCGCGGATCGCTGCTGATCGCCGTCGTGCTGGCGCTGGCGGAGCCGGTCGCCACCTGGCGCACGCGTGAGCTCGACGTAGCCGTTCTCGTCGACGTCTCGGCCAGTATCGAACCGGCGAGCCTGAACCGGGCTCTCCAGGCGATCGACGACGGTCTCGATCCGGAGGGTCCGGTGCGCCTGTTCGCCTACGCCGACCGTGCCGCCAGCGTCGCCGGTGCGACGGACCTAAGGCAACTCGAAGTGGCCGACTCCAGCACCGCCTCGGCCGGCGCCGCCGCTCTCGACCGCGGGAACACCCGGCCGGACGCGGCCCTCCGTCAGGCCGCCGCGGCGCTGCGTCCCGATCGCGTCCGCCGCGTGCTGCTGCTCTCCGACGGGCAGCGCCTCGAGGGCGCCGGCGCCCGGATCGCGGCCGAGTACCCGGACCTCCGCGTCGACACCGCGGCCCTCGGCCGGACGGCGCCGCCCGTCTGGATCGAGTCGGTCGAACTCGACGAAAGCGACCGCCTCCTCCACGCCGGCGAGCCCCACCGCTGGGTGCTCCGCATCGGCAGCCGTTCCTCGCTGCCGGAAGCTCCCCTGACCCTGCGCGGCGGAGACGCCGAGGAGCGTCACAGCGTCGCGCTCTCGCCGGGCGTCAACATCGTCGAACTGGAGTGGACCTTCGACCAGCCCGGGATGCAGACGTTCGAGGCGGTCCTCGGCGCGGGCGAGGGCGCCGCCGCATCGCAGGGCGCGCTGTGGCGCGGCAACCTGCGGGTCGAGCCCCCGCACCGCGTCCTGCTGCTCGCGCCCCCCGACCACTCGGCCGACCTGCAGCAACTGCTCCAGGCGCGGGGCCTGCGCGTGACCCGGTCCACCCCGAGCCGGACCGCTCTCTCGCCTTCGTCGCTCCGCAGCTACGACGCGGTCGTGCTAAGCAACGTCGCCGCCGCGAGCCTCCCCGAGCCGACCCAGCAGGCCCTCGGCGAATGGGTCTCGGAAGAGGGCGGTGGGCTCCTCTTCGTCGCCGGCGAGGAGACGTTCGGCGAGGAGGGCTACCGTAACTCACCACTCGAGCGCGTTCTGCCGCTCGACTTCGAGATCGAGGAGGAGCGCAGCGAGGTCGCACTGATGATCGCCCTCGACAAGTCGTACAGCATGAAGGGCCCGAAGATGGACCTGGCCAAGGAGGCCGCCAAGGCCGCGCTCGGCATGCTGAACGAGCAGCACCGCTTCGGTCTCGTCGCCTTCGACTGGCACACCCACGACATCGTCGGCCTGCAGTTCGTTCGCGACCAGGAGCGGCTGAGCCAGAGGGTCGACCGCATCGAGGCCAGCGCCCAGACGAACTTCTACCCGGCTCTGGAGGCCTGCCTGGAGCAGCTTGCCGAGGTCGAATCCGAGGTCAAGCACGTGATCCTGGTCTCCGACGGCCGGACCTACCCCGACGAGTACGAACAGCTCGTCCTGCGGATGAGGCAGGAGGAAATCACCGTCTCGACGGTAGCCATCGGGGTCGAGTCCGACCGGGAGCTGCTCGCCGACATCGCCGACTGGGGCGACGGCAACGCCTACACGATCGAGGATCCGAGTTCCGTCCAGAACATCCTGATCGACGAGACGATGAACCAGCTCCCCGACTCGGCCCGCGAAGAGACGATCCTGGTCGAACTGCGCGGCCAGTCGGACGCCCTGACCGGAGTCGACGTCGCCACGGCGCCCGAGCTCTACGGCCGGATCGCCGCGGTCGCCAAGGAGAGCGCCGAAGTCATTCTCGGCGCCGGCGAGTCGGATCCGATCCTGGCCAGCCGCTACGTCGGCCTGGGCAAGACCTGGATGTTCACCTCCGACCTCGAACCGCGCTGGGCGAGCGGCTGGCTACGCTGGCCGGAGCTGGATCGGCTCGTCTCCCAGGTAGTCCGCGACGCCGCCGACCGGCGCGCCGGCGCCGAGTGGGAGTTCGATCTCGACCGCCGCGACGGGGCGCTCGAAGCGACACTCAGCGTCGTCGAGGAGGATGGCCGCTTCGGCAGCGACCTCTCGCCCCGCCTCGTCGTCCTGCGCGGCGACCGCCGGATCGAGACGCCGCTGCAGCGCACCGGACCCGGCCTCTACCGCCTGGCGTCCGGGGAGGGCATGCTGCTCGCGCCGAGCCTCGAGCCTTACCGCGTCGAGGTCCACACCGGCCCGGCCGGCGCTCCGGCGACCGTTGGGCCGGGCCGGACGATCTTCTATCCCGCCCGCGACGAACTTCGCCCCGGCGCTCCCGACATCGCGGCGCTCGCCGAACTCGCCGCCGCGACCGACGGCCTCTTCCACGAAACCGTCGCCGGCGCCGTCGGCGCCATCACCGCGCCGAGCTCCGACACCGCCGTCCGCCGCTTCGACCTCTGGTCTGTCCTCCTGGGCGCCGCGACTCTGCTGTTCCTCGCCGAACTCCTGCTCCGCCGGCGACGGCGGTACGGGGCGTCAACAGTGATCCCGGTCTCGGCCGAGAGCCGACCCGCGGCCTAGACCTGAAGCCCGGAATCGCCGGCCAGTGCCTCCGAATCGACTGACCCTGAACGACCTGAAGGCCGAACTGTGGGCCTGCGCCGAGATTCTCCGCGGCAGCGCCGTCGATCGGACGGATTGGAAGGCCTACATCCTGCCCCTTCTGTTCTTCAAGCGGATCAGCGACGTATGGGACGAGGAAGCCGCAGAGGCTCGACAGACCTACGGCGACATCGACTTGGCCGACTTCCCCGAGCTCCACCGCTTCCGCCTGCCAAACGGGCACCACTGGCGCGACGTCCGTCAAGTGCCAACGAGCGTCGGCGCCGCGCTGACGAAGGCCCTTCGAGCCATTGAGCGTGCCAACCCCGACACACTCACCCGCGTCTTCGGCGCGGCGGACTGGGGTAACCGCGAGATTCTCAGTGACGCGCTACTCAAGGACCTCATAGAACGACTGTCGGCCGTGCCGCTGGAAAACGCGTCAGTGGGGTCCGACATCCTCGGCGACGCCTACGAGTACCTCATCGGCAAGTTCGCCGACATCACGCGGCGAAAGAAGGCCGGCGAGTTCTACACGCCGCGCAGCGTCGTGCGGATGATGGTCGAGCTACTCGATCCCCGGGAAGGCGAGACCATCTACGATCCGGCCTGCGGCACCGGCGGCATGCTGCTCGGTGCCATCGATCACGTCGAGCGCGCAGGCGGCGACCCGCGGACCTTCTTCGGGCGCATCTTCGGCGAGGAGAAGAACCTTACGACGTCGTCCATCGCCCGGATGAATCTCCTGCTACATGGCGTCGATGACTTCCAGATTGAACAGAACGACACTCTCAGGACACCGACCTTCACCCACCCCAACGGCGCCCTGGCCACGTTCGATTGCGTGATCGCCAACCCGCCGTTTTCACTCAAGGAGTGGGGCCGGGAGGTCTGGGAAGCGGATCCGTGGCGCCGCGCGTCGTTCGGCCTGCCTCCAGCCCGCTACGGCGACTATGCCTGGGTCCAGCATATGGCGGCCTCGATGGCGGCGGACTCCGGCCGCATGGCGGTCGTACTGCCGCAGGGAGTGCTCTTCCGAGCGGGAGCGGAGGGAAAGATCCGGCGCGAGCTTCTCGAGAAGGACCTCATCGAGGCGGTGATCGGGCTCGCGCCCAACATCTTCTACGGCACCGGCTTGGCCCCCGCCGTAGTCACGATGCGCCGCCAGAAGCGACGCGGCCGGCGCGGCAAGGTCATCGTGATCGACGCGTCCAGGCTCTTCCGCAAGGGCCGGGCTCAGAACTTCCTCGACGCGGGGCATGCCGAGCTGATCGTCGAGTGGGTACGCAGCTTCCAGGACGTCGAGGATCGAGCCAAGGTCGTCTCGACCGAAGACATCGAGCGCGAAAACTGGACACTCAACATCTCGCGGTACGTGCTGCCACCCATCGGCGAGGAGGTTCCGCCACTCCCGGAGGCGGTGGCCACGTTCAGGCGATCGCTGGTCGAGGCGCGGGCCGCCGAGGACCGCCTGCGGCGCGTGCTGGTCGAGGACGGCTGGCTGGACTGACCCACCCGGCTCCTCTAATGCGCAGGCGACGAAACCGCTACGCTCCCACCATGCCGCCCAAGTCCCGTTTCCGGCTAGAACAGGGTCTGGCCGGACAAGGCTATGGCTGACCAAGGCGCAGGCACCCAACACCTTGGCCAGCAGGCGCTGGAGTCTTACCTCTGGGGCGCGGCCAACCTTCTGCGGGGCCTTATCGACGCCGGCGACTACAAGCAGTACGTCTTCCCGCTGCTCTTCTTCAAGCGCCTGTCCGACGTCTGGGACGAGGACTATCGGAAGGCCCTCGATGAAACCGGCGACCGAGGATACGCGGCGGCTACCGCCAACGACCGGTTCACTATCCCGCCCGGCGCCCACTGGACGGATGTCCGAAGTGTGGCGCGCGACGTTGGCCGCGCGCTTTTGACAGCGTTCCGTACCATCGAGGCGGCCAACCCGGATCGCCTTGCCGGGGTCTTCGGCAACGCGCCCTGGACCGACAAGGCGCAGATGCCGGATCCTACGCTCAAGAACCTGATCGAGCACTTCTCGAGACACACGCTGAGCCTTGCCGCGGTGCCCGAGGACGAGCTGGGCAACGCCTACGAGTACCTCATCAAGCAGTTCGCCGACGACAGCGGGCACACCGCGCAGGAGTTCTACACGAATCGGACGTTGGTGCACCTGATGACGAAGATGCTCCAGCCGCAAGCCGGCGAGCGAATCTACGATCCGACGGCCGGTACCGGCGGCATGCTGATCTCGGCTCTGGCCGAAGTACGGCGGAACGGCGACGACGCACGTACGCTCGGCCTCTACGGCCAGGAGCTCATCGCAACGACGGCGTCGGTAGCGCGCATGAACCTCGTACTACACGGAATAGACGACTTTCACGTCGCCGTCGGCAACGTCCTGAGCGAGCCCGCCTTCGTCGAGCGGGACCGCCTGATGACGTTCGACGTGATTCTCGCCAATCCGCCCTACTCCATCAGGACGTGGAACCGCGCGAAGTGGTCCAACGACCCCTGGTCACGAAACAACCTCGGCACGCCGCCTCAGGGGCGAGCCGACTACGCCTTCCTCCAGCACATTCTCAAGAGCCTCGACCCTCGGACCGGCCGGTGTGCCATCCTGTTCCCGCACGGCGTCCTGTTCCGCCAGGATGAGGCGGCGATGCGTCGAGCCCTGATCGAGCGCGACCTCGTCGAGTGCGTCTTCGGTCTGGGCCCGAACCTGTTCTACAACTCGCCGATGGAGGCGTGTGTCGTCGTCTGCCGGACGCGGAAACCGAGCGATCGCCGCGGCAGGATCCTGTTCATCGACGCTGTCGGCGAGGTCGCGCGGGAGCGGGCTCAGAGCTTCCTGACACCGGAGCATCAGAAGCGGATTCTGACGGCGTACGAGACCTTCGCTGACGAGCCTGGGTTCGCCGCCGTCGCGTCCAACGCCGACGTGTTGGCTAACGAGGGCAATCTGTCCATCCCCCGCTACGTTCGGCGGATCGACGAACCGGATGACGGTGCCCGGGCCGGAGGCGATCTGCGGCAGACGTGGGCCGGCTTCGACGCAGGCACCGCAGCGTTCTGGCGCGAGACGGACAGCGTGCTTGACATGGTCGAGCGGGTCGTCGCGGAGACCCGGCCCGGTGAGTAGCTGCAGGCTGAAGCCTGGTTGGACGCGGGTCGCCTTCGGTGACTTGGCTACCTGCGTGAACGACCGAGTCGACAATCCCGTTGAGGCCGGTGTCGAACGCTATGTAGGCCTCGAGCACCTCGACTCCGACTCGCTGGCGATCCGCCGCTGGGGAGCACCCAGTGACGTGACCGCGACAAAGCTCCTCTTCCGCAAGGGCGACATCATCCTCGGCCGACGCCGCGTCTATCAGCGAAAACTCGCGGTCGCGGACTTCAAGGGCATCTGCTCTGCGCACGCCCTTGTCCTTCGCGCAAGACCCAGAGTCGTCGCGCCCGAGTTCCTGCCGTTCTTTATGCAAAGCGACACGTTCATGAAGCGCGCAAAGGCCATCTCCGTCGGCTCGCTGTCGCCAACGATCAACTGGCGTACCCTTGCGAACGAAGCGTTCGTCCTGCCGCCGCTGGACGAACAGCGCCGACTTGCGAAGGTGTTGACGGCCATCGAGGAAGCGCTCAGAGCCTTCGCGCACCTTGCGCACACCATCGTGAAGTCGGAAGCCAGTGTGCTGCAGGGAGCCTTGGCCACCAAGGCTAAGGGAGAACCCCCGCCAGTACGGGTAGCCGACCTGCTCCGCGAACCGCCCAAGAACGGCCTTTTCGTAGCGCCGAAAGGGGGACAGAGCGTGCGTCAAGCCGGACTGAAGACCGTGACCGTCTCAGCCGTGGCCGGAGGACGCTTCAACCCCGAGAACGTGACAAAGTGCGTCAATGTGGATGAAGCGCTCGCGGCACAGTTCCTCGTTCAACGGGACGACGCCTTCGTCATCCGAGGCAACGGAAATCGGAGCATCTGCGGTCAGGCCGGCCTGGCTGAAATGTCCTACGGCGACGTGTTCTACCACGACAAACTCATAAGACTTCGGTTCGACCCGGCGCGGATCCTCCCCGCCTTCGCGGTAGCCCAGTGGAACCTGCCCACCGTGCATCAACAGTTCAGCGCGAGAGCCAAGTCGACGAACGGCATCTGGATGGTGAACGGGCAGGACGTTCGCGCTCACCGGCTCGTCGTGCCGCCCCTTTGCGATCAGCGCAGGTCGTTGAGTGTCATCACGAGTATGAGGGATCTTCGGGACAGGGACCTTAAGCACCGGGCCGATCGTCTCGCTCGGCTCAAGAGCATCCTGCTGAACTCATGAGCGAGACATGGGGACCGAAACACAGCCCTGAATCCGATCTGCAACTCGTGCGGAAGTGAGCGCCGCCGACCGGAGATCACGTCCCGTACGGGTGCGCCAGACTCCCGAATTCTCTGCCGAATCGAGACAGTTCCCCGCGTCAACGCCGCGGAGTTCGCAATCTCCGTTGGCTTCTGCCCCACTCGCTTTCGCCGACTAGGGCCTTCGGCGGCGGCGGACGCCGGCCCAAACGGACAACGACTCGATCACCCGAGCCTCGCGCCGGGGCCGAGGGACAGGTGGTCAAGGTCGAGCGGGTCGCTCTCGACGTAGTCCCGACCCGTCAGGTCGTCGAGCGTCTGCACCACACCTTCCACCTGCCTGAACCGGCCCTGTGGCTGAACTCGGTTCAGCCACAGGCTCAAGTAGTTGTCCCAGGTCTGCCCAGCGAAGGTCTCGACTGAGTCGTCACGTACGAAGAGAAGCAGGAGAGCGACCTCGGAGGCGCGCCAAGAAGGCTCGGCCCGGACCCGAATCTCCCTTAGTGCCCGAAGAGCACGCCCCTCGTCGCTCTGTGCGTCGTGCTTCTTCGACATTCGGCTCGTCAGTTGCGACGCCAACCGCACAAAGTCATCGGGGAACGCCACACGACTTCGGTTGCGAGTGAGGGCCTGCCGAAGACGTCTGACGTCCTCTTCCCGAGGCGCGCCAACGACGCGTTCCCAGTCGGCCACGACCGCCTTCTCCACGGTCATCACGCAGTCGAGATCGGCGACCAGCCTCTGCTGCTCGGTTCCCGGAAGAAACGCGTAGTTCGGCCTGCGCCCGCGTCGGATCTCCGCGAGCCTGTCCGCGTCCACCTGCACCAAGGGGCAGACCTGAACGAAGGGCCGGCTCTCACAAGCGCGGACGATGTCGCAGGTCTGCGTCACAATGGCGTATCCACGGACTTGTACTTCTGCCGCGTCGGCACCGACGGCGGCTGCGACAGCCGCCGGCTCCGTCAACGGCGCCGCGGGATTCAACCGGAAGAGGAACTCTTGGTCGCCCAGAACGCAATCGCCCTGCCGCCAAAGTCGGAGAGCGTCGTCGACGCGGCCCCTGTGCGCCTCGCCGATGCGGTCGATGGCTGCCGGGGGCGCCTCATCCCGCCGATTCACGCCGCATGTTCCTCACGGTGCGCGCGGCGCCGCCGCGCCCGGCATCCCGATGGATCCGATCGTTCATCGCTTCGATCAAGCTATCGGGTGGAGGCGGTGTCCGCTCGGCCCGTGCGTCCGCATCGAGCTCTTCCGGTTCCACGCGTCCGCGTGCCTCACCGCGTCCGAGCCGCGCTCTGGCCTCCGCGAACTCTCCTGCCGCCAGCAGATCGACCGCCGCCTCGCCATCCGTCACCGAGAGGAGAGCGGCCCGATTGCGTCTGGCCTCACCGCGGTCGGCTTGTCGGACGATGTCGAGTATCTCGAAGAGACGCTGCTCATGGGCGACGTTCATCTGTTTGCCGCTGGCCCAGAAGTGAACGCTCCGCCGCGAGACACCGAAGAGCTGTCCGACTTGCTCCCAGGTCAGCGCCGATATGCGGCGCAACTCCGAGATGGCTCGACTCGTATCATCCGAGGAGATCGCCGCGACTCCACCGGTGTACGTCGCCACGTCCCAGGAGCAGTCGACGACCGCTGTCCGTCTCCAGTCGTACTCGAAGGACTCCGGCCACACGTCCATCGGGGACGCGGCCGACGTTCCGGCGGTCAGCAACTGTCCGCTCACGAGCAAGACCGGGATCCTAGGCAACTGCTCGCGAGGCTCCCATCGCACAAGCGTGCTTCGCTCCGGCTCAGTCGGCGACCCATAGGTACCGCGCTGTAGATTCATGAAGTCCCCCCGTACGTGCGATCGAACTCGGCCGTTACGACCCAGCGGAAGAAGCTGTAGATGCGTTCAGCGAGCGCCCTCGCCCGTAGGTCGATCGTCTCGACTTCGAACGCACTCGTCTCCTGAGTGAAGGCGTCAACGTCGAGGATCCAGCTCGGCTCGTCGACGGGATCGATCGCTGCCGGATCGACCGTGCTGCCAGCGCGCAGACGACCCCAACGGGCCATCAGTTGGCTGCTGGTCTCAGGCAACTGGAACAAGGTCTCGGCGATCATGTGGTGAGCGTCGTCTGCCAGTGGCGTCGCCATGACTCCAGCCACCTCCGGGCGCACGAGTTGCGGCAGCGCCCGGAGACTCTCGCCCAGGACTCGGTCGATGTACCTCACTCCGAGGCGGTCGACCGTCCCCGGGTTCACATGTTCGCCGAGCTCGGTCAGGACTCGGCGGAACCGGTCGAGGAAGTCATCGCGGCTCGTGTACTGCCTGGTGTCAAGTGCGAGAAACTCGGGGGCGAGCGTCACTCGCCAATTCGAAGTCGCATCGCTGAACCGCCACGACACGCTGGACTGCACGCTAGCCGGACCCGCTGGGCCGATAACGACGTTCTGGCTCTTCTCCGGGCGCAGTGTCGGGTAGTCGTCCCGAATCGCCTCCTGAAACGGGGCGACGAAGCTGCGGTTCTCCACGGAGGCGATCAGCGGGAAGCGCACCTGCGCGATGACGCGTATCAGCGGTGCATTGGCGAGGGGAACCTCGGGCGGTGGCGACCCCGTCAGGGGGTTCTCGGTCGAATCCACCTAGTTCTGTAGCTCCTCAAGACGTCGGGCGACGCCCGACGGGCGGAGTGTATGCGATGTGAAGAGCACTGTGAAGTGTGACCAGCCGGAACACCTGGGACCGCCCTATCGAGCTTAGGCGCACTTCGGCTGCTTGATCGATGGCTTGGCGTTGCGTACGCTGAGCCTGATGACCCCCTTGGGCCGGATCACGATCAAGCCGGGTAGGCGCAGTGGCAAGCCCTGCATCCGCAGCCTGCGCATCACGGTCTCCGACGTGCTCGACTACCTGGCGTCCGGCATGTCGGTGGAAGACGTGCTCCGGGACTTCCCGGACCTGACGCGCGACGACATCTACGCCTGTCTCGCGTTCGGCGCGGACCGAGAGCGACGGCTGGTTGTGGCCGACACGCACCGCCCGACTGCCGCCACGTCGTAGCGCCATCGACGGTTCAGTTGACGGCATGACGTTCACCGAGTCGAACACGGTCGAGGCCCTCGTCCGCGACATCCTCTGCGGCGGTATCACCCACCATACGGTCACGGGGCCCGGCCTGGCCCGGCGGCAGGGCGCGATCTCCGGCCTCGGTTGGCATTTCCTCAGCCACCAGCACTTGCCCCGGCAAGCGCACGAGGTCCTCGTCGAGGATCACGTTCGGGAGGCACTGACTCGGCTCAATCCTGAGATTGCCGCGCAGCCTGATCGGGCCGACGACGTCTTGTACCGGTTGCGAGCCATCCTGATGGGCGTGCGGACCGACGGCCTAGTGAAGGCGAACGAGGAGTTCGCGGCATGGCTGTGCGGAGAACGGTCGCTGCCGTTCGGCGCGAATGGCGAGCATGTGACGATCCGTCTGATCGACTTCGCCGACATCGAGAGGAACCACTACGTCGTCACGACGCAGTACACGGTCCGATCGGGCGCCAAAGAGCGGCGCGCCGATCTCGTCCTGCTCGTGAACGGACTGCCGCTGGTCGTCATCGAGGCGAAGACCCCGGTACGACCAAGCCAGAGCTGGTTCGACGCTGCCGCGCAGATCCACGACGACTACGAGAGCAGCGTACCGGAGCTGTTCGTTCCCAACCTCTGCTCGGTCGCCACCGAGGGGAAGGAGCTGCGCTACGGCTCTATCGGTCTGCCGCTTGACCTTTGGGGACCGTGGCGAACGGACGATGAAGCTGAGATGCCGGCGATCGAGACCGTCAAACGGACCGTCTCGTCAATGCTCCGACCGCAGGTGGTCCTGGACCTTCTGGGCAGCTACACGGCCTACGCCACGGCCAAGGGAAAACGGCGCACGAAGATCGTGGCCCGCTACCAGCAGGTCGAAGCGGCGAACCGAATCGTCGAGCGAGTCGTCGGCGGTCATCCCAGAAGGGGGCTGATCTGGCACTTCCAAGGATCCGGCAAGTCCCTGCTGATGCTGTTTGCCGCTCGGAAGCTGCGGCTGCACCCGGCCCTTCAGAACCCGACAGTGATCATCGTGGTCGACCGAATCGACCTCGACACACAGCTCTCCGGCACGTTCTACGCGGCCGACGCGCCGAACCTGAAGAAGGCGGACAGTCGGGCGGAGCTGGAGCAGCTGCTGGCCCAGGACGCTCGCAAGATCATCATCACCACCATCTTCAAGTTCGCCGAAGCAGGCGGGATCCTGAACGACCGCCAGAACATCATCGTGCTCGTCGACGAGGCCCACCGGACTCAGGAAGGCGACCTGGGCCGCAAGATGCGCAGGGCACTACCGAACGCCTTCTTGTTCGGACTCACTGGTACGCCCATCAACCGCGCCGACCGCAACACGTTCTTCGCCTTCGGCGCCGAGGAGGACGACTACGGCTACTTGAGTCGCTACGGGTTCGAGGAGTCTGTCCGCGACGGCGCAACGAAGCCGCTTCACTTCGAGCCGCGCCTGCCGGAACTGCACATCGACCGCGATGCGATTGACGCCGAGTACCAGGAACTGACCGGCAGCCTTGGCGACCTCGACCGCGAGCAGCTCACGAAAGCGGCGGCCCGTACGGCGATCTTGCTCAAGACACCGGAGCGGATCGAACGGATCTGCTCCGACATCGCCAAGCACTTCCAGGAAAAGGTGGCACCGAGCGGGTTCGGAGCCCAGGTGGTCACCTACGACCGCGAGAGCTGCGTGCTCTACAAGCAGGCGCTCGACCGAGTGCTTCCGGCTGAAATGTCGGACGTTGTGATGACAGTCAACAGCGGCGAGAAACAGTACGCCGCCTACCGACGGGGCCGGGACGCCGAGGAAGTCCTGCTCGATCGATTCCGCGATCCACATGACCCGCTGAAGGTCCTGATTGTCACCTCGAAACTGCTGACCGGGTTCGACGCTCCCATTCTGCAAGCGATGTACCTGGACAAGCCGCTGCGCGACCACACCCTTCTCCAGGCCATCTGCCGGACGAACCGGCCGTATGGCGAGACCAAGACGCACGGGCTCATCGTCGATTACCTCGGCGTGTTCGACGACGTGGCCCAGGCAATCCAGTTCGACGAGGAAGGCATCACCCGCGTCGTCACCAACATCAACGAGTTGGTCGCGGCGCTTCCCGCGGCGGTACAGAAGTGCCTCGCAAGGTTCCAAGGCGTGGATCGCACCGTCACCGGCTACGAAGGTCTGATCGCCGCACAGGAGTGCCTCCCGGACAACGGGACCCGCGACCGTTTCGCCGCCGACTACAGCTACCTCACCCGGCTCTGGGAAGCAATCTCCCCCCACCCGAGCCTGGAGTCCTACGAGACCGACTACCGCTGGCTGAGTCAGGTCTACGAATCCGTGAGACCCTCTACTGGAACGGGCAAGCTCCTCTGGCACACGCTGGGGCCCCAGACCATCGACCTCATCCACCGGCATGTCCACGTTGACGCGGTTCGCGACGACCTCGAGACGTTGGTGCTGGACGCCGACGTGCTGGACGCAGTCCTTGGAACCCCCGACCCTGACAGCAAGACGAAGGAGATCGAGATCAAGGTTGCGAACCGTCTGCGCCGACACGCGGAGGACCCCCGCTTTCGCGCCCTTGGCGAACGACTCGAGGACTTGCGCCAAAGGCACGAGCAGGGCCTCCTGGTCAGCATCGAGTTCCTGAAGTCCCTGCTGGAACTGGCTCGTGATGTGGTCGAGGCGGAACGGACCGTCGAACCGGCGACGTCCGAAGAACGCGGGAAGGCGGCCCTCACCGAGTTGTTCGAGGAGGCCCGCAACGACCAAACCCCGATCATGGTCGAGCGAGTCGTCAACGACATCGACGAGATCGTCCGGCACGTCCGCTTTGAGGGCTGGCAAACGACCCATGCTGGTGAGCGCGAAGTCCGGCGGGCGCTCCGGAAGACGCTTTTCAAGTACCGCCTGCATCAGGACCAGGAACTCTTCGATCGCGCCTACGGCTACATCCGCCAGTACTACTGACGCGCTAGCGAAACGGCTGTCCACGCGCGAGGCCCGATTGGGTCTGCCTCGCTGGCGAAAGAGGTCAGCGACCTGAAGAAGCACTCGCAGCCCAAGCCAGCACGCCGGCCAGGCCGGCATCCGTGCCGAGGGCCGCGGGCTCGACCCGCACGCCGTCGATCGGGAACACGCGAACGCGGTCGGCGACCGTCCGCCTGACGCCGTCGAAGAGCAGGTCGCCGAGGCCGGCGACGCCGCCGCCGAGCACGATGAGCTCGGGGTGCAGGGTGACCACGACGTTGGCGGCGGCTATGCCGACGAGGCCCGCGATCCGCTCCAGTTCCTTCGTCACCGCCTCGTCGCCGGCCCTTGCCGCCTCGCCCATCGTCTCGGCCGTGACTTGTCCGGCATCGCCGCCGGTGAGATCGAACAGCGCCGGCGCCTGGCCCGAGCGCAACAGCCGGACGCCGGCGGCCGCGATTGCCGGACCGCTCGCCACCGCCTCCAGGCAACCCCGGTTGCCGCAACCGCAGAGGGGGCCGCCGGGATCGACGATCTGGTGGCCAAGCTCGCCGGCCGAGCCGAGCGGCCCCAGGCGCAGCCTGCCGTCGACCACGACGCCGCCGCCGATGCCGGTGCCGAGCGCGAACAGGGCCATCGTGGAGACGCCGCGGCCGGCGCCGAACGAGAACTCCCCGAGCGTCGCTGCCCGGACGTCGTTCAGCAGGTGGACCGGGGCCGCCAGCCGCTCGCCGAGCAGGCGGGCCACCGGGACGTCGCGCCACTGGCCCGGGAGGTTCGGCAGAAACCGGGTGACGCCGGCCTCGAGGTCGACCCATCCGGGGCAGCCGACGCCGATGGCGGCCGGCGGTTCCCCGACCTCCCGCGCCAGCTCAAGAAGCCCCTCGGCGATCCGGTCGAGGACGGGCTGCCAGCCGTCATAGCCGCCGCCTTCGAGGTCCCGGCGGGCAACCAGGCGGAACTCGCCGGCCGCGGTATCCACAACGCCCAGGGCCAGCCCGACGTGGGAACCGCCGAGATCGACGGCGCCGTAGAGTGCCTCAATCGTCATGGTCCGACCGCGCCATTCTCCCAGAGAGAAGCGACCTCACAAAGAACAACGGCGCGCCCAACCGAATGGACGCGCCGCATGTTCAGGGGATCGCTGTGACGGAGCCGTTACTCGCCGCCGCCGGCAGCAGGCGTCACGGCCGCCGTCGCCTCCTCGACCTCGGTGACGAGATCGCCGCCCGTGTCCTCCGAGTAGTCGATGAAGCCGATCATCATCTCGTCGGTGGTCGGGCCGCCGAACTGGATGGCGCGGGTCGTGTCGAGCTCCAGCACCGTCTGCTCGTTCCGCTCCTCGGTGTTGACGTAGGTCATCAGCACGTCGATGCGGGTGCCGGCCGGAAGATCCCTCGGCTCCTTGTAGATGTAGTTCGTCTGCCAGTTCCAGTCGTACGCCGGCACGTCGAGGAGAACTTCCTCCGTGCCGTCGGGGTAGTACGCCGTGTACCTGGCGTCCAGCCCGCGCAGGTGGGAGTGCGGCAGGTAACCGTAGATCGTGGTCGGGTACTCGAAGACCTTGGAGGCGCCGATGATCCAGTTCTCATGGCCCGGCGGGATCTCGAAGTCGCTGTTGCCAACGCCTTCCCACTTGGCGACGCGGTCGATCTTCGCGTCCTTCGGATGGAACTTGAAGGCCATCTGGGAGCGGTCCCAGACGCCGGTGCCCTCGCCCGGCTCCTTGTTGTAGTGCATCGAGAAGTAGAGCTGCGTGCCCGGCACGAGCAGCCGGCCGGCGCCTTCGGGCAGGTAGAACGGCTCGGTGCCGGGGGCGATGCCGCCGAGGAGTCCTGAAGCGCCCGGAGTCTCGGTCTCGGTGGCGACCCGCGAACCGACCACGTGGTGGACGACATCGCTGCCGGGGCGGAACTCGATCGCCTGGATCCAGCGCGGCTCGGGCAGCATCTCTTCCGTGATCATGACCGCCTTCAGGCTGATGTTCAGGTCCTTGACGTCGTCATCGACCCAGAACGGCTCGGCCAGGTCGAGCACCAGGTCGGGCTCGCCGATCAGCCAGCCCGCCGGCCACTCGATCGCCTCCGGGGCGTTCGCCGGATCGCCGCGGCGGGCGCCGGTCTTGGCCCAACCGACGATCGTGTCGATCTCTTCCGCCGTCAGGACGCGCTCGTTCGTGAACTGCCCTTGCGTGTGGTCGCTCGCGAACCAGGGCGGCATGTCCTTCGCCTCGACCTGCCGCGCGATGCTCCGCGCCCACGGACGCGTCTCTTCGTACGTCGTCAGGGCCATCGGCGCCTTCATGCCGCCGTAGGCGACGCCCTCGGGGCGATGGCAACCCTGGCAGGAACGCTGCAGGATCGGCTCGACGTCCTCGTGGAACGTGATCGTGTCGGGGCTGGCCGTCTCGTTGGGGCCGGCGGCAAGAACCGGGGCCGCGGCGACGAGAAGCATGGCGGCGAGAGCGACGAAGCGGGAACGACGTGACATCACGGGCTTCCTCCCAGAGGGTCTGGTTGCGGTTGATCGGACCCTACCACACTGAGTGACGACTCAGCTATTGGAAGAGTTGCTGCGCACGGCGCCTAGCCGACGGTGTCGCGGAAGATGCCGATGATCTCGTCCGCCTCGTTCTCGGTAAGCGTCAGGATCGGCCGGAACTCCACGCCGCCGGCCGTGTACCAGGCGGGCACGGTGAAGATGCCGGCTTCGAACAGTCGGGCCGTCATCTCCATCTTGCCCATCTCCTCCGAGAGGATGCCCATGCACAGCCCGTGCTGGTTGACCCGGTAGGGACCGCCCCGCAGCCCCTCGGCGAACTGCACGGCCAGCGCGTTCACGTGTTCCAGAAAGCCGGGCGCCATCGTCAGGTCGCAGACCTTTGCCGTGGCGACGCAGCCGAGCTCGTTGCCGCCGAAGGTCGAGGAGTGCGGTATCGCCGTGTCGAAGAACCACTCCTTGATCTCGGGGGCGAGCAGGACGGCGGCGTTGGCGAGGATGCCGCCGCCGAGGCCCTTGGCGGTGGTCACGATGTCCGGGACGATGCCGTGGTGCTGCCAGAACCAGAACTTCCCGGTCGCGCCCAGGCCGGTCTGGACCTCGTCGATGATCAGTTTCGCGCCGTTCTTACGGCAGATGTCCATGACGGCCTGGAAGTAGCCGGAATCGGGAACCGGAAAGCCCGACTGGGCCGGCGACGACTCGATCAGCACCGCGGCCGTCTCGTCGTCGACCGCGGCGGCCATGGCGTCCAGGTCGTTGTACGGCACGAAGACGAAGTCGTCGAAGTCGAGGAGGTATCGCTCGTGGTTGTCCGGGTTGTCGCCGGCAGCCAGGGCGAAGCAGGTGTGGCCGTGGTAGGAGGCCTTGATCGAAACGAGCTTCGTCCTCCTGGTCATGCCCCGGGTGGCGCGGATCGCGACCTCCGTGGCTTCCGCGCCGCTGGCCGTGTAGGTGACGCCGGTCAGGGCGCCGCCGGTGCTCTGGACGAGTTTCTCGGCGGCCTTCGCCTTGTAGCCGGAGACGAGCAGCAGGTTCCCGATCTCGAGCTGGTGCAGCGCTTCCTTGACCGCGGCGATGATGTCCGGGTTGCGATGCCCGAGGTTGTACAGGGTGCCGTTGCGGTGGCAGTCCCAGTACCACTTCTTCGTGAACGCGTCCTGCACGCGGGCGCCCTCGCGCTGGCCGAAGTGCAGCTCCGTGCCGAACGCCTTCATGACGCCGACGTTGCCGGGGGATACGTGCTCTGCGAAGGCGCCCTCGGTGGCGGCGGCCGACGGATACGGCGGGTAGCCCTCCGGAAAGTGGACCGCTTCGAGGGTCGCCGCTTCCTGGGCGCCCGTGTCCGAAGCGGCCCGCGTGTTCGGAGCGCAACTTGCCAGGGCGGCAGCCCCGCCGGCAGCGGCAATCGTCCTGATGTGGTCGCGCCGACTGCTCGTCCTTGTTCGGGTGCCCTCGCCCATGTCGCGGCCTCGCTTTCCCGGTTTCGTCGCTTCCCCGCTTACCCCGCTGAAGGCAGCACCGTCTCCAGCCGGTCGATCGCATGGACGGGTGCGGCTTCGCCCTTCATCAGGTGGGCGATGGCGCGCAGCACGAGCCGCTGACGGGCCAACCGGTTCCGGCCGGCGAAGGCGGCGGACTCAACGCGCAGGCTGAAGTGGTTCCCCTCGCCAGTCACCTCGATTCGGGCGCCCGGCAGCGCCTCGGCCACCGCCTCCCGCATGCGCTCGGCCGTCTCGTGGGTCGTCGGTTGATCGACTATCTCCACCACAGGCGGCCTCCGCGCCAGCGCCGGGAATCAGCCGCCGGCGCGGGCGGCTGGAATGTCGACGTCGAGGCGCTGGCCGTGCTCGGTGTCGACCACCGTGATCGAGGCGCCCCTGGCGCGAGCCGCCGAGTCCCGATCGAGCAGGAAGAACAGACCGCCGACCGCCACGCGGAGTTCGCCGCCGGCCGCCGGTCCGAAGCCGAGGAAGGGCTGGAACTTCGCGTCGATGCCGAAGTGGAGCTCCGCCTGCTGTTGCTGCTGGGCGTTGCGGAGAATCTGCTCCGCTTCGGCGCTGATCGAGATCTCCACCTCGCCGGCCGACAGCTCCGCGCGTTCCATGCCCAACGCCTCGTGGAGCTCGCCACTGTCGTACATCTCCTTGACGATGTCGCAGCCGCCCATGAACTCGCCTCCGACGTAGAGCTGGGGGATCGTCGGCCAGTCGGAGAACTCCTTGACCCCCTCGCGGACCTCGGAGTCCGAGAGCACGTCGAAGGTCTGGTACTCCGGAAGGAGCCGGTTCAGCACCTGAACCACCTGGGCCGAGAAACCGCACTGGGGAGTGGCCGGGTTGCCCTTCATGAACAGGACGGTCGGAGCGGAATTCACGATGCCCTGGATGCGGGACCGGAGTTCGGGAGAAATCGACATGGCGTTGGACCTCGGTGCAGGCGGAACAGGCTCCTGGCCAGAGCCGCCTCAGCCTACCAGCCTGGGAGGCACTCGCAGCACAAGCGCTGCACTCGGCGCCCGATCCCTACTGGTCCTCCGTCTCCTCGCCGAAGGCGGTGCTCCTGTACTCCCCGTCCTCGGCCCATCGTTCCCAGATGGGCCGGTTGTCCGTGCCGGTCACGAGCCAGCGGTCGTCGTACTTCCTGACGGTGTAGAACTGCTCCATGATCGCCTGGCGACGCGGCCGGAAGTCGATGAAGACGCCGCGGACGACCGCCGTATCGCCGACCCACCCCTCCAGGTACATCGACTGCTTGTCGTAGCCCGTCGGAGGTCCGATCACACCGGCCGCGTTGAAGATGTTCCGGTACATCGCGACCCAGTCGGCCTTCGTCTGACCGGAGTAGTCGCTGAAGTCCTCGGACCAGTAGCTCAGGTGCTCCTCGACCTGCTCCCACGTCCTCGCGTCCCTCTGCGTGTCGAGCACCTTGTTGACCACCTCGAGCACCGCGGCCTCGTCTTCCGCCGTCGGCGTCCAGTCCGCGACCACGTCACCGGCCGGGCCCTCCGCGGCGTCCGTCACCTGCTCGGGCGCGATCTCGAACACCGCGAGGTGCGCCTCGTCCTTGACGTACATCCGGGACCCGGCGACCGTCAGGTGGGTGAAGACCGGAGTGTCGGCGACGTCCCAGGAAGCGAGTTCCTGGTACTCGGAGGGGTCGGCCGCCACTACCTTGATCTCGCCGTTGTCCGTGAGCACCAGAAGCCGGTCCTCGCCGACGACGACGAAGGCCGCGTACCTTGCCACCTGGGGCGGGCCCTGCCAGCACTGCTGGCCGGTCCGCATGTCGACGCAGACCAGGGTCCCGAGCCTCTTGTGCGAACGGAAGTAGGCGTAGTCACCGACCAGCACGGGCGAGTCCATGTAGAGCTCGTGCCGCTTCGTCGCCCAGACGCTGTTGACGTCCCAGAGTCCGTCGCCTTCGGTGGGCTCCGGATCGAGCAGTGCGTTACCCCAGTGGTAGCCGCCGATCAGGATGTTGTCTTCGTACAGGAGCGGCGTCGGGATGTTCTGCTCCATGAAGATCCGCAGTTCCTTCTTCCACAGCGTCTTGCCGTCGCTGACGCGAATGCCCACCACGTGGTTCTGGGTCGAGGTGACGATCTGCCGGACCCCGTCGATCGTGAACGCCATCGGCGAGGCGTAGCCCGGCGGCAGGTACTCGGTGCGCCATACCTCCTCGCCGGTGTGCCGGTTGTAGGCCACGATCTCACCGAGGCTCTCGATCGACGGATCCGGCCACGTCTGGCCGATCGGAACGATGACCAGGTCGCCCTCGACCAGCGGCGAGGCGCTGGTGCCGCACTCGGGATAGGGCTGCGCGTAAATGTCGTCGTAGCTCTTGTCCCAGAGCACGTCGCCCTGCTCCGCGTCGATGGCGTGCAACCGCTCCGTGACCCCGAAGGTGTAAAGCGTGTCCCCGACCGCGGTCAGCGTCGACTTCGGGCCGGGCCCCCAGGCCCAGGCGTGGTTCACCGGCACGTAGGCGACCGGATACGCGTAGCGCCAGATCTCCTCGCCCGTTTCCGGGTCGAGCGCAAGGACGACCTCCTCCTCGCCCTGCCGGACGTGGATGTAGAGCTTTCCCTGGTGGATGATCGGCGCCGACTGTCCGAGCCCGACCTCCACCTTCCAGACCTGGTGCAGCGACGCCGGCAGCGGACCGTGAAGCGCCCCGGCCAGACTCTCGTTGCCGGCCACGGGCGCGTACCCGTCCCTGGCCGGGCCCCGCCACTGGGACCAGTCACCTTCAGCGGCAAGGGTCGGCGCCGACCACGCAGCCGCGAGCAGAGCCAGGCAGAGAAGGAGCTTCAGCGCTCCGGTGGACCGAACGGCTGTCGCTTTCCGAATCACGGTGATCTCCTCTGGTCGAGGTCAGTGGTCAGGCCGGGACCGAACGGCCTAGAAGTCGAAGCTGAGCCGCAGCATCAACCGGCGCGGATACTGGTAGAGGGAAGGCACCAGATTACCGTCCCTGAACGCAGTGGCCTGCCACCAGTCCCAGGCGTCTTCGTTCAGGGCGTTCAGGACCTGCAGATCGAGGCCGAACGAGACGTCACCACCGAGCGAGAAGTTGCGCCCGATGCCCAGGTCGAGCGTCGCACTGCCCGGCATCCTCCGCTGGTCCTCACGCGGGGTCAGGGCGACATCGATCTGGCCCTGAGGCAGTTGGACCCTCTGGAAGAGTCCGTAGGGCCGGCCGTCCTGAACCTTCAGCACTCCTGCTCCCCGGAGCTGCCACGGCAGGTCGACCTGAACCTGGCCCGCGAACACCCAGGTTCGGTCTCCCTGCAACAGCCCTTCAGCGTTGATGTGGTGGTTCGGATCCACGCCCGACTGGGACGAGAAGAACGGTTCCGCCTGGCGCTGGTCGAGGTTCCGTGCCGTGAATCCCTCCGAGTTCGACCAGCCGAGCGATGCGTTCATCCCCCACCTGCCGACCTTCCGCTTGGTCAGGCTGACGAAGATGGCCTCGTAGTCCTGGTGGTACCTCGCACCGGGGGGCGCGTTCGCGCCCGGCCCCGGGCTGTTCCCCTTGCGCCGGGTCGGCTCCTCGACGATGCCGAAGAGCGTCATCGTTTCGCCGGTCTCCGGATTCTCGAACGGCACTTCCTCGTAGACGCCGTCGTCGAGGATGTGCCAGCCGATCAGGTTCGTGCCGCGCTTGACGACGAGTTCGGCGCCGAGCGTCAGCGTCTCGCTGAGCTGCTGCTCGTAGCCGAGGGCGTACTGGTCGTACTCGGGCGCCTTCATGTTCGGGTCCGGCTGAATGAGATTCTCGTCGGCGACCGTCCGGTAGACGTACCAGGGGCCGTTCCGGTAGTAGCTGAAGGCGTACATCGAGGGCGGCCGGTCGGGGTGAGGGCCGTTCCACATGGCCGTGTTGTTCGCCTCGAAGTACTTGCCGTAGGAGACGCGCAGCACACCCTGCCGCTCGCCTTCGCCGACCTGGTGGGCGATCCCCAGCCGCGGCGAGATGTTCTTCCAGTCGACCAGGTCATCGTAGGCGGGGTAGAAGTCACCGCTGAAGACGGCGTTGCCCTTGCCGCCGCCGTGGTCCAGCAGCACCTCGTAGGGCGGGATGCCGCCGTTGTCGTGGTCGTAGCGCACGCCGAGGTTCAGGGTCGTCTTGCCGCCCAGGTTCCACGAGTCGTCCACGAAGAGCCCGAGAGAGGTCGAGTCGCTGCCGTAGTAGTGCTGCTGCCGGGTGTAGCGCCAGTAGAAGCTCTCGGCGAACTTGGCGTAGTAGAGACCGCCCGAGCCCGGGTAGAGCTGCGGCGTCTTCGTCGTCGCGTCGGTGAACTGGACGCCGAACTTGAACTCGTGACTGCCGCCGAGGTCGTCCGCGAAGTGGGTCAGCTTGGCGCTGGTGCGGATCATCCCGGGCCCGTAGTCGTATGGATACCTCGGTCCGCCGACGGTCGTGGGCACCGGCTGGGTGTAGTCCACGAAGGGCGGCTCCGTGCTGCCGGTGACCGAGGCCACGCGGTCGTAGTTGTCGAAGTCGGCGAGGTTCATCTCGAAGAACGTCCGGTTCGAGAACACGGACTGCCAGCCGAGCCGGAAGGATGGCCGGATGCCGAACTCGTGCGTCTGCGCGTCCTGGGCGAGGAAGGGATCCGACGACGCCTGCCAGTCGTAGTCCTCGTACTGGGCGCTGAGCGTCAGCGTGTTCGACGGGTTGAAGGTCCAGTCGAGCTTCAGGGCGGAGCGCTCCCAGAGGTCCGGCCGCACGAACTCCCGAATCGAGCCCGGCTCCCCGAGCGCGTCCTCCTTGTACTCCAGCGACAGGAAGTACCACAGCTCGTCCTGGACGAGCGCGCCGCCGAGCGCCAGGGTGTAGTTGTTGAACTTGTCCCGATAGAAGCCCGTCTCCTCGCCCGTCAATCCAGCCACCTTCGGGCCTTCCGCGGTCAGCCCGTCGAACTGGCCGTAGTAGTTCAGGCGGCCATCGAACTCGTTCGTCCCGGACTTCGTGACGATGTTGATCGCACCGCCGGACATGCCTCCGTACTCCGCCGGGGCGCCGACGCCGAGCACCTGGACCTCCGAGATCGTGTCCGGGTTGACCCAGAACCACACGCCGCCGTAGTCGTGCAACGAGGAGTTGAGGCCGTCCATGTTCCACGAGTTCGACACGCCGCCGCTGCCGTAGACCGAGTACCTCCAGTCGCCGTAGGTCTGGTCGCGGCCCTGGAGGGTCACCCCCTTGGCCATGGCGGCGTAGTCCTGGAAGCTCCGCTTGGTCGGCAGGTCGTCGATGAAGTCTTCGGTGAGGTGGGTGCTGATCACGTTGCTCGTCACGTCGAGGATCGGCCGCTCCGAGGTCACCGTGATCTCCTCCGATGTCGCGGCGAGCTGCAGGACCATGTGCACGGTGCTGGTCTGCGAAATCGAGATGCGGACGTCTTCCACCGTCTCGTCCTCGAAGCCGTCGAGTCTTCCGGTGACCGAGACCGCGCCCGGAAGCAGAGCGGTGACCAGGAACTCGCCGTTGACTCCCGTCGTCGTCGAGCGGTCACCGCGCACCAGCGGACCGTCGACTTCGATCATCACGCCCGGCAGCGGGTCGCCGTTCGCGTCGCGCACCTCGCCGCGAACCGTTCCAACGTTCTGGGCCAGAACCGGCGCCGCGATCATCACCAGCAACAGAAGAGCAAACACCGAGCATCGCACCTTCGACATGGCCACCTCCGGCTCTGTTTTCGCAAACTTTCGGCGGCAGCGTACCGGAACCCACGACCTTCGTGCCAGAAAGAAACCTTAGAAAACCTTAGAGCTTCCGAATGCGCACGCCCGCGAAGCCGCCGGCACACCACCCCCTGTGGACTCGAATAGTCTCGGGAAGTACCGTCGTTTCCGCGCCCTAGACGATCCTCCCGTGTTCACGGCTCCTTCCGCGGTCCATACCCGCGCCAGAACCGCTCGCTTCGCCAGAACCTCCAGCCGGCTGGCTGCCGGCCTCGTCGCGCTCACCCTGTGCGTGCCGGTGGTAGCTCAGGACGACTCCGATCTCGCCGAACGTCCCTCGATCACGGCGCTCGCCATCGACGAGCCGATCGCGGTCGACGGCCTGCTCGACGAGCCGGCCTGGCGGCAAGCTCAGGTCGGCAACGGATTCCGCCAGCGCGAACCCCGGGAAGGAGCGCCCGCTTCCGAGCGCACGGAGTTCTCCATCGCCTACACCCCGTCGACGCTCTACGTGGCGCTGCGGGCGTTCGACCGGGAGCCGGAGAGGGTCATCGCCAAGGAGATGGAGCGCGACGCGGAGCTCGCCTCCGACGACTCCTTCGTCGTGGTCTTCGACACCTTTCTCGACGGCAGGAACGCCTTCGCCTTCGCCACGAATCCGAACGGCGCCCGCCACGATGCGCTGATCACCGACGAGGGGCGTGACGTGAATACGGAGTGGGACGGCGTGTGGACCGTCAGGGCGCGGCGAACGACGGACGGCTGGACGGCGGAGATCGCGATTCCCTTCGCAACCCTGCGCTTCGATCCGGCGCTCGACCGCTGGGGGCTCCATGTCCAGCGGCTCATCCGGCGCAAGAGCGAGGAAGTGAACTGGGCGTACCTGCCGCGCTCCACCCTGCCGATCACCACCTCCGGCGTATCCCACTACGCGGCTTACCGCGTTTCCCTGGCCGGCAGGCTGACGGGGCTCGCCGGTCTCCGGCGCTCGCGCAGCCTCGACATCAAGCCGTACATGATCGGTTCCGCCTCCGAAACGCCTCCGATCCGTACCTCGGCGAACGACCTCGACGGCGGGCTCGACGTCAAGTGGGGACTGAGCAAGTCGATGGCGCTCGATCTGACCTGGAACACGGACTTCGCCGAGGTCGAGGTCGACGATCTGCAGGTGAACCTGACGCGCTTCTCCCTCTTCTTTCCCGAAAAGCGGGACTTCTTTCTCGAGAACGCCGGCATCTTCGAGTTCGGCCCTCCCCAGAGGGTGCCGTGGCTGCCCGCCCTGATGAAGGCCTTCTTCTCGCGCCGAATCGGCCTCGACGGCGGCGAAACGGTGCCGATGGACCTGGGCGCTCGCCTGACCGGCCGGCTAGGCGAGTGGAACGTCGGCGTCCTCGGCGTCGGCACCGGCGCGACCGAGATGGGAGATCGCGGCGTGCCGGAGACCGCCTTCTCCGTCGCCCGGGTGAAGCGGAACCTCGGCCAGCGCTCGAGCGTCGGCGCGATCTTCACGCAGCGCGATCCCGCCGCGCGAGGGGCGGACAACCTCTACGGCTTCGACATCGAGCTCAAGCCCACCCAGCTCCTTCAGCTCAACGGCTACTGGAGCCGCAGCGAGCGCCCCGGCATCGAAGGCGACGACGCTTCCTTCGGCGCCGGCGTCGGCTACCAGGGCTCCACGCTGACGACGTCGCTGGACTTCATCGAGTCGCAGCAGAACTTCGATCCGGGCGTGGGGTTCCTGCTGCGCGAGAACTTCCGCCTCTTCAACCCGCGCTTCATCTGGCAGCCGCGGATCGAGCGGGCCGGCATCCGCTCCTGGTACGCCGAGGGCGCGCACCGCCGTTTCGAGCGCTCGAGCGACGGACGCATGGAGAGCGAGGAGACCATCGTCTATCCCATCGGCATGGTCTTCAGAACGAACGACTTCCTCGAGCTCGGCGCCGCCCGCACCAAGGAGCGACTGTTCGCTCCGTTCGAGATCTACCCCGGCGTGGTGATCCCGCCGGGCCTGTTCGAATTCGACAGTTGGGAGCTGCTGATGCTGACCGACGCATCCCGATCGCTGTCCCTGCGGAGCTTCACCTACTGGGGCGAGTTCTACGAAGGCGACTGGCTCTCCATGCGACAGCAGTTCAGTCTTCGCCTGTCACGCCTGGTTCGCGCCTCGACCACCTGGTCGCACCACGACGTCGACCTGCCGCAGGGCGCCTTCGAGATCAACCTCCTGAGCCAGGGCGTCGACCTGTCGTTCACGCCCGATCTGCGACTCAACATGATCGCCCAGTACAACGACGCCGCCGGGGATCTCGGCGTCAACATCCGCTTTCACTGGATCTACCGGCCCGGCGCCGACATCTTCCTCGTCTACAACGAGAACTGGACGGCGCCGTCGCTCCGGGAGCGGCATACACAGGGACGGCAACTGATCCTCAAGGCCACCTATCTGTTCCAGCGCTAGAAGCTAGCGCCGCGCCTGGATCTCCCGGCCGGAGCGCAACGCCTCCATCGCTTCCCCGGTGCGGCCGAGGCGACTGAGGATGTCGGCCAGGACGAAGTAGCCGAGAGCGCCCGCCTGGTGCGTCTCGTCCTGCTCGAGGCCCGCGCGCACCAGCTCCTCGGCGCGCTCGAGATCGCCGCCCTGGTCCATCAGCAGCTTCGCCAGCAGGTAGTGCCCCTCGATGAACTCCGGGTTCGCGTTCACAGCGGCCAGCCACAGCTCCTCCTGCTCCACGACGTCTCCCTCCAGGCCCAACAACCGGCCGAGATTGAACAGCGTCCTGTAGTGCCACGGCATGCGGGCCAGAGCTTCCTTGTAGCGCTCGATCGCCCTCGCCGTTTCGCCACGCTCCTCGTAGAGCACGGCCAGGTTGAAGTGCGGCTGCACCGGGCGGTCGTTCACCTCGATGGCCAGTTCGAAGGCTCCCTCCGCCTCGTCGACCCGTCCGGCGAGTGCGAGTAGTTCGCCGTGCTGATTGTGGACCAGCGCCGGAGCGTGCTCGTACCGGGCCGCCGCCTCGGCGACTTCCAGGGCCTCCGCCTGACGTCCCAGATCGACCAGGATCTCCGTCGACGCGATCGCCGCCTTGCTGTCGTGCGGCGCCAGACCGCGAAGCCGCTCGAAACCGACCAGGGCGTCCTCCGACCGGCCGAGCCAGAGGTACGAGTCGGCCAGACCCATCAGGGACGCCTGGTGATCCGGGTTGCGGGCCAGGGCGTTCTGAAAGTAGCCGATCGCGGCCTCGTAGTCGCCCTCGCGCTGGTGCAGGTTGCCCAGCATCTGCTGCGCGTCGACGACACCGGGATCCAGCTCGACGGCCTCCAGCAGCCGCTCGCGCGCCGCCGCCGTCTCCCCCTGCCCGATGTCGCTCTGGGCGAGCATGATCGCGCGGTGAACCTCGATCTTGTCCTTCGGGTCGGCGAGACCGGAAAGGTCCTCGGGCGTCTCGGCGCGGCTGCCGCTGCCAGCGAGGTACCCGAGCGCCTGGAGTTGCGCCAGCGTCTCCTGGTCCAGGTCGGGCCGCGCGCTCTCGCCCGACCCCGACCCTTCAAAGTCGCGGATCATCCTCAGCAGACGGTCGCGAAGCTCCCGCGCCTCGACCCGTGTACCGCGCACGACGTTCTCCATCTCGCCCGGATCGTCCGCCAGCCGGTACAACTCCGGTCTCGGCGCGTCGATGAACTTGAACTCGCCGGTGTGGATGGCGCGCAGGGGCGCCCAGTCGTAGTGGTAGAGGGCGTAGTAGGACTCGACGTAGGCGGAGCGTTCGCCGTCGTCCAGGCTCAGCAGGAGCGGGAGCAGGCTGCGACCGCCCTGGTCCGGAGGGGCCGCCGGCGCATCGACGCCGAGCGCGTCGAGAATCGTCGGACGGAGATCAACGTGACTGACCGCGGTCTCGACCCGGCGGCCGCCGAGTCGGGCTTCCGGCAACCGCACGATCAGCGGCACGCGAGCCGTGCTGTCGTAGACGAAGAAACCGTGGAAGTACTCGCCGTGGTCGCCCAGCCCCTCCCCGTGATCGCCGGTGATGATCAGCAGGGTCCTCTCGAGCAGGCCTCTGCCCTCGAGCGCCTCGCGCAGACGCCCGACCAGAGTGTCCGTGTAGGCGACCTCCGCGTCATACGGCCGCTTCGGATAGCGCGACGCGAACGGCTCGGGCGCCTCGTAGGGGTCGTGCGGCTCGAACAGGTGCAGCCACAGGAAGAAAGGGGAGCCGGCTGCCTCGTCCAGCCAGGCCTCCGCCCGCGCGATCGTCTCCGTCCCTCCGCGCTGAACGGACGCCATGTTCAGTAGCCCCGAGTCCTGGACCTTGAACTCGTCGTAGTAGTGGTCGAAGCCCCGGTCGATTCCCCATCTTCCGTCCAGGACGAAGGCGCTGACGAAGCCCCCGGTGCGCCTGCCGGCGGCGGACAGGTCCTCGGCGAGCGTCGGCAGCCGCTCGTCCAGCGCATAGCCGACGTTCTCGCGCACCCCGTGAACCGGTGGGTAGACCCCGGTCATGATCGAGGTGTGCGCGGGCAGGGTGAAGGGAACCGTGGTCAACGCGTTCTCGAACAGGATGCCCTCGCTCGCGAAACGGTCCAGGTGCGGCGTCTCGATCTCCCGGTAGCCGTAGCAGCCCAGCCGGTCGGCGCGCAGCGTGTCGATCGTGAGCAGCACGACGTTCCAGGTCTCGGGGGACAGGTCGCCAACGGCTTCGGTCCAGGCCGCAACCGTGCCAGGCCGGCCGGTCGCTTGACGGCCGTCAGCAAGTGCCGTGCGCTCCGGAACCGGGGCCGGCTCCCGCTGACAGGCGACCAGCGAAGCAACCGCAAGTACCGAAGCAACGGCGCTCAGCCGCCCGCGCCGCAACACGATTCGCTTCTTCGTCATATTGACCACTAGCAGGGCGCTCAGTACTATGAAAAGCCATCCTAACGGCAGAGCGAAGCCTTCTGAGTTACCGAGACAAGGTCGATCGACACGCCTCCCCCAAGACACAGGAAGGCTCCGAACCCGTTCCGGAGCGTCTACCGGAACCTTAGTATTTCTTAAATTTGTTGGGGGATGTTGAGTTTCAAAGGGGAGATCGCGATGTTCACCAACTCTCTCAGGACCCCGATCGTGGCGTTGAGCGTTCTCGCTCTCGGCGCCGGCTTCCTTGCCTGCGCCCCAGCCGAAGAGGAAGCAGCGGAGGAAGCACCGGAGGAAGCGCCAGCCGTGCGGGAAGTGCCGGCGCCGATCGACGAGATCGTCGTCATCCGGGCGGACAGCCGCGAGTTCCTTGAACTCACTCCGGGCAACCCCACGTTGATGGTGGCGACGGACGTCGGCGATCCCAACGCGGTCGGCACGGTGGCGGGCACCACGGCGATGAGCAGCGTCATCGCGCGCTACGAGAACTACCTCCTGGAGGACTGGGTCTACACCTACGACGAGTACATCTACGGCCTCGAGGGTGGAGTCCTGACGCTCGAAACGGAGGACGAGGTGTTCGAGGTCGGTCCGGGTGACGGCCTGTGGATTCCCAGGGGCACCGTGGCCAAGAGGCTCCAAGCCGACGAAATGGCCCCGAACCTGGTCGCCGTCTATCCCGTCGACTGGCTGCCCGCGGACGAGAACTGGTCGATGGAGGGCGAGCCGGAGCCGGTGGTCTTCGTCGCGGCCGCCGACCGTCAGATCGTCGAGTTCGGACCGGGCATCTACACCGGTTCCGACGTCGGACCCGCGAGCGCCCCCGGGGTGGTCGCTATCAGCAACGAGCTCCACTGCGCGGTCACGGTCCTGGACAACTTCGATACCCAGGAACAGCGCCCGATGATGTTCGACGAGTACCTCTACGTCCTCGACGGAAGCCTGACGGTCCTATCCGGCGAGGACGCCCACGAACTCGGACCCGGCGACGCCATCTGGATGCCGAAGGGCACGATGGTGCAGTACCAGTCCGAGCAGTCGACGCTCATGGCGATGATCTACCCCGCCAACTGGCAGGAACGAATGGCCGCGGCGCAGGAGGCCGCAGGAGGCGAGGAAGCCGAGTAGCGACATCGCCCGCCGCACCGCGAACACAGGACGCAAGCGCGCCTCCCGAGGGAGTTCCGCCTAGAATGTGCGCCGCGCGCGGGCCGCTGTCCGCTTCCCAAGACCCTGGCAAGGAGCCGAGATGAGGAATCGCATTCAGTTCTGTTCGTTCCTGCCCCTTCTGACGCTGGCCGCCGCATCGCTGCAGGCCGAGGAGTGGACCTCCTGGCGGGGGCCCTACCAGAACGGCTATTCGCCCCAGACAGGCCTGATCGACACCTGGAACCCGGAGGGCGAGAACCTGATCTGGCGTCAGGACTTCATCGCCCGCTCGACGCCGGTCGTGATGGGCGGCCGGGTGTTCGTCAACGGCCGCGCCGGCAACGGAATCGACGAGCAGGCCGTGATCGCGGCTTTCGACGCCGACACTGGCGAGCCGCTCTGGGAGCGGCGCTACAACCTGTACCTGACCACGGTGGCCTACAACCGGGTCGGCTGGGCTTCCCTGACCGGCGATCCCGAAACCGGCTACATCTACGCCCAACTGGTCAGCGGGCTATTCCTCTGTCACGACAGCGACGGCAATCTGGTCTGGTCGCGCTCCCTCAAGGAGGAACACGGCCGCTTCGAGGGATACGGCGGCCGAACCGCCTCCCCGGTGATCGACGAGGATCTGATCATCGTCAACATGAACAACGGGAGCTGGGGCGCCCAGGGGCCGCCGCGGCACCGCTACTACGCATTCGACAAGCGAACCGGCGCCGTGCAATGGATGTCGACGCCGGGCGGCGCCGTCTACGACCGGAACACGCAGTCGATCCCCATCGTGACCGTGATCGACAACCAGCGTTTGCTGATCACCGGCAACGCGGATGGGCGCATCTACGCTCTGCAGGCCCGCACCGGCAAGAAGGTCTGGGAGTTCAACCTCTCGAAACGCGGCATCAACGCCTCGCCCGTGGTCGACGACCAGGGCAGGGTCTTCATCTCCCACAGCGAGGAGAACATCGACGAAGGCACGCTCGGCCGCGTCATCGCCATCGACGGCACGCTGAGCGGCGACATCACGAACACCGGCGAACTGTGGCGGTGGAACCGGAACAAGGCCGGGTTCCCGTCGCCGACGATCCACGACGGCCGTCTCTACGTGGTTAACAACTCCGGCAACCTGGCCGCGGTCGATACGGCAACCGGCGAGGTCTACTGGGAGCTCAGCATCGGCACGGTCGGCAAGGCGTCGCCGGTATGGGCCGACGGCAAGATCTACGCGGGCGAAACGAACGGCCACTTCGCGATCGTCCGGCCCGGAGACACGAGCGCCGAGATTCTGGCCCGGCACCAACTCAATGTCCCGGACGGCCGGTACGCCGAACTCTACGGCTCCGCGGCGATCGCCTACGGACGCATCTACTTCACGACCGAAGAGGGCGTCTACTGCCTGGGCGACAAGAACGCGACGTTCGAGGTCACGGCCTCCCCCCTTCCAAGCCGCGGCGACGAGGGCGAACCCGAAGGACCGCCGGCGACCCTGCTCGTGGTCCCCGCCGAGATCAGGGCCAACCCCGGCGAGAGTCACGACTTCGAGGTCCTGGCATACGACGCCCTTGGCCGGCCGCTCGGCGCCGTAGAGGCCGGTTGGTCGCTCAAGGGAATCGAGGCGGATCTCGAGGGCAGCACCCTCCGTTTCGCCGACGACTCCAGCTTCCAGGCCGGCGCCCTGGTCGCCACCAGCGGCGACCTCACAGCCGAAGCGCGCATCCGGGTCTTCCCGCCCCTGCCCTGGACGGAGGACTTCTCCGGCGGCAAGCGCGGCTACTGGATCGGCGGAGGCCGCTACGACATCGCGCAGGAGGACGGCGACAGCATCCTGACCAAGCCGGTGGCCGAGCGCGGCCTGTTGCGCTCGCCGCTTCTTCTCGGTCCGCCCTCGCTTGGCAACTACACGATCCAGGCCGACGTGCGCAACTCGCAGAAGGGCCGGCGCAGGTCTGACTCGGGCCTGATCAACAGCGGCTACATCCTCGACTTGCTGGGCATCCACCAACGCCTCCAGATCCGTTCGTGGTCCGCCGAACTGAGAGTCGAGAGCAAGGTCGACTACGAGTTCGAGATGGACCGCTGGTACACGATGAAGCTGCAGGTGGAATCGGACGGAGACACCGCCACGATCCGCGGCAAGGTCTGGCCCCGCGAGGAGGCAGAACCGGCCGAGTGGACCCTCACGGCCGAGGATCCCTACCCGATCCGGAACGGCTCGCCGGGCCTTCTGGGCTACTCGCCGTCCGTCGTCTCCTACGACAACGTCCTGATCACCAGCAACTGAGAACCTGAAGTACAGCCGACGGGCTGGCTATAGCGAGAGAGGGCAAGACGCATCCACTGAAACCGAGGAGCAGAGCATGACAAAGGGGACCGTTGTAGCAGCGTTCCTGATCTCGACTGGAGCCGCTGCGGCGCTGGCGGACGATCCGCCGGCCATGTTCGGCCTGACCCCTTCGCGCAACATGGTGTCGACCGAAACCGGGGTCCCGACGGACTGGGACATCCTGTCCGGCAAGAACATCAAGTGGAAGCAGAAGCTCGGCTCCCAGACCTATGCCGGGCCCATCATCTACGACGGAAAGGTCTTCGTAGGCACGAACAACGAGGGCGAACGGCGTCCCGGCATCGTCGGTGACAAGGGCATCCTGATCGCCTTCCGCGAGAGCGACGGCGAGCTCCTCTGGCAGGCCACGCATGACAAGCTGCCCGCCGGACGGGTCAACGACTGGCCGCTCCAGGGCATCTGCTCGACCCCCTACATCGAGGACGGCGTCGCCTACTACGTCTCCAACCGCGCGGAGTTCGTGGCGGTCGATGTCGACGGCTTCGCGGACGGCAACGACGGAATGCAGGACGAGCAGTACAGCCACGAACAGGACGCCGACATCCTCTGGATCTACGACACGATCGCCGAACTCGACGTCTTCCCCCACAACCTGGCGGCCGGTTCGCCGATCGTGGTCGGCGACGTCGTCGTCGCAACCACCGGCCAGGGTGTCGACGAGGGGCACATCAACATCCCGTCTCCGCTCGGACCGAGCTTCGTGGCGCTGAACAAGCACACCGGCGAGCTGGTCTGGGAAAGCGCCCACCCGATGGAGAACATCCTCCACGGGACGTGGTCCAACCCCGCCTACGGTGTGGCCGGCGGCCGCGAACAGATCGTCATCCCGGGCGGCGAGGGCGTCGTCTACTCCTTCGCGCCGGACACGGGTGAACTGATCTGGACCTTCGACGCGAATCCGAAGGAGTCCGTGTGGGAACTCGGCGGCAAGGGTACCCGCAACAACATCATCTCCACCCCGGTCTTCCACCACGACGTCGTCTACATCGGCGTCGGCCAGGACCCGGAGCACGGCGAGGGTCCCGGCCACTTCTACAAGATCGACGCCTCCGGCAGCGGCGACATCACGGAGACGGGCCAGATCTGGCACGTCGGCGGCGAGGACTTTCAGCGCACGATGTCGACCGCGGCCGTCCACGACGGCCTGGTCTACATCGCCGACCTCTCGGGCCACGTCTACTGCTTCGATGAGGAAACCGGCGAACTCCAGTGGATGCACCACACCTACGCCGCGATCTGGGGTTCGACCTTCGTCGTCGACGGCAAGATCTACATCGGCGACGAGGACGGCGAGGTCGCGATCCTGGCTACCGGTCGCGAGGAGAACCTGATCAACGAGGTGTTCATGGAGGGGGCGGTCTACACGACACCCTTCGCCAAGGACGGCGTCCTCTACGTGGCGACCCGCTCGGAGCTGTACGCGATCGAAGAAGGAGCCCAGCTGCCGTCGGCCGAGTAACGCCAAACGCGCCTTCCTTTGCGGTACGCTCCCGGATCGCACGAACAGGGAGCGCGCGATGGAACGGAAGATCCGCATGGGCATGGTCGGCGGCGGTCAGGGCGCCTTCATCGGCGCCGTCCACCGCATGGCGGCGGGCCTCGACGGGCTGATCGAACTCGCCTGCGGCGCCTTCAGTTCGGACCCTGAGCGTTCGCGCGCGTCTGGCGCCGAACTCTTCCTGCCGCCCGAGCGGTGCTACGGCACCTACCAGGAGATGATGCAGGGCGAGGCCGCCCTGGGCCCGGACGAACGGATGGACTTCGTTTCCATCGTCACCCCCAACCACATGCACTTCCCGGTCGCGAAGGCGGCGCTCGAGGCCGGCTTCCACGTGATGAGCGACAAGCCGATGACGAGGTCGGCGGCCGAGGCCGAGGCCCTGGTCGAGCTCGTCGAGCGGACCGGCCTGGTCTTCGGCCTGACCCACAACTACACCGGCTATCCGATGGTCAAGGAAGCCCGGCACCGGGTCCGCAGCGGGCAACTCGGCGAGATCCGGAAGATCGTCGTCGAGTATCCGCAGGGCTGGCTCGCCACCAGGCTCGAGTCGGAAGGCCAGAAGCAGGCGAACTGGCGCACGGACCCGGAACGCGCCGGCATCAGTTGCTGCATCGGCGACATCGGCACCCACGCCGAGAACCTGGCCGAGGCGATCACCGGGCTGCGGATCGACGCACTGTGCGCCGACCTGACCACCTTCGTCGACGGCAGGCCCCTCGAAGACGACGGCAACGTCCTGCTGCGCTTCGACAACGGCGCGCGCGGTGTTCTCTACGCGTCCCAGATCTCGATCGACGAGGAGAACGCCCTGGCGATCCGGGTCTACGGCGAGTCAGGCGGCCTGGAGTGGCGCCAGGAAGAGCCGAACACGCTGATCCTGAAGTGGCTCGACCGGCCGCGGGAGGTCCTGCGCACCTCCGGCCAGGGGCTTTCCGACGACGCGGCGGCCCACACCCGACTGCCCGCCGGCCATCCCGAGGGCTTCCTCGAGGCCTTCGCCAACCTGTACCGGAACTTCGCGCAGACGCTGGACTGCCGGCGTCGCGCCGCCGAGCCCGACGCCACGATGCTCGACTTCCCCACCGTCTACGACGGCCTGCGCGGAATGCAGTTCATCGAGACCGTCGTCGCCAGCAGCGAGAGCGACCAGAAGTGGCTCAGCATGCCGGCCCGAGGCGGCAGTAAACCGTAGGAGACGCACCGTGGCCCGACCCGTAACGTTGTTCACCGGCCAGTGGGCCGACCTGCCTCTGGCCGATCTCTGCCCCCTGGCCCGGGACCTCGGCTATGACGGCGTGGAACTCGCCTGCTGGGGCGACCATGTGGAGGTCGATCGCTGCGATGGAGGCTACGCGTCTTCCCGACGTGAGTTGCTCGCCTCGAACGATCTCGAGCTCCACGCGATCAGCAACCATCTGGTCGGCCAGGCGGTCTGCGACCGGATCGACGCCCGCCACGAGGCCATCCTGCCTCCCCACGTCTGGGGCGACGGCGATCCGGAAGACGTCCGCAAGCGCGCCGCCGACGAGATGATCCGTACCGGGGAAGCCGCGAAGGCCCTGGGTCTCTCGGTCGTCAACGGCTTCACCGGAAGCCCGATCTGGCACCTGCTCTACTCCTTCCCGCCGGTGCCGCCTTCGATGATCGACGACGGCTTCGCCGACTTCGCGGCCCGCTGGACGCCGATCCTCGACGCCTACCGGGAACTCGGCGTGCGCTTCGGCCTGGAGGTCCACCCGACCGAGATCGCCTTCGACTCGGTGAGCGCGGAGCGCGCCATCGAGGCCCTGGGCGGCCACCCCGCGTTCGGCTTCAACTACGACCCGAGCCACCTCGGCTACCAGGGAGTCGACTACGTCGATTTCATCCGCCGCTTCAGCGACCGTATCTTCCACGTCCACATCAAGGACGCGTGGTGGTCGGACCAGCCGAAGCCGTGCGGAGTGTTCGGCGGGCACACCGGCTTCGGCGACCATCGCCGGTTCTGGGACTTCCGGTCGCCCGGCCGCGGCTCGGTCGACTTCGAGGAGATCATCCGGGCGCTGAACGACATCGGCTACGACGGTCCGCTCTCGGTCGAGTGGGAAGACTCCGGCATGGACCGCGAGCACGGCGCCGCCGAAGCGGCCGAGTTCGTCAGGGCGATCGACTTCGCCCCCTCCGAGATCGCCTTCGACGCCGCCTTCGAAGACAACTGACCCACGCCCGGAGCGAGCCCAGAGATGACGCCCTTCTTCCCCGAGGTGACCAAGCCGATCCCCTTCCACGGGCCGGACAGCCGCGAGCCGCTGGCGTTCAAGTACTACGACCGCGACCGGAAGGTCGGCAACCGGACGATGGAGCGGCACCTGAAGTTCGCCGTCGCCTGGTGGCACACGTTCAAGGGCGGCGGCCAGGACCCCTTCGGGCCGGATCCCGTGTACGACCGGCCCTGGAACCACGCGCCGACGGAGATCGAAGTCGCCGTCCGCACGCTGAACGCGGCGTTCGAGTTCTTCACCAAGCTCGGGGTGCGCTACTACTGCTTCCACGACCGGGACATCGCCCCGGAAGGCCGGTCGATCGCCGAGAGCAACGAGTACCTCGAGGAGATCGTCCAACTCGCCAGGATTCGGCAGCGGGAGACCGGCGTCAAGCTGCTCTGGGGCACCGCCAACCTGTTCGGCCACCCGCGCTACACGCACGGCGCGGCGACCAACCCCGACCCCCGCGTCTTCGCCCACGCCGCCGCCCAGGTGCGTCGCGCGATCGACGCGACGATCGCGCTCGGAGGCACCGGCTACGTGTTCTGGGGCGGCCGCGAGGGCTACACGTCGCTGATGAACACCGACATGCGCCGCGAGCGCGAGCAGATGGCCGCCTTCCTGCGGCTCGCCGTCGACTACGCACGCCGCCAGGGCTTCAAGGGCAAGTTCTTCCTCGAACCCAAGGCGAAGGAGCCGTCGGTCCACCAGTACGACTTCGACTGCGGTCACTGCCTGAACTTCCTGCGCGAGTTCGACCTGATGGACGACTTCCTGCTGAACGTCGAGGCGAACCACGCGACCCTGGCCACCCATTCGTTCGAGCACGAGCTGGCGACGGCCGCGGGCGCCCGCATGCTCGGCAGCGTCGACATCAACCGCGGCCTCGAGGGTGTCGGCTGGGACACGGACAACTTCGCCATGAGCCTGCGCGAGTGCGTCCTGGCACTGCTCATCATCCGCGGCCAGGGCGGCCTGCGCTGGGGCGGCCTGAACTTCGACGCCAAGGTGCGGCGGGGATCGTTCGACACGGTCGACCTGTTCTACGCCCACGTCGCCTCGATGGACATCTTCGCCAGGGCGCTGCTGATCGTCGAGCGCATCCGGAAGGACGGGGTGCTCGGCCTCGCCGGCAAGCGGATCCGGCAACGCTACGCCGGCTACCGCCGCGGCCTGGGACGCAAGGCGCTCGCGGGCGACACGACTCTCGAGGAACTGGAACAGTGGGCCGGCAGCCTCGGCGAGCCGCCCAAGACGAGCGGCCGCCAGGAAGAACTCGAGAGCATCCTGAACGACTACCTGTACAGCACCCGCATCGAGTGAGCGGCGGCGCCTTCTACCTCGGGATCGATGTCGGTACGCAGAGTCTGACGGCGCTTCTGGTCGAGGTCACGCCAGCGGGCGGCGACGGCGACAGCGACGATCGGGCCAGGGGCATCGTCGCCCGGGCCGGGGTGCGCTACGACTCGGAGTTGCCGGCGTACGGCACCGTCAACGGCCAGCTTCCAGGCGATGATCCGGCGATCGGCCGGGTGCCGCCGTGCATGTGGCTCGACGCCCTCGACCTGGCGCTTCACCGGCTGGGCCCGGAGGCATGCCAGGCGGTTCGCGGCGTATCCGTGTCCGGGCAGCAGCACGGCTCGGTCTATCTCGCCGCCGGCGCCAAGCGGGCGCTCGCTGCCCTGACGCCGGACCGGAGCCTCGCTCAGCAAGTCGAGCCGCTGCTCTCACGTGCCGAAGCGCCCATCTGGACCGACTCCTCAACCACGCAGGAATGCGCAGAGATCCGGCACGCACTCGGCGGCGCCGCCGCAACCGCCGAACTGACCGGCAGCGACACCTTCGAGCGCTTCACCGGCCCCCAGGTCCGCCGCTTCGCCCGGACCGACCCGGAAGCATGGGCCGACACGGCCCACGTCTGCCTGGTCAGCTCCTTCGTCACGTCGGTACTGACCGGCAGGGTCGCCCCGATCGACCACGGCGATGGTTCGGGCATGAACCTGCTCGACATCCGGCGGCTTGAATGGTCCGGGGCCGCGATGACTGCGACGGCCGAAGGTCTCGACCGCAGGCTCGCCCCGCCCTGTCCGCCGTGGACGATCGTCGGCAAAATCGCCCCGTACTTCGTCTCGCGCTATGGCCTGCCGGCCTCGGCCCAGGTCGTCGCCGGCTCGGGCGACAACCCCTGCTCCCTCGTCGGCGTCGGCGTCCGCGAACCGGGCGAAGCGGTCCTCAGTCTGGGCACGAGCGACACGTACTTCGGGCTTCTGAAAGAGGTCGCCGTCGACCCGGACGCCAACGGCCACGTGTTCATCGCTCCGAGCGGTCACCCGATGAGCCTGATCTGCTTCCGCAACGGCTCGCTCGCACGCGAGGCGGTGCGGGACCGGTACGGACTCGACTGGCCGGCCTTCGACGCCGCGCTGCGGGCGACGCCGCCGGGCAACGATGGGCTCATGATGCTGCCCTGGTTCGAGCCCGAGATCGTGCCGCGCGTGGCGTCGCCCCGCGTCGTGCGGCTGGGCGGACTGACCGACGGGCCCGAACATGCCGCCCGGAACTGCCGGGCAGTGGTCGAAGGCCAGTTCCTGTCGATGCGCCTCAACTCCGAGTGGATGGCGACCCGGCCGACGAGAATCGTCGCCACCGGCGGCGGCTCGCGGAACCGTGAACTCCTGCAGATCGCCGCCGACGTTCTCGGCTGCCGCGTCGAGAGCCTCGAGGTATCGGACGGCGCCGCCCTCGGCGCCGCCCTGCGCGCCACCGGCCGCCGGATTTGCCCCCTGCCGCCGATCGGCGAACCTGGTCCTTCCGTCGAACCACGGCCGGAAGCGGCGGCGATCTATGACGCGATGCTGCCCCGGTATGCCGAAGCTCAGCGCCTAGCCGCCGGCTGAGCCCGCTACTCGAGCGCCCCGTAGAGCTCCCTGACCTTCGCCCGTACCCGCTCGCCGTTCTCCGGCCCAAGGCGCAACAACAGCTTCTGAGCCGGGTTCAGACCCTCGAGCACGGGATCGACGTACTCGAAGCTGATCACCCGCAGACGAAGCTCGGGCGGCCCGTCCGGAATCGGCGTCGCCAGCAGCTTGGTCACTGCAAGTTCGAGCGTGTCGCCGAACTCGCCCGGATACCCGAGTTCGTCGTGCGCTCTCTCGAACAGCGGCTCGAGCCGCTCGTAGGCGCCAGCCGCGCCGGCGACGTCGATGGAATCGAACACCTCCGCGGCCAGGTCGTAGCGGCGGTAGCTCGTCTCCGCCGGATAGAAGCGCTGCCCGCGCCGGACGACGCTGAAGCCGTCCTCCGGCCGCAGCGGCTCCAGGCCGTTCTGGGGAGGCTCGTCGTAGGCCACGGCGCCCACCGAGCGGACGAAGCTGATCGCCAGTTCCTCGGGAGCGAGCCAGGCGACCCACTCCGCGTGCCGGGACAGAGCGCCGACGATCTCGCGAACCAGGGAGTCGCTCCCGGCCAGGTCCGGTGGAGGATCGGGTTCCGGCTCCGTCGACGCGGCGGGCGGTTCGGCATCCGCCGCCGGTTCGGAGGCAGCCGCCTCGACGGCGGCAGGAGCCTCCGCAGCGCCCTCGCCGTCCGAGCCCGCCCCGCGGCTCGTGTACCACCACCAGAGGACGACGGCCGCGCCGATCGCGATCACGCCCGCGATGACGATGACCGCCAACGTGCCCGAACGTTCGGCAGGCTCCTCTTCGGAAGGGCCGCCCCCCTCCTGGCTCAGGTCCAGGGGCAGATCGAAGCGTGGACCGCCAACGTCCGGCTCGTTCTCCTCCGGCAACGTCTCCTCAGGCCGATCCCCGCCCGTGGGCTTGTCGTCCATTGGGACAGTGTAACCCCTCGGATCCGCCGGTCATTCCGGCATCGCGGCGCCGCGCGCGCGAGGCGACGCCCGGCTCAGGCGGCCAGAGCGCGATTCGGCCGGATGCCCCGGAGCACGTCGATGCCCTCGGTCAGACCGTCGATCGTCAACTCGAACATCGGATACACCTGCCGGATCAGGTGAATGGTCGGCGCGTTCCAGATCCGCCGGGGTTCCGGGTTGAGCCAGATCGAGTTCGGGCAGCGGTCGCGGAACTTGCGGAGCCAGTCGAGGCCGGTGACCTGGTTCGTGTGGTAGTAGTCGATCGCGCCGCCGGTGTGGGTCAGCTCGTACGGACTCATCCAGGCGTCCCCGACCAGGCACACCGACCACGTGTGGTCCAGGCGCTTCAGGATCCGGGAGGTCGGTTCGCCCTTCCAGCGGCTGATGTCGGTGTACAGGTTCTCGTACACGCAGTTGTGGAAGAACTTGAACTCGAACTTCTTGAAGTGGTTCGCCTTGTGCGCGGCGGAGAACAGCCGCTCGCAGAGCAGGGTGTGCGGGTCCATCGAACCGCCGACGTCGATCAGCAGCAGCAGCTTGATCCGGTTGCGCTTGGGCGGCCGGAACACGAGGTCGATCTCACCCGCGTTGCGGGCGCTGCTGTCGATCGTCTCGTCGATGTCGAGTTCCTCGGGCCCCTCGTCCTTGTCCAGCTTGCGCAGCCGGCGCAGCGCCAACCCGATCTGCCGGGTATCCAGGATACGGTCCGAGCGCAGGTTGCGGAAGCGGCGGTCGGTCGCCACCTGAACCGCCGAACGGCCGCCGCCGGCGCCGCCGATCCGAACCCCCGTCGGGTGCTCGCCGCCGTGGCCGAAGGGCGACATGCCGCCCGTCCCGATCCAGCGGTTGCCGCCGTCGTGACGTTCCTTCTGCTCGTCGAGCAGTTCCTTGAAGCGCTCGCGCAGTTCGTCCAGGTCGAGCGCCTCAAGCTTCGCCCTCTCCTCGTCGGTCAGTTCGCGCGGCAGTTCCGGCTTGGACAGCCACTCCAGCAGCTCGTCGCTGATGTCGAAGTGGTTCTCGACGCCCATGAAGAACGAGGCGAAGGCGCGGTCGTAGTTGTCGAAGTCCGCCTCCCGCTTGACCATCAGGCAACGGGCCAGGTTGTAGAAGACGTGCAGGTCCGCCCGGCTGTGGCCGATCGCCAGCGCCTTCATCAGGGACAGCCACTCCGTGATCGTCACCTTCAGGCCATAGCCCCTCAGGTGGTAGAAGAAGTCGACGAACATCGGTTCGGGCCTCTGGTCAAGCCTCGTGGACGGGGATCAGTTTACGCGGCCCCGGCGGTGGGCGGCCATCACGGCCTCCAGATCGTTCTCCCGCTTCATCAGCACACCCAGGAAGGGCAGCTCACTTTCGATCGACTCCGTGCTCACACCACCGCGGCGCAGCGCGGCGATCCAGTCGATCAACTCGCTGGTCGACGGCTTCTTGCGCAGCTCGGGCAGGTCGCGGAGCCAGTAGAACCGCAGCAGGACCTGCCGCAGGAGTTCGGCCTCGACGTCCGGATGGTGGACACGGATGATGTCCTCCATCTCCACCTTGTCCGGGAAGGCGATGTAGTGGAACACGCAGCGGCGCAGGAAGGCGTCCGGCAGTTCCTTCTCGTTGTTCGAGGTGATGACGACGATCGGGCGGAACTGCGCGGAGTGCTGCTTGCCCGTCTCGTGGACAAAGAAGCTCATCCGGTCCAGTTCGTGCAGCAGGTCGTTCGGGAACTCCATGTCCGCCTTGTCGATCTCGTCGATCAGCAGGACCACCCGCTGATCGGTGAGGAAGGACTGGCCGAGGGGGCCGTACTTGATGTACTGGGAGATGTCGGTGATGTCCTTGTCGCCGAAACGGGCATCGTTCAGCCGCTGCACCGTGTCGTACACGTAGAGGCCCTCCTGGGCCTTGCTCGTCGACTTGATGTTCCAGGTCAGGAGCGGCATGACGAGGTTCTCGGCGATCGCCTCGGCGAGCACCGTCTTGCCGGTGCCGGGTTCGCCCCGCACCAGGAGCGGCTTCTCGAGAGCCGAGGCGACATTGACCGAGTCCCTCAGTTCGGGCGATGCAAGGTAGGTGTCGGTCCCGGAAAAGGCGTGGAAAGACATACTGATCCTCTATCCTCCGGCTCTGCCGGCTTTGTCCAGCTTCATTGCAGGCACAGTTCCCAAGGTCAGGGGGCAGTGTAACAGACCGACCGGTCGGTAGAGAACGGCTCGTAGACTCGTTGGGCCGCCCGAAGCAACCTGGAGACACGCATGAGCCAAACGCAGGATCTCGAACGCCTGATCGACGAAGCAACCCGGATCGTCGCCTTCACGGGCGCGGGGATCAGCACGGAATCCGGCATCCCGGACTTCCGGAGCCCGGGCGGAATCTGGACCAAGTACCGGCCGATCGACTTCAGCGAGTTCATGGCCTCGGAAGACGCGCGGCGCGAGTCCTGGCGGCGCAAGATCGGCAGCGACCGCACGATCGGCCAGGCGAAGCCGAACCGCGGTCACCTGGCCCTGGCCGAGCTCCGGCGCATGGGAAAGCTCCTCGCCGTGATCACGCAGAACGTGGACGGCCTGCACCAGGAGTCGGGAATCCCTGACGACGAGGTGATCGAGCTGCACGGCAACGCCACCTACGCGGCGTGCCTCGAGTGCCGGAAGCGCTACGAGCTGGGGCCCATCGTCGCCGCCTTCAGGGAGCGGGAGGAACTGCCCGTCTGCACGCGGCAGAACCTGGCCGGCGACGCCTGCGGCGGCATCATCAAGACGGCCACGATCTCCTTCGGCCAGGCGATGCCGGAAGAGGCGATGCGCCGCGCCCACGAAGCAACGCTGACCGCCGACCTCTTCCTCGCCATCGGGAGCTCGCTCGTCGTCTATCCCGCGGCCGGCTTCCCGGCGCTGGCGAAGCAGGCCGGCGCCAGGCTCGTCATCCTGAACCGGGAGGCCACCGACCTCGACAGCATCGCCGACCTCGTCCTCCACGCCGAGATCGGCCCCACCCTGGGCGCCGTCACCGGCGCTACGCTGCCGAACTAAGACTTGACGGAGTTACAATCAGATAGTTGACATCTGCTTCTCCTTGACTCATACTCCTGAGTCGTCGGCAGCAGAAACCAGCGCCGACGCCTGGATCGAACGAACCAACCTCAAGGAGGACAACACAATGACCCGTAGCCTGATTCGACACACTCCGTTCCACCGTCCCCTGATCGGGGCCTTCGAGCCGCTCTTCGGCAAGGCGATGCTCGACGACTTCTTCTCGCCCGTCCTGAGCCGCGTGGCCGGCCACGACGGGGCCGAGTCCGCCGCCATGACCTGGTGGCCGGCCGCGGACCTCACGCAGACCGACGAGGCCTACACCCTCGCCGTCGATCTCCCCGGTCTGACGAAGTCCGACATCGACCTCACGATCGAGGACCACACGCTGACCCTCTCGGGCGAGCGTCAGGCCAGCCACGAGGGCGCGACCGCCGACCGGGTCGAGCGCGTCTACGGTCGCTTCGTACGGCGCTTCAACCTGCCCAGCGACGTTGACGTCGCGGCAGTCGGCGCCGAGTTCGAGAACGGGGTGCTGAACATCACCATCCCGAAGGCCGAGGAGGCCAAGGCGAGGAAGATCGACATCGCCTGACCCGGTCTCCCGGACCGACAGCTCAAGGGCCCTGCTTCGGCAGGGCCCTTCTCTTTGGTCGCGGTGCTACAATCGCCGTCCGGCCAAACGCCGCCGCCGCGCCCCGAAGCCGCGGCCCCTTCTCCTCCTCCTCACCATGACTGAGACGAACGATCACGCGCTCGCTCAGCCGCCGTCGGAGGATGAGGCTGCCGTGGAAGCCACGCCGGCGGAAACCGAAACGGCAACGCCGGAAGAGACGGCTCCCGAGGAGACGCCTCCCGTCGAACCTGAAACACACTTGATCGAAGCAGCCGCGACAGAGGTGCAGGCCGAGCCCGACGTGGAAACCGCGGCCGCCGCCGAAGCGGAAGAACCGCCGACCACTGAGGCCGAGGCCGAGGCGGGAGAGCAGCCGGAGTCTGAAGCCGAAGTCGAGGTGCCCCCAACCGTCGAAGAGGCACCTCCACTCGCGCCCTCGGCTGTTCCCTTTGCCGCCGCCCTCGAAGCGAAGAACCCGGTCGAGGGCAAGGTCATCGGCTGGAACAAGGGCGGATTCCACATCGTCTCGGAAGGCGTCACGACGTTCTGTCCGCGATCGCTGATGGAACTCGGCAACCGGCCGAAGCCGCCGGCGCAGTACGTGAACAACACGTACACCTTCCACGTCCTCGAGATCAAGGAGGCGGGGCGGCGGATCGTGCTGACCCGGCGACCGGCGATTCGCAACGAGCGCAAGCGCGCGCTCGACGAGATTCGCGCCAAACAGGAATCCCGCGAGCCCGTCAGCGGCAAGGTGACCTCGGTGACCGACTTCGGCGCCTTCGTCGATCTCGGCGGCGGAATCGGAGGCCTGGTCCACCGGACCCAGATCTCCCGAACCCGGTCGGGAGAGCCCGCCGACCTGTTGAAGGTCGGACAGCGCGTGGAAGCCGTGGTCACCAAGATCGAGAAGAAGAACGGCAAACGCAGCTCGCGCATCTCGCTGTCCATGAAGGCGCTGGAAGCCGACCCCTGGAAGGAGACGGCGAAGAGCTTCACCGCCGGCGAACAGTTCAAGGGCAAGGTGGTCCGGCAAAGCGAGTTCGGCCTCTTCGTGGAACTGGCGCCCGGCCTCGACGGCCTTGTCCACACTTCCCAGCTTCCCATCGGCAAGTCGATGAGCGCGCCGGAGTTCGCGGTCGGGGAGGAGATCGAGGGCTGGGTGGTCGAAGTCGCCCCGAGACGGCGACGGATCGCCCTCTCGCTGCGCGAGGTGCCCGCTAGCGACCCCTGGAAGGACCTCGGCAAGCAGTACGTCGAGGGCGCCGAGGTCGAAGGCAAGGTGGAGCAGGTGTCCCGCTTCGGCATCTTCGTCCAGCTCGAACCCGGACTCACCGGGCTCCTGCCGATGTCGGCGGTGAAGGGGGCCGACGGAAACCTGGCCCGGCGCGCGTATCACCCCGGTCGCGAGATCAAGGTAATGATCGAGAGCATCGACCGGAAGCGCCGCCGCCTGGGTCTGGCGCCACCCGGATCGCAACTCGGCGGCACCAAGACCGATTACAAGAAGTACCGGCAGCGCCAGAAGGAGTCGAGCGGCCTGAACGTGATGGCGGCCGCTTTCGCCAAACTCCAGCAACCCAAGTAGCCCGTGTCCGACGACCTGATCTACCGGGTGACCTTCCTGAGTCAAGGCGAGATCTACGAGGTCTACGCCTGCTCGGTCTCCCAGGGCGGCCTGCTCGGCTTCGTCGAGATCGGCGAACTCGTGTTCGGTGAGAAGACCCAGGTCGTCGTCGACCCCTCGGAAGAACGCCTCCAGCGCGAATTCAAGGGCGTCCGACGGACCTACCTGCCCATGCACTCCGTCCTCCGCATCGACCAGGTCACCAAGCAGGGGACCGCCCGAATACGGGATGTCGAGCGGCCGGAGAGCCGGAAGGTGACGCCGTTCCCGATGCCGATCTACACCCCCGGTGGAGAGACCAAATGACCAGTCGCCGCCTCATCGTCTGTTCGCTTGCCGCCCTCCTGGCGGCCACCATTTCGCCCGCGCTCCACGCCCAGGAGGCAACCCGCGTCGCCTCGATCAACGTCGAACTGGTCGTCGCTGAAGCGCGTGAAGGGAGAGCGCTCGCGGAGTTCCTCCAGCAGATCGAGACCGAGACGCGGACCGCCCTGGAAGCCAACGCCGGCCGCGTCGAGGCGCTGCGCCAGAGCGCCGTCGGCAAGGGGCCGGACGAACTGCGCGGCATCCAGCACCAGATCGAGGACCTGCAGCGCGAGTCTCAGCGCCTCGCCAACGACGCCGAACGCCGCGCCGCGAAGCGCCAGGAAGAGGCGCTGCAACAGATCAACGAGCGCCTTCGCCCGATCGTGCAGCAGTTGATCGACGAGAACGGCTACGACCTGATCCTCAACGCCAGCATCGGCGGCGTGCTCCACGCCAGCGCCCGGGTCGACCTGACCCAGCGAGTCGTCGAGATGCTCCAGGCGCAGGAGCAGCAGGCCGAGTCGAATCAGGAACCGTAGGGCCGCCCGCTGGAGGCGGCCGCCAGGCCGGCTCCACTTGACGCGCTACGGGGGCGCCGGCCGGCTACGGTACAACTCGTACGACCGGCTGTGCCGGTTCGACAGGTCCACGTCGCGGCCGCGGACGATCACGTGCCGCACCGCGGTACGCACCTCCAGCGGGTCGCCGTCGGTGACGATCAGGTTCGCCCACTTCCCTGCGTCGATGGAGCCCAGGCGATCGTCGAGCCCCAGGATCTCCGCCGCGCCCAGCGTCAGCGCCCGCAGCGCGGCCTCCCGTTCGAGACCGAAGGCGACCGCGGTGGCGGCCTCGTACGGCAGGGCCCTAGCGTTCGACGCGTCGAACGTGCCGAACGCGATCGGAACGCCGGCGCGATGGAGTTCGCCCGGCGCGGCGAAGGGGCCATCGTACGGGTCGTCCTCCTCGGCCGGCAGCGCCTGAACCGAGTTCAGGATGACCGGCACCTTCTTCTCGGCGAGCAGGTCCGCCTCCTTCGCCGCGTCGCGTCCTGAACCCAGCACGAGCCGCAGACCGTGCTCTTCCGCGAACGCCACGGCGTCACGGATGGCCCGGGCCCGATCGGCGACGACCAGGAGCGGCAGTTCGCCCCGAGCCACCCGCGCGACCGCCTCGAGGGCGTGGTCCTGCTCCACCGCCGCCGCGGAACCGGCGTTCGATCGTGAGTGGTCGTACTGGCGGGCCGCCTCGATCCAGTCGTCGAGCTCGTCCACCGTCCGGTCGTAGTCCCGCTTCGCCTCGGAGAACTTCTTCTCGCGGACGCTGAAGGTCGAGAAGTCGAACTCGCGGGTCTCGAGGCTCGGCCATTCGAGCACCACGCCGACGCTCTTTTCGACTTCCATCTCCTCCACCGTCCAGCCGTCGAGGAGGATCACCGACGCCTGGCCGGTCCAGGGTCCGCCGCTGGGCGCCGTCAACGCGTGCGTCGTACCGTTCTCCCTGGTCACCGGAATGATCTCGCTCGCGGGATGCACCCCCTCGATCGCGAGGAGATGCGGCGTGTCGCCCAGCTCCGCCTGGTCCAGCGTGGCGGGAACCGAGTCGATCTCGACCAGCCCGAGGACCGTCCAGGCATTGAACAGACCGGGATAGACGTGGAGGCCGCGGGCGTCGATCACTTCGACGCCCTGCGGCGCGGCGACATCCGGACCGGCCGCCTCGATCACGCCGTCCCGCACGACGACCGTGCCGGTGTAGGCAGCGCCCGACACAGGATGCACCGTACCGCCCTCGATCGCCAGCGTTTGGGCCGCCGCCGGCGCGGCGAACGCCGCCAGGGCCAGCAGTCCCGCCGCGATCCTGCCGTACACGGCGGTCACGGCTCGTCTCCGCCGTCCTCGCCCGCGGGCTCGGTCAACGACTGCTCCAGCGCAGCCAACTGCTCTCGCCGGCGCCGGTCCAGTTCGCGGTCGAAGTAGACCTTGCCGTCCACCAGCGTCGTCTCGACGACGGCGTAGGAACTCAGCGGATGCCGGTCGTAGATCACGAGATCGGCGTCCTTGCCGACCTCGATCGAACCGATGCGATCCTCGATCCCGAACTGGCGGGCGGGGTTGATCGTGACCAGGGCCAGGGCCTCATCGTCGGAGAGGCCGCCCCACCTGACCGCCTTGGCCGCCTCGTGGTTCAGGTGGCGCATCTCCTCCTCGTCGTCCGAGTTGACCGAGACCAGGACGCCGCGATCCACCATCAGGGCCGGGTTGTGCGGAATCGCCTCGTAGGCCTCGACCTTGTAGGCCCACCAGTCGGAGAAGGTGGAGGCGCCGGCGCCGTGGGCCGCAATCTCGTCCGCCACGCGGTAGCCCTCCAGCACGTGCTGCAGCGTGGCGATCCGGAATCCGAGCTCCTCCGCCAGCCGCAGCAACTGGAGAATCTCGTCGGCCCGGTAGCTGTGGGCGTGCACCAGCCGCTCGCCCTCCAGAATCTCGACCAGCGGCTCGAGCTCCAGATCCCGCGCGGGCGGGCGGCTGCGGCGACCGGCGGCTTCCGCCTCGCGGTGGCGCGTCCACGCGTCCCGGTACTCCGCAGCCCGCGTGAACGCCTCCCGGATGACGTCGAGAACGCCCATCCGGGTCGCCGGGTAGCGGCGCGGCCCCGGGCCGAAAGACCGTGACCGCTTCGGGTTCTCGCCGAGCGCGAACTTGATGCCCGAAGGCACGCCCTCGAAGCGCAGACCGTCCGCGTTCTCGCCCCAGCGAAGCTTCAGCAACTGGTTCTGGCCGCCGATCGGATTCGCGCTGCCGTGGAGCACGTTGACCGTCGTGACGCCGCCGGCGAGCGCCCGGTAGATCGCGATGTCGGTCGGATCGACCACGTCCTCGATCCGCGCCATCGAGGTCACCGCCAGACTGCCCTCGTTGACGCCACCCGCCGTTGAGATGTGCGAGTGAGCGTCGAAGATGCCCGGCGTGACGTAACGACCTTCGGCATCGATCACGTGCGCGCCCCGGGGCGGGCTGACGCCGCTGCCGACCTCGGCGATCCGGCCGTCCCGCACGACCACCGTGCCGTTCTCGATCGTCTCGCCGGACATCGTCAGCACGGTGCCGCCGACGATCGCCAGCACGTCGTCCTCGCGGTAGGGACCGGTCATCGGCACCATCCCGTCTCCGGCAACTTCCGCGTACTTCTCCGCGACCTCGGCCAGCCGCATCGGCGCGGGCGCATCGGTCGACCCGCCGCGACGGCCGCCGGGGCCGCGCTCACCGCGTTCGCCGTCCTCACCGTCGCCTTCGGCCTCTTCACCGTCGGAGACCGCGTACCGGACGCCGTCGATGAACACGCCCTCCACCCGCGTCGACTCCTGCCAAGGGTAGCCGTCGGCCAGCACGAGGTCCGCCGCCATTCCCGCGGCTACCGTGCCGATCCGGTCATCCAGGCCGTGAACCGCCGCCGCGTCCCGGGTCAGCGCCGCCAACGCCCGGGCCGGTTCCAGGCCGCCTTCGATCGCCAGGCGCACGCCGGCCAGGAAGTCGGCGGCGTCCTCCGCGCCGCCGGAACTGAGCGCGAAGCGGACACCCGCCGCGGCCAGCTCGGCCGGCGTCGTCGGCGCCAGCCGCTCGTGGAGGATCTCGCGAAGCGGCCGGTCGGCGTCCGGATCCCGGTCGCGCTCGGGCAGCGGCTCCGGCCAGTCGACGTCGACCAGCACCGCCACTCCGGCATCCGCGAGTTCGGCGGCCCGCCGGTAACCCTCCTGGCCGCCGTAGAGCGTGAAGTCGAGACCGAACTCCTCGGCGAGGCGGAGCGCCCGGTCGATCTCGACCGCGCTCGAACCCGGCAGCAGGATCCGCTCCTCGCCCGAGGCGACGGCCGCCAGCGGCGCCAGGGTTCGATCGAAGTCGGGCCGCCGCCAGCCCGCGGGATCGGCCTCGTAGGCGGCGACCGCGGCGGCGTAGTGAGCCGCGTCCAGCAGCAGTTGCCGGAAGTAGGCGACCCTGCCCATCAGCGACCCGGGGTAGGAACCGAAGCCGCCGCCACTGCTCAGTGAAGCGACCTGGGCCAGTTCGGGGGCCACCACCTGGTGTTCCGGATCGCGACCGGGAACGCCCAGCCGAACCAGCGACAGCCGGCCCGGGAACAGCCCATCGCCCGGCCTTGCCGCAATTGACGCGAAACCCGCCTTGCGCCAGGTCTCGACCGCCTCCGCGTCCAGCGCCAGGTCGTCGGCGGCCCGCTTCCAGGGCGTCGTCTGCGGACGGTCTTCCGGACCGCGCGGCAGGGCCCGGTCGGGATCCGGCCGCCGCCGCTGGCCGCCCGGCCCCGGCGCTCCGGCCCCCGCCCCCCCGGGAGGCCGCCGCGGCTGCGGCAGCCTGCCCATCGCGTCGATCAGGCCCGGGTACACCGTGAGCCCCTCGCCGTCGATGACCCAGGCGTGCGGCGGGATCGCCGGGTCCTCGGCAACGGCAGTGATCGTGCCGTTCTCGATGACGACCGTCGCGCGCTCCAGGACCGTGCCGTCGCCGACCTCGACCCGCACGCCCTCGATGGCGTAGAAGGGAGGCGGCTCCGGGGGAGGACCAGCAAGGAGCGGCAGCGCGGCCAGCACGCCTGCGGCTGCCAGGCGAAGCGCCCGTCCGATCGTGGCGATCAACTCCATGGCGAACCGCGGCAGCCTAGCAGTCCGCCAGGCCGTTGCGCGGGCACCACTCGGCCAGCGTGCAGTTCGCGCAATCGGGCCGGCGCGCGGCGCAGACGCGGCGGCCGTGCCAGATGATCGCGTGACCCATGAAGATCCACTTGTCCTGGGGCAGCCGGCGCATCAGATCCCGCTCGACCTTGACCGCGTCCTTCTCGGGACTGATGCCCAGGCGCCGCGCCAGACGTCCGATGTGGGTGTCGACGACCACGCCGACCGGCTTCCTGAACCAGGTGCCGAGCACCACGTTCGCCGTCTTCCGCGCCACGCCCGGAAGGGTGATCAGGTCCTCCATCGTGTCCGGCACGTCGCCGCCGAACTCCTCCGTGATCTTCCGCGCGGCGCCGAGCACGCTCTTCGTCTTCTGGCGGAAGAAACCGGTGCTGCGGATCTCCTGCTCGAAGACCGCCGTGTCGGCGGCCGCGAACTCCTCCGCGCTGCGATAGCGCTCGAACAGCGTCTCGGTGACCTGGTTCACGCGCACGTCGGTCGACTGGGCCGAGAGGATCGTCGCGATCAGTAGCTGCAACGCGTTCTCGTGGCGCAGCTCGCAGTCGGCGTCCGGGTAGAGACGTTCGAGTTCGGCCAGCACCTCCCGAAGCGCCGACTCGGGAATCGGTTCGAAGGGGCCTTCCGGTCCGGGCACTGCTACGGCTGCAGCAGGTCGAGGACGGCCAGCGTCATCGCCTCGACTCCGGCCCGAATCGAGGGTTCGGGCTCGATCCGGAAGAAGGGCGAATGGTGGCCGGCAACCTGCGGTCCGCCGGCGGCCTCCGCTTCCAGGTCGGCAGGGTCCGTGCCGCCGACGTTGAAGTAGGTGCCGGGCACCTTGTGCTCCGTGCGGAGGAAGTAGGCGAAGTCCTCGGCGCCCATGCCCGAGGGCGGCTCGCTGTGGAGCACCTCCTCACCCATGCCGGCGGCAATCGCGGTCCGCACCCGGGCCGCAAGCTCCGGGTCGTTCATCGTGACGGGCGTCGATTCCTTCGTGCGCACCACCTTCGGCAGCAGCGACGCCGGCAGTCCAGCCGCCCTGCCCACGCCCTCCGCGATCCGCTCGATGGCCGAGAGCAACTGCTCCCGCGTCTCCTCCCTGTTCGCCCGCACCGTGAGCTGCAGTTCCACCCGGTCCGGGATCACGTTGTGCTTGAAGCCGCCGTGGATCGCGCCGACCGTCACGACGCCGGGGTCGAGCGGGTTGAGTTCGCGGCTCACGATGCCCTGGAGCGCGACGACGAGCTGCGCCGCGATGTAGATCGGATCCTTGCCCCGGTGCGGCGACGCCCCGTGCGCGCCGACGCCGAACACCGTGATGTCGACGCTGTCCGAGGAAGACGCGAGCAGGCCCGGCGGCACCTCGATCTTCCCGGCCGGCCTGCCCGCCGACACGTGGAGCGCCAGCGCGTAGTCCGGCACGCCGAAGCGCTCGTACAGGCCGTCCTCGATCATCTCCCGGGCGCCCATGATCCGCTCTTCCGCCGGCTGGCCGACGAACATGACCGTGCCCGACCACCGGTCGCGCATCGCGGCGAGCCGCCGCGCCACGCCGACCATCGTCGTGATGTGCATGTCGTGGCCGCAGGCGTGCATGACCGGCACCTCCTCGCCCGAGAGGTCGACCTGCCTGACCGTCGAGGAGTACGGCAGCTCGGACTTCTCCTCCACCGGCAGGCCGTCCATGTCGGCCCGCACGAGAACCAGCGGTCCCTCGCCGTTCGCCATCATGCCGACGATCCCGGTGCGGCCGATCCCCTCCGTCACCTCGACGCCGGACTTGCGAAGTTCGTCGGCGAGCCGGGCCGCCGTCTTGTGTTCGAGGAAGGAGAGCTCCGGGTTGCGGTGGAAGTGCTCGAAGAGCGCCTTCAGCTCGGTTCTGTAGTCCTCGGCGATGGCGTCGGAGAGGCTCTGGGCGGCGTTTGCCGCCGGCGCCGCAAGCAGGACGGCCAGAGACAGGATCAGAGTGCGTGAGGAACTGCGGCTAGCCATGATGGACCTCCACAATAACCCGGGTACGCCCGAGCGGACCGAGCAACTGGACCCGTCCCCGCGGGGGGAGTGCGAGGTAGTTCCGAACCGACCAGGCGGCGATCCGCTGCCTGCTCAAGCCTCCGGAGCGCCTCCGACCGTTGCTTCGATCAGCGCCACGAAGTCCTCTGGAAGATGCTGGCTTCTCGCCAGTATCTCGCCCTGCTCGTCGAGAAGAATGTAGGTGGGGTACGAGTTGACGTTCAGGGTCCGGGTGACGTCGCTGCTCATTCCGATATGCCAGTTTGACCACGGCATGGGCTCGTCTTCCAGGAACCCGGTCACGGTTTCGAGCTCCGCATCGACACTGATCGACAGCAGAGCGAACCGGTCGGCGGGGAGGTCGGTAACGAGTTGGCGTTTCTGCGGCAACGCAGCCACGCACGGCACGCACCAGGTGGCCCAGAAATCGAGAAGGACCACGCGGCCCCGGTAGTCCGAGAGGCGCTCTTCGACACCGTCCGGCCGGCTGCCGACGAGGTCCGGGACCTTGCTGCCCACGGTCCCGTGGCGGATGCTGCGGATGAGGTCCGTTTCGGCCTCCGCGAGGGTCAGGCCACCGCCGAGGAGAAGCTCTTCCTCCACTCCGGCGCTCAAGCCCGAAGCCGCGTCGAGAGCGGCCTGGCGCTCGGCGGCGCGCTCCTCCTCCGGCAAACCGCCGGCGTTGGCCGCCTGCATCCGTCCGGCCGCGCCGTAGTAGCGTCCCGCGGCACGCAGCACGGGATCCTCGGCCTCCGAGGCGAGCACCTCGAAGACCGCCGAGGCGGCGGCTGCTCTGTCCTGGCCGAAACGCGACACCGTATGCAGTCGCGGCAGCAAGAACGGCCACCCCTGATAGTCGGGCGCGAACTCGAGAAGGGCTCTGGTTCCGAGGGAGGCGTACTCTCCACCTTCCGACGCCGACGCCGCATGGTTGACGAGGAACTCGGCCGCCTCGACCGTTTTCTCGTGAGACCCGCCCAGCTCCAGAATGGCCACGGCCGCAGCGGCGGCACGCCCGATGTCCTGCGGTTCCGAGTGGCCGGGTGCGGCACCCTCAAGCGATGCCTGCCCCTGGCGATCCCGCCCATCGGCCGCAGTCTCCCCGGCGCCAGGAGACGACTCCCCGTCCGTGGACCGAACACTCACGACCTTCACGTCACCCTGTCCACCGGCCGCCGCCCGCAGGAGATCGTCCACGAGGGCGCGTTGACCCTCATCCAGGAGCTGTCCGTCCAGGCTGCCGTCGCTGTTCCGGGCCTCGGTCGCCTCTCGCAGCGCTTCCACCATCTCGGCCTGGGACGGCAAACCGTCTCCCGACGCGGGTATCACCACGATTCGCGTTTGCGGGCTGCTGGCCTTCTCGCCGACGCCCGAAGACAGCAGATCGTCCGGAACCCCGGCGAGCACCTTCCGCCGAACCTGCTCCGTCCAGGCCTTCTGGCGCTCAAGGTAGTCCTCGACGATCTCCCAGTCCGGATCCACGTCCACGGTGGTACTCGTTGGCTCGCCTTGCTTCTCCGCGGCGTCCTGACCCGCGGCGCGTTCCCCCGCGCCGAGCGTCAGCGCCATCGCGAGCACCACCGGCGCTGTGCCAACTCTGCACAAGCGACCGAACACCGTGTCGCCAGAAATCGTCATTCCCTCGCCTCCTCTTCGCTGGTTGGCGGCACAAGCGTACCTGCCCTTGGTCGACGTTTCGCCGACCACTTCGATGAACTGGACTCGCTCCTATAACGAAGAACCGTGGCGACCGTTCCGGGTTCCGAGAGACTATAGCGGCCAGACGGGGACTGAACAGCCTCCAGCCGTTCAGTGGCCGGACGGCGACTAGACGGCCTGCGGCCGCTAGTTCTCGAAGCCGATCGGTTCGATGTTGCAGATCGAGTAGACGACCGGCCGGCGCCGGGTCCAGGCCGGTTCCACCGTGATGGAACGCCACTCCTCGATGACTGCTTCCAGGTTGGCGACCTCCTCCGGTCGCTCGGCGGCGAGGTCGGTCTGCTCCCGAACGTCGGTGGACAGATCGTAGAGGAAGCCGCCGGGCTCATCCTGGTTCGGCTTGATCAGCTTCATGTCGCCGCTGCGCACGGCGACCGTCGGGTAGTTCCGCCACACGAGGCGGTCGTGGCCCATCGCTTCGGACGACCCGTCGAGAAGCGGCATCAGGTCGCGTCCATCGAGTTCGAGACCCGCGGGCGCCGCGGTTCCGGCGGCAGCCAGGGCGGTCGGCAGGATGTCGAGCGTCGACACCGGAGCGTCGACCGTGGTCCCCGCCGCGACCGCCGCCGGCCAGCGCAGCAGGTACGGCACGCGGACGCCGCCCTCGTAGTAGGTCAGCTTGCCGCCGGAGAGCGGCTCGCACGAGCACAGCCCGGGGAAGTAGCCGGCGCAGCCGTTGTCCGAGAGGAAGACGACCAGCGTGTTGTCGGCGATCCCCGCTTCGTCGAGGGCGTCCAGGATGCGGCCGACCGCGTCGTCGAGGGCGGCGATCATCCCGAAGTAGATCCGCCGCAGTTCGTGCTCCTCGTCCGGGAAGCGGTTGTAGTACTCCTCCGTGACCTGGAACGGCGAGTGCGGCGCGTTGAACGCCGAGTAGAGGAAGAACGGCTCATCGGCGTGCCGTCGGATGAAGTCGACCGACTCGTCGCCAAAGACGTCCGTGATGTAGGCCGGCTCGTCGATCACGGTCTTCTCCGGCCCGCGCAGGATCAGGTTGCCCGCCCGGCGTTCCGGCGGCGCGGGCGGCTCCGTCCCCCTGACCACCAGGTCGGCGCGCGGGTCTTCCGGCGGCCGGCTCCTGAACTCGTCGTCGGCCGACATCGACACGGCGCCTTCCGTCCGCCGGTTGATGAACCGGGTGGCGCCGGCGAGATGCCCGTAGAACTCGTCGAAACCGCGGTTCATCGGGTAGTGCTCATCCTTGAAGCCCAGGTGCCACTTGCCGACGATGCCGGTCGCGTAGCCGGCCGCCTTCAGGTGATCGGCGATCGTCAGCTCTCCGGCGATGAGCCCGACGTCCGGCACTTCCGGCGCCTGCCGGGCGTTGTACTCGAAGCCGTACCGCTGCTGGTAACGGCCGGTCAGCAGCGCGGCGCGAGCCGGCGAGCAGACCGGCGTCGTCACGTAGCCCTGGGTGAAGACGGCCCCCTCCCGGCCGATCCGGTCGATGTTCGGCGTCTGGATCCGGTCGCCGTAGATCGAGACGTCCGCGTAGCCGAGGTCGTCGGCCAGGATGACAACGATGTTCGGCGGCGAAGCGTCCGCGGAGGCCTCCTGCTCACCGCCGTTCCCGCCGGGAGAACAGGCAATCGCCAGCACCGCCATGAATAGCACCACCGCAACCGGAACCTGTACTCGTCCGCTCATTCGAGACCTCCGTCGGTTTCTACGTCTATGTCTGTAGCTGGACTCTACAGAAAGGACCATTTTGCTACAAAACGCTACAGTTGCTACGATCCGCCGCGTGCGAACGATCACCCAAAGACAGCTCCGCAACGACTCGGCCAAGGTGCTCCGGGCCGTTCAGGAAGGCCAGACGATGACGATCACCCGAAACGGAACTCCGGTGGCCGAACTGCGGCCCATAGCCGCCCGCCGCTACGTATCCCGTGCCATGCTCACGGAGGCGGTGCGAACCGCTCCCAGAATCGACGCGGGCCGGTTCCGGGCCGACATCGACGCGGTCATCGATCCCTGGCTGGATAATCAGCACGGCGGAAGTCGCCGGACATGAGTTCCGCGGTACAGCCTCTCCACCAGACGGCGCACGAAGCCGGGCTGCAGGCGAGCCAGACGCTCGCCGGCGACAGCCATGGCCTCCTGGATACGTCCGTCATCATCGACTACGACCTGATCGACCCGTTGGAACTGCCGGACCTGTCCGCGGTTTCGGCCATCACGATGGCCGAACTCACGGTCGGGCCCCTGGCGGCCGGCCAGGACGACGAGGAACGGGCCCGCCGGCAGGACCGCCTGCAGTGGGCCGCCGGCACCTGGGACCCCCTGCCGTTCGACAACGCCGCGGCGCGCGCCTACGGTCGGATCTACTCCGCACTCCTGCGCCAGGGACCCGTCGGCCGCCGGCGCCTGGCCGACTTCCTGATCGCCGCCGTCGCGCTGGCCAACGACCTGCCCCTCTACACCAGGAACGCCGCCGACCTGCGCGGCCTGGAAGAGCTGCTCGCCGTTCGATCGATGTAGCGCTCCAGTGTCCTAGCGCCGTCCCGCCAGCTTCCAGGCGTAGTCCAGCGCGTGGCCGAGGGAGTCCGTGAACGCCTTCCCCTGCCAGGCGATGTCGAAGGCCGTTCCGTGGTCCACCGACGTGCGGACGATCGGCAAGCCGATCGTCACGTTGACTCCGCGCTCGAAACCGTAGAGCTTCATCGGCGCATGACCCTGGTCGTGGTACATGCAGACGACCGCGTCGTAGCGGTCGAGGTGAATCGCCTGGCGGAAGATCGTGTCCGCCGGATGCGGGCCGGACACGTCCAGACCGTCCGCAGCCGCGCGCTCGATCGTCGGCCGGATGATCTCCTCGTCCTCGGTTCCGAACAGGCCGTGCTCTCCCGCATGCGGATTCAACCCGCAGACGGCGATTCGCGGCCGCTCGATGAACCGCGACAGAGCCTCGTGGGTCAGGCAGATCACCTTGCGGATACGCACCGGTTCCACCCGATCGATCGCCTCGCGCAAGCTGACGTGAGCACTGACGTGAGTCACCGCGAGTTCCGGCACGGTCAACATCATCGCGAAGTCCTCGACCCCGCACAGCCCGGCAATGAACTCCGTGTGCCCCTGGAAGTCCGGCCGCGACATGCGTGTCGCCTCCTTGTTCATCGGCAGCGTCACAACGCCCGCCACCTTGCCTGCCAACGCGTCCCGTGTCGCACAGTCGACATAGGCCAGCGCCGCCGCCCCCGCCTCCGCACTCAACACTCCCGGCGCAACCCGCTCCGCGTTCATCAGCCCCTGATCGCAGACGTTCATCGAACCCTCCACCACCTCCTCCGGCCCATCGATCGAATGAACCGCCACGTCCAGGCCCAGCGCCGCGGCCGCCCGCACCAGCACCGCCGCATCGCCATACACCACGGCATCTCTCCCCAGCAGCCCCTCGGCAAACCGGCGCACCGCAATCTCCGGCCCAACGCCCGAAGCATCCCCCATCGTCACCGCCATCGGCCACCCCGCCATACGGGAAATCTACTCCGCCCGTGGATCGACCGACCGTCGGGTAGATTCGCCGCCTCGCAGCAACCGAACACGAGGACATCAAATGGCCGAGTACATCCCAAGCCCGATCAAGTGGGTCCGCGACCAGGTGGAGCTCTACGAAGGCAGCGGCGGCACCGAAGGCGTCGGACTGCTGGACACCGGCCTGCCCTGCATCATCGTCACCCATACGGGAAACAAGACAGGCTCGATCCGCAAGACGCCGCTGATGCGCGTCAAGGACGGCAACAGCTACGTTCTCGTGGCCTCGAAGGGGGGCGCGCCGAAGGACCCCGAGTGGGTCTACAACCTGCGAACGGACCCGGATGTCGAGCTCCGGGACGCGACGGAGGTCCAGGCGATGCGGGTACGGGAGGTCGAGGATGCCGACGAACGGGCCCGCGCCTGGGCGCTGGCCGTTGAGGCGTTCCCGCCGTACGAGGAGTACCGGAACAAGACGTCACGGACCATCCCGGTGTTCATCGCGGAACCCGTGTAGCAGCTGGCCGGGACTCAGCTACCGGGAGGGATACCCACCGACCCAGACCGGGCTCGACCAGGCCATCGCGTCGTTCAACTGGCGCACGCGGACGAAGTAGTAGTCGCCCTGGCGCGGCGTATCGCTGTCCGTGTAGCTGAACTCGATGTCCCGCGGCCCGTCCGGGCGGACGCGCCGCAGCGTCACGGAGTCGCGGTGATAGTCCTCGATCGGCAGCAGCTTCTCGAGCCGGCCGCCCTGGAGATCCGACAGCGGCAGGCGCACGCGGGCACCCGGGATGACCGCCCGCGGCCGGTAGAACGGCGGTGCCGAGCCGGTTTCGGCCGCCTCCTCCAGTTCGAGGACGATCGCCGCTCCGGGCTGCACGTCCGCCACTGACAGTCGTAGCGAACTCGTCTCGCCGCGGGTATTCGTGCGGAAGACGGCGCCGTTGCCGTTCTGCTCCACGTGCTGGGTCGTCGGATTGACGAAGTCCGTCCCCTCGACGGACCGCAGCATGGCGCCCGCGACCGTCAGCCGGCCCCGCCAGTGCCGCCAGCCGCGCGGGGCGTCGCCCATGTGGACGGGCGTTTCCTCGGAGTAGAACGTGAGCAGCAACTCCGCCGGCGCGCCGCCGGCGGTGTCGAGCGAGTAGTCCTCGCTCCAGAGTTCCTCTTCGTTCTTGATCAAGGCGATCGAGCCGATCGGAGCCGTGCCGATCACCCGTCCCGCGATCTCCCGCACGTCCGAGAACGGCGCCCGCGAGCCCATCATCGTGTCGTTCACCTGGAAGTCGAGGATGATCCGGTCGCCCGTCGTGGCGTAGGTGCGTCGCGCCTTCATCCCGTCGAAGATCGCGTCGCGCGACCTCTCCGGCGCGAACACAGCCCCCAATCCCCCGCTCTGCGCCAGCGAGGTTCGGTTCGGCGCCGAGTAGCCGGGATGGGAGAGGTGGTCGTCGGACGCAGCGACGACGCCGACCTGGTGCCCGCGCGACAGGTACTCCTGCATGAACCACTCGAAGGTCCCGTGCATCGACATCATCTCGACCAGCGGCTCCAGGCCCGGATGCGACTGCCGGAAGTCGCCCGGGTTGTGGGCGTGCGGGATGACGACGACGTCGCGGCGGTCGTAGCGGGTGTCGAGTTCGCGGTAGAGCTCGGACAACGTCGGAAACTCGAGCACCGAGATCACGTCCTGGTCGCCGACGGTGCGGTAGAGGACGTTGTGGTGGCCGCCGCCCTGGCGCGTGTGCCGTGTCCATTCCCAACCGAGGTAGGGAGTGAACCGCCCCGGCTCGTCGTACTCGGCGCTCTTCTCGCGCATCAGTTCCCACTCGCCCGCGTCCAGCCAGATGTCGTGCTCAGAGTGCGTGACGAAGTCGAGTCGCGCGTCGTCGCGCGCGAACCGCATGAAGAAGTCCAGGGTGCCGATGCCCTCGGCGTAGCCCGAATGGCCGTGGGTATCGCCCCAGTAGATGCCGTACTCGGGGTCGTCCGCGACCAGGATCGGATTCGCATCGCCGGCAATCGACGGCCCCTCGCCCCGGGAGCGAATCGCCGCCCAGTAGACGCCGGGCTCGTCGAGAGCCAGTTCGACGACCGTGATCGCCTCCGTCCCCGGCTCGGTCGAGGCGCGATGCTCTCCGTTCAGCAGGACATCGAAGCCCGGAATGTCGCCGGTCGCCCGGTTGTAGAAGCGGTCCTCCGCGCGCACCGAGAACTCGAAGGTCTCGCCGGTCCGCACCACGCTCGGAGCGAAGCCGTGGACTCCGGCTACCGTCGTGCCGATCACCGCGAACGGCAGAATCGGCTGCGGCCGCCACTCTCCGGAGCCGTCGAGGTCGACGTAGAGCGGAAACGGGATCCTGGCGCCCGTCGTCTGCGTCATCAGGATTCCCGGGCCGCCGCCGGACGTGTCGCCGTAGGTGATCGTCACTGACTCGCCGGCGTCGAGCCGCCCTTCCGTCAGCCGGTAAGCGAGCGCCGGTTCCGGAGCGCGGAAGCCGCCGTGCGGCCCCGAGGCCATGTAGACCTCGGCCTCGAAGACGGCGTCGCCGTCACTCGTCTCAAGACTGACGTAGCCGGCGCCGGCCGGGTCGGAGGTCTGAAAGGCGCCGTAGTTCACGTTGAAGTGGCGAGCGACCCAGAACCCGCCGCCGGTCTCGACCGGCCGCGTACCGGCGGTCCAGGTCTGACGAACCGTCGCGTACCGACGGGCCTCGAACGGTCCCGGCGTGTCCGTTGTCAGCGAACCGAGCGCGCCTTCCTCTTCCCGCAGCGTGAACTCGCGCACCAGCCGGTCGATCATGGCGCCCGCGCTGACGGCGGCCTCGCCGGTCGGGGGCAACGTCGAGTTGAGACGCACCCGCGGCCCCTCCAGGCCCATCTCGTGACCGGCCAGGGCCAGCGCGTCCGCCCAGTCGGCCGCCACCGCCGCCCGCGCGGCGATCGTCGACTCGTCCGTCGGCTGCGCAGCAACGTCCGCCTTGAGTTGCTCGATCGCGGCGCCCATATCACCGTCGTAGGCTGCGCCCGGGCCGCCCGTGTCGCAACCGGAAACGGCAAGGGCGAAGGCGAGGGCGCCGCCCATGAAGAGCGGCGCCCGACCCTGGCCGTGCCTCCCGCGACGGATCAGAAGCTGAAGCCCACCTTCAGCCGGAACTCACGCGGCCGCTGATACCAGGACACCAGAGCGTTCGGCCGCCCGGTCTGCCTGTTCATCGCGATCGGTTCCTGGTTGTCCGTCGCGTTCGCGAGGTCGAAGCCGATCTTTGCGCGCACGTTGCCCGCCGTCGCGACCGAGTACATCAGGGACAGATCGACGGTCCAGGTGTCCGGGAGCCGGTGCGCGTCCGACGGCTCGCGGTACGTCGACGTCGTGATCGTCTGTCCCGATACCGGATGCCGTACCTGGGTCGACACATGGCTTCCCCACGGCGCCCCTGCTGCGTAGTGGAGGAACCCCCCCAGCACCAGATCATGCCTGCCGAAGACGAAGCGCTTCATCCCGATCACGTTCGCCAGGTGCTCCCGGTCCTCGAGCAGCCGTCCGAACCAGTAGGGGCTCGAGGTCGCGTCGGTCAGCCCGGTGCTCACCTCGATGCCTCCCAACGCCTCGTTGAGGTTGAAGTTGTCGTTGAGCGAGTTGATGTTCCCCTTGGTTGAACTCAGGGTGTAGTTCGTTCGCAGTGTCCAATTGTCGCGGAACAGCCGGTTCGCCTCGATCTGCAGCCCCCGGTACTCGCGACGCGCGTCCGACCAGTTGCGGAGATCGCGAACCACCCGGCCGGCATCGTCGAACTGGAGCGTGGCGTGGAAGATGTTGTCCGCCTCGCTCGCAATCAGCCGCGACTTGACGACCCACTTCGGGGACACCTGGAAGTCGGCGCCGAAGGAGATCTCGTCCTTGTAGTACGGGTCGATGTCCTGGATCGCCTGGTCGAACGTCGGCTCCACCCGGCGCTGGAACCGGTCGTAACGCAGCGTCTCGCGGTTCCACCCGAACTGATCGTAGATGTTCTCGCCGTTGTTCTGGCGCGAGAACTCCTGGAGCACGATGCCCATGCCGATCGCGTGGTAGTAGCGCCCCAGGGTGCCGCGGAGCAGGATGCTGCCGTCGGCCTTCACGTCGTAGACGCCGCTGACCCGGGGTACCCACTCGGTGTACTCGTTGACCCGCTCGCCGATGTCGTTGTCGATCGTCTGCTGATCGCCGCGGACGCCCAGGGTCCAGACCCAGTTGTCGCCGACCTCGAAGCGATCCTGGGCGAAGACGGCCAGGAAGTCGCTGGTTTCCCTGATCACGTTCGACGGGTCGAACACCCGCTTGTTGACCGGGGTCACGTAGCCGCCGGGCAGGTCGGGGTCGAAGTTGCGGCCCCGGAACTCGGTGATGATCGAGGTCAGGTTGGCGAACTCGATCGCCTGGGCGTCGACGCCGAACTTCCACTCGTGCCGGCCCCTGAAGCTGGTCAGGGACACGTTCGCCTGGTCTCGCGGGAAGTCGTTGAAGCCCTCGGCCAGGCGCACGGCCGGGCCGTTGTGCCTGAGGCCCGTCGCCAGATCCCGATAGCGGAAGTTGTTCCCCCACGGGTCGTCCGGCGACGCGTTCGGATCGATCGGGTGCTGCTCGGCCGCGTGCCGGCCGACGAACTCCTCACGGTTCGCGAGCTTGAACTCGAGGAAGTTCGAGCTGCCCAGACCGAGGCTCCAGTTCAACGTCTGCACCCGCCCGTTGAGCGGGAAGTTCATGATCGCGTACTGGTCGCCCGGGTTGCCGGAAAGGCCGATCGCGTCCGACGGAGCATCGATCCCGGTGAAGGCGATCTGCTGGTTGTCCGCGGGCTGGAAGTTCACCTTCCCGACCAGGGGATCCGCCTGACGGCTGAGATTGACAACGGTGCCGTCCCGCAAGCGATCGATCCGGTTGTCCGAGATCCGGCCATAGGACACGAAGAACCACGCCCGGTTGCGGGCGAGCGGACCGCCGACGCTCGTCTCGTAGCTGTTGATCTGGTCATCGGGACGCTCGAGCTCCAGGACGTCCGGCGCCCGCCACTTCGGGTTCTGGCCGACATAGAGCGCCTCGCCGTGAAATTCGTTCGTCCCCGTCTTGACGGTCGAGTTGATGATGCCGGACGTCGCCCGGCCGTACTCGGCGCCGAAACCGGTCGCCTCGAGCTTCGTCTCGGTCAGCGCGGTGCTGGGGATGAGCATGCGCATCTCGCCGCCGCGGCGGTGCATCGAGGTGTCCACGCCCTCGATGTAGACGCCGACCTCGGTCGAGATACCGCCGTTCACCGACGGCCGGCTGTCCAAGTCACTCCGGTTGACGACGGACGGCAACTGCCGCACGGCCGCGTTGTAGGTGCGCGTGCCGAAGGCGACGTTCTCCGTGATCTCTTCGGGAATCGTCGCCGCAAGCGCCGTCTCGTACTTGCTGATCAGCGGCGCCTCGCCGGTGACCGTGATCTCCTCCGCGGTCGCCGACACGAGCGTCAGGTCGACGCCCCGCCGCTGTCCAGGATCGAGGTCGGTCGCCAGTTCCGCGGTGCCCAGCCCTTCGAGTTCCGCATTCACCGTGTAGCGGCCAGCCAGCAGCAGCGCGAAGCGGTAGACGCCGTCGGAGTCGGTGATGACCGTCCGCGTGTTCTGCGGGCCCGTCAGGGTGACGGTGACGCCAGGCAGCGGCGCACCCTGGGCGTCCAGGACCCGGCCGTCGATCGTGCCGGTCTGCGGACCGTCCGCGAGCAGCGGAACCACGCAAATCAGGACGACAAGCCCTCCGAGCCAAACAGAACGTCGATTCATGCCTCTTCCTCCAAATCGCGGGTTCGACCGGCCGGCGCGGACACTCCGGGACGGCCGGGCCGATCCCTTGTACTCAGGATGTCCGCTAATCTAGCCCAACGTCGTTCGTACTTACAAACGCCGTTCAATCAAACGGATCCGATCAGCAGGAGGACCAATGACCCGCCGTACCCGCCGCGACTTCCTCCAGCAGTCCTCCCGCCTGATTGCGGGCGGGGCCTTTGCCGGGTTCTCCGGTTGCGGCGAAACCCAGCCCCGGGCCGAAGCCGACGACCGCCCCAACCTGCTGTTCTTCTTCCCCGACCAGCACCGGCCCGACTGGCTCGGCCCAGGCAGCGGCGGTCTCGCCGCACTGCGGACACCGAACATCGACCGCCTGGCCCGCGACGGTGTCAACTTCACCCGTGCCCTCGTGCCGTCGCCGGTCTGCGCCCCATCCCGGGCCTGCCTGGCCTCCGGCCGGGAGTACGACCGTTGCGGCGTGAGCAGCAACCGCTTCGACTACCCGCTCGACCAGACGACCTTCTACGGACGACTCCGCGACTCCGGCTACCACACGATGGCGGTCGGCAAGCTCGACATGTCGAAGAACAGCGGCAACTGGGGCATGGACGGAACGAACTTCGCCGAGGAGTGGGGCTTCTCGGCGCAGATCAACAACTGCGGCAAGGGCGACGGCATGCAGTCCTACCTGGAGGATCCGGAAGGCCCGAAGGACCCGTACTACGCCTATCTCGACTCCCTCGAACCGCCCCTGGGCAAGGCCTGCGCCGAGGACCTCCTGCGACGGCGTTCCGGCTTCCCCGACACCTGGTGGGCCGACGTCATCACCTCGCCTCTCGGCCCCGAGGCCTACTGCGACAACTGGATCGCACGCAACGGACTCGACCTGATCGACGCCGCGCCGCGGGACCAGCCCTGGCACCTCGCCATCAACTTCGTCGGGCCCCACCCGCCGGTCGACATCACGGCCGAGATGGAAGGCCGGGTGCGCGGCAGGGACGGTCTTGGCCAACCCTTCGCCTACGAAGGCGCCCTGACTCCCGCCGAGCACGTGGCGCTGCGCCAGAACTACGCCGCGATGATCGAGAACATCGACACCTGGCTCGGCCACTACATCGAGATGCTCGAAGAGACCGGCCAGCTCGACAACACGATCATCGTCTACTCAAGCGACCACGGCGAGATGCTCGGCGATCACGCGCTCTGGGGGAAGTCACTCCCCTACCAGGCTTCCGCCGGCGTCCCCCTGCTGGCAGCCGGTCCCGGCATCCGCGCGGGGTACGAGTGCAACCTGCCGACGACCGTGCTCGACCTCTCCGCCACCTTCCTCGACTACGCGGGCCTCGCCACCCCGGCCGACATGGACAGCCAATCCCTCCGCCCGCTCCTGGAGGGGCGGACCGACAGTCACCGCGAGGTCGTTCTCTCCGGCCTCCGCGACTGGCGGCTCGCCTACGACGGCCGCTACAAGCTGGTCACCGACTTCGAGGGCGAGGACGTGCTGTGGGATCTCGAGGCCGATCCGATGGAGACGGAGAACCTGGCGGCCAGGCAGCCGGACGTGGTGCGGCGGTTGCGGGAGCATTTGCCCCTCTAGCCGACCGTGAAAGAAGTGATCCGTAGCCGCCTACCGTAGCTGACGATGGCAACGCCATTCTGACTACCGCCAAGGTTGCATCAGGACCATCGCCACAGCTAGGGGAGAGACTCCCGCCGAGATTGGGGCGGCGTTGACGCAGGTCCCCGTCCGACACCGGTGACCTCCTGGTCCCCGTCGCGCTCGGGTGGGTGCATGGACAGCTAGTAGCCCCTGCGGAGTCCTTCAATCCGCGCCCCGGAACGCCGTGCGCATGAGCAAGCCGAGATCTCACGCGCCGCCCCGATCAGGATGCTCGTTGGAACCGCCGAGACAAATGCGACGCATGGGCTCAGTCGCCACTATGTCTACGATGCAACGGAAACGTGCCTCCGTTGCTCTCGATCCCAAGGCGCCCGCGCCACACGGTCGTCTTCCACCTTCCGTCTTCGATGAACGGACAGACCAAGGCGCGAAGTTTCTGGTCACCCTGCCGCTCATTAGCGCAGCCGTGAAAACCGCAACCCTTGAGGTCCTTCATGGTCCGCTTCCAGCGACAGCGCCTCTCAGAAAAACTCACTTCTCCCGGTGCCTCGCCGCTCGTGCAGCGCCAAAAAGGTGCGGCGCTGCCGCCCCGTGGACCGGATCTCCTACAACCCCACGAGAAACTCCCTTCCGTCTCCTCGTGGCCGACCAGCCAGGCTTCCTCGCCCCCGGCGCTTGGGTCGTCTGTAGCCGTTTGCAGGGACTTCGCGAGCGACGGCGCCTGCCAAACGCCACTACTTCTCGAAGACACGGTGCACGACCTGGCCCAGCGCAGGCGGAACGATACGGCCAGTCTAGGCGAGTCAAGCGCTATCGCTCAGCCCGGTCAGGACGGCCACCACCCTGACCGGGCCGCACCACGGAGCGCGTCCGACCCGGAATCGGAGCTTCGACCGCTTCGAAGACCTCCGCCGCGTCGGACTTGGTGCATTCGCAATCGTACATGTGAGGGGTGCCTCCCCTCGGGCAAGTTTGGTTCGAAGCGCTGGCTCTCGCACGATGACAAGCATTGTCCTTGCTCGTACTTGAACCAGAAGCAGTGCCGGACTTCGTATTGCCGCCGCAATACCAGTACACGGTGCAGTACCACGACTCTTCAGTCAGAAAGTCCAACTCGGTACCGGCCGAGAAACTCGTAGCGGGCCCGAGAGCGGAACAGGATCCCATCGACGTAGCCGCCACGGGCAAGAAATCGTCCGCAGCGATCGGCGCGACCACTAGCGAGATTCCGGCGGCAAGCATCAGACAATAGGTGACTCGCATGGCGTCCTCCTTAGAGTTGGGTTCTAGGTTCTGAGCAAGATCGTAGATCCGCTGAGAAGGCTTGTCGCCCTCACAACTGAGGGGAAACGTGAGATTCCTGGAAAGCTCCGAGACGCATTCGTTCCGCGAGCACCTAGGAGGCCTGCTGAAAAAGGGGAGTTGCGGCGTCATAGGATCTGTCTCAGGAGGTCAGTTCCATGCGCGGCAGGGGTCAATCGGCGACGAGGCTCCTCAGCTACGTGTCGTTGGAGGAGCGGGTTCCCCAGCGTCACCCGCTTCGGCGCAGCCGGTCGATCGTGGACGAGGCTCTGGCGTCGCTGTCGCCTCGTTTCGAGGAGTTGTACTCGAAGCGCGGCCGTCCGTCGGTGCCGCCGGAGCATCTGCTTCGCGCGCTGCTGCTGCAGGCCCTCTACAGCGTACGCAGCGAGCGGCAGTTGATGGAGCGTCTGGAGTTCGACATGTTGTTCCCGCTGGTTCGTGGGGCTAGACCTGGACGAGCGGGTGTGGGACGCGACGACGTTCACCAAGAATCGGGACCGGGTGCTCGACGAGGCGGTTGCCCGGTCCTCCTTCGAGGCGGTCCTCGAGCGTGCGGGGAGACAGCGCCTGCTGTCTCGGGCTCACTTCACAGTGGATGGGACTCTGATCGAGGCTTGGGCGTCTCACAAGGGCTTCCGGCCGAAAGGCAGCGATGACGACGAGGGCGGCCCGTCGTTCCGCGGCAAGGAGCGCAAGAACGACACTCACGAATCGAGGACGGACCCGGAGTGCCGGCTGATGCGCAAGGGGCGTGGCAAGGAGGCCCGTCTGTCGTACCAGGGCAACGTGCTGACGGAGAACCGGAACGGTCTGATTGGCGCCGAAGTGGCGATCGGGGAGGGCGCGGCGGAAACCGAAGGCGCCTTGCATCTCCTGGAGAGCCTGCCGGGAAACCACCGTGTCACCGTGGGCGGCGACAAGCTGTACGACAGTATCTCGTTCGTCGAGGGCGCTCGAGCGTTGCACGCGACGCCGCACGTGATTCAGAGCCGGAAGGGGCGCCGCAGCCGGGTCGACGGCCGGACGATCCGTCATCCCGGTTACACGGCAAGCGTGCGCAAGAGACCTGCCGTGGAGGGTTCGATCGGCTGGATGAAGCAGTACGGACTGCTTGGCCGGCCGATGTTCAGAGACTGTCGGAAGAGGAACTGGGTGATGCTCTGGAACGCTGGCTCATTCAATATCCTCCGAATAGCTCACCTTGAGGCTGCGGCATGACGCAGCAGCGCGTCGACGCCACCTCTCCGGGGTCGAATCGGGGCGCTGACCGTGCCTCAAACCGTGCTCCATACCTCAACCCGTCCGTCGCACGCGCAATACCCACCACTTCACCGGCCCCGAGTTAGCTCGGAGCTCCCGTGCACACGCGGTCCAAGGCCGGCAACACCACTTCTTCAGCAAGCTCCTAGAGGGGCACTCCACTTCGTTCTACCTTGCCTCCTACTGGACAACGGTTCCGGATCCACGCAGGCTTCCTGTTGTCGGGCCTGCGCAGTTTCCTACCTGCCTTCCGATAGGTGACGCGCCCACCCAAAGCCAGCGCCATCCACGCAAGCCAGCGCTGCAGCACATTGGCGTAGCGATCGCCCGAACCCGCGATTTCCTTCCAGATCCAATCGGAAGCTAGGGCGGGGACGGTTCCCCTGGCACACCAGTACAAGTAGTCGTGGACTACGCCAGCGACGTCCACCTTCGACCAGCGGACGAGCCATCTGCCAAACCAAGGAATCGAACTGTAGTCAGTGACGAAACCCCTCGGCACCGTAATCGCATAGCCACCCGCCTCTACCGTCAGATCGCGGAGAAGCGTGCGCCTACCGTCTGAACGGCGTTCCGTCTGTAGCGCTTCCCCTCGCACGGTACTGCGAACGACAATCCATCCGCGCCATCGAAGGAAGCGTTCGCCGAGCCAGGCACCGACGACGAGGAGCAGTACGAGAAGGACACACCGTCCTGTGAAGACACCGCGCAGCATCGGCAGGATGCACTGGACAAGGAAGTCCAGTGCATCCTGTAGCGACTTCGTACTCTCTTGACTCATGGGCTATCCCATCCCGTTGCTGCGCTTGGCGGATGGAACATCTCCGACCATTCGCCAATCTTGCCAAGAGCTACCCGAGGACGAGCGTGGTAGAGGTTGAAGGGCGAGCAGGGAAGAGGCGAACCGGGCTCGTCGAGGCTCAGTCAGAGCGCAGGGCCGCTGGTGATTCATCTTCACTGCGGGAACGCCTCTAGGTCTTGCAACGTGCAGAAGGAATCCGCGTCCTGACTGTCGTAGGTCTTCACGTCCCCACCGAGCATGTCCTTGACCGTGACCGTGTAGTCCACATCCGTGAGTCCAGTCGCGAACACCCAGTAGGAGTCGTTGAAGGCCCGCCCGTCCAGCACCTTGATCGCCAGTTCGACGTTGTCGGGCGAGAAGAAGGTCATGTAGCCTGTGTTGTCGGTTCCGAGCATCGGACGGCCGCTTCCGACGAGTCCAGTGGCCGGATTCGTGTACTCCACGGTTGCGTCGAACCGTCCGCCGGCCAGGCACAGTGCATCTCCGGGACAGCCGAGAGCCGCTTGTACCGATCTGGCCCACGGCGTCGCCGTCCGGGCTGAGAAGAGCCCGATCGACCCGAAGCCGCCCGCCGTCGCCGACGAGGCGCTGGCCGCGCCGAACGCGGTCGTGTCGCCGCCGCCGCATGTGCTGCCCGGTTCGTTCCGGTAGCTCTTGACTTCGCCGGTCTGCGTATCGGTCACGGTCAGCGTGTATCCGAGGTCCGTCATCCCGCCGTAGAAGACCCAGTGGTTGCCGTTCGCCTCCCTGCCGTCGAGGACCTTGAACACGAGTTCGACGTTGTCCGTGTCGAAGAAGGTGGCCACGCCCGTGCTTTCCGTCAACCGGCGCATCTGCGCCGCGCCTCGGCGGCCGTCATGCTGGGACTCCCACGTTGCCTCGAAGCGGAAGCGACCGCCGCCCAGGCAGACGGCGCTGACTTCGGCCGTAGACCCAGCGGCTTCGCTACAACCGGAAGGGGGTTCCGTCGAGAGTTGGAGGGAGTCGGTCGTCGACGCTCCAGCGGTCTCGCTGTTCGCACCACGGACTTCGAACGTGTAGCGCTCTCCGGGAGTCAAGCCATCCACGACATGGGTGAGGCGATCCGCCTCGCCGGGCATGGCTCGCCATCGGGTCCATCCGCCGCCTGACTCCCTGGCAGTCCGGTATTGCCACTCCTCTACCCTGCCGCCAGCCGTGGAGGGCTCCCATCGAAGAACCGCGCTGTCCGATGACTGTTCCGAGGCCCTCACGGTGCTCGGTGCGGCCGGCGCGCGCAAGGGAACGTTACCACCGAACGTCTCCAGGATGCCCGGAAAGGACTCGTAACCCATCCGCCGCTCGAACGCCGGAAGCCGGTGGTCCCAGTAGGGGAGAGTGCGCGCCCGGTTCACCTCGAAGCGCCAATACGCTTCGTCGACGCGGATCCAGGTCGTGACCTCGACTTCGCCTCCTTCATCCGACGATGGCTGATGGACCGCCTGAATCCAGTACTGGTCCTCCTGCGCAAGCCCGTCCAGCGCGACGGCGTAGCCTTCGTCGGCACGGAGTCGTCCGACAAAACCCAGATCCTCAGGACTCCGCATCGCACTCTCGACACGGTACCGGCTCGAGCCAGGGAAGACCGGTCGACACACGTTGTACTCGACCGACTCCGGAGTCGGTTCGCCGTCGACGAACCAGCCGAAGAGTGCGGCCGTCCCGGAGGAGGTCGCACGAAAGGACTCTTCCTCCTGCCTCGCCATCCAGACCTTCTCGTTGTGAACTGCCGAGGGCTCGCCGAGCCGGTCATCCAGAGGGCATGGCGCATCGAATGTGCGCGAGTCCGGTCGAGGCACTCCCACGACGCGGGTTGGCGCACCTGCGCCCGCCGAGTTGATCCCCCTCACTTCAAAGGTGTACCGAGTTCCGGGAGTCAGACCATCCAACGTGTGCCATCTGGCTTCCGGCCCGCCCGGAACCTCCGACCAGTCGCTCCAGTTGGCACTCGTGGCTTCCTTCGAACGAACCTGGAAGGACTCGACGACTCCGCCACCGGCGAACGCCGACCAGTACACCGCGATCTCGTTCGACGCCAACCGCCGCGGCCCCCATAGGCCCGCCCCGTGCACGTTCACGGGAGCCGGCAACTGCAACGGCCCTTCGAGCCGGAAGTGAATCCAGTTCGTTAAGGCCGGCTCGCCTACGGCTGTCCCCTCTTCGTCAAAGACGATGCGAATGTAGACGTACCTGACCCAGTAGTCGATACCCGGAGCCAACCCTCTGATCACCATGGCTTCAGTCGACACTTCGTGGTCCAGCCCCGCGAACGGCACCAGCCCGTCGAAGACAGTCGTCAGCGGCCAAACATGCCACCTGTCGAGCGCCACGTAGGAGCTGGTCAATCCGGGCACCGTCGGCAAGCAGAGAACCCATGAGTTGTTCGACTCGGCCAAGGGCCCCCAATAGTCGAGCCCGTCTTCAGGCGCGTTCCAACCGAACTCCACGGAGTCCGGCATTGTCACGATCTCTATGCGGTCATCCCATATGTCGAGCGACTCGACCGACACGCTTGCGCACGAAGCGGGCGGCTCCGGCGGCGCCTGCGCTGCGGCCGCCGACGAGAACACCATTGCCCCCGCCGCAATCGCCACTGCTCCAGGTAGCCCCGTGCGCAGCGGCTTCCGCACGCGAGAACGCGCAGTGCGATCACTCAGGTCGACCATCCAGACTCCACTCGAACTCATCATCTGCCATCCTCCCGGTCGCGTGACTTCACTGGCATCCCCTCCTTTCGGCATCAACCGAAACACTGCTCGTCTCGGGCTATGAAGCCCAATCGCTGAGTCACGCTAGCCACGGGCAGGAGGCTTGTCGCCCTCAGAACTGAGGGGAAACCACGCAGTTTCTGTGGGAGTCCGCAGCGTCTGCGCCGCGCGGACATGCAGGGAGCACCCGCCTCACGACGGGCGTCGCGAGAGCTTCCCGGTTTAGGCGAGCCCGGATTCCCGGGCCTCGATTCAGGCTCGCCTACGCGACCCGCGCGGCTTCCCTCTCCCGGGCAACCACAGCCTCCAGATGCGGAGGCGGCCGCCACAGGGATTCCATGACGTAGCGAAGGTCCATCGGTCGGCCGTCCCAGGCGGGGATCGATTCCCTTCCGGTGATCAGGATGCCTGCGTCTTCCAGATCTTCGATCAACTCTCGGGCAGCGTCATTGCCGACGGGAGGCGGCGCCGGGCTCTTCTCGATCGGCCGGCCCCGTCGATCAAAGAACTGCACGGCGCCGTCTTCGGTCATCCGCACGCTGAAGCCGCCCTCGTGGAGCAGGCGGTGGTGCCGCCGGCAGAGGAGAACGAGGTTCGAGAGCTTCGTTTCGCCGCCGTCGGCCCAGTGCTCGATGTGATGGGCGTCGCAGTGTCGCGACGTGCACCCGGGGAAGCGACAGCCCTGGTCTCTGAACTCGAGAGCGCGACGGATGGGCGGCGGGATGGTCCGGGTCTTGCGGCCAACGCTCAGAACCTGCCCCGAACGCTCCCGCATGACGACCCTTCCCGCGTCGCAGGCGATGCGACGGGCCGTTTCCGCGGAAACGCGAACGTGGCAATCGCCGATCCAGGCACCGCCGTCCGCTGAAGCGGCTGGCGTTCCCGCGGGAACGTCCCCGTTCCTTCCCGGAGCGGCACTGCCACCGACCTCGACCGCCTGCTGCGTTCCCGCGGGAACGCAGCAGCGGCACTCGCTCGCTTCGCACTGCCGGCCTCCAAGCTCCTCTTCACTGACATGAACGACGACCTGATAGCGATCGCCGCTCGATCCGGGATCGAGACCTCCCTTCAGCGCGCTCTCCGCCACCAGGGCCAGAGCCTCGGCACGGACCTTCCCGGCCGGAGGCCGGTCCTCCGGCCGCTCGGCCTGCTCGCCGTAGAGCTTCTCGCCAGCGGCATCGAGCGCCTTCCTCAGCACCTCGCCCGCCTCCGGCGCCAGACGCCCCCGGATGACGAACATGCCGTTCTCGTCGATGTGGGTCGTCACGCAGCTCGACGCGTCACGCAACTCGTCCTCGCGCGCCTCGACCGTGCGGTCGATCCTCCGCCACGCCCTGACGACACGCTCGACATGGACCGCCGTTCCCGCCTTGCCGAGATCCAGCAACTCCTTCTCCGTGTCGGGCCGGGCCACGCGGGTCAGGGCCCTTACCTTGGAGTAGGAGAGTTCGCCCCGCCTCATCGCCTCGCTGATCAGCGGCAACTCACCCAGGGCTCTGGCCACCCTCACCCGCTCACGGGCGGCACCGGGGGCCAGACCGATACGCCAGGAGAGCCAACGGGCGCAATTGAGGAAGCCGCAGTTCCAGCCTTCCTTCTCATCGAACTCGCGGATCAGCACGAGCAGCTCGTACGTCGCGGCCTCGATGCGGGCCGCGAGCGCAGCGATCTCCTCGCCCATGCGTTCCCTGGAATCCATGCCGGTCTCTTTCACAACCATTACGTCCTCCGCCACCCAACGCGGCCGCGTCAACGCGAGTCAAGATGTGTCGGAGACCGCGAAGACCGGCCCGGCGGGGTCTCCGACGAACGATGACCAATCTATCATTGTCGCTTGCCGACCTCAAACAAATCCAGATCGTTGAACAACGGCGGAAGGACCGGAACAAGCAACGGCCGAGACGGCTTGCGGCTGGCCCTTAGGCGCTCGTTGGCGCCCTGAGGTCGTCTACTCCAGTTTCCCTGCGTTCGTCGCTGACAACACCAGCCGCACCACGTCCGCCTGCCGGTGGACGCCGAGCTTCGAGTGCAGGTTTCGGACATGCCAACGCACCGTGCTCTCGCGGCGGCCGGTGGACGCTGCGATTTCCCTGACAGTGAGGCCTAGCGCCAATTGCGCCGCCACCCTGCGTTCAGCGGGCGTCAGACCGTACTTTCTCGCCAGGGTTCGCAGATCAACGCCGTCGCGATTTCTCATCGTCGCGACGTTCCGGCCCCGCCCTCAAGAACGAGGCGACCGGCATTGACAACTTGGCGTTCTTCAAGGCCTCCTCGGCCACGACTCAGGCGGCCGGCGGCCGGCGACTCGACGAGATGGGGCAGTTCACGGTTCCTTCCCTCCTACCGTTCGGGGCAAGGCCCTACCGTAGTGCCGGAACGCGCGGCCCGTCGCCACCAAAACTGAGGGGGCCGTCACGACCGGGACTCTGTCGATTCCGGGCGCGTGCGGGCGTTCAGCCCGGCCCACTACTCGGTCGGCGCCGTGACGGCCGACGCCAGCACAAGTCGGACGAGGTCGGTCTGGCGATGCACGCCGAGCTTTGAGTGGAGGTTCCTCACGTGCCAGCGCACGGTGCTCTCCTTGCGGCCCGTGGACGCGACGATCTGACTGACCGTCCGGCCCTCCGCCAGCAGAGCCGCGACCTTGGCCTCGGTTCGCGTCAGGCCATGGGCCGCTGCGATGGGTCCGGGATCGACCCGGCGGCCGGAGCCCGGTTCGGTCAGCAGCACCTGAACGGCAACGCCGCCGGCCCCGAAGCTGCCGCGGTCGATGGGGACCGGGCATGCGTGCAGAACCAGGGGATCGGCATGTGTATCGCCGAGACGCCATAGCGCCATCGACCCGCCAATGTTCCGCTCGCAACAGGCCGTCAGCAGCCGCCCCAGTTCCGCGTCCTCGTGGCGCGCGGAGGCTCGCAGGTGGCCGTCCCTCTGCGTGAGGCAGTCGCCCTCAGCCAACACGCGGCGCGCAAGCTCGTTCGCTTCCAGCACCCGGCCGCCGCGGTCGAGATGAAGGACACCCAAACCTGTACGGTCCAGCAGAGCCGCCAGGGCATCGCCGCGCGCGTCGGCGGCAGCCAACGCCTGCCGCACGCGAACGAAGTGCGCGACATGCGGCACCAGCCGTCCGATTCGCTCCACGTTCTCGAACGACCAGCCGCCGCCGTCCATCGGTCGGCTGAGGCACCAGAAGATGTTCGTGCCCCTGTGGCCGCGAACACGCACGTTCAACTGATCGTTGCTGCAGAAGCGCGGGATGAAGCCGGCATACACGGGTGACGTCTTCTGCTCGCTCTCCGTAAGCAGGTCCGTGTTGTGGTACAGCCTTCCCAGGCTCATCGCCCGCATCCGAGGTAAACGCTCGTCCCGGTGCCTGTACCGTTCGATGTACTCGAGTTCCAGATCTTCTCGCGGCTCGCCGCGTATCAGCGCTCGACCGAAGTGGAAGTCCGGGACCGAGCCGTTCGCATCGGGAGCCACGACCAGCTGGGTCCCGGTCAACCCGCAGGCACTGTCGATCGAGGAGGCCAGATTCGTCCAGCGACTTTCGTCGAAAACCGCTTCTTGCAGGAGGCCAACGATCTTGTCCATGGAGCCGGCTTCATTCCTCGCCGTTGAACTGAGTCGCACCGACGGCCGTCGCCAGTACGAGGCGCACGAGGTCCGCCTGGCGGTGCACGCCGAGCTTCGAGTGGAGGTTCCGCACGTGCCAGCGGACCGTGCTCTCCTTGCGGCCGGTGGACGCGACAATCTCGCCGACCGTGCGGCCCTCCGCCAGTAGAGCCGCCACCTGACTTTCGGTACGCGTCAGGTCGTAGGCCTCCGCCACGAGACGGGGGTCGACCGTGGGGCCGGCTTCCGGCTCGGTCAGGAGCACCTGCGCGGCGATGCCACGGGTGTCGAAACTGGTCAGATCGGGCGGAACGGGACAGGCATGGAGCACCAGCGGGCCGGCCCCGGCGCCGTTGCCGGCGGACCGGAGGGTCATCGTGCCGCCGACGCCGTCTTCGCAGCAAGCGGAGAGCAACCGGCCCAGCCGGGCGTCGTCGCCACGCCATGAGGCCCGCAACCGCCCGTCACTCTCCGCTAGACAGTGGCCGAACGAGAGCAGGGCGCGGCCGCGAGGATTCACTTCCAGCACGCGGCCTTGCCGGTCCAGGAAGAGCACCCCCAGGCCTGCCCTCTCAATCAACCCCGCGAGCGAGGAATCCCGGGCATCCGCCGCCGCCAACGCCTGACGGACACGGACGAAGTGAGCCACGTGCGGAAGGAGACGCTCCAGGAAGGCCGCTTGCTCCGAGGTCCAGTCACGGTCGGCCGGCTTGGTCACGACCCATACGATGTCGGTGTCGTGCAGTCCGTCGAGGCGCACGTTCAACTGGTTGTTGGAACCGACCCGAGGCAGGAAGCTGCTGTAGACAGCCGAGGTTCTGCGCTCCTGGGCGGTGTATATCTCGCGGTTGTGGACTAGGCGCGCGTTCGGCAGGTCTCGTACCCTGGGCACGCGCTCATCCCGAAACGCGTACTCCTCGACGTAGATCCGTTCGACCTCCGCTACGGCTTCACCGCGAATCAGGGCTCGGCTGAAGCGGAACTCCGGGACAGAGTGCCGCCCGGCCAGCACAACAAGATGGCTGCTAAGGAGCCCGCAGGCGTCGTCGATGGATCGGGAAGCGGCCGCCCAGCGGTCCTCGTCGAACGCAGCCTCCTGCAGGGTGGCTACGCATGACTTCAGTTGAGCGGCTACTCCGAGGGGATTCGCCATCCCTCTTCGTCACCGTTCGTCACGGCTTGAACTCGCTTTCGTCACGTTGGTCAGATGTTGCGTGATTGTACCGTGATGTCCGCAGGCCCGACGCCCTCAAAACTGAGGGGACGAATCCGCACGGCACTCGGCCGGGGAAGTGGCTACGATTGGCGCCATGAGGCCTCGGTTTCGACGCATACAGTCCTTACTGGCTGCCGTAGGCCTCGGCGTGGCGGCAGCCGGAACCGTACCGGCCGCCGCCCAGTCCGAGGCGACGACCGGCATCATCCGCGGCACGGTCCGCGGGCCCGATGGAGCCACTGTCGGCGGTGCTCAGGTGCTGATCCAGCACGCCGAGACGGGGTTCGTGACATCCGTGCAGACGACGGCCACGGGCACCTTCGCCCGCACGCTGCTGCCGCTTGGTTCCTACGAACTGATCGTGACCAGGGACGACGAAGGACTGATGGAGCGGATCGACGGCCTGACGCTTCGCGTCGGCGAGAGTCTGAACCTCGACATCGAACTGAAGGAGGTCGTCGCCGAGGAGATCACGGTGTCGACGGACGCCTACGGCACGCCCGCGACCGAAGACGTGACGACCTCCCAGCGGCTAGCCGACGAAGTGATCGAGGGCCTGCCCACGAACGGCCGCAACTTCTTCGACCTGACCCTGCTCACGCCGGGCGCCTCACTCTCACAGGGGCCGGACGGCGACGAGCTGAACATCAGCGGCCAGCGCGGCATCTTCAACAACTTCATCGTCGACGGCGCCGACTTCAACAACTCCTTCTTCGGCGAGCAACGGGGCGGCCAGCGCCCGGCCTTCACCTTCAACCAGGACGCGATCCAGGAGATGGTGGTCATCAACCAGGGCGCGACGGCCGAGTTCGGGCGCTCGGCCGGCGGCTTCGTCAACGTGATCACGAAGTCCGGCACGAACGAGCTCGAGGGCACGATGCATACGTTCCGGCAGTGGGACGGCATCTCGACCGAGCATCCTTCCGGCGAAGCGGCGAAGCCCGACTTCTCGCGTCTGCAGTACGGCTTCACGCTCGGCGGGCCGATCCGGCGCGAGCGGGTGTTCTTCTTCGGCGCCTACGACGAGCAGGACGCCTCGGAGACCAAGCAACTCGTGCGCGGCGTCGCCGGCCCCGCCAACCTGGCGCGGCTCGACCGTTTCCTGCGGAACCGCTGGCCCGGCCTGTTCGACGACGAGTTCGGTCCCATCGAGCGCACCGACGACAACCGCGCCCTGATCGCCAAGCTGGACCTCAACCTCAGCGAAAGCCACCAGGCGTCGGTCAAGTACAACTACACATGGTCCGAACAGGAGAACGGCACCTTCGATGTCGACTCCTGGGGCCTGTCCGCGAACGGCATCGAGCAGGACTACTCGCACGCGGTCAACCTGAGCCTGCGCTCCCTCCTCAGCAACCGGACCTCGAACGAGCTCCGCCTGCAATGGGCGCGCGAGCACCGGCCGCGACGCTACGGCGGACCGCTGCAGCCGGGAGTCGAGCCGCCGCCCCAGCCGCCGTACCGGGTTCTCGGGGGCAGGCCCTTCCCCGACATCGCGATGGACTTCGCCGACGGCTTCCGCATCGGCCTGCCGTTCTTCCTGCCGATCGGCGCCGACGCGGCGGACGACCGCCAGCAGCTCGTCGACAACGTCTCCACGCTGCTCGGCGACCACCTGGTCAAGGCGGGCATCGAGGCGAACCGGACCGGCATCGCCCAGCAGTTCCTGGGCTTCGGCAACAGCCGCTACATCTTCGACTCGGTGGATGGCTTCATCAACTTCGTCGAGCAAGGGAACGGCTACGTCACCTGCTCGGACGGATCGAGCAGCGCCGCCGGCGCCTGCCCGCAGGGGGCCGAGATCACCGGACCCGTCCTCCTCTACCTGCAGGCCGCCACCGTGCCCGGCATCCCGCCGGAGGACCTGGGCAGGCAGGCCTTCGACGTCGACGAGGTCGCTCTCTTCCTCCAGGACACCTGGCAGGCGAGCGACCGGGTCGTCCTGAACCTCGGTCTCCGCTGGGAAGGAACCTGGAATCCGGACCCGCTGATCGAACCGGAGAACACATACTTCGCGCCCTACCTGGATGACCCGCGGTTTCCCTCGGACGGCACGATCCCCGACGATCTCGACAACTTCCAGCCGCGTCTCGGCATGGTCTGGGACGCCTCGGGCGACGGCTCCAACGTGCTGCGGCTGAACGCAGGCTCCTACGTCTCCCGCATACCCAGCCTGGTCCTGGCCGGTCCACGCACGACGAACGGCGCCTTCCAGCAGGTCCTGTTCAGGAGCAGCGCCGCCTCGCCGGCGCTCGGCGCGGTGCCGTCGATCGACGAGCAGATCGACGGCTCGGACACGCTGCCCTTCCTGCCCGACATCACGGTCGTCGACCGGGACCTCGAACTGCCCGAGACCTGGTCCTTCGGCGCGGGTTACGAGCGCCGGCTGGGCCGCGGCCTGACCGCCGAACTCGCCTACCAGCACGCCCGGACGGATGAACTCTTCCGCTTCGTCGACCGGAACCACCTGGCCTTCGGGTCACCCTTCGGCATCGGCACCCATCCGGGCGGCGGCGGCATCAACGCCCTGAACAACACGGAGAGTTCGGCACGCTCGCGCTACGACGGGTTCACCGCGACCCTGCGCGGCCGCGACGCCTTCGACGGACTGCTCACCTTCGAGGTGAACTACACCTTCAGCCGGGATCGCTCCGACGACGACAACGAGCGTGATCCCTTCACCTTCCGCTACGCCGACCCCACGAGCCTGGGGCCTGAGTTCGGCTGGTCCGACCGCGACCGCCGTCACCAGGTCGCCGGCTACCTGCTCTTCGCCCTCCCCGGCGAGGTCCAGTTCAGCAACGTGTTCCGCTACCTGTCGGCGTCGCCCGTGTCGGAATCCTGCGCCGACCCGGGCCAGAGAGCCGCCCAGCCGTCCGACCGCATCTGCGCCGACGGCCGCGTCCTTCAGCGCAACACGCTACGGCGCGACAACGACTTCCTCACCTGGGACATCCGCCTGTCACGCCCCTTCACGCTCCGCCGCGGCGTCACCCTCGAACCGGTCTTCGAGATCTTCAACCTGACGAACGCCGACAACCGCCTCGACGCTTCCCAGGGCTCCCTGCTCTTCAACTTCGACGGCACGATCCGCAGCGGCCTGGGAGACAGCCGCCGCGGCCAGATCGGCCTGCGGGTTCATTTCTAGGCGCCGAGGATTCGCAGCTCCCTCGGCGACGAGGTGAGAAGCTCGCAGCCCTGCTCGGTCACCCGGACGTTGTCCTCGATCCGCACGCCGCCCCAGCCGTCCAGGTAGAGGCCCGGCTCGATCGTGAACACCGCCCCCTCCTCGACGACGTCGGTGTTGCCCGCCATCACGGACGGCGGCTCGTGGATCTCCAGGCCCAGGCCGTGGCCGGTGCGATGAGTCATGAACTCCTTGAAGCGCGCGGCACGCAGGTTCGCCTGACAGTTCTTGTGGACGTACTCGTAGGTGACGCCGGGACGTGACGCCGCCACTCCGCGGATGTTCGCCTGCAGCACGGCCTCGTAGACCTCCCGCATGCGGTCCGTCGGGGAGCCGCTGACGACGAACGTGCGGGTGATGTCGCAGTGGTAGCCGTCGAACGAGGTCCCGAAGTCGATCAGCAGGAACTCGCCTTCCTCCATCTCCCGCTCGTCGGGCACCCCGTGGGGCAGAGCGCTCTTCGGACCGCTGAGAACGATCGGGCCGAAGGAGATGCCGCCCCCGCCGCGACGAAGCAGCTCGCTCGAGAGCTTGGCCGCGATCTCGCGCTCGGTGCGTCCCGGCTTGACGTCCCGCAGCGTGAACTCGAGCGCCGCCTCGGCGATCTTCGACGCCTGCTGGATCGCTTTCGCCTCCTCGTCGCTTTTCTTGAGCCGCAGTTCGCTCACGATCGACTCGGCGCTCTCGAGCTTCGCCTTCGGAAGCTCGCGGGACAGGTGCTGGACCTCCATGTAGCGCAGGCTGAGCGGTTCGACCGCCACCCGCGACGCCTTTCCGAGGCCCTTGAAGGCCGCGGCCGCGGCTTCCTCCGGACCGTCCGCGTCGTCCCAGAGGTGCACCGACTCGACCGCCGGCGCGACGCCGCGGAAGTTGGCCTCCTCCAGCGCGGGGACGATGGCCACCGGAGCGTCGGCGGTCGGCACGATGAGCAGGAAGAGCCGCTCGTGGCCGTCGAAGTGGTGGCCCAGGAGCCAGGTCAACGTGGCTCCCGGCGTCAGCACGACGGCGTCCGCGCCGGCCGAGGCCGCGGCCTGCCGCAACCGCTCCAGGCGGACGGCATCGCGGCTCGAGTGCCTCGGCGCCCCGTCGTCCCCGGCCCCTTCCGCCAGCCCTGCCTCCACGGTGTCGTCGCCCATCTTGTCGTCGCCGCCCTTCCCGAGGTTGTCGTTCGCCGGAGTGTAGAACCCGACAGCTTACTCTGAACGCTCGGGCGTGCTGACGAGGGCCCCCGCACAGGATAGAGTCGCGCCCATCATGGACACATTGATCGGCTCCGAATACGACTCTCTCCGCGAGGAGGTCCGCTCTTTCTTCGCCGCGAACGAGGACGCCGTCGTTCCCGCCGGCCCCGGCTTCGGCGGCGACGCCTCGGAGGTGCGCAGGCGCGTCGTCGAGTGGCAGAAACGGCTCGTCGATGGAGGCTACGCAGGCCGCGAGATCCCGCAACGCTATGGCGGCGCCGGCCACGAGCCCGACCCCCTCGCCAGCCTGGTCATCGAAGAGGAGTTCCAAGACGCCGGGGTTTCCCTCGGCATGGAGAACCAGGGCATCAGCATGTTCGTCCCGACGCTGCTGCACTTCGGCCGTGAAGACCAGAAGCAGGACTTGATCCGGCCGACGATCCGCGGCGAGATGATCTGGTGCCAGGGGTACAGCGAACCGGGCTCCGGCTCCGACCTGGCGTCGCTGCGCACGTCCGCGGTGCTGGACGGCGACGAGTACGTGATCAACGGCCAGAAAATCTGGACCAGCGGCGCCCGCGAAGCGGAGATGATGTTCGCTCTGATTCGCACGGAAGCCGACGCCGGGAAGCACGCGGGGATCAGCTACATCGTGCTGCCGATGGATACGCCCGGGATCGACGTGCGGCCGCTGATGACGATGACCGGCGACGCCTCCTTCAACGAGGTCTTCTTCACCGACGTGCGCGTACCGGCGACCAACGTGATCGGCCGCCCGGGCCAGGGCTGGGAGGTCGGCACCTACACGCTGCGCTTCGAGCGCAACATGCTCGGCCGCTCGAACGCGACCGAGAGCTACGTCGCCGGTTGCGTGGACATCCTGCGCGAAACCGGCCTGATCGACTCGCCCGTCTACCGGGACCGGCTGCTCAAGCTCGAGGGTCGGGTGCAGGCCATGAAGTACCACCAGTTACGCCTGCTCACCGATCGGCTGAAGAAGAGGGACTCGGGCGCGGGCGGCCTGATCGTCAAGCTGAACAACTGCCAGTTGAACTACGACATCTGCGCTCTCGCCATCGACGCAATGGCCGAGCGCGGCGTGCTCAAGCGCGGCTCGAAGCACGTCCGCGACTACGGCAACTGGCAGCGCAACTACATGTATGCCCTGGGCCTGATCATCGGCGGCGGCACCGCCCAGATCCAGAAGAACATCATCGGCGAGCGGGGACTCGGTCTGCCGCGGGAGCCGAAACCGGCCGCGGCCTGACGGCCGGAGCCACAAGGAGTCCTCGAACATGGACTTTGGACTGACGCAGCCGCAGGAGCTGCTCCGAGACTCGATCGCCCGCTTTCTGGCCCAGGACGTGGGCATCGAGCGCGTCCGCCGCGCGATGGATTCGGAATCCGGCCGCGACGAGGCAATCCACGGCCAGCTCGGCGACCAGGGGATCACGGGGCTCCTGATCGACATGGACCTCGGCGGTTCGGAACTCGGGATGCAGGAGGCGGCGATCGCCGCGCAGGAACTCGGTCGAGCCGCGGCGCCCGTCAACTTCCACTCGGCCTACGTGCTGGCGCCACTGCTGCTCGCTGGGGCCGACGCCGGAGACCGGCGGAGCGCCCTGCTCGAAGGGATCGCCGAGGGCAGGTCGCTGATCACGCCGATCCTCGATGCGCCGATCGACGACGGACGGATCGACGGCGCCGTCCTCTACGTGCCCGATGCCCCATGGTCCGACGCCTTCCTGCTCGAGTCAGGGGGCAGCCTGCACCTGCTTGACGCTTCCATCCCCGGCATCGACATCGAACCGCTCGAGACGGTCGACGACACGCGTCGGGTCGCCGAGGTCACGTTCTCCGGAATCGACCTGGGAGCGGCCGAGAGCCTCGGCGGCAGCGCCGACAGCACGCGGCGAGCCGTCCATGCCGCCCGGATCGCCCTTGCCGCCGACGCCCTCGGCGCAGCCCAGAAGGGGCTGCACATCTCCGTCGAGTACGCCAAGGAGCGCAAGCAGTTCGAGCGGATCATCGGCTCCTTCCAGGCGGTGAAGCACATCTGCGCCGAGGTCCTGGCCGAAGTCGATCCTGTCCAGTCCCTGCTCTGGCACACCGCCGACGCCTGGGACGGGGAATCGGACGAGATCGACCACCTCGCCCCCCTGCTCAAGGCTCATGCCACCGAAGTCGCCAGCACCGCCGTGACGATGACCACGCAGGTCTTCGGCGGCATGGGCTTCACCCACGAGTGCGACATGCACATCTTCTACAAGCGCGCCGGCTACGACCGGCAGATGATGGGGAATCCGACCGCGCTCAGGGAGCAGGCGGCCGCGGTGATGTACGCCTGAAGAGCGACCAATTGGCCCCCGAAGCCCGTAGCGATCCCCGCCCGGTCACACTAGAGACTCACGCCTCGGCAACGGCGGTTCTCTGGGTGCGCGGGCCTTCTGGCCCGCATCAGGCCTGAATCCGTGAAGCGGCGAGCGCGAGACTCACTCGTCCGCGCGCGACAAGTCACCGGCCGCCAGCAAGACCAAGCCGTTCGGATGCTTGAAGCGCGTGCTCTCGTTCAGCAGCCGAACTTCTCCAGCCGACTTCAACCTTCGAATGGTCTCTCGCCGGCCCTCAACAGTGCCGGGCGGGACCGGAGCCACGCTTCCTTTGCCGAGAAGCCACTTCGCGACGAACGCCGGCCCCGCTTCCACGTCTCCAGTGCGCCCGTTGACGAAGGCAGCCAGGAGTTCGTCGAGGACCGGGGCACCTTGATCGTTCTGCCATCGCACCTTGATCGCCCCCAGAGTCCCTTCTGTGCCGCAGCCGCTGACGGAACCGTAGACTCCGTCAAACGCCAACGATTTCCCCTCCTCGATGAGATAGCGGAAGAACTCACTTCCGAAATCAAGCAAGACGTCGTCCTGGAACCGCTGCGCCAGCCGACGATCCGTCGTTACGTCGACGACGGTCCGTCGTCCAAACTCCGCGAACCTTCCCCTAAACGCCTCCGGAAGCCGCAACTCCACCACGCGACCGCCGTGGCGCAGATTCCTCGTCTCAACACCAAGCCGAGGCAACATGCCGTCGACGAACGCCCTAACGTGCTCCATGGTCAGGTTCACGACGCCGCGAAAGGCCTCCGGATCGAAGCTGGAAGCAAACGCCAGAATCTCGTCCTGGAGGCCTCTTGCCCGCCGAGCACGCTCGACCGCATCGTCCACCTGCTCCTTGCTGCGCTCGACGACGAACTCGGTCGAGCTCCTCAGCACTGAGGCCATGTCCACCTGCTCCAGCACCTCGCCGACGATCTCCGTGTGCAAGCGCTCGCTGAACTCCTCGCCGACCGGCATCATGTCGCGCACGATTGTGTCCACACGGCTCAGCATGAGGTCAATCAAAGCGTTGTCGAAGCTGTCCTTCGCATGCAGATTGAAGACGACAACTGGACGATCTTGCCCGTATCGGTACAGCCGACCAACGCGTTGCACAAGTCTTGCCGGACTCCACGGCAGATCGTAGTTGACCATGATGTGGCAAGACCGATGCAGATTCAGGCCTTCTCCACCTGCCTCGGTGGAGACGAGGAAGCGGGGAGCGCCCTCGTTGAACTCGCCGATCGCTGCTAGCTTCTCGGAGAGACTCATCCCGCCGTGAATGAGCAGCACGCCTCCGGCGTCAGGGAAGCGCTTCTCCAACTCTTCCCGAAGATACTGTTGCGTCATGCGGTACTCAGTGAAGACCAGGAGCTTCTCCTTGTCGTCGATCCCGGCGACCACGTCCTCCAGGAACACCCGGAGCTTCTCGTCCTGGGGACGAATCTGTGCACACAACTGCAACAGGTCAGCGATCATCCCGCGCTCGAACTGGAAGAACTCAGGCGCCCGTGCAACTCGACCTGCTTCGGCCAAATCGTCCTGATCGTCTCCTCCCTCGATCAGATCCTCGATATCGACGGAGGCCAGGTCAAGGTCCCGCCCCTCCGGCGGCGCACCTTCCTGATGACCGAGACGTTCCAGCCGTCGGCGCAGAGCGCAGTCGATCGCGGCAATGCTTGACGAGGCCAGTTTTCGGTACACCGTCATCACGAAACCGATGGCACGCTGCTGGCCTCCCTCTTCGCCGACCCGATAGCCCCGTCGCAGATACTCCCGCAGGGCTCGGTTGAACGCCCGTGTTTCCGGCGAAGGCTGAATCGCCACACGATGCACCTTCTGCCCCTTGAAGATGAAGCGTCCCTCGGCATCCGTCACGCTCGACTTCCGATTGCGCAGAATGAGCTCCCCTACGACTTCCGGATTCAGATCGAGCGTACGGATTCGCTCACGAAGATCGGGGCGCACCAGCTCCAAGAGAAAGATGAAGCGATCCGCGTACCCCTGGTGAGGAGTTCCGCTGAGAACGAGGAAGCCGTCCGCCAACGGACGAAGCGTCTCTGCTAGGCGGTACCTCTCTGTACGCGCTGACCCACGGCGACTAAGTTTGTGGCCTTCATCGAACACGACCACATCCCACCCGCCAGCCTGCCGAAGCAGTGCTAGCCGCTCATCTCGCTTCGCCAAGTCCAGCGAGACGATGACGCGATCGTAGTACCGCCAGTGCTCCGCTGCGTGGACCTCGAAGTCCCTTCCGAAGATGCGATAGTCCTGCTCAAACTTGTACTTCAGCTCGTCCTGCCACTGTCTTGTCAGGCCCGCCGGCGTAACGATCAGCACCCGCCGTGCCTGCCCGCGGCGACTCAGCGCAGCGAGCAACAAGCCAACCTCGATCGTTTTGCCTAGCCCCACATCATCGGCAATGAGCCAGTTGTTGTTCCCCGACGAGAGAATCCGATGCACGAGGTGGAGTTGGTGGGGCAAGGGGTCCACATCCAGCCGATCCAACGAGCCGGTGAGCTGGTTCCAGTTCTCCAAGGCATGGGCCAGGAACTTGAGCCGGAAGCGATCCGCATGGTCGTCGGCGCCCACCTCCGCCCGCGTGTACCGCATCTCCGCGTCCTTGACCCGCCGCAGATTCTCGTAGGGCAACCATAGGGACCGGCCGTCGTCGTCCCATTGCACCAGGACCTGTTCCCTACCCGCCAGATTGCGGAGACCAACCACCCGTCCGATCCCGAGGGTCTTCCGTGTAGCCGAAACGGGCACGTCCTGGACGGCCCACTTCGCCTGGAAGCCGCTTCGCAGGACCTCAAGTGGTTCCCACCGAACGCGCCGACCTGGCCATTCAACTTCCAGCTCGACGGAGTCGCCACGTTTCCTATACGCCAAGACCCGGCCCAGGTCGCGATCCTCCACGCGCCGGCGGACCCAGCAGCCTGTGGTGGGAATCAGGCGCTCACCAGACATTTCTTGAATCCGTCGTACCTGCCTCAACCTCGAAGTAGTAGCGCGACCGTTTGTCGGCCCGGTCCACCGCGCAGTCAAGCCGGCGCCGATTACCGCTAAGGTCGGCGGTCGTCACGGCTTGGTCGAAAGCGCTCGCCCGACGACTCAGCTCCGCCCATCGCGGATCTCTCGGAATCCGCTCCAGAACAACCTCCACGTACGCAGCTAGGCTTGGATATCCGGGGCTTCCCAGAGCCAGCGAGTGCCAGTCCTGAAGCCATCCGGGGTCGAGCATTTCTTCGACGGGCCAATCGGCCCGGGCCTCAGCAACACGCAACGCCAACTCCCAAGACGGCAGGTGAAGACCGCCGCCACGCCGTTGCCACGTGCAAGGTTCGTCGAGCCAGAGGTCCCGGAGCGTCACCGTCGTCATCAGCATGTCCAGGTCAATCCCTGCACGGCAGAGACCAGTGATCGCTCGGAAGGTCGCAGGATGCGGGTGCTCAGTAAACAGGTCCTGGAGGGCCGTAAACGCCGTCGCGCGCTCCGACTCGCGCCTCACCATCAGGAGCCTCGCGATCTTCGCCGCCTTCTCGGAAGACCGATAGTCCCAGGGATCCTCCTCGACTTCGGAGTCCCACGGAGAACGACTGGCCTCCGGATCGAAGTGGTCTACTAAGTCCTCCAGTCCCGGGAGCTCTTCCGCGTCGTCAAAGGCCGACTCTCCAACGTGCAGCACACCTTCAGCGGCAGAGCCGTACGTCGGCTCCTCCGAACGTTGTTCGGGGCCGTCATCGGTTTCAGCCCCGGCGAAGTCCTCCAGGAGCCCAGCATCTTCCAGATCGCTGTCGGGACCATCCCACAAGCCAGGTGGCCCATCGGTGGACTCGTTACTCGCGACCGGGAGGACATCTTCCGAACCCCGAGCAGTCTGAACAGCGACTGACGGCGCACCTTGACCGGACCGCACAACGCTGGACTCGACACCAACCCGCGCTCCAGACGCGAGGGAACTCTCCTCGGCCGCCCAAGGATCGACTAGATCGGCATCGCCTCTACCTTCGCCCGGGGCCACGAAGTCCCGACGCTCCCAACTAGAGGCTCCTGCCCGAGGCATGGGGCGAGTCATATGACGACGGCGAGACGACTTCACTCGAACGTATCCGCTCCTATTGGAAGGCAGGCAGCGTACTCTAAGGGATGACCAACGAGGCGCAGTGGTCACCGAAGACTTGGCCACCATCCGCAGATCCTCCCTGTACGCTTGCCCGGTGACCAGCTCAACTGCCTCTTTGGAGCTCCCCGAACACGACCCTGAAGTCGGGCAACTCGTCCACGTCCGCAGTCGCCGCTGGCTGGTCGAGGAAGTCCAACCCGGGGACCAGCCGGGTCACTCCTCGGTTATCCGACTCGCCTGCGCTGAAGACGACGCTCAGGGAGAGGAGATCGAGGTTTTCTGGGACTACGAGATCGACCGCCGCATCCTGAAGCAGCAGGGCTGGGCCGACCTCGCCGCCAAGGGCTTTGACACACCACGCCGGTTCGCAGCCTTCCTTCACACGCTCCGCTGGAACTGCGTCACCGCCACCAACCCGGACCTCTTCCAAGCGCCCTTCCGGGCCGGTATCAAGCTCGACGCCTACCAGATGGAGCCGCTGCGCAAGGCACTCCGCATGCCGCGCGTCAACCTCTTCATCGCGGATGACACCGGTCTCGGCAAGACCATCGAGGCTGGCCTGATCGCCCGCGAGCTCCTGCTCCGCAAGAAGGTCAAGACGATCGTCGTCTCCGCCCCAAGTTCCGTCCTCGAGCAGTGGCAGGCCGAGATGGAAGAGCGATTCGGCCTCCTGTTCGAGATCCTTGACCGCGCCTACTTCACCCGCATGCGGCGCGAGCGAGGATTCGGAGTCAACCCGTGGACGACCCACAGCAGGTTCCTCGTCTCGCACAGTCTGCTCCGGGACGCGACATACGCCGATCCAATGCGGGCCTGGCTCGGCCCCGTGCTCCGTGGCAGCCTGCTGATTCTCGACGAAGCACACCATGCAGCGCCTTCAAGCGGCGGGCGCTACGGCATCGAGTCGAAGTTCACACGGGCGATCCGTGACCTGAGCAACCGCTTCGAACACCGCCTCTTCCTCTCCGCAACGCCGCACAACGGCCACTCGAATAGCTTCTCCACCCTGCTCGAACTGCTGGACCCGCACCGCTTCACACGCGGTGTCAAAGTGCGCAGGGAATCGCTCGACGCCGTGCTCATCCGCCGGCTGAAGGAGGACATCCGCGAGATCCAGGGAGGATTTCCAGAGCGCAACGTCGTCCCGATTAGGATCGACGGCCTGCCCGAAGGCACGCCGGAACTCGAGCTATCCCGACTGCTGAACGAGTACCGCCAAGCTCGTCGGGAGCGATTCCGGTCGGCAACGAAGAGTGTCCAGGCGACCTCCGGGCTGCTCGTCGTCGGCCTCCAGCAACGGCTGCTGTCGTCCACCGAGGCCTTCGCGTTCAGTCTGAAGAACCACCGCAAGACGGTCGTCAGGCAACGCCAGAGAGAGCTGGAGCAACAGACCGCGGCAGCGGCGCAGGCAGGTGCCGAGGAGGAAGCCAAGCTGTTCGCCTCCGTTTCGGAAACCGGAGCCGGCGACGATGACGAGCACGACGCGGCAGCGTGGACTGCAAGCGAAGCTGAGAAAGCGGAGGAACGCCAGATCGCAGCCATCTCCGCAACGATCGAAGCCGCTGTAGCCACCGACTCCACCGAAACGACCGCCCAAGCCACCAACGAGCGACTCTGGCAGCGGGAGTTGGATCTCCTCGACCGGATGGAGCGGATCGCCGATCGCGCCCGGGGTCTGCCGGACGCCAAGATGCACCACCTCGTCGACTGGGTCCGCAACCATCTATGTCCTGGCCTGCCGCCCTTCGGAATGGCAGTCCCTCGCGGCAGCGTGCCGCCCGGGTGGAACAACCGCCGGCTGCTGATCTTCACCGAGAACAGGGTGGGCACGAAGCGCTACCTCCGCACCATGCTCGAGACGGCGGTCGCCGGGACCGACCGCGCCGAGGAACGCATCGTCACGATCGACGGCCTTACACGCGGCGCCACCCGCCGCGAGATCCAGCGGCGCTTCAACACCGACCCCGAAGACGATCCGCTTCGCATCCTCCTCGCCACCGACGCGGCCCGCGAAGGGCTGAACTTCCAGGCCCACTGCACCGACCTCTTCCACTGGGATCTGCCCTGGAACCCCGGACGTATCGAGCAGCGCAATGGCCGTATCGACCGCAAGCTCCAACCGGCACACGAGGTTCGATGCCACTACTTCGTGCTGCCGCAACGGGCCGAAGACCACGTACTCGAGGTTCTGGTCAACAAGACCGAGACGATCAGGAACGAACTTGGCAGCCTCTCCAAGGTCATTGACGACCAGATCGAGCGCCGACTCAACCGGGGCGGGATTCCGCACGGCACGGTCGATCAGATCGCCGCAGAGATAGAGGCGGCGGATCTCAGAGCCGAGCACAAGCGCGTTGCCAAGGAGGAACTCGAGAGTTCCCGGCAACGCCGCGATGAACTCCAGGCCCAGATCGAACGCTGCCAGAGGCTGCTTCAACAATCGCGCGACTGGGTCCAATTCGAAGTAGAGGCCTTCAAGGACGCTCTCTCCTGTTCTTTGGAACTCAGGGGCGCACCACCGCTGCAGCCGATGAGCGAGAACGGCAAGACTGTCTGGACCTTCCCCAGCCTCGGCGGCCGCGCAAATGGAGACTCGCGCTGGACCACAACACTCGATTCACTGCGCCGACCGCGGCGACGCAACCAGAAAGTCGCCGAGTGGCGCAAGGAGCAACCGCCGCGGCCAGTTGTCTTCAAGGATGCCGGCGTGCTGACGAACGACACGGTTCACCTGCACCTCGAACAGCGGGTGGCGCACCGGCTCCTGGCCCGCTTCCGCTCCCAGGGGTTCCTCCACCACGACCTGTCCCGGGCCTGTCTCGCCCAAGCCGCGGACTCCATTCCCCGCGTCATCTTGCTAGGCCGCCTTTCGCTCTACGGCAGTGGCGCCGAGCGGCTCCACGAGGAAGTCGTCACCGTGGCCGCTCGGTGGACCGACCCGTCCCGACGTTCCGGACCGCTTCGCGCCTACGCCCGCGACGCGGAAACACGAACACTCGACCTGCTCGAAGACTCACTAGCCAGGTCCGGGAGCCGGCCCGTCAGCGAGGTCATCAAACGACGCCTCCTCGAAGCCGCCGAAAAGGACATCTCCGAACTCCGGCCCCAACTCGAACCACGCGCGACGGCACTGGCTGAAAGAGCCAGTAAGAGGCTCCGGGAGCGCGGCGAGCGGGAGTCGCGGGAGCTGCGCGAAGTTCTGAAACAACAGCGGGAACGGGTCCGAACCGAGCTGGCAGACCGGGAGCGCGACCTAGCGCAGCTCTCGCTGGCCTTCAACCGAGAAGAGGAAAGGCAGCTCCAAGCCGACATGCGCTCCTGGCGCACCCGCCTGGACCAGTTCGACCACGACCTGGACCACGAGCCTCAACGAGTGCGCGAGTTCTACGAGGTCCGGGTTGCCCCGCCTGTTGAGCCCCTGGGCATCATCGATCTCTGGCCCGAGACGAACTGATGAACCGGCCCCAAGAGCAACCCTGGACTGCAAGACCGGTCCAGCCGAACCGACCATAGCCATGGCGAAGCTCGATACGGGCACGAGGGCCCACCTCGAGTGGCTCGGTTTCGTCAAACCGACGGGTCTCGTCGTCTCGCCGCCGGCCCTGAACAACGCGGGAGCGGTGCTCGAGCGCAGCGACCGGGAGGGCCAGCGCTTGCTGGGAGAGGCGGTTTCGGAGCGAGTGTTCGAAGCCGCGGAGGGCCCCCGGCCCTGGCTACCCGACTTTGAGTCGTTTGCTCGCTCAGTGCTGGGCTGGAGCTTCTCGTCTGCGGGCTACGCCGGAGGCAGCGGAGCTCCCCTATCAGACGAACTGGCCCTACACCTCCCGGACTACGGCGAGACGCTCAAACCGGATTTCGCGGTCCGCGAACTCGATTCGGACCACGACGCATCGCCGTGGCAACTGCTCGTGTCGAGTCTCGAACCAGGCCAGGACTTCGAGCGGGTAGCTGCGGGCCGCGGCAAACTGGAAGCCTCTCCCCACAGCCGTCTCGAACGCCTGCTGCGAGCTAAGGGGGTGCCCGCCGGCCTGCTCTTCAACGGCCGCGCGCTCCGCCTCGTATCGGCCCCGCACGGCGAGAGTTCGGGCTGGATCGACTTCACCGTCGCCGACATGCTGCTCATGGCGGGACGCCCGATCTGCACGGCCCTGCGCCTGCTCCTGAACGAACGGCGACTGCTCTCCCTGCCCAAGCAGCAGCGACTGACGGCCCTGTTGACGGAGAGCCGGAAGTACCAGAACGAGGTCAGCGAGAAGCTGGCCGAGCAGGTCCTGCACGCGCTCTACGAGTTACTGCGTGGCTTCCAGGCCGCTCACGACCTCTCCAAGGGCGACCTCCTGAACGACCATCTGCGCCAGGATCCGGGTGGTATCTACCGTGGACTGCTCACGGTTGTGCTCCGTCTGGTCTTCCTGCTCTACGCCGAAGAGCGGGACCTGCTCTCCGAAGACGACACCTTCGTCAATCACTACTCGCTGGCCGGCCTCTACGACCGGCTGCGCGCCGACGCGACGCTCCACCCGGACACGATGGACCAGCGCTACGGCGCGTGGGCCCAGTTGGTGGCCCTGTTCCGCGTGATCCACCACGGCGCCAAAGGAGCCAACCTCCGCCTACCGCCCCGCCACGGCGTGCTCTTCAATCCCGACCGCTACCCGTTCCTCGAAGGCCGGCCCCTGCCGAGCGTGGCCCAGAACCACCTGCGAGTGGAAGCTCCCCTCGTGTCGGATGGCACCTCTTCCGCGCGCTGGAGAAACTCTTGGTGCTCGACGGGGACCGCCTCTCCTACCGCGCGCTGGACGTCGAACAGATCGGCTCCGTGTACGAGACGATGATGGGTTTCCGTCTCGAACTCGCAAAGGGCCGCTCCGCCGCGATCAAGGCGGCGAAGAAACACGGCGCGCCCGCGACGGTCAACCTGGACGCGCTGCTCGCGGAGGCGCCCCGCGACCGCGTCAAGTGGCTGGAGGACCGGTCGGACCGCCGACTCACGGGCAAGACGGCGAAGGCGCTGCACGACGCGGCGACGATCGAGGAACTGCACGCCGCCCTGGACAAGACGATCGACCGAGACGCGACCCCCGACCTCGTGCGCGAGGGCGACCTGATCCTGCAGCCCAGCGAGGAGCGGCGGAAATCCGGCACCCACTACACGCCGCGGGAACTGACCGAGCCGATCGTCCGCGACACACTCGAACCGACTCTGGGTCGCCTGCGCCGGGAGGCTGACGGGTCCATACCCCGCCCGGAACGGATCCTCGACCTGAAGGTCTGCGACCCGGCCATGGGCTCCGGCGCCTTCCTCGTCGAAGCCTGCCGCCAACTCGGCGACGCGCTGGTCGATTCCTGGCACGCGCACGACGCCGTGCCGCCCATCCCGCCCGACGAGGACGAGACGATCCACGCACGCCGGCTCGTCGCCCGCAACTGCCTCTACGGCGTCGACCGCAACGAAGTCGCCGTCGACCTGGCGAAGCTCTCCCTGTGGCTCACGACCCTGGCCAAGGACCACCCCCTGACCTTCCTCGACCACGCCCTTCGCCACGGCGACTCCCTGGTCGGCCTGACGATCGAACAGATCGAGGCATTCCACTGGAAGGGCGGCGAGAAGCGCTTCCAGACCGGCATCGAGACGACCTGGATCGCCGAACCGATTCGCAAGGCGCTTCGGCTGCGGAGCGAGATCCAGGAGGCCGACGACGAGACGCCCGACCGGGAGCTGCGGGACCGCCTGGACGAAGCGGACCACGCGCTAGCCCACGTCAAGTGGAACGGCCATCTGGCCCTGGCCGCCTACTTCAAGGGCAAGAAGGCGAAGGAGCGCGAAGCGCTCCGCCGGCAGTTCGCCGCGGACCTGCAGTTCGGCGCGCCAAGCGGAAGCGACGAAGCGAGACTTGGCGATCCCGACGAAGGCGGCCCTTCGCCTTCCCGCGCACTCCCTTACATCGGCTGGCTGGAAGAACTCCGAAGCGCCGCACCGCCCCTATCGCCGTTCCACTGGCAGATTGAGTTCCCCGAGGTCTTCCTGCCGGACGAACGTGACAACCCGGGCTTCGACGCCGTCATCGGCAACCCGCCCTTCGCCGGCAAGAACACGACAAAGAAAGGCAACGTCCCCGGCTATCCCGACTGGCTCAAGCAGATACACGAAGGGAGCCACGGCAACTCCGACCTCGTGGCCCACTTTTTCCGCCGCGCCTTCAATTTGATCCGCGAAGCCGGCGCCTTCGGCTTGATCGCCACGAACACGATCGCCCAGGGTGACACCCGCTCGACCGGCCTCCGCTACATCTGCAGTCGCGGCGGCGAGATCTTCCGCGCCAGGCGGCGTGTCAAATGGCCGCGCCAGGCCGCCGTCATCGTCAGCGTCGTCCATGTGCACCGTGGCCCTTGGCACGGTCGGCGGCTCCTCGACGGCACCGAAGTACCAAAGATCACAGCCTTTCTGTTCCACCGCGGCGGCAACGACGACCCGGCACAGCTCGCCGGGAACGCCGGCAAGAGCTTCGTCGGAAGCTATGTCCTCGGCATGGGTTTCACCTTTGACGACACGGACAAGAAGGGCGTCGCCAGTCCCCTCGCCGAGATGGAGCGCCTGATCGCGGAGAACCCGAAGAACAAGGAGGCGATCTTCCCGTACATCGGTGGCGCGGAACTGAACGTGAGCCCAACGCACAGCCACCATCGGTACGTCATCAACTTCAAGGACTACCCGCTGCGACGTAATGACCACGGAGCGGAGGCCGCGCCAGACGAGGCCTCGTCGTGGAGCGACGCCTCCGATGTTCAGCGCGAGGCGTGGCGCCGCGGCGGGACGGTGCCGCACGACTACTCCGGACCGGTGGCGGCGGACTGGCCGGAACTGCTGGCGATAGTCGAGGAGCGGGTGAGGCCGGAACGCGAACGCAACAATCGAAAGGCGTACCGCGACTACTGGTGGCACTACGGCGAAAAGCGAAGCGAACTCCAAACCGCTATCGCCGGCCTCGACCGCGTCCTCGCCATCTCCCGTGTCGGCCAGCACGCCGCCTTCACCTTCCTCCCCGCCGGCACGGTGTTCTCTGAAGGACTCATCGCTCTCCCGTTGCCCACGAACGCCGCCTTCTGCGCCCTCCAATCCCGACCCCACGAACTCTGGGCCCGCTTCTTCGGCTCCTCCCTGAAAGACGACCTACGATACGCACCTTCCGACTGCTTCGAGACCTTCCCCTTCCCTACCCACTGGGAAACCCGCCCCGATCTCGAAGCCGCCGGCAAGGCCTACTACGACTACCGAGCCGCCCTCATGATCGAGCGTGACGAAGGCCTTACCAAGATCTGCAACCGCTTCCACGACCCCTACGAGACCGGTCCCGCCATCCAGAAGCTCCGCGACCTTCACGCCACCATGGATCGCACCGTCCTCCACGCCTACGGCTGGACTGACATCCCCACCAACTGCGACTTTCTCCTCGACTACGAGATCGACGAAGAAACCTGGGGCGCCAGGAAGAAGCCCTACCGCTACCGCTGGCCCGATGAAATCCGCGACGAGGTCCTCGTCCGGCTGTTGGAACTCAACGCCCGACGAGCGGCAGCGGAGCAGTCGCAGGGTCGCGGGAGATAGCCGCCCCCGACCGTCCCAGCACACCGAAGCCGCATATGCCTACGCGATAGCCGTACACCCCGCGAACCCGGAGGGGGTACCCAGTCCGGCTCGCTGGTGCCCTCGGGCCACGACCGCAGGGAGTCAAGCCCCGGGGAACGCGGCTTCACCGGCCAAGCGAACTCAACGCCCCAGATAGCAATCCCAGATGCCGCCGACGACGCTCTTGCTGTTCCATCCGACGGTCCTGTCCGCCGCGTCCGCCACGACCGACGAACGTCTCGTTTGTCCCCAAGGATCGACGCCCAAGACCGCCTTCCCCTTCGCCTGAGCGCCCTCAAGCTCCTTCTGAATCCACTCGCTGTAGCTCGCGTACATCCCCGTCGGGCAGACAACGACATGGCAACGGTCGACCTTCCGGTAGATCGCTTCTCGCAGCGACCAAGCAGACGGTGCGTCGTGAATGGGATCATCCTTGGGCACCGAGAAATCGCGGAACGCCAGAGAGGCCTGCCCCGTACTCCAGTTGGTGCCGAAGATCCACGAATGCAAAGTCTCGTAGTGTTGCGAGTAGGTCCAGGAGTGGCTAATGAAGATGTGGATCCGATGAGTGCTCACGATTCCTCAACCCTCCCCAACGACCCGGGCGACCCAGAGCCAGACGCTGGCCGAGAGCAGGGCAGAATGCAAGACACCGAACACGACCGGCGTCATGGACTCCGTGCCCGTGAACGGGCGATAGAGCTTGGGATCTTCTCCGCCGCCCAGAGCCTTCCATTCGGCGGCGAAGACCCTGGCAGGCAGGCGACGCTCGAGCGCGTGAATGACCTCGAACTTGCCGGCGCTCAGTTGCCTGAACGAGTGAATGAGCCGGCGCCAGACAAAGGCGAGGCCGAGGCCGATGGTACTAAGGAGTACGAGAATCACCGACTCCATGTGGCCGGATGCGCCCCCACGGAGAATCAAGCCCGCGCCCGCGACGAGAAGCGAGTTCGCTGAGAGAAAGAACGTGTTCACGCCTTGGCGACGTTGAACGAGCGCTTCGGACGTTCCGACGAAGAGCTTGTACTGATCCAAGAGCACCGGGGAGTCGTTCTCGCCCGGGGCGAGTCCGGCGAAGAGTTCGTCTTCGATGGGGTCAGTGTCCGTCATCCGTGCAACCTCGACGCGACCGTGTCGGCGTGGAACGGAGCCGGCTTCACGCCCAGATCCAGAAGCGCACGCGGGAGCCGCACGGGGTCCGGCCCAAGGGAGAACGCCACGATCGGCCGGCCAAGCTGAGCGCTCCGGCGGAGCTCCCAGTCTACCGGCCCGCTCTGCCAGGTTGAGTCGCCCACCAGACAGACGGTCGCGGCCGACCGCCGAATGAGTCGCTCGGCATGCAGCTTCCACTCGGTTACGGGTTCGTCAAGGGCGCACGTCCGAAGACCCGGACCACTGGCACACGCTGCAAGCTGACGGCGGAGCTGGTCCACGAGTGGCTTGTGCTCACTGGCAAAGCTGAGGAACACGCGGGGCAGTAGTGGTGGCGTCATGGGCTGCGCGATCTCTGGGGCAAAGGTAGACCCGGATGATAGCCGCAGTAACCCCGCGCCTCGCCTGCTCTAGCCCGCATTTTTCACCGCGTGATCCGGTTCGGCGTTGTCGGGGTAGTTGCGGAGCTGTATTGGAGCCGAGTGGATCGGTCCGTCGGGTTTGGCGGATCCGTCGGTTCGGATCGGCGTTTCTGGGGGTCTATGGCC
>JAJDUI010000015.1 GCA_022826745.1 Thermoanaerobaculia bacterium | reverse complement strand
GCCAAACTCGAGCTGCGACGAAGTACACTCTGTCTTCACGGGTCTCTCTCCTGTGGATCTCCCAAGTCCTTGTGAATACTTGGATTATCCGCCGGAAGAGACCCGATCTCAAATCCCCGGTGAGATATCCGGGCTAGTCGCTGCCGATAGAGGGACCAGTACTCGTGAGGGCGGCCCAGCAACTCATCCTCAGCGTAGCGGCCGGCGATCACCTCGGCGCGGTCGAACAGCAACGGCAGCCGCGCCAGGAGGGACGCTCTGGCGGTTGCGATTTCCGCATCGGCTACATCGCCCCGTCGCAGCCGCCCGAGTTCTTCGAGCACGACCGAGGCGGCAACCCCGACGGACTCGGGCGCCGTCTCCAGGAAGATCCGGAACTCGCCCCCGTTGGGGACCGGCGATTGGCCACGAACCGTCTCGGCCGGCACCACGTCCAGATCGAACCAGGTCAACACGCGATAGGTGAGGCCCTCCTCGAGCTGCAGGCGCGAACGCAGACGAGACACCGCGCCCGGACCGTCCAGGATCTCCGCGAGCAACATCAGACCCCAGCGGTCGCGATGGTCCCAGGAGCTGAAGACGGCGCCTCGGTGACCAAGCGCGAGCGAGGCCTGCGTGCCCTGCCGGTCCACGAGCCACCAACCCGGAAACGCGGCAGCGATCTCCGGCCGCGTACGTCTCTTCGCCGCGTCCGGCGATGGGGGCTCCGCGGACCCTTCCGCCCCCTCGCTCGCCGTCCCGTCCAACGCCTCCCAGCTGCCGAACAGCTCGTCGAGGCGAGCGACCAGAGCCTCGCCGTCCACGTCGCCCGACACCGCGATCACCGCGCCCTCGGGACGCCAGTGCCGGCGGTGGAAGCGGGTCAACGCGTCCCGTCGGAACGCCGCCAGGGAGGCCTCGGTCAGGCGCCGGCTTCGCGGGGAGGCCGGCCCGTGAACCAGGCGCGACCACTCCCGATCCAGGACGGTGCGTGGATCGTCTCCTTCCGCGAGCAGACTGACGCGGAGATTGTCCTTCGCCTGTGCCAGCCGCTGTTCATCGAACCGGGGCTCGAACAGGATCGACGCCAGGAGTTCCAGGCCCCGGTCGAGCGCCTCGGAACCGGTGTCGAGCGCCAGCACGGTGCGGGCCCAGGAACTACTCCCCTGGAGCCGCGCGCCCAACGCGTCGATCTCGTCGTCGAGTTCCTCGGGACCGAGTTCGCCGGCGCCGCCGCGACGGGCCATCGCCGCCGTCATCGAGGCCAGTCCATCTTCTCCCGGCCCCTCGTTCCGGTCGCCGACCGGCAGGGCCAGCACGACGTCGACCAGGGGCAGGGTGCGGTCGGGCACGACATAGACGGGCAGGCCGTTCCCGAGTTCGAAGCGGAGTCCGGCAGGCGCAGGTGGATCGAAGCGCGACGGCGCGAACCGGAGACCTTCGGGCCGGTCCGGAATCGCCTGCCCGTGAACCTCCGCGGCGGATAGCGGGTACGCCAGAACAACAGCGAGAATGAGCAGCCGGAACACGTCAGCTCCCTCCGGCCCGGGTCAGGGAGAGGACCGCCCGCTCGGTTGAAACGAGGTAGCGATCGACTACCCGTTCCAGGTCGTCCCCGGAGGCCGCGGACGCGGCGTCCAGCCATTGGGCGAACTGCCCGTATCCCCCCAGGACTTCGGCGACGGCCAAACGCTGGGCCATGCCGGCGTCCTGTTCGAGCTGACGCCACGAGTCGGTCACGAGTTGCCGGCGGACCCGAGCAAGCTCCGCGTCATCGATGCCGCCGGCGCGCAGCCTTCCGAGCACCCGGTCCCAGGCCGCGGTCAAGGTCTCCAGACCCGCTCCCTCACCGGCCTCGATCCGTACCGCGAAGTAGCCTCCGAGCTTCCGGGACACATGCTCCGCAGACGCAGCGTAGGCGACCCGATCCTCTCCTACGACGAGCTCACGGTAGAGCCGTCCCGAGCGGCTGTTCAGCAGGCCGGCCAGCACGTCGAGCGCGACCGCGTCGCCCGCCGCCGCGAACGGCACCGTGGGGTAGCGGATCTCGACCTGGCTCCGACAGGCGCAGAGACCTTCCAGGGAGCCGAGCGCCGGCTCCGGAACCTCCGGCCTCACCAGGGCCGCCGCCACGTCACCACCGCGTCCCAGTCGTCCGAGGTACCGCTCTGCGAGTTCCCGCACCCGCGGGACGGACACGTCGCCGACCAGAACCGCGACAATCCGTTCGGGACGATAGACCGCCTCGAAGTGCGTCCGCGCCTCCCTGGGGAGCAACCGCTCGACCTCAAGACGCTCCCCGCCGGGCGAATGAGCGTAGGGGTGTCCCGCACCCCAGTACGCGGCGTCGAACCGTTCGAACCAGACCGCCGTCGGGCTCGAGTCGATGCGCTGGCGGCGCTCCTGCTCGACTACCGCCAACTCGCGACGAAAACCGCGAAACACAGGCTGGAGCAACCGGTCGGACTCCAGCCAGAACCAGAGCTCGAGCTTCTCCATCGGTACCAGGGCCTGGTAGGCGGTCAGGTCATGCCGGGTAAACGCCTCGATCCCCACCGCGCCGGCCCGCGTGTAGAAACCGGCGTAGGCGCCCGGCCGCTGAATCTCAGCCAGTTGCTGCTCCACCTCGGTCAGGCCGGCTACCGGAGCACCTCGCCGGATCGACTGCTCGTACAACCGCTCCCACCGCCCCAGGAGGGACGCTTCCGCCTCCCAGTCCCGGGTACCGATCGTGCGGCTACCGGCGTAAAGGAGGTGCTCCACGACATGCGCCAGGCCGCGGCTGGCCGGCGGGTCCGCCGCCGAGCCGTCCCGCACCGCCCAGACGGCCGCCAGGAGACGCCTTCCGGGCCGCTCGACCACCAGGAAGGTCATCCCGTTGTCGAGTTGGAAGTGCGCGGGCTCGAGCTTCGGCGGTGGAGCCTGGCCAGTAGCCGCCGGCGCCGCAAGCGCCAGGGCGCCCAGCCCCGCCAGCCATCTCGCCGGCCTCACGGCCGTTCCTCGACGACAAGATAGGCGCCGAACGGTGGATCGACGATCCGGATGCGGGCGCCGGACGGCCAGCGGAGGTCGAGTTGCCGCCGACCGTCCGCCGCCGCGACGGCCCAGCGCAGGCGGTGGCCGCTCGACGACTGGTAGCTGTCGCCGCGGATCGTCCAGCGTCGTGCCGGCGGCGTGCCGGTTTCGCCGGACAGGGTCGCCACGGCGCCCACCGCCTGCGTGTTCGGAGACCGTCCGCGCAGTTCGAGGCCCAGCCACGACGCGCCAGCCGGCCCGGCCGTGTCGTTCCGCCACAGGCGGGCCGGCCCGTCGTTCGCCGTCACGAGCAGATCGCCATCGCCGTCGTTGTCGTAGTCCGCGACGGCAGCCCCGCGGCTCACCAGGGGATCCTCGTCGGTCCAGACGCAGCGCACCTCGGAGAAACTCCCCGCCGCGTCGCCGGAGCGGCCGCGCAGCAGCAGGTTCCGCTGCCGGTACTCCGTGTTGTCGCGCCGCGGCGACGCGAAGATGTGACCGTTCGCGACGTACACGTCGAGGGCGCCGTCGCGGTCGAAGTCCTCGGCGACGATCCCGAAGCCCAGCAGGTTGAAGGACGGCTGTCCGAAACCGGTAGTGGCCGAGACGTCCTCGAACAGCAGGCCCGGCCCCGGCCCGGCGTTCCGATACAGCGTGTTCGTCTCCACGTCGAAGTTCGTCACGGCCAGATCGGGGTCGCCGTCGAGGTCGAAGTCGGCCACGGCCAGACCCATGCCCGCCTCGGGCCGGCCGTTGCGGTTGACGGCGGCGCCGGAGAGCAGGGACAGGTTCTCGAACGTGCCGTCGCCCCGGTTGCTGAACAGGAGGTTCAGCGTCAGGTCGTTCGCGACGTAGAGATCCGGCCGGCCGTCCGCGTCGAGGTCGGTGAACAGGACTCCCAGGCCCTTGCCGTCGGCGCCGGCGAGGCCGGCGGCGGCCGTCGCGTCCTCGAAGCCTCCTCCGCCATCGTTCGTGTAGAACCGGTCGTGCTGGCCCGTGAACAGCGACGGATCGCACACCTCGGGCGGCGACTCGGAACCCTCCCGGCGACAGTCCAGGCCATGGTCCGGGTCGTAGTCGAGATAGCGGCTGACATGGAGGTCGAGATCGCCGTCCCCGTCCGCGTCGGCCAGCGCCATCGAGGAGCCCCAGGGGAACTCGTCCGCCACTTCTCCCGGGACCAGCCGCTCCGCCGCGGCGAAGCGACCGGCGCCGTCGTTGCGCAGGAGGACCGTAGGGCCGTAACGGGAGACGAGCAGGTCGACGTCGCGGTCCCCGTCGACGTCGGCGGCGACCACGCCCTGACCGTAGCCGCGCGCGAGCTCGCCGGCGCCGGCCGCGGCGAAACGGAGCTCCCCGGCGCCGTCCGGCCCGAGATTCCGAAACAGGCGGTCGGCCGAAACCCCGCCGCCGTCCGGCGGAAACGGTCCCGACTGCACAAGGTAGAGATCGAGCCAGCCGTCGCCGTCGAAGTCGATCCAGGCGACTCCGGCGCCCATCGTCTCGGGGAGGTGCAGCCCGCCCGCTGCGCCCGCGTCGTGGTGGAAACGAAGTCCCACGTTGGCGGCCACTTCGGAGAAGCTGAATCCGCAATCCTCCGGGGCAGCGGCCAGGCAGGGACGGAGAGCGAATGAGTGGACGGCAGCAAGCACGACGGCCAACCGTCGGGCACCGCCTCGCCAACCCATCCGGCGACGGTAGCATCCGCCGGGCACCTTAGACTCCAGCGATGGAACTGGTCTGCGGCGCACACGCTCTGAGGTTCGACGAGCGCCCCCTGGTCATGGGCGTGCTGAACGTGACGCCGGACAGCTTCTCGGACGGTGGCCTGTACGACACGCCGGACCGTGCGCTCGAGCACGCGCGGCGGATGGCGGCGGAGGGCGCCGACCTGATCGACGTCGGCGCGGAGAGTACCCGCCCGGGCGCGGCGCCCGTCGGTCTCGAGAGTGAGCTCGCACGCCTGCTGCCGGTGGTTGAAGGGATCGCCTCACTCGACCTCGGCGTCGCCCTGAGCGTCGACACGGCGAAGCCGGAAGCGGCGGACCGTGCGCTCGCCGCCGGCGCCTCGATGATCAACGACGTCTCCGGCGCCGGCGAGGCGATGCTGGAAGTGGCGGCCCGCCACGGCGCGCCGGTCATCGCGATGCACATGCGGGGCGAGCCCCGGACGATGCAGAACGCGCCGCGCTACGACGACGTCGTAAGCGAAATCCGCGACTACCTCTCCGCCCGCGTGACCGCCGGCCGCAGGCTCGGCGTCCACGTGCTCGTGGACCCCGGGATCGGCTTCGGCAAGACGCTGGAGCACAATCTCGAGCTGCTCGCGAACCTCCACGCGCTGCGGGATCTCGCCGCGCCGGTCGTGCTGGGTGTATCTCGCAAGTCCTTCCTCGACCGGCTGCTCGGCGGCCTTCCGGTCGAGGAGCGGCTGGCCGGGACTCTCACGGTCAACGCCTGGGCCGCCGCCCTCGATGCCGCCGACGTGCTGCGTGTCCACGACGTGCGGGAGCACCGGCAACTGGCCGAGAGCATCGCCGCCCTGCGCCGGTATCGCCGGGCGGCGGCGCCGCGGCGGCAGGTGCTGGCTCGCGGCATCCCCTGCCGCTGCCGCGTCGGCGTGACGGCGAAGGAGCGCGCCAAGCCGCAGGACCTGCTGGTGGACGTCGAGGTGTCCCTGGCGCCGGCCGGCCTGGGCGCACGCGACAACCTGGACACGACGGTGGACTACGCGGAACTCGCGGCACGCGCCCAGGCGGTCGCGGCCAGGGACGAGTACCGGCTCGTAGAGACGCTGGCCGAACGGATCGCGGTCGCGATCACCGCCGATGCCGGATCGAACGCCGGCGGCACGGCGGCTCCGCAACGAATCGAGTCGCTCCGCGTGCGCGTCTCGAAGCCTGGCGCGGCCAGCGAACTCGGCGTCGCCGAAGTCGGCGCGGGGATCGACTGGCGGCCGTGACCCGTACGCGAGCCTTCATCGCCCTGGGATCCAACCTGCGACCCCGGAGCGCGCACCTGCGCGCGGCCGTCGATCGCCTCCGCGATGTCGGGGACGTAACCGCGGTATCGCGCTTCCTTCGCACCGAAGCCGTCCCCGAGCGCGGCGTCGCGGCCACCGACCCGGAGTTCCGGAACGCGGCGGCCGCCCTCGAGACCCGGCTCGACGCCCGCAGGTTGCTCGCGGCCCTGCTGGAGATCGAGGCCGCGCTCGGCCGCGACCGGACCGCCGGCGGCGCAGCCGGTCCACGAACGATCGATCTCGACCTGCTGCTGTTCGGCACCGCCGTCGTCGAGGAGCCCGGCCTGGCCGTGCCGCATCCACGGATGCATCGGCGACGCTTCGTCCTCGAACCCCTGGTCGAGATCGCTCCGAACGCCTGGCATCCGGGCCTGCGGAAGACGGCGACCGAACTGCTGGCGGAGCTGCCCGGCGCCGGTGTCGGTGCGCCGGCCTTCCGGCCGGCATCCGGTCAGTAGCTCTTCGGCAGGCCGAGCACTTTCTCGGCGATGTGGCAGAGGATGAGCTCCGGGCTCACCGGGGCGAGTCGTGGGATCATGACTTCCCGCATCAGCCGCTCGACGTGAAACTCCTTGGCGTAGCCCATGCCGCCGTGGGTCATGACCGCCTGGGTGCAGGCCTTGAAGCCGGCTTCGGCGCCGAGGTACTTCGCGGCGTTCGCGTAGTGGCCGCAGGGTTCGTCGCGGTCGTAGAGCGACGCGGCCTGCATCGCCATGAGAAACGCGGCCTCCAGCTCCATCCAGCACTCCGCCAGCGGATGCTGGATCGACTGGTTCTGGCCGATCGGCCGGCCGAAGACCCTGCGCTCGCGGGCGTAGTCCGCTGCCCGCTCCAGCGCGTTGCGGCCCACGCCGACCGCCTCGATGCCGATCAGGATCCGCTCCGGGTTCAGGCTGTGCAGGATGTACTCGAAGCCCCGCCCCTCTTCGCCGATCCGATCTTCGGCCGGTATCTCGAGGCCGTCGATGAACAGCTCGTTCGAGTCCACGGCGGCCCGACCCATCTTCGGGATCCGCCGGACCTCGACCTGCGACCGGTCGAGCGTCGTGTAGAACAGTGACAGTCCCTTGGTCGCCTTCCCCGTCTCGGCCCTGGGCGTCGTGCGCGCGAGGAGCATGATCCGGTCGGCCTCCTGGGCGGTCGTGGTCCAGATCTTGCGGCCATGGACGACGTAGCCGCCGTCCGGCTGCCGCTCGGCGCGGGTCGTGATCGCCGTGGTTTCCAGACCCGCGTCGGGCTCGGTGACCGCGAAGCAGGTCTTCGCCCGACCCTCGATCAGTTCCGGCAGGAACCTCTGTCGCTGCTCTTCCGTCCCGAAGACGACGATCGGATGCGGACCGAAGATGTTGATGTGGATGGCGGACGCCGCGCTCATGCCGCCGCCGGCGCGGGCCACCTCGTGCATCACCAGAGCCGCCTCCGTGACGCCCAGACCGGAACCGCCGTACGCCTCCGGCATGGCGATACCGAGAGCGCCGCACTCCGCCATGGCACGGTGGAATTCGTTCGGGAACCGCACCTCGTTGTCGACCTCGAGCCAGTACTCGTCGTCGAAGCCGGCGCAGGTGCGCGCGATTCCCTCGCACAGCGCCCGCTGCTGTCCGGTAAGCGTGAAGTCCATCCGGTCAGTTCTCCCCGAACTCGACTTCGATCCAGGTCTCTATCTGGTCGCGGACCTCGCGGAACGCCCTGGCGCGCGCTTCCGGATCCTGGACGGCCGCCGGATCCTCGAACTGCCGGTGGAGCCGCTCCAGTGCCGGCACGTAGGGGCAGTTCGCCCGCGCGTGATCGCAGACCGTGACCGCGATGTCGACCGCACTCTCGTCCGCGAGACACTCCTCAACCGACTTGGAGCGCTGTCCGGCGATATCGATTCCGATCTCCGCCATCGCCTCCACGGCAAGGGGGTCCAGGCCCGCTGGCCGCGTGCCCGCGGACCGGGCCCGGTAGCGGTCGCCGAAGCGGCGCCGGAGCAGCCCTTCCGCCATCTGGGAACGGGCCGCGTTGCCGGTACAGACGAACAGCACCAGTCTGCGGGACTCCGCGTTCCCTTCCGGTTCGCTCATGAATCAGCCGGGCGCCGAAGGAAGCAGGACGTACCGTGCCAGCACGGCGAAACCACCGATCAGGATGAGCGCCGCGGTCCAGATCAGGGCCAGCCGCTGCCACCTCTCCAGATGGTCGAGCGCCTGTACCCGCCGCAGGATGCCGCGCAGCAGGAACGGCATGGACGCTCCCCAGACGAGGAGCAGCCCCAGGAGCAGCCACGAGGCCGGCGAGAAGCCCTGCAACACGGCCAGCGCGCCGATCGCGAAGAGGAGCGCGATGCGCACGACGACGCGCACGAAGCGCAGGCTCCCGGCCTGCTGCCGCTTGAGCTTCTCCCGCCGGTCGCTGAAGTCGATCGCCATGTTCCCTTCCTCAGGCGTCCACCGTCTCTTCGCGCAGCGCCGCCACGTTCGCCTCCCGCCCCGTCTCGACTAGGAATCGCCGAGACCGGCCAGGTCGAGCAGAAACGCGTAGACCAGGGCCGTTTCGCGGTAGCGGTCATAGCGTCCGGAAGCGCCGCCGTGGCCGGCGCCCATGTTCGTCTCGAGCAACAGGAGGTTGTCGTCCGTCTTGTTGGCCCGCAGCCGCGCCACCCACTTCGCCGGCTCCCAGTACTGGACCTGCGAGTCGTGCAGGCCGGTGGTCACGAGCAGGTGGGGGTAGTCGCGCGCCTCCACGTTGTCGTAGGGCGAGTAGGAGAGCATGTAGTCGTAGTACTCGCGCACCCTCGGGTCTCCCCACTCGTCCCACTCGAAGGTCGTGAGCGGGATGCTCGCGTCGAGCATCGTGGTCACGACGTCGACGAAGGGCACCCGGGCCACGACGCCGTCCCAGAGGTCGGGCCGCATCGTGAACACCGCACCCACCAGCAGACCGCCGGCGCTGCCGCCCATCGCGTAGATCCGGTCCGGGTCGGCGTATCCCTCGGCCGCAAGGTGCTCGGCGGCGGCGATGAAGTCGGTGAACGTGTTCTTCTTGTGGAGGAGCTTGCCGTTCTCGTACCAGGAGCGGCCCATCTCCTCGCCGCCGCGGATGTGGGCGATCGCATAGACGAAGCCCCGGTCGATCAGGCTCAGAAGCGGCGAACTGAACGACGCGTCCATGCTGGCGCCGTAGGAACCGTAGCCATAGAGCAGCAGCGGGCTGCCGCCCTCCTCGGGGCGCAGGTCGGGCCGGTAGACGAGGGACACCGGCACCCGGGTGCCGTCGCCCGCGGTCGCCCAGAGCCGTTCGCTCCGGTAGTTGGCGGAATCGAAGCCTCCGAGCACCTGGTCCTGCTTGCGCAGGGTCTTCTCGCGCGTCGCCGGGTCGTAGTCGAACACGGACCTCGGCGTGGTCAGCGACTGGTAGACGTAGCGAAGCGTCCCGGAGGACGGGTCCGGGTTGACGCCGAGGCCGGACGAATAGGTCGGCTCGCCGAAGTCCAGGTCGTGTCCGTCCGGTCCGTCGCCCCCCATCGGCTCGATCCGGAGCTGCTCCAGGCCGTCGCGCCGCTCGGCCAGCACGAGGAAACGGTCGAACAGCTCGAAGCCCTCGAAGAGCACGTCGTCGCGGTTCGGCAACTCCTCGCGCCAGGCGTCGCGGCCGGTGTCGTTCTCGGCGGTCGACATGAGCCGGAAGTTCGGCGCGCCATCGTTCGTGCGCACCCAGAACCGGTCCCCAAGGTGGTCCACGCTGTACTCGTGACGTTCGCCACGCGGCTCGAAGACGGCGAAGTCGCCGCCGGGATCGTCCGCCCGCAGGACGCGCACCTCGGTGCGCAGCGTATGGCTCGACGTCGCCATCAGGTACTCGCGCGACTGACTCCGCCCGAGGAACACGCTGAAGGTCTCGTCCGGCTCCTCGTAGACCAGTTCGTCGGCCGCGTCGGAACCGAGCCGGTGCCGGTACACCTGGTAGGCGCGGAGCGTGTCGGGATCCTGCCGGACGTAGAACAGGGTCGCGCTGTCAGCGGCCCAGACCAGATTTGCGGTCACGTCGGGGATCTCGTCCGGGAGGGTTTCACCGGTCTCCAGGTTCCTGAAGCGAACGGTGTAGAAGCGGCGCCCCACGTCGTCGACGCCGTAGGCCAGGATCCGGTGGTCCGGACTGACCGCGGGCCGGACCGCGGTGTATTCCTTGCCCTCGGCGACCTCGTTGACGTCGACCAGCACTTCCTCCGCCTCGGGATCCTGGTCGCCGCCGAAGATGTCGCCGTCCGCGGGCCGGCGGCAGTGGATCGGGTACTGCTTCCCCTGCTCGTAGCGGGTGTAGTACCAGTAGTCGCCGTCACGGTAGGGAACCGACGAATCGTCCTCGACGACCCGGCTGCGAATCTCGGAGAACACGCGCTCCTGGAGCGCCTCGGTATGCCCCAGCGCGGCGTCGACCCAGGCGTTCTCGGCCTCGAGATAGGAGATCACCTCCGGGTTCTCGCGCTCACGCAGCCAGTAGTACTCGTCGACCCGCACGTCGCCGTGCGTCTCGAGCTCGTGGGGACGGGCCTCGGCCAGCGGCGGATCGCCGGGGCCGGCCGCGGGGGCGTTGCAGGAGGTCACCGCGAGAGCGGCCACGAGAAGGACGGCGGCAGGTACCTTGGGCATAGGCAAGGGAGTCTAGCCCGCGGATCAGCCACCACTTCGCTCCCACAACAGGATGGCCGCGAACAGGTCCTCGAGCGCGGCGCCGACCGACTTGAACAGCGTGATCTCGGAAGCAACCCGGCGGCCCCCGTGCCCGCCGCGGCAGAGGTCGTAGAAGTCGGCCGCGACGTCTTCGGCCCTCAGTGCGCCGGACTCGATCGGCTGTGTGAGATCACCGGCCTCGACCAGGGCGCCTTCCCGAGTGTCGACGAAGACGGTCGAGCGGCGCACGGCCTCGTCGTCCGCCTCGCGCATCGCCGGCGTGAAGCCGCCGACCAGGTCGACGTGCACGCCCGGCCGGAGCCAGTCGCCGAAGAGCAGGGGTGCCGTGGCCAGGGTCGCGGTGCTCACGATGTCGGCGGCGCGGACCGCCGCCTCCAGGTCGGTCGCCGTCCCCGTCACGAGCCCTTCAAGCAACGGCGACCGCGACGCCGCGAGAGCCCGCTCAGGCCGCCGCCCCCAGAACTCGACCTCGAGGTCCGGGTTCACGGCCGCGTGAGCCCCGGCCAGGTGGGGCGCCAGGTTGCCCGTGCCGACGACGAGCAGCCGGCGGGAATCCGGCCGCGCCAGGAACCGCGCAGCCAGAGCCGACGCCGCCGCGGTGCGCCGCAGCGTCAGTTCGAGGCCGTCGATCAGGGCCAGCGGCTCCCCGGTCACTCCGGAGGCCAGAATGTAGCTGGCCTGGACGGCGCCCAGCCCGCGGGAGGAATTGCCGGGGAACACGGACGCCACCTTGACGCCGAGGTAGCCGCCGACCGTCCACGCGGGCATCAGGAGCAGCGTCGCTTCGGGATCGCCGGCCGGCGCCTCGACGCCGTGGTGATGGCGTACCGGCATCTCGCAGCCGTCGCGGAAGCCCACTCCGAGCGCATCCACCACAGCCCCCCAGGGCAGAAGTTCGGCCGTCCGGGCAGCGTCGAAGATCTTCATGCAGCTAGCGGAGGATAGTCTCATCGTCCGTGGACCACCTCGAACAGCTCGAAGAGAACGGCTACGTCATCCTGGAAGGGGTGCTCGACCGCGAGCAACAGACGGCGCTGCGTGGCGTGCTCCAACCCCACTTCGAGCGCCACCTGTTCGGCCGCAACCCGTTTGAGGGTCACAACACGCAACGGGTCTACGGCCTGCTCGCGAAGTCGCGGCTGTTCGATGCGCTGGTCGCGCACCCCGCGGTGATGGCGGCCTGCGAGGCGACGCTCGGACCCGGCTTTCTGCTCTCGGTGGCCCACGCCATCCTGATCCACCCGGGCGAGGCCGCGCAGGACCTTCACCACGACGACTCGTTCTATCCGCTGCCGCGGCCCAGGAAGGCGCTCGGCGTCAGCACGATCTGGGCGCTCGACGACTTCACGGAAGACAACGGCGCCACCCGCATCGTGCCGGGCAGCCACCGCTGGAACGGCGAGCGGCCCGACGAGCAGGAAGCCACGCCGGTCATCATGCCCGCCGGCTCCCTGCTCATCTTCCTCGGCACCCTCTTCCACGGCGGCGGCGAGAACCGCTCGGCTGGTTCGCGGCTCGGACTCACCATCCAGTACTGCCCCGCCTGGGCCCGCCAGCAGGAGAACTTCATTCTGGGAGTGCCGGCCGGCGAAGTATCGAATCTGTCCGTGACGATCCAGGAACTGATCGGTTACGGCATCCATCCCCCGTTCATGGGCCACGTCGATGGCCGTCATCCCCTGAAGGCGCTCCAGACATGAAGAAGCTCGCATTGTTGCCCGCGTTGGCCGCGCTGTTGTTCGCCCTGGCCTGTGGCGCTCCAGCGGACGCTCCCGAAGCCGCAGCGACCGGCGAAGAGCCCGCCGGCGCGGCCGTCCCCGAAGGGACGCCGCGACTCGTCCTGATCATCGTCGTCGACCAGATGCGCGGCGACTACCTGGAGCGCTTCGACACCCTTCTGAACCACGGGCTTGCGCGGCTGCTCCGCGAGGGCATCGTCTTCACCGACACCCATCATTTCCACGCCGCCACCGAAACCGCCCCCGGCCACGCCACGCTCTCCACTGGCGCGTTTCCGAAGCGGCACGGCGTCGTCGGCAACTCCTGGTTCGACCGCGAGCGCGGCGAGGATGTCTACTGCTGCGCCGACCCGGACCACGGCGTCTCGCCGCGCAACCTCCTGGTGCCGGCTCTCGGCGACCTGTTGAAGGCCGCATACCCGGAGGCAAAGGTGTACGCAGCCAGCGCCAAGGACCGCGCGGCGATCCTCATGGGCGGACACCACGCGGACGGCGCCTGGTGGTACAGCCGCTCCACCGGCGGCTTCGTCACCTCGACCTACTACGGCGACGAGGAGTCCCGGCACGGCTGGGTCGAAGCCTTCAACGACGAGGACCGGCTGCGCAGCAACTTCGCCAACGCCTGGAACCCGCTCCTCCCCCTGGACCACACGTCCGCCTACGACATCGAACCGCTCGACCGCGGCCCCGTCATCGACACGTTCCCCCACGCGGTCGGCGGCTTCACCGTCGAGCGCGACGCGTTCTACGGCGACATCTACCGGTCGCCCTTCGTCGACGACTACCTGGGGGACTTCGCCGAGGTCCTGATCGAAGCGGAGGATCTGGGCGCCGACGAGGTTCCCGACCTGCTCGCGGTCAGCTTCTCGGCCCTCGACACGGTGGGCCACGGCTACGGCCCGAACGCCCCCGAGACCCTGGACACGATCCTCCGGCTCGATCGCTCGATCGGCAAGCTCCTCGACTTCGTCGATGAGCGGATCGGTATGGAGAACGTGGTCGTCGCGTTCTCCGGCGACCACGGTGTCGGCGAAGTCCCCGAACTCGTGGTGCGCGACGGCGGCGACGGCGGCCGTTTCGGCACCGAACAGACCCTCTGCCTGCAGCGCCTGCAAACACGCATCGAGAAGCGGTTCGGCGACGCGAAGCTCCTGACGTCGACCTTCTACCTGGACCGGGAGGCGATCGCGGCGGCCGGCATCGACAAGGCGGCGGTCGAGGACGAGATCATCGACGTGATGTCCGCCTGCCCGCTGATCGTCGAAGTCGTCCGCGCCGCCGATCTCGACCCGGCCAAACCGCTCCACGAGCTCTACCTGAACAGCCACCGCGACGACCGGGGGCCGGACCTGATCGCGATTCCCGAACCGAACGTGCTGCCCGTGCCCGCTTCCGTCATCGTCGCCAGCCACGGGTCTCCCTACCACTACGACACGCACGTGCCGCTGATCTTCCGCCTCCCGGGTGGCGCCGGCCGCGTTGTCGAGGAACGGGCGAACACGGTCGACATGGCGCCCACTCTGGCCTCGATCCTGGGCCTCGATGTCGACGGCGTCGCCGGCTTCGAAGGGTTCGACGGCGTCGACAGGCTGGGCGATTCATGACCCTCAGGAGGAAGACGCCATGAGGAAGGTGTACCGGACCGCCGCCGTCGTTCTCACGCTCTGCCTCGCCTCGGTCCTCGTCGCCGGCTGCCAGGCCGAAGCGCAGACCTACGCCGAGAAACTCGGCTTCCCGGCCGGTACCCGCGCCGTCATCCTGCACGTCGACGACGCCGGCATGTCGCACGACTCGAACGTCGGCGCCCTCCGCTCGATCCTGGAGGGTGCCGCGAATTCGATGAGCGTCATGATGCCCTGCCCCTGGGTGCCGCAACTCGTGCGAAGCCTGGAGGAGAACCCGGGCATCGATGCCGGCCTCCATCTGACGCTGACTGCCGAATGGGACGACTACCGATGGGGACCCCTGGTCGGCCGCGAAGCGGCGCCGGGCCTGGTCGACCCGGAGGGCGCGCTCTGGTCGAGCGTCGCCGAGGTCGTCGCCCACGCCTCCCCCGACGAGGTGGAAGCGGAGATCCGCGAGCAGATCCGCCGCGCCCGGACGATGGGCTTCGAGCCGACGCACCTCGACTCGCACATGGGCACCCTGTTCGCCACGATGGACTTCCTCGAGCGCTACATCGAGGTCGGCATCGAGGAAGGCATCCCGCTCATGTTCCCCGGCGGCCACAACGAGATCCTCGAGGCCGAGTACCAGGCCCAGGGACGCGACACGCCGCCCGGACTCGGCCGCGCGACCGAACTCGGCGAGCGGATCTGGGACGCCGGCCTGCCCGTCCTCGACGACCTCCACACCGTGAGCTACGGATGGGTCCCGGAGAGCGGCGCCGACGCCACCGACGAGGAGTTGACGGACTACAAGGTCGAACGCTACGTCCAGACCCTGCGCGACCTGCGCCCCGGCGTGACGATGGTCATCCTGCACTCGACCGACCCGAGCGAGAACTTCGAGTACATCTCGAGCTCAGGTCCCAGCCGCAAGGGCGACATGCTGGCGATGCTCGACCCCCGTGTGCAGCAGGCGATCGAGGACGAGGGCCTGGTGCTGACGACCTTCCGCGAGCTCAAGGAAAGGCGGGACCGCGTCGACTGAGAGCCGGCTCCTCCTGGAGACGACGGGAGACGCGACTGCCGAAGAAACGGCGGCCGCCTGGCTGGTTCAGGCGCGACGGTTGTTGGCGGTGATGGACTGGCCGGTCGAGTCGGCGAGGATCGAGACGACCCCGGGAGGCCCGCTAGCCGTTCTGGAGGCTCCCCCCGGAGAGGCAACCGCGAACGCCGGTGCGATCCTCGACTGGGCGACGGAAGCCTCGGCGCGAGTACTCCGCGGCGATCCACAGCCGTCTGACGCGGAGGTCTACAAGGCGGTTCGCGCCCTGCTCTAGCTGGTGATGCGCTGGAACTTCGGCGGCCGACGCTCGACGAAGGAGGCGACGCCTTCCTTGAAGTCGCCGCGCTGCAGGCTCTCTGCCATCAACTCGTTCGATTCGCGGAGCGCGTCGCCGGTGTCCATCATCAGGTGACGGTAGACCTGCTGCTTGATCACCTTGAGCGACATCGGCGCGGAGCGCTCGGCGAGCGCCCGGACGTAGTTCTCGGCCTCGGGCACGACCCGGTCGTGCGGCACGGAACGGTTGACGACGCCCATCTGGGCCGCCTCCGGACCATAGAACTTGCGGCCCGTCCACAGGATGTCGAGCGCGTTGGACGGGCCCGCCACGCGGGGCAGGATCCAGCTCAGCCCGTGCTCGGCGATCAGGCCACGGTTCACGAACGCGGACGTGAAGACCGCCCGGTCCGATGCGAGACGGATGTCGCAGAGCATCGCGATGGCGAAGCCCAGACCCGCGCAGGGGCCGTTGATCGCGGCGACGATCGGCTTGCGCACAGCCATCAGGTAGTTGAAGGTGACGCCGAAGTTGTCTTCGCCCATCTCCTCGATCGCGCCGGCCTGCGCGTCCTCGAAGTCGTTTCCGCCGCCGCTGCCGCGCTCGCCGCGACTGGTGGCCTGGAGGCCCTGCATGTCCGCGCCGGCGCAGAACCCGCGGCCGGCGCCGGTCAGGACGATGCCGACGACGCGTTCGTCGCTCTCCGCGGCCGCCATCGCGTGCTTCATCTCGGCCATCATGCTGCCGGTGATCGCGTTCAACTGCTCCGGCCGGTTCAGGGTGATCGTGGCGATCGGATCGTCCACGTCGTACTTGATGAGTTCGTACTCGGTCATTCGCTTGGCCTCCAGCCGCTGTTCAGAGTGAGCGGGCAAGACTAGCAGCGCTTCCACTCGCGCACCCAGCGGAGGGCGGCCGCTAACATGGAGTCCGTGCTGAGACCCCGAACACCGCGAGGAACACGAACTACCGGCGCGTGGCTCGCCCTCGCCGCGAGCGCTTTCCTCCTCGCATGCGCCGGCGCGGAGCCGGTGTCCGAGCCCCGGCCGGTCGCGCCGCCCGGCACGTCGGACCGGCTGGACATCGTCGACCGCGCGATCGAGCACCACGGGGGCGAGCTGTTCGAGCATTCGCGGGTCAGGCTGACGGTGGCTTCACGTTCCGGGAGCTTCGACGTCGACTCGACCACGGACGGCGACCGCTTCGAGTACGTCATCCGGGCGTCCGCCGGCGACGACGAGCGAGAGTACCGCCGCGACAACAGAGCTCTCGAGGTGACCGAGGGCGGCGATCCGATGGACATGGACGAGAGAGAACAGGTGCGCGCGGAGAGCTACGTCAATCAGCGCATGTACTTCCTCTTCCTGCCCTACAAGCTGAACGACCCCGGCACCTTCAAGGAGGACCAGGGCCTCGAGGAATGGGACGGACGGCAGTTGAACCGGGTCCGCGTGACCTTCGAACCCGGTTCCAGCGACGGCGCCGGCAGCGCCTACGTCTACTGGTTCGACCCGGAGACCGCCCGCCTCGAGCAGTTCGCCTACGACTACAGCGCGGGCACCGGACTCCGTTTCCGCACCCTCCGGAACTACCGCCGCATCGGCGGCCTGCTGTTCTACGACGCGGACAACTACGGCCTGAACACGCCGGACGGCGGACTGACCGTCGACGACATCACGCCGACGTACGTCGAGGAGGAACTACCTCTCGTCTCGCAGATCGACCTCCGCGATGTCGACGTGGAACACCTCGCGGAGTGAATAGAGGAGCCGCAGCCTCCGCTCTCGCCGGTTTCGCGGTCAGCGTGCTCTTCGTGGCCTGTGAACCGCCGGAACTCCAGGAGCAGCAGCCGGCGTTCGACCCGCAAGCGATCGCGGCGGCGGTGCTCGACGTGCTCGACGCCCAGGTAGAGGCCTGGAACGACGGCGACATCGAGGGCTTCATGGCGGGGTACCTGCGGAGCGAGGAGTTGCGCTTCACTTCGGGCGGCGAGGTTCGCCGCGGCTGGAGGCACACGCTGGAGCGTTACCGCGAGACCTACCCCGACCGCGCCGCGATGGGGTCGCTGGCCTTCGAGAACCTGGACGTCCGGGTGCTCTCCGAGCACGCCGCCATGGTCTTCGGCCGCTTCCGGCTGACACGGGAATCCGACGAGCCGACCGGTCTGTTCACGTTGCTCGTGGAGCGGCACGGAGAACAGTGGCTGATCGTCGCCGATCACACTTCCAGCTAGGCGGCCGGCCGCGGCGCCGACCATGACGAGACGATGAGAGAACCGAGCGTCATCCTGATGGGCGTGGCCCTGTTGCTGCTGCTGGGGGCCGTCTGCTTCGCGCTCGAACTCCCCCGCATCGAGGCGGAGATCGAGACGCGAACGACCGCGACGCTCGCGGACGTCGGCGTGCGTGGGCTCCGCATCGAAGCGGACGGCCGCGCCATCACGCTCCACGGCACGATCGCCTTCGCGGAGATCGGCCTCGAGGCGGCGCGACGCGCGGCGGGCGAGCCGGGAGTGCGAAGCGTTGACAACCGCCTCGTGATGGCGGTCGAGCCGAGCTTCGAGTTCGGCCTTGACGGCGACATCTGGCTGCTGGCCGGACGCCTGCCGACCCCCGAGAGCCGCCAGGAGCTGTTCGACGCGGCGGCCGCCGTCATGGGTCAGGGCAACGTGATCGACGAAACGGAAGTCGACGACGCCGTGACCGAACCGCCCTGGATCCCGACCCTCCCGAGGCTGATTCAGCTCCTGCGGCAGGTGCACGGAGGAGCCGGCCTGAAGCTCGAGGACGGGACGTTGACCCTGACCGGCCACACATCGAGCGAAGGCATGCGCGACCGCCTGGAGTTCGACGTGCGCGCGATTGCCGCAACGGCCGAAACCGGCTGGACGATCGCCAACGAGATCGCGGTCGCTCCCGTCGGAGTGAACAGGGTCGCCCAGAACCGGATCCGCCGCCTGCTGCGCGAGCAGCCGATCGCGTTCCAGGGTCGTACGGATGCGCTCACCGAGGACGCCCGGACCGCCATTGCCGGAATCGGCGAGCTGCTGGACGCGTTCTCGGACACGCGGATCGAGATCATCGTCCACACGGCTGCCGGCGACGATCCGGAGGATGACCGGCGCCTCAGCATCGCGCAGGCCGAGTCCATCCGCGAAGTCCTTTCCGCGAGCGTTCATCCCGACCGCCTGCTGGCCTTCGGCTACGGCAGCGACAGCCCGGACGACGAAGACGGCGGGAGCGGAAGTCGAGGGGTCGAGTTCCGCGTGTTCCACCGCCCCTGAAGCAGAATCCGCATGCTGTACGTCCTGTTCGAGATCTGGATCTGGGTGGTCGCCGCGGGGCTGGTCGGCGCCATCTTCGGCTGGTGGCTCCGCGGCATGCGGGCGGCCAGGGAAGTTGCCCGTGAAGCCCTGCTCTGGCAGCAACGCGTCGAACGGCTGCGCAGACTCGCGACAGGGCTGAAGCAGACGACGGAAGACGAAGGAAGAAGCCCGGACGGCTAGTCGCCCGTGCGGCGGTCGAACTCCGACGGCGCCACGGCGACGCCGGCCCGGTGCCGCATGGCGCGCGACGTGACGTCCGCCAGAACCTCGGGCCGGTCCGCCGCGATGTCCCATTGCTCGCCCGGGTCGAGCGCCAGGTCGTAGAGCAGCGGCGGGTCGTGCTCCGTTCGCTCGCTCGCCAGACCGTACGCACCCTGCGTGATGAAGTGCGCCTTGAAGTTCCCGACCCGGTAGGCATAAAGCTCACTGCCGCGATAGAACGGCATCTCGTTGCGCGGCCCCTCCCCGTCACCGCGAAGTACCGGCGCGAGATCGAGACTGTCCATCAGCCGGTCGTCCGGAAGGACGCCGCCTGACAGCGAGAGGAAGGTCGCGAGCAGGTCGCTCGTCGACCCGATCTCGTCCGTGACGATGTCGGGAGCGATCGTCCCGGGCCACCAGAACAGCCCCGGCACCCGCATGCCCCCGTCCCAGGTCATCCCCTTGCCTTCACGGAGCGGTCCCGCCAGGCCGCCCTGGGTGCGGAACGCGGTCCACGGCCCGTTGTCGCTGCTGAAGAAGACCACCGTGTTCTGCGCGAGCCCCTCCTCCTCCAGCGTGTCGAGGATCCGGCCCACGCTCCAGTCGATCTCCTCGATCACGTCGCCGTAGAGCCCCGCGTCGCTGTGATCCTCGAAGTCGGGCGCCCGGAACAGCGGCACGTGGGGCATGCTGTGCGGCAGGTAGACGAAGAACGGCTCGTCCCGGTGAGCGCGGATGAAGTCGACCGCCTCCTCGGCGTAGCGCTTCGTGATCGTCGTCTGGTCCGCCGGCTGCTCCAGTGTCTCCGTGACGATCTCGCCGGCCTCGTCGCGCTCCGAGCGGATGAGCGGCACGTCCCAGTACTCGATCTTCGGATCGAGGAACGCGTCGCGTTGCTCCTCGCGCGGGAGCGTCGACATCATGTCGTTCGAGTAGGGAATGCCGAACCAGTAGTCGAAGCCGTGCCGGGTCGGCAGGTACCGCGGCCGATCGCCCAGGTGCCACTTGCCGAACATGCCGGTCGCGTAACCGAGGTCGCGGAGCGCCTCGGCGAGCGTGATCTCCTCATCCTGAATCCCGCCCACGAAGTCCGGGAACAGCACCCGCACCTGGTCGCCGTAGAGCCCGTTGCGCACCGGCAACCGCCCGGTCAGCAGGCCGGCCCGGCTCGGCGAGCAGACCGAGGCGGTGACGTAGAAGTTCGTCCAGCGCTGGCCTTCGGCCGCCATCCGGTCGAGATGCGGCGTGCGGATCACGGGCGCGCCGTAGCTGCCGAGGTCGCCCCAGCCCAGGTCGTCGGCGAAGACGATGACGAAGTTCGGGGGGCGGTCCGGAGACGACGATTCCGGAGATCCCGGAGCACATGCAGCGAGGACCGCAACCAGCAGGAGAGCGAGGCGGGCTGTTCTTGGCATGCGGCGAGTGTAGGTGACAGCGCTGGTTCAGGTTCGCCGCCGGGCCGCGGTGCCGAATGCCGGCCAGAGGGCCGGCGCACCGACAGGGGGCTCAAGCGGAGACAGTAGGATCGCCAACTTCCGCCAAACCGACCAACCCGAGACCACCCATGACGCCACCGCAGATCGACGAAGCCCGCGCCCTCGACCACCTGATGGACCTGCTCGCCATCGAGGGCCTGAGCGGCCGCGAGGGCAAGGTCGCGGCGGCCGTGCGGCAAAAGCTCCTCCGGGCGGGTTGCGAACCCTGGATCGGCCACGACGACGCGAACGAGCGGATTCCCGGCCACTACGAAGTCGGCAACCTGATCGTAGACCTGCCGGGCACGAGGCCCGGGCCGCGGCGGCTGTTCATGGGGCACATGGACACGGTGCCGCTCTGCCGGGGCGCGGTGCCGGTGCGGCGAAACGGGCGGATCGAGGCCGAGGGCGACACGGCGCTCGGCGGCGACAACCGGACCTCGATCGGTGCTCTCGTGACGATGGTCGAGACCCTGCTCGCGCAGGAGGCCCCGCATCCGCCCACCACGGTGCTGATGACGGTCGGCGAGGAGGTCGGCCTGTGGGGCGCGCGGACCGTGGAACTCGACCGCCTCGGGAACCCCGAGATGGGCTTCAACATCGACTCCGGCGCTCCGCATGTACTGATCGTCGGCGCCACCGGCGCCGACCGCTGGCAGGTCGACGTCCACGGCAAGTCCTCGCACGCGGGGGTCCATCCGGAGCACGGGATCTCCGCGGCGCTGATCGCCTCGCGTGCCGTCGCCGACGTGGCCGCCAAGGGCTTCTTCGGGAAGATCGAGCTTCCGGCCGGCAGCGGCACCTCGAACATCGGCCGGATGGCCGGCGGCGAGGCGAGCAACCAGGTCACGGACCACGTCTTCGTCTCCGGCGAATCGCGCAGCCACGACAAGGCGTTCCTGGCGCGGATCACGGCCGCCTGGCGCGACGCGTTCGAACAGGCGGCGAGGAGCGTCACGAGTTCCGGCGGCCAGTGCGGCCGCGTCGACTTCCGGGCCGAAACCGACTATGAGGCGTTCGAGATGCCGAAGGACTCACCGCCCGTGGAGCTCGCCGCGGAACGGGTCCGCGCGGTTCTCGGCATGGAAGCCGAGTACCTCGTCGCCAACGGCGGGCTCGACGCGAACTACCTGAACGCCAAGGGCCTGCCCACGGTGACCCTGGGCGCCGGCCAGCACAACCCTCACACCGTGGACGAGTACGTCGACGTCCAGGAGTACGTCGACGGCTGCCGAACCATCGCCGCCATTGCCGCGGCCTGAGACTGGAGGCTCTCCGAAATGAACACTCGCATGCTGCACGAGAAGGTGATCGTCGTCACCGGTGCGGGCCGCGGCATCGGCCGCGACATCGCGCTCCTCGCCGCTTCCCACGGCGCTTCGGTCGTCGTCAACGACCTCGGCGGGTCCGAACGCGGCGACGGCGGCGACCAGACGCCAGCCCAGGCCGTCGCCTCCGAGATCCAGGCTGCCGGCGGCCGCGCCGCCGCGAACTACGAGAGCGTCGCCGACCACGACGGCGCCGGACGGATCGTCGAACAGGCGCTGGACGAGTTCGGCCAGATCGACGGCGTCGTGAACAACGCCGGCATCCTGCGCGACGGCATCTTCCACAAGATGACCGAGAGCGACTGGGACGCGGTGATCTCCGTGCATCTCAAGGGCAGCTTCAACATGGCGCGGGCCGCCGCCCCCCACTACCGCAAGCAGATCGGCGGCGCCTTCGTCCACATGACCTCGACCTCGGGCCTGATCGGCAACTTCGGCCAGGCGAACTACGCCGCGGCCAAGCTCGGCATCGTCGGCCTGTCGAAGTCCCTGGCGCTCGACATGCAGCGCTTCGAAGTGCGCTCGAACTGCATCGCCCCGTTCGCCTGGTCGCGGCTGATCGGCACGATCCCGACCGCCGACCCGGCTCAGGCCGCGCGGGTCGCGAAGATGAAGGAGATGACGCCGGCCCTGGTCGCGCCGCTCGCCGTCTACCTGCTGAGCGACAGGGCGAAGGACGTCAGCGGCCAGATCTTCGCGGTGCGCAAGAACGAGATCTTCCTGATGAGCCAGCCGCGACCGGTCCGTTCCGTCCACAACGGCGACGGCTGGACCCCGGAGGCGATCGCCGAGCACGGCATGCCGGCCCTGGCCGGGTCGTTCCACGACCTCGACCGGACGACCGACGTCTTCACCTGGGATCCGACGTAGCGCCGCCTACAACTGCCACGCCAGCAGCAACTGCACGGTGCTCTCGTCTTCGTTCGTGCCGAGCTTGTTGCTCCAGTACTGGTACTCGATGCCCGCGAACAGCTTGCCGGCGTCGCCGCCGAACGCCTTGCCCGCGTCCCAGCGGAACTGCGGCTGGGCCAGGATGGTGCCGGCGTAGGTCGTTCCGAACTCGTTCGTCACGCTGCCGATGTACTCGGCGTGGCCGGTGATCTGGAAGCTCTGACCGCCGACGTCGAACAGGTACAGCCAGTTGACGTCGAACGTCCAACTGTCGTCGGTCTTCGGAGCGCCGCCGGCACCGACCCCGCTGCTGCCGTCGAGGTACAGCATCAGGTCCGTGTTCAGGAAGATGAACCCGGGCGCCTTCCAGGCGAGTCGCAGGCCCGGCAGGTACTTGACGACCTTCGCGTCACCCGCCGCGTTCAGCCCGGCGATGAAGCCGACATCGGCCAGCGGGCCGCCTCCGACCGTCTTCCCGGTCACCTTGCCCAGGCTCAACGTCGGGTACCACTCGGCGTAGAAGTCCCGTTCGTTGAAGCCGTCGCGGCCCCGGTCATCGAGGTAGTCGATGAAGAAGAAGCTGTCGCCGTACTTCCACTGCGTCGCCTGTTGCAGGGTCAGGACGAAGCTCTCTTCCTCCTGAGCCGAGAACGGGTTCAGCAGTTCGCCGAACTGGAAGTGGAACTCGGTCTGCGCGGCAGCCGGCGCGGAAGCCGCGACAAGGGCGGCAAGAGCGGCGACGGCGACATCGCGCCGCCGCCCGGAGTGACTCCGTTCGCCGCCGCCAGACCTCACGCCACCTCGAACAGCCCCGCCGCGCCCATGCCGCCGCCGATGCACATCGTGACGACGACGTTCTTCGCGCCGCGGCGCTTGCCTTCGATCAGGGCGTGGCCGGCCAGGCGCGCGCCACTCATGCCGTACGGGTGGCCGATCGAGATCGCGCCGCCGTTCACGTTCAGCTTCTCGTTCGGGATGCCCAGCCGGTCGCGGCAGTAGATGACCTGGACGGCGAAGGCCTCGTTCAGCTCCCAGAGGTCGATGTCATCGACCGTCAGGCCGTGGCGTTCGAGCAGCTTCGGCACGGCGAAGACGGGGCCGATGCCCATCTCGTCCGGCTCGCAGCCGGCGACCGCCATGCCCTTGTAGATGCCCAGGGGTTCCAGACCCCGCTGCTCGGCCAGCTTCGAGTCCATGACGACGCAGGCGGAAGCGCCGTCGGAGAGCTGGCTGGCGTTGCCGGCCGTGATCGTGCCGTTCTCACGGACCGGCTTCAACCCCGCCAGACCCTCGATCGTCGTGGTGGGCCGGTTGCCCTCGTCCTGGCTCAGCTCGACCTCGCCGAAGCTGATGTCGCCGGTTGCCTTGTCGAGGATCATCTTCGTCGCCTTCATCGCGATGATCTCGTCGTCGAAGGCACCCGCTTCCTGGCCGGCGGCTGTCCGCCGCTGGCTCTGCAGCCCGTACTCGTCCTGTTGCTCGCGACTGACGTCGTAGCGCTTCGCCACGACTTCCGCGGTGTCGATCATGGGCAGGTGGAGATCCGGCTTGTTCTCCTTGATCCAGGGATCGGGAACACGGAAGTGGTTCATCTTGTCGTTCTGCACCAGGCTGATCGAGTCGATGCCGCCGGCGACCACGACCGGCGCGCCGTCGATCACCACCTGCTTGGCGGCGGTGGCGATCGCCATCAGGCCCGACGAACACTGCCGGTCCATCGTCATCCCCGCCACCTCGACCGGCATGCCGGCCCGAATCGCGCACTGCCGGGCGACGTTGCCGCCCTGGGTACCCTGCTGCATGGCGCAGCCCATGACGACGTCGTCGACCTCGCCTGGCTCGACACCGGCGCGTTCGACCGCGGCCGAAATCGCAGCCGCCCCCATGGTGGGCGATTCGAGGTTGTTGAACGCGCCGCGATAGGCCTTGCCGATCGGCGTGCGGGCGGTGGAAACGATGACGGCGTCAGTCATGGGGAGGCTCCCTGGCTTGGATGATTGCTGTGTACTCGGGACCTGTCGGGTACGGGAGAATATCACCTACCGTCCGGTCGGTCGGCTACTCCTCCAGCCAGGCGTTGAAGCTCGGCTTCCGCTTCTCGCGAAACGCGGCCACACCCTCGCGGGAGTCCGGGTGATGGTCGCCCATCGGCGTCCGGGCCGCGATGTCCTCGAGCGACTGCTCCCAGGTCTGGTCGGCGGCGTTGTAGAGGCTGCGCTTGAGCAGCCGCATCGCCACCTGCGGTCCGTTGGCGAGCTCGCGCGCCAGGTCCATGGCCCGCGGCATCAACTCGTCGGGCTCCACCACCTCGTGGACGAGGCCGAGTTCGAGCGCCTCCGCGGCGTCAACGAGCCTGCTCCGCATCAGGAAGTCCATCGTCTTCGGCAGGCCCATCATCTGCAGCAGCAGGTAGTGGCCGCCCTCGTCCGGGAGCAGCCCGAAGCGAAGCGTGCCGCTGCCCATGCGGGCCGCCGTCGAGGCGATCCGAAAATCGCAGCTCAGCGCCAGCGAGAAACCGGTCTGCACCGCCACGCCGTTCATCGCCGCGACCGTCAGTTTGTCCATGCCGCGGATCGCCGTGTTGATGGGCTGGGAGATCTTGCGCAGGCCGTTGATCGTGCCCAGGATGTTGTCGTGGCCGCGGTGGATGTCCGGCACCAGGGCCTCGCCGCGGCGACCCTTGTCCTGGCCGCTGATGTCGTCGCCTGCCGAGAACGCCCTGCCGCTGCCGACAAACAGCACGACGCGCACCGAGTCCTCCATCGCGGCCTGGGTGAGCGTCTCCAGCAGGTCGCGCTTCATCGGCGCGTCCATGCCGTTGAGACGGTCCGGCCGGTTGAAGGTGACGACGAGGATCCCCGGATCCTCGGTGGACACCTCGAAGCCCCTGAATTCGCCCGTCTGAATCATGCCTGCCGCTCCCTTCCTGCTTGCTCGTTCTGCTCGTCTGTGCGTTGGGGGCGGTGATTCTGGCACAGCGCTGTGTTACGTTGCGCCCACCTTCAACACGCACATCGCGGAGCCCCTCTACCTCTGCGACGGGAGACACATCAAGGATGAAACGGTTCATCGTCGGCCTGTCGGTCGGCATCCTGGTTGCCTGCCTCGCGCAGGCCGCCCTCTACGCATCCGGCTCCATCTCCGCGGGCAAGGGGATCAACCCCAGGGACGCCTACACGATGGGCAAGGCGCTCACCTTCCAGAAGCTCGTCTGCCCCTCCTGCCCCCTCGAAAAGCGAGACCTCGATCGGGATCGCGCCCTCAGTCTGAAGAACAGCCTCGAAGCTCGGGACGAGGCCGTCAAGCCCGGCACCGAGGACGACGAGCACATCAACGTGCTCTGCCCCGGCGCCGGCGACGCCGTCTGCGAAGACAAGCCGGACGAGCAGGAACTCGTTCACTTCTACCTGACGCGGCGCTACAAGCTGTAGCCCGGAGACGACGATGAACAGACGTTCCCTGCGTCCGCTCCTGCCGACGGCGGCCGCCGTCCTCGCCTTCACGACGCCGCCGCTGGCCGGCGAGGGCTCGCCCTGGCTGCCCGCGCCGGGCGCCGGCACGATCTCCGTTTCCTACGTAACCCAGGAGGCCACCGAGTTCTATCGCGCCGCCGTGAAGGGGCCGACTCCGGCCGGCGGCCACGAACTCGGCCAGGAAACGCTCTGGGTCAACGGCACCTACGGCATCTCCGATTCGCTGGCCCTGGACTTCCGCGTCGGCGCCGCCGAGAGTTCCTTCATGGCGGGGCCCTCGGCGCCGTTTCCACCGAAGGAGAACCTGAGCGGCTTACAGGACGTGAACGCCGGCCTGGTCTGGCGCTTCCGGGACGAAGTAGTGAGTTCGGGACCCAGCCTCGCGCTGCGCGCCGCCGCGATCGTCGGCGGCAGCTACACGACCGGCTACATCAGCTCCCTCGGCGACGGCGGCGACGGGGGCGAGGTGTCCCTGCTGCTCGGCAAGTACGTGGGAGAGCGCGGCGCCCTGTCCGCGGAACTCGGCTATCGCCATCGCAGCGAGAACATCCCCGCAGACACCTTCCTCAACCTCTCGGCAGGTGTCCTGGTCGGCGACCGGGTCGGACTGAACCTCGGCTACCGGATGACCGACGCCGAGTCCTCGGGGCTCGACATCGGCGTGCCTCCGTTCTCTCCCGCCCGCTTCCCGGAACTCCAGGAAGACATCGAGCTCGTCACCGGCACGGTCAGTATCGCCCTCAGGAGCGGCGAAACGCCCCGTGCGATCGCCGTCGATTCCCTGGCCTTCACCTACGGGTCGGTCGTCGGCGGCCGCAACACAGCGGTCTCGGACGTGTTCAGCATCTCGCTCGGCTTCAACTTCGACACGTACTAGCTCAGGGCTCGTTCAGACTCCAGTCGTACTCGTAGTCGATCGAGCCCTCGAAGCCCTCGAGACGCGCGGCGAGATCCTCGTCCGCGTAGTCGATGAGGTGGGCCACCACCGACTCCTCCGTGTTGCCGAAGTCCTCGGTGTACCAGTCGTAGATGCTCGAGACGACGATGAAGTCCTCGTCGACGAAGTCGACGCCGCGGGCGTTGTTCACGTAGTCGCGCGCGCCCTGCTCCAGCAACTCCTCCGTGTTGGCGGCGGTGAACGCTGTGGCCAACAAGTGGGGGCAGCCGTACGCGGCGCAGTTCACCGCGTAGTGGATCCGCTGGTCACGCCAGAGCGGCCGCAGGATGCCGTGCTCGATGTCGTCCAGGCTGAGGTCACGTCCGTTCACCGCCGCGTGCGGGTCCTGCCACGGGCCCGTGTTCGGGATGACGCCCTCGTGAATCTCCTTGATCGAATCGACGGGGTACTCGGACAGCACGACCTGGACCGTGACGGCGTTGTAGAGGTTGATCCAGAACGCCATCTGCTCGTCGCGCGAATAGGCCAGCGGATCCTGCCCCTGCAGGTAGTCGATGTAGGCGCTCAGCTTCGCCGTGTCGCCGGCGTTGGCCGACATCCCCGCGTAGTCGAAGAGGTTGACGCCCGAGTCGTCGGCGCGAACGTAGGCGTCCAGGATCTCCTGCCAGGGACCGTGCTCGATCGTTGCGGTGCTCGTCTCGTCGCTCCTGTCCCAACCGCCGATGTCCTTCGACTCCGGGGCGCCGCAGGCCAACACCAGGACGACCGCTCCGGCAAGGCCCATCCACTTCCGACTCGTCATGCCATGTCCTTTCGAAGCTCTCTCCAACGCCGCGCACCGAGGTCAACAGTGAGCGCCACGCCGATCAGACCGAACTCCAGCCCTCTGACCCACACCGGCTGTTCGTACGGTTGCAACGTGTAGTCGGGCAGATTCAGTCCCGTGACGTAACTGAGAAGGACCGCGGCCGACGCCGTCCATGCCCAGATGCTCGGAAACACTACCGCGAAGGGAAGCAGCCAGAGCAGGTACCAGGAGTTGATCACCGGCGACAGCAGCAGCAGAACTCCGAACAGCCAGTCGCCGCGGGGGATTCCCCCTTCCCTGCCGCGGGCACGGCGAAGGCAGTACCAGGCCCAGAAAGCGGCGAACAGCACGCCGACAACAACGCGCGCCGCGGGCGGTGCAACCACCGCCTTGAGCAGCCCGAAGACCGCCGAGTTGAACTCCCAGTCCCGCGCGAAGACCCCGAGCGACAGCAGATCGGTGCCTCCCATGACGACGAACGGCAGGTAGACCGCCGCCGTCGTGGCCACGAAGAGAAGCCAGTGCCGGAGCCGGGCCCGCAGCAGGATGAGAGGCGCCAGCACCAGGGCGAACGTCTTCGCGGCCACGGCCAGCCCGAGCAGCGCGGCGGCGACCCACCAGCGGCGGCGGCGCGCGAGCACGATGGCGGCCAGCAGCAGGCAGACGCCGACGCCGTCGGGATGTGCCGTGAAGGCGATCTCCTTGACGACCAGCGGACACCAGGCGTAAAGCAGGACGTTCCGTGCGGGCGCCAGGCGGAGCAGCAGGGCGACGACGATCAGGTCGACCGCGATCAGGATCGCCTGCAGCACGGCGACGCTCGCCGGCTTGATCCAGTACGCGACGAGGAAGAGGAGCTGGGTCACGGGCGCGTAGATCGTCGGCAGCTCCGGGTAGTTCACGCCGTCCAGGACGCCCTGGAAGACCGCCGGCACCGCCGGGTCGATGAAGAACTCCTCCGGCGCGGCGCCGTACGGCGTGCCGGCCGTGGCGAACCGGTAGCCATCCCAGAGGTAGCGGTAGAAGTCGTCCTCGTAGAACGGGCCGCCGATCAATCCGCAAAGCCGGAAGCCGACCGCCCAGAACAGCAATCGACCGACCGGGAAGGGCTCCCCCGTCTTCCGAAAGTGGAGGAACAGACCGAAGACTGGAAGTCCGGTCCAGGCGACGAGGAGAAAGAACGCCCGCAGGTCGGGCTCGCCGGTCTGCCGCGCGAGCCACGCCAGAATCCCGTAGCCCAGGACGCACCAGAGACCGACCCCGTCTACGTACTTTCTAGAGGCCAACCCACTCCGTCCAGCCGGACCCGCGGTGACCGAAGTCGAAGGCTTCCGGGTGCAGAAGCTCGGCCAGGATTTCCGCCGACTCGACGACCCGCGGCCCCGGCCGGTTGAAGTACTGGTTGCCGTCGGTGAGGAAGACGCGCCCGCTTCGCACCGCGGAGAGCTCGGACCAGCCGGGCTGGGCGGCCAGCGGCGGCATCTCGGCCGCCGTGCGGGGAATGTCGAAGCCGCACGGCATGACCGCGATGACGTCGGGGTCGGCCTCGAGCATCCGATCGAACTCGAAGTAGCCGGAGTGCCTGCCCGCCTCACCGAGCATGACCCTGCCGCCGGCGATCTCGACCAGTTCCGGCACCCAGTTCTCGGCGTGCATCAGCGGGTCGATCCACTCGATGCAGGCGACCACGGGCCGCTCGCCAAGCGCGCCGGAGCGCTCGCGGATCGCGTCAAGGCGCGCCGTCAACCCGGCGTTCAGCCGTTCCGCCCGCTCGGGGCGTCCGAGCGCCGCGGCGACTGCGCGGATGTCCGTGAACACGTCGCCGAGGTCCATCGGCTCGAGCGAGACGATCTTCGGCTCCGAAGCCACGAGCTCGCATACGGCCTGCTCCACGTCCTTCAGGCTGACCGCGCACACTTCGCATTGCGTCTGCGTGATGATGACGGTCGGTGCGACTTCGTCCAGCAGCGCCGCGTCGACCCGGTAGACGGACAACGCGTCCGCGACGATCGCGCGCACCTGGTCGTCGATCGCCCGGCTGGAGCCGTCGACGTCCACCTTCGAGGACGAGAACACCGGGAGCTTCTCCACCGACGGCGGGTAGTCGCACTCGTGCGATCGGCCGACCATGGACTCCTCGAAGCCGAGGGCGCAGACAATCTCCGTGGCGCTGGCGATCAGCGAGATGATTCGCGGTTCGGGCATCGGGCCGACGAGGCTACCGCCTTCCGAGCAGCAGGACGCCCGCAGCCGGCAGCACCGTCACCGACGCCAGCAGGCACGCCGGCAGGCCGATCAGCATGACCGCCGCCATCGTCTCCAGGCCCGGGTGGTCGGTGAACAGCAGGATCGAGAAGCTGGCCGTCGTGGTCAGCGTCGTCATCGCGATCGCCCTCCCCACCGACAGGGCAGCCAGACGAATCGGCTGCGCCGGATCGTCCAGGAACCGGTGGACGACATGGATGCCGTCGTCGATACCGAGCCCGAAGATCAGCGGCAGCACGAGCCACGTCATCACGTTGAACGGAATGCCGATCCAGCACAGCACCCCCAGGGTGAACGGCACGGCGGCCAGCACCGGCAGCACCGCCAGCAGGACCGAGCCGGGCCGCCGGAAGTCGACGCAGAGCACGAGCAGCACGAATCCCAGGATCGAAAGAGCGATCCACGGGATCCACGGCCGGTCGCCGATCATCATCCCTTCGACCACCGCCAGCAGCCCGCTGGACCTGGGGTCGATCGCCTGCACGACTTCGCGCTGGCGACGGGCCAGGGCGCCGTCCGCCTTGGAGTCCGTAGCGTAGGCGTAGACGAGAAACTCTCCGGTGGGCGCGATGAACTTCTCACGCAGGCCGGACGGCAGCGAATCGACGTTCGGCGGGCCGGCCGCCGCGGCTCGACGGAGCGCTCCGACCGCCAGTGCCCTGGGATCTCCCAACCCGGCGACGGCTGCGGCCGTCCGGCTCTCGGGGCCGAACAGGCGTTCCAGCGCCGCGGACCGCTCGGTCAGGTCGGCCGGCAGGATCGTGCCGAGGCTGACCGTCTCGCTGAACAGCGGATGACCGTCCAGCCGGGCAGCGAACTCCCGGGCCTCCTCGAGACTCCCGGCGGTCAGGATCCACGGCGCGCCGTTCGTACCCAGGACCTCCTGAATCCGGTCGACCATGGCGATCGCGGGCACGCCGCGATTCATGATCCGCTCCAGCCTCGTCTCGACCTGCAGCCGCGGCAGGCCTGCGAGGGCCACCGCCAGAAGGACCCCGCTCACGGCCAGGCAGCGCACCGGCCGCTCCGTCGCCCACCGCACGACGGACGGGAGGCCGGGAACGCGGACCGGCGTCGCACGCGCGGCCGGGGCCGCGGCCGCGGTTTCGAGCCGGCGGCGGTGCCGCCGCTGGCGCAGCACCCACACCGACGGCAGGATGAGCAGCGTCAGCGGCAGACAGAACAGGAGACCCAGGCCGCCCGACAGGCCGAGATGCAGCGCCACCGGGTCCGGCGCGGTCGCCGCGATGAGGAACGCCCCGGCCGTCGTGACGCAGCCGGCGACGACGCCGCGGCCGGAACCGGACAGCGTCCGCCGCAGCGCCTGTTCGAACGAACGGCCATGAGCCAGTTCCTCCCGCTGGCGCACGAACAGGTGGACGGCGAAGTCGATGCCGAGGCCGAAGACGGTGACGCCGAAGAACGTCTCCATGACCGTCAGCTTCCCGGTCAGGAGGCCGACGGCGCCCAGCGCTGCGCCGATCGAGAGCACCAGGACCGCCGCCACCGACAGAATGCCGCCCGGTCGCTTCTCGACGATCCGGAAGAGAAGCAGCACGAGCACGAGGCTGATCGGCGTCAGGCGCTTGATCGCGCCCAGGGTCTGCTCCTGGTCGCCCGCCGAGAGCGCCGGCAGGCCCGAGAAGCCGGCCGTCACCCCGGAGCCCGAGAGCGCGCGCTCGACCGCCGCTTCCAGCTCGAAGAAGGCGCTCTGGCCCACCTCCTCCGCCAGAGGGTCCGTCGCCATCTTGATCTCGACCAGCCGGGCGCCTGGCACGCTGGCCACGGAAGCGCGCAGCGCCAGCGCGGAGGCCAGGAACTCCGCCGCGTTCTCCACGTCGCCCGGCTGCCCGGCGAGAGCGAGCCAACGGTCGAACAGAGGCCGTTCGACGAGCCACGGCGCCTGCTCCGCGAGCCATTCGAGCGGCAGCGGGCGCCGGGCGGCGGCGACCGACGGCAAGGCCTGAGCGGCCTCGATCGTGCGGTCGACGGCGTCGTCGAGTTGCTCCTCCTCCCCCTCGAGCAGAACCAGGAGCAGACCGCCGAGCTCGTACCGCTCGGACATCTCGAAGTAGCGGCCGACGTGTTCGTTGTCGCGATTCATCACCCCCATGAAGGTGAGATCGACCGGCGTCGCCGGCAGCAGCGCCGCCAGGGCGAGCGCCGGCACGACCGCCCATCCGATCGCCTTCCAGGGCGACCGGATCGTCCAGCGCGCAACCGCGTCGAGCGCCCGTCGCATGCTCACCGAACGAGTCCCGGGCGACACTGCGAAGAGCAGCGCTCGCGGCTGCTACAGTCCCGCGCGCCAACGCCCGAGGAATCCCCAGCACGCGGAACGCGAGGAGAAGAGATGAAGTTCGGCATCATGTTCGCCAACACCGGCCCGTTCGTCGACGGCCCTCCGGCCGCGGCCCTGGCTCAGGCAGCCGAAGCCGCCGGCTTCGACTCGCTATGGACCGTGGAGCACGTCGTCGTCCCGCGCGGCTACGCCTCCCAGTACCCCTACGACGAGAGCGGCAGGATGCCCGGCGGGCGCGAAGACTTCGACATCCCCGACCCGCTCATCTGGCTATCCTACGTGGCCGCGGCGACGAAGAGCATCAAGCTGGCGACCGGCATCCTGATCGTCCCCCAGCGCAATCCCCTGATCACGGCCAAGGCGGTCGCCACGCTCGACAAGCTCTCGGGCGGCCGGGCCGTCCTGGGCGTCGGCGTCGGCTGGCTGGAGGAGGAGTTCAACGCCCTCGGCGTGCCCTTCGCCGGACGCGGACGCCGTCTCGACGACTACATTCGGGCCTTCCGGGCACTGTGGACCGAGGACTGTCCGAGCCACGACGGTGAGTTCGTTTCCTTCTCGGACTGCTACAGCCGGCCGCAACCGACGCAGGGCTCCGTGCCGATTGTCGTCGGCGGCCACTCCGACCGCGCCGCGCGCCGCGCCGGCGAGCTGGGCGACGGCTTCTTCCCCGCCCTCGGCGACGTCGACAAGCTGAAGCACCTGCTCGGCGTCATGCGCGAGAGCGCCGAGGCGGCGGGCCGCGACCCCGACGCGATCGAGATCACCGCCAACGGCGGACCGCCGGATCACGTCGCCCGGATGGTCGAACTCGGCGTCTCCCGCGTCATCGTCCCGCCGATGCCGCCCGACAAGCTCGCCCAGTTCGGCGAAACCGTCATCTCGAAGTTCTAGCCAGGCACTCACTGGGTGCGCCGGCGCCCCCGCCGGCATCCGGTTCCCTGGTCAGACGGGCATCCCGCCCGCTATGCGACTGACACCGTCCCACAAGTGTGTACTATGTAGTACACATGACATTCGGAGATCACATCCGCGAAGTGCGCGAGCAACGCCGGCGCGAGTCGACGGCCTTCTCGGTTCGCCAGGTCGCGCAACGGATTGAAGTCGAGCCGGCCTACCTGAGCAAGATCGAGCGCAACCTGGTCCCGCCCCCCTCGGAGCGCACCATCCGCCGCTTGGCCGAAGAGCTCCACGAAGATCCCGACGTTCTGCTCGCCATGGCCGGCAAGGTGTCGCTCGATCTCCAGGAGATCATCCGGCGCCGACCGCGGCGCTTCGCCGAGTTGCTGCGGCAACTACGCGAAGCGCCAGACCCCGCACTCTCGCGACTCGTCCGGGAAGTCCGGGACGGGGACTGGTGAGCCCACGCCACGCCTGTCACGCATCGAAACACCTGAGGAGAAACCATGATCGAACTGAACCGAGAAACCCTGCGCTTTCGCTTCCCGGAGGTGCATTCCGAAGCCAACTGCTCGATCGAATTCCAGCGCACCCTGCGCATCCCCGACGACAACAACTCACACCCGCTGCCGCCGGGCCTGGGGACCTTCCCTCTCCTGCACGTGGACGACTTCGCCGACCGCCTTCCCGCCGACTGGAGCCGCCACGGAGGCGTCTTCATGCCGATGTACCAGGCCGAAGCGCTGTGGATCCTGTTCAGCGGCGGTTACCCGATGGCGGTCAAGGTAGCCGCAGGCAAGATCGACGCCATCTCCGGCCTGCCGTTCCGCAACGAATTGACCGCGAAACCGCAGGACTACGCGGTGCTGCCGGATCAGCCCTGGCTCGACGGCTTCTGCGTCCAGGAGGGACTCATCCGGCAGTTCGTCGCCATGCCCCTTGGCCAGGGTTACACCGCCGAAGAGCAGATCACCGGGGTGGCCGAGCACGGAGGTCTGCAGCTTGTCGTGTATCCGATGAAGGCCGCCGAGTACGAACGGCGACTCCGCCCTGGCGAGGCAGGAGTCGCGTATGCCGACTACGGCGTTGCCCCCCAAGCCGTTGCCGACATGGGCCTCGCGCCGGGTGGCCTGATGCGTCAGCAGATCTACGAGGACGAGCACGGACTCGACGCCTGGGAACAGGACGTGCGCTCTCGCTGCTTCGTCCACCTGCTGAACAGCGCCACGTTCCGGCAAGTGACCGGCGCCGCCCCGCCGCACGAACCGCCGACCGCCGACGACTACGACCGATGCGGCCTGCCGTGGTTCGATTACTACGACGGCGACCGCGAGACCCTTGCCGGCGCGAAGCCTCTGGCCAGGCTCGACAGCGTCGCCGCCCGGAAGGTCAAGGAGGGCGAGGAACCGAGAACCGACGACGGCGGTAGACCGAAGCAGCCCAGGAGAATCCTCAAGCTCGTTCCCGACCGCAACCTCGTTCGCGAAGGCTGCTTCTGACGTAGCCCAAGCCACCGGCGCGCCTTGCGGCCCCGGCCTCCGGCGCGCACTCCACGCCAAGCTCGGGAACGACCGTCATGCGCAGTGGTAACTTCCTCCGCATGATCCACACTGCCAGCCTGACTCGCCCCCTACTCCTCGCACTCGCGCTGCTGCTCGCCGCGGCCACCCCCGCCCTCGCCGCCGAAGACGAAGTCGAGAACCCCATCCGCGTCCTCTTCGTCAGCAAGTCCGCCGGCTTCGAGCACTCGGCGATCAAGCGCACCGACGGCCACCCCAGCCACGTCGACACCGTGCTGGCCGAGGTCGCTGCCGACCGCGGTTTCGAGATCACGTCGACCAAGGACGCCGGCCTGATCAACGCCGCCCAGCTCACCAACTTCGACGTCGTCATGTTCTACACGACCGGCGACCTCACTCAGCGCGGCGGCGCCGGCGAGGGCATCTTCCGCGGTGACGGCAATCCCCCGATGAGCGCCGACGGCGTCTCGGACCTGATCGCGTGGATCGAAGCCGGCGGCGGTTTCGTCGGCTTCCACCCGGCGACCGACACCTTCCACGGCGAGGGCGACGAGGTGACCCCCTACATCGCCATGATCGGCGGCGAGTTCACCCACCACGGCAGGCAGTTCCCCGGCATCGTCCGTGTCGCCGACGCCGGCCACCCGACGATGCGAAGCGTCGAGGACGGCTGGAAGATCATGGACGAGTGGTACCTCTACAAGAACTTCGCCAAGGACGAACTGCACGTCCTCGCCCTCCTCGATCCCGGCGAGGAACGATCAAAGCAGGAGGTCTACGACATCGCCCCCTACCCGATCGTCTGGTGCCGCGAACTCGGCGAAGGCCGCATCTTCCACAACGCCATGGGACACCGCGAAGACGTCTGGGACCACGAGATGTTTCAGGCCTGGGTCGGCGACACGATCGAATGGGCGGCAGGCGAAGGCGAAGCGGCCGCGGCGCCGAACTGGGGGGACGTGGTTCCGTAGGGCGACCGTCGCCTTTGTCAACCGAAACCGCCGAAGCCAGGGACATATCGGCAACGCAACGCGAGGAACTCGAAGCAACGAGTACCTCGATACAGAACCGATCCGCCACCTCTGTCGCCACGGCTCTACCTCCGACCGAGATCGTCGCGTAGCGAGTTGCTCGGAGCCAAGGCACGAGACCCGGCCTCAACCGGACCGCGATGAGCGCAGGCCGCGCTCCTCCATGCTGTAAGGCGCTAGCTGCGGCTCATGGTGTTAGTCGGCCGTCTCCAAGCAGCGGCCCACACAAGTCCATCGCCTTGGATTTCTTTGTGTTTTAGATCTCCATCGTGATAGTTTCGTCACCTTCGCGGGAGGCTTCGAAGGGCCGGTTCGGCAGCCTCCGAAACGCGCCAATCTGACCGTCAGGTCACAGCACGGATGACAACCGAATGATTGACAAGAATACCGGCATGAGTTCCCAAGAGCGCATGGGCGAGGAGATCGCCACGCTCGCCGCGCGCATCGACGCGGCGACCTACGAGTTGCTCGTCCTGATCCGCACGTTCGATGAGGAGGAGGGCTGGAATTGCGGCTTTCTCAACTGCGCCCGATGGCTCACCTGGCGAATCGGCCTGGCGCCGAGTGCGGCCCGGGAGAAAGTCCGGGTCGCGCGGGCCTTGGCTGACCTTCCGCTGATGAGCGAAGCGATGAAGCGGGGCGAGCTCTCGTACTCGAAGGTGAGGGCTCTGACCCGTGTCGCCCGGCCCGAGACGGAGAAGGAACTGGTTGAACTCGGCAGGGCGGAGACAGCAGCCCACATCGAACGGGTCGTCCGGGCGTGGCGAAGGATCGACCGCTCGGTCGAGGCCGCGGACGACGAGCTGCGCGACGCATCGAGCCATGTAGCGACACACATCGACGAGAACGGCATGTTCGTGATCCGCGGGCGGCTGGCGCCGGAAGCGGGCGAGGTCTTGATGAAGGCACTCGATGCGGCAGGCGAGAAGCTCTTCGCGGGGCAGGGGGAGGACCGGCCGCCGGCCGGCAAGGTGCGCGCCGACGCGCTGACGCTGGTTGCCGAGAGTGCGCTCAAGGGCGGGCTCGATCCAGGCTCGAGCGGCGACCGGTACCAAGTCGTGGTTCATGTGAACGAGGAGGAACTGACGAGCTCGGACGAGGCGCCGACGATTGGCTGCGCATCTTGCGCTTCCGCGGAAACACCGGTGCCAGGTGCTTCCGCGGAAACGTCACGTAGGCCCGAACCCACCTGCGAGGCGACGACCCCACGAGGCGCCTGGCTCGGGGACTCTCATGTCCCTGTTTCCGCGGAAACAGCCCGGCGCATCGCCTGCGACGCCGGCAAGGTGCGCATGACCCACAGATCGGGCCAGGTCCTGAGCGTCGGCCGCAAGACGCGGACCATTCCGCCACCCATCCGGCGTGCTCTCGAGTTCCGCGACCAGGGTTGCCGCTTCCCCGGCTGCACTTCGAAGCACTGTGACGCTCACCACATCGTCCATTGGGCCGACGGCGGCGAGACGAAGCTCTCGAACCTCGTGCTCCTCTGTCGGCGACATCACCGCCTTCTCCACGAAGGCGGCTTCCGGGTGCGACTGGCCAGGGACGGCGCCGTGCAATTCACTGATCCTCGGGGACGGCCGCTCGAACGATGTCCGGCGCCGCCTCCAGTCGGCCTCGACGCTGCCCGCGAACTGGTTGAGCACCTGGAGGACGCCGGAGTTCTTGTCACAGGCAAGGAGTCCATGCCGACGTGGGACGGCAAGCCGCTCGACCTGCCCTACATCATGGAGTGCCTGTGGCGGCCACCGCCACATCTGGAGGCAGCAGTCGCCCGGGAACGGAACTCAACGCGCGCTGCCTAGGGCCAACGCCTAGGAAGTTCCGCCTCTCGGGCGCGCTAATCTCCCCCAGGAAGTGCGCGCTGGAATGACAGTAACCGGATTGGGAGCCAGCTTCCGCTTTCATCTCGCTTCCTCCATCCGCGTCACCCTCGGCCTGGTGACCTTCCAGCTCGTCCTTCTGCTGGTTGTGACGGCACTCCAGCCGGCGCAGGCCCGCGAGCTTCTGCTCAAGGGTCTGGCGGCCGGTATCGCGACTCCAGACGTGTTCTCGGCATCCCGGCTCGGCTTCGCGCTCTGGGCGGTCCTCGCCGCTGCCGCGGCGGCACGGCGCCTGGCGCCGGCGCATCGCGGCTGGCATCTTCACCTGCCCGTCGACCTGCGAACCCGTTGGGCGGCAGGCGTGTTGAGCGTCGCATCGACGCTTCCTCATCTGGCTGTTCTCTGGATTCTGCTCTGGATCGGAGCAACCCTGCTGGGTGAACCAGCTTCGCCACGAGCCCTGCTCGCCTTGCCTCTCGTAGCCCTTGGCGCCGCGGGTGCGTGGACGCCTGCACCGAGGCGGGTTCGCGCCTGCGCCGCCGTGGCCGTGCCGCTGGCGACGAGCGCCTCACTTCCAGGTCTGGCAGCCGCCACTGCGCTTCTCGCCCTCGCGTACTTCCAGTCCGGGCGCTGGTTACCCAGCGCAGTCCGCGTCCCGGTCGCTCCATCGTCCCTGCGACCGCTCGGCCGGCGCTTGCCGACCGGCCAACTCGTCCTTTCCTTGCGAGCGCTCGGACTGTGGATCGCACTTACTCACCTGCCGGCCGTCCTGTTCGCGGCGCCTACGGGGCTGGCCCTCCACAACAACGAGTTCACGCCGGATCAGTCCGAACTCGTGTTGCGTCTGGGTACGTCGCTCGCCATCGCGGCGACGGTTCTCGGCACAGCGACGCTTCTGAACGCGCGCCGGCCACCCTGGGCCTGGTCTCGGTCACTCCCATGGTCGGCGCGACGAAGGGTCGCGACGGACGCCGTCCTTCTGCTGCTCGTAGCCAGCCCGCTCCTGATATCCGCCTTCTACCTTCCCCCGTCGAGCGGCCTGTCCCTTCTCGGGCTCCTCGTCTTTCTGACGATCCGGTTGCCGGGAAGGATGCGGAACTCGCTTCAGGGGCTCACGAAACTTGGAGCCTGGACCTACATCGAGACGCTGCTGGCGGCCCTGCTCACGGCCTTGCAGCCACTGATCGGGCTTGCCCTGGCGCTCGCTTCGCCGCTCTTCCTGGAAACCTCCGTGAGACGCGAACAGTCGCTCAAGGTAGGGCTCTACCTGGAGCGTCGATTCGATATCGCCCGCGAGGCCGAATCGTGATCCGGAGCCTACGAATGGAGAGTGTCACCTTCGCCTACGACGATCGAGCCCGCATCTTCAGCGATCTGAACCTGGCAGTCGCGAGCGGCGTGACCCTGCTCTCAGGCGAGAACGGCGCCGGCAAGTCGACATTGCTCAAGCTCGCGGCCGGAGTGGAGAAACCGGACGCCGGAAGAGTCTTCGTGAACGGTTCCGATCTCTGGCGGAGAGAAGTCGCGGCTCGCTCCGACCTGGCGTTCGTTCCCCAGGAACCCGATGTGACGCCGTTCGCGACGGTACGCGAGATTCTGCACCTCGTCTGCCGCCTGAGATCGCAGCCGATGGAGCAAGTCGACGAGGTCCTGGCCGAAACGGGCCTCGAGGCCGAAGCAGAACTCTCCGTGCGGGAGCTGTCCCGCGGTCAGCGCCGTCGCGTTCTGCTGGCCGCCGCCTGGATCGGGACGCCGGGAACGGTGATCCTGGACGAGCCGCTCGACGCGATGGACGAACACTGGCGAGGCCGTATCCACGGGTGGCTCGAAGCGCTTCGAGAGGCCGGCGGCCTGGCGCTCGTCGCAACCCACGAAGCCGGGTCGCTTCGCGAACTAACCGACCGCTTTCTCGTCCTGCGCAACGGGGAAGTGTGGGAATCCGAGTAACCCTCACTCCCCTTCCACACCCTCGTTCAGGATCCTCAGGTACTCGTTGTACACGTACACCCGGTTCCTGCTGAAGCCGGTGATCTCGCGGACGACTCCGGTTGCCTCCAGCAGTCGCATCGCGGCGGAAACGGTCGGGAAGGCGAGGTGCGTGCGTTTGCGGGTCTCCGGGATCGAGAGGATCGGTCGTTCCTGAAGGGCCTCGTGAACGCGGAGCGCCGAACCAGCCTTGCGGCCCTCGGTCGCCAGGCGTTGCCTGTCCGCCGCAAAGCGCTCGGTCAGGCGTCGCGCCGTGGCCGCGGCGTTCTCGGCGGTCTCCTGCACGCCCTGAAGGAAGAACGTCAGCCAGGCTTCCCAATCGCCCGTCTGCCGAACACGGTCAAGCAGTTCGTAGTAGCGGTCCCGGTGGCGCTTGAAGTAGACGCTGAGGTAGAGCAGCGGCTGGCTCAGGACGCCGGCTTCGCAGAGGAGCAGGGTGATCAGCAGGCGACCGACGCGGCCGTTGCCGTCGAGGAAGGGATGGATGGTCTCGAACTGCACGTGGGCAAGGCCGGCGCGCACCAGGATCGGCAGACCGTCGTCCTCCGCGTGCAGAAAGCGCTCGAGCTCGGCCATGCAGTCAGGTACGGCAAGGTGTGGCGGCGGAACAAAGACCGCGTTGCCCGGACGGCTACCAACGATCCAGTTCTGGGAGCGGCGGAACTCGCCCGGGTCCTTGCTGGCGCCGCGGCCGGTGGACAGCAGGATGCCGTGCAGCTCCCGGATCAGGCGGTTCGAGAGCGGGAAGTTCTCGGCAAGCCGTCTCAGGCCGTGGTCCATGGCGGCTACGTAGCGCAAGACCTCCGCCGCATCGTCGCGAGGAACGCCCGGCGCCTGGTCGAGTTCGAACAGCAGGAGATCGGAGAGCGACGATTGCGTCCCCTCGATCTGGGACGACAGCACCGCCTCCTTGCGAACGTAGGAGTACACCAGGAGCGCCGGCTCCAAGAGCTGGTTCGCTCCCTCCAGACGTCCGAGAGCGAGACCGGCGGCCTCCAGCGACCGCAGCAGATCGCCTTCCAGGTTCAGTGGCGGCCGCGGAGGCAGCGGCGCCGGAATGAAGGCCCGAACCTGCTCGCCTTCCGCGACAGTGACTTCGTAGCGACCCGGCATTGGGCGTTCCATGACGATAAGACCCTTCCCTGTGAAGAGTTAGGCCGCAACTTTTATCACAGAGTGGCCGATCGCCTTCCTGTGCAGGAACTCTGAATAAGGTCGGCGAGTCACGACTCGGGAGAACCCCCATGAAGAAACCACCTGAAGGCTGGCCGAGAATCTCATCATCCGTCTTCTACGTCGACGCGGCCGCCGCGATCGACTGGTTGGTCCGCGCCTTCGGCTTCGAGGTGCAGGAGAGGGTCGAGGACGAGCAGGGGCGCATCGTCCATTCGCAGCTCGTCATGGACGGCGGGCTCATCATGGTCGGGCAGACCGGCCTGCAGCCGGATCGGGCCTACCAGCAGTCGCCGCGGACGGTCGGCGGCGCGAACACGCAGTCCCTAGCCGTGTATGTCGACGACGCCGACGCGCACTGCGAGCGGGCGCGGGCGGCGGGCGCCGAGATCACGGTCGAGCCGGCGACTCAGGACTACGGCGAGGGCTACTGGGTCGACCGGAGCTACGGCGCCCTGGACCCCGAGGGCCACCACTGGTGGTTCCTCCAGCGGCTGCGCTGACGCGCTTGTGCAGGAACTTTGAATAAGGGTTCTCCCTATTCAAAGTTCGGCCCGAAGTCTTGGCAAGGAGCGTCGAGCGACCGTCCTGGCTCGCTACCTGCGGCGGCGACGCCACCACATGCGGGCTTCCTGTTTACGCCTTAGTTGCGCTATGATGCTCTCTTCCCACTTCCACGTCTCTTCTCGTTTCGCTCCACGGCGCCGTGCCTTCCCTGCCCGCAGCTCTCACCGACCCGCAGTGGCCGCGCTCGCTCGTGCGCCAGATCCGGCGCGGGCGGGATCTGGTAGGCGACGGTTCCTCGGCCGGAATCCAGGAGGTAGAAGCCGACGTGTTCGCCACGCGGCTCGCGGACGTCGACCGCCTGCTGGACGGCGGCATCCGCCGCGGGCAGACGATCGAGCTGGTCGGTCCCCGGAGCAGCGGCCGCTTTTCCCTGGTGCTGGAACTGCTGGCCGGCGCCACCGAGAGCGGTGAATCGGCGGCCCTGGTCGATCTGGGAGACCACTTCGATCCGCAGGCGGCGGCGCGTGCCGGGGTCGACCTCGAACGGCTGCTCTGGGCACGGCCTGAGCGACTGAAGCAGGCGCTTGGCAGCGCCGAGGTGCTGATCGGAGGCGGATTTCCCCTGGTCGTTCTCGACCTCGGTCTGCCGCCGGTTCCCGGCGGCCGGGGCAAGGAGTCGGCGTGGCTGCGGCTGCGGCGGGCGGCGGAGGACCACCAGGCGGCGCTGCTGATCGCGACGCCGTACCGCGCCGGCGGCACGGCGCCGCAGAAGATTCTCGACCTGGGATCCCGAACGTCGCCGGTCCGCACCCTCTGGGCGCAAGCCGCACCGGGAAGCCCGCGCCTGCTCGACGGGCTCGGAACCCGGCTCGAACTCGCCAAGTCGCGCGGCGAACGGCCGGGCGCCGCGGCCGACATCGAACTGCGCGTGCTCACCGGCAGCCTGCGGCGTCCCCTGCCCGGAGTGCCGTCCCGGCGGGCGGAGAACCACCACGTCACCGGCTCGCCGGTCGAGGTCCTGAGGCGTGCCGGGTAAACGCCGGAGATCCCGCATCGCCTGCATGAAGGCCGCGTTGTTTCCTTTGGCCGCCTACCTGCGGGGGGCGCCGGAACTCGCCCGCGAGGCGGTCGTGGTCCACGAGGGGCCTTCGGCGCGGATCGTCGCCGCTTCCCGCCTGGCGCGGCGAGCCGGGGTGCGGCCGGGGCTGACCGTGGCCCAGGCGCGCAACATCGAGTCCGGACTGGTCGACCGCGTCCGCGACCCGGAGCGCGAGCACACCGCGCAGGAAGTGCTGCTCGAGATCGCGGGCGCCTTCTCGCCCCGCGTCGAGGACGGCGGCGAAGGCGTGGCCTATCTCGACCTGGCCGGCATCAGCCCGGCATGTGCGGGGAACGGCGCCAGGGGACGCGGCCGGGATCGAGGCGCCGCCCATTCGTTGCTGCCCCCACGCGCCGGCAACGACGAGCACAGCCTCGGCCAGTCGATCATGCGGGACATGGACGCCGCCGGCCTCCCCGGCCGGGTCGGCATCGCCGGCAGCAAGCTCGCGGCGCGGGCCGCGGCCGCCCTGCCGCGGTCGCCGAACGTCGTTGCGCCCCGCGGCGAAGCACGGTTCCTGGCGCCATTGCCGCTCAAGTCCCTGTTCGAGGGCAACGGCCGCGGCCCCGCCTCGGCGGAGGACGGCGACGACCAGGAGATCCTCCACACGCTGAAACTCTGGGGCCTGCGCACGGTCGGCGACCTGGCCGGCCTGCCGGCAGCCGAGGTCCACAGCCGTCTCGGCGAGCGCGGGGCGGCGCTCCATGCCGCCGCCCGGGGCTTCGACCCGGAACCACTCACTCCCCTTCCGCCGGCGCTCACCTTCCGCGAGGCGCAGACCCTGGAGTGGCCGATCGACAACCTGGAGCCGTTCCTGTTCGTCACCCGCGGCGCGGTGGAACGGGTCGCCTCCCGGCTAGAGGCCCGGGGCATGGGCTGCAAGCGGCTCGAGCTGTCGCTCAAGCTCGAACCCGAAGGCCTCCACGAACTGGCCATCGAGCTGCCGGCGCCCACGCGCGAGGCGCGGACGCTGCTGTCGCTGGTCCGTCTCCACCTGGAAGCCGAGCCGCCCCGGGCGCCGATCACCTCGATGCAACTGCTCGCCCATCCCGACGTTCCGCGCCAGGCGCAGCTCAGCCTGCTCGGGCCGGCCGCCCTGTCGCCCGATCGCCTCGCCGCCGTCACCGCGCGGCTGCTCGCCCTGCTCGGACCGAACCGCGTCGGCTCGCCACGCACCCGGAACGGCCACCTGCCGGAACGCTTTCGACTGGCCGACTTCGACCCGCCCCCGCCGCCGCGGATAAGGCTCGAACCGCGCCCCGGCCGCGGCATGCTGGCGGTCCGCACCCTGCGGCCCCCGGTCGAGGTCGAGGTGCTGACCGCGGAGAGCGAAGAGACGGACGGTGCCGCGCCCTGCCCCGCGCCACGACAGATCAACCCCCTGCCCACCGAGGAACGCCACGTCCGCATCGAGGGCGCCGTCCGCACCGCCGCCGGTCCCTGGGAGATCGAGGAAGGCTGGTGGCGGAAGGCCCCGGCCCTGCGGGACTACTGGGACGTGGAACTTCGAAGCGGCGCGGTGTGCCGGATCTACCGCGACCGGACGTCGGAGCGGTGGTTCGCGGACGGGGTGTACGACTGAAGAGCAACCGCACCGGCGGCGGCACACCTCAATCGGCCGGCGGAGCGGGCCGGGACACTTGGCCGGCGATCACCTGCTCCGACACCACCCGGCCGCCGATCAGGTGTTCCTGAATCACTTGTTCCAGGACCTCGGGGGTACATCCCCAGTACCAGACGCCCTCCGGGTAGACGACGGCTACCGGACCGGCGTCGCAGATGCGCAGGCAGTTCGCCTTCGTCCTCATCACCGTCCCGGAGTCGGTGAGACCCAGTTCGACCAGGCGCCGCTTGAGGTAGTCCCAGGACTCGAGCGACACCTCCCGGTCGCAGCACTTCGGCTTCGTCTGGTCGCAGCAGAGGAAGATGTGCCGCCGCACTTTGGCGATGCCGATCGCTTCCGCCTTGCGCCGGGCGCGGTCGAGGGCTTCGCGGTCCATGGCGGCGATGATTCCATGACCGGCATCAGGCAGTGGCGATAACCTGCACCGCCATGAAGCTGTTCGAAGCCGCCTACCCGTTTCAGGACGACGTGCTGGCCCTGCCGGTCGAGGACCTCGACACCACGGCGGTGTGGTACGCGGATGCCTTCGGTCTCCAGGAAGTCGAGCGGCGCGAGAAGCCCGTGCCGACGGTCATCCTCGAGCGCGACGGCGTCCGCATCGGCTTCGCGATCAACGGTGGCGACGCCAGCATGGACGGCGCGGCGATCCTGGTCACCGACATCAAGCGAGCACGGTCCGAACTCAAGGCCAACGGCATCAAGGTCAAGAACTGGCGCATCGACAAGCGCGACGGCAAGAAGTTCCGGGTGTTCTTTGTCGTCGCGCCGGACGGGCTCTGCTACTACTTCCATCAGCCGCTGAGTAGCAGCTAGCTGGAGATGATGGGTTCTCACAGCGGGCCCGCGACTATCGGCGCGCTTCTGCTGATCGCCTCGCTGCCCGCAACCGCCCAGGACTTCGCCGAGCTGCTGGAGCTCCGCCGGGTCAAGGAGACCCTGGCGCTCAGCCAGGTGCCGGAGCCGGATCTGTCCCAGGTCCCCGCGGTCGACGCGCAGCGGCTCCGGGACTACCGGGCGTTGACCGCGAACGCCCTTGACCACGCAGCGGAGCCCATGCAGGCGCAACTGGCGGCGAACACCTACGGCGATCTCTGCGCGCGCTACCTGCACTACGAGCTTCATGAAGCGGCGGCGGTGTGCCTGGAACAACTCCGGGAACTGGCGCCAGCCGACTTCCAGTGGACCTACTTCAAGCTACTGCTCAACATCGCGCTCGGCGACCTGGAGGCGGCCCGCACAAGCGCCGAAGAGGCCTTGGCCATCCGGCCGGACGACCCGCCGACACTGATCCGCCTGGCCGAACTCCACGTTGCCGCCGGCGACGTCGACGCCGCCGAAACCGCCTACGAGGCGGCGATCGCGGCCTACCCCGAGAGCGCGACGGCCCGCATCGGACTCGGCTACATCGCCCTTGAGCGCGGCGACCCGGCGCAGGCGCTCCAGATCTTCCAGGAAGTCGCCGCGTCACAGCCCGAGGGCAGCGAGGCGAATCACCACGTCGGTCTCGCCTACCGCGCCCTCGGAGACGCCGACCGGACCGCCGAGGCGTGGCGTCTGAACCGGGACGTCCTGATCCCGATGTACGACCCGCTGCTCGAACGGCTAAGGCCGCTCGAGGAGGACGTGACGTTGCCGCTCGACCGCGCCGTGGCTGCCGCCGCGGACGGCGACCATGAGCGGGCGGTCGCGCTCTACGAAGAGATCCTCAGCGCGAATGAGACGGACGACGAGGCGCACTTCCGCCTCGCGGGTTCGCTTCTTGCGACCGGCGACGGCCAGGACGGCGAACGGCATCTGCGCCGCGCCATCGCGCTCAACCCGGAGCACCCCGGGGCGCACTTCGCCCTGGCGATGTTCCTCGCTCGCGAGGGCCGCCGCGCCGAAGGCGCCCGGCACCTCGAACGGGCGGCCGACCTCGTGCCCGGAAACCTCTCCTGGCGCCTGCAACGGGCGCAGATGAGGGCCGCCTCCGGCAACACGACCGGCGCCATCGAGGAACTCGAGCAGATCGTCGCCCTGGACCCCGGCATGGTCGAGGCGCGACGGATGCTCTCGGCCGTGCTGGTCGGCGCCGGCCGAACGGAAGAAGCCGCCGTCCAGTTGCAGGCCCTGGTCGCGCTGACGCCTGACGATCTGCAGGCGCGCTTCAATCTCGGACTCATGCACTTCGAGAGTGGCCGCTACGCGGAGGCGCGCCTCACTCTCGACGAGACGTTGGGACGTTTCCCCGGCGACGTCGCCACCCGCCACCTGCTGGCGCGACTACTCGCGGTGAGCCCCGACGACGCGGTCCGCGACGGCGCCCGGGCGGTCGAGCTGGCGCAATCGGTGGTCGACGAACAGCCAGCGCTCGACCACCTGGAGACGCTGGCCATGGCGATGGCCGAAGCCGGACGGTTCGACGACGCCGTCACCTGGCAGCAGCGGGCGCTGGAGGCGGAACGGCAAGCCGCCGGCGGCAACTCGCCGCAGCGGCTCGATCGCCTCGCTCTCTACCGGGCTCGTCAACCGCTGCGGGCGCCCTGACCGGCCAGGGATTGCACCGGCTCGGGTTTCAGGCGCCAGGCGCGCGGTAGGGCACGCTCTTTGCGACCGCGCCGTCGACCTCCTCCGGCGTCATCAGGACGCGCGTCGTCACCTTGATGCCGCCGCCAGCGTTCAGGGTCAGTGAGACCGAGGCCGCGGTCTCGTTGTCCGGAAGGTCGACGATCATGAGCAGGTCGACGCCACCGAACGCGTAGTAGATGGCCTCCAGCGTGCCGCCTGCGCCCTCCACGGTCTCGGTGAGCGCCTTCCGGCGTCTGCGGCCACCTTCCTGGATCAGGCCCTGGACGCCGTTGTGAGTGTAGTTCGCCTCGATCAGGTACTTCGTCACTTTCGCATCTCCTGTTGCTCAACGGCGTGAATCTGGTGAACACGCTGTACCGGGTTCACTCTCCATGTTGCCACAGCGCGGGCAGATGTGTTTCCACCATCTTGCCTTCCGTTACCGCCTGATTTACGCTTATTGGATGGCCCGGGACAGTTCCCCCAAACCCAAAGTCGACGTGCCGGCCCGCAACATGGGTCTCTCCGGTTCCGTGCGCAAGGGCAGCGGCTACGGCGACCGCGGCGGCAACGACCTGCTCGACGCTCGCGGCGAGCCGAACCCCGGCTACGCCGCGCCGGGCGCGGTCAAGGAGCAACTGCGTCGACGACGGTTCCGGACTCCGCCGAAGCGCCGCCGCGGACCGCCCCCGCCCTACGCCGAACTCCACGCCGCGTCGTCCTTCTCCTTCCTGCGCGGATCGTCGCAGCCCGAGGACCTAGTGGCGCGGGCCGCGGCGCTGGGGCTGCCGGCTGTCGCCCTGCTCGACCGCAACGGCGTCTCCGGCGCGCCGCGCTTCTACAAGGCAGCGCAGGAGGCGGGAATCCGGGCCCTGGTCGGCGCCGAGGCGGTGATCGACCGGCCGCAGGCGTCCGCGGTGTCGCGCCAGCGCGAGGAGCGGCCGACCCTGGACGACCAGGAGACCCGCGTCAACCTGCTGGTGCGAAGCCGGCAGGGCTACCGCAACCTCTGCCGCCTGCTGACCGCCGGCGCGCTCAACCACCCCAAGGGCGAGGCGCGGATCGACTGGGCGCTGCTCGAGGAACACGCGGCCGGGCTCCACTGCCTGGCCGGCGCCGAAACCGATCCGGTCGGACGGGCGCTGGCACGGGAAGGGCTGGAAGCGGCCGGACGCCAGCTCGAACGGCTGCACGCCGTCTTCCCCGGCCGCCTGCACGTGGAACTCTCGCGCCACGGCATCCGTGCCGAAGAGCACCGCAACCAGGCCCTGGTCCGACTGGCGGACAGCCTTCGCGTGCCGGTCGTCGCCACGGGCGGCGTGCGCTACGCCACGGCCGCCGACAAGCCCCTCCACGACCTGATGACCGCGATCCGCCACCACGTGACGGTCGACGACGCCGGCGCCCGCCTCGCTCGCGAGCGCCAGCGCCGCCTGAGGGCACCTCAGGAGATGCACCGCCTGTTCGCCGATCTGCCGCGAGCCGTCCATGCCGCGCACGAACTGGCCGAGGAACTCGACTTCACCCTCGCCGACCTCGGCTACCGCTTCCCGGACTACCCGGTACCCGCAGGCGAGACGCCGATCTCCCATCTCCGCGAACTGACCTGGCAGGGGGCACGGGAGCGCTTCCGGCCGCTGACCGCCAGGGCCGGGGCGCAACTCGAGAAGGAACTCGCACTGATCGAGAAGCTCGACCTCGCCGGCTACTTCCTGATCGTCTGGGACATCGTCCGCTTCTGCAAGGAGCAGCGGATCCTCGCCCAGGGCCGCGGCTCGGCCGCCAACTCGGCCGTCTGCTACGCGCTGTCGATCACCGCGGTCGACCCGGTGAAGATGGACCTGCTGTTCGAGCGCTTCCTGTCCGAGGAGCGCGGCGAGTGGCCGGACATCGACCTCGACCTGCCGTCCGGCGACCAGCGCGAGAAGGTGATCCAGTACGTCTACGGGCGCTACGGCCGGCACGGCGCGGCGATGACCGCGAACGTGATCACCTACCGCGACCGCATGGCCGCGCGCGAGGCGGCCAAGGCGCTGGGCTGCTCGAAGTCCCAGGTCGACCGCCTGGCCAAGGGCCTCGGCCACTGGCACTACGACCTCTCCCGCGGCGACAGCAAGCAGATGGACGAGGAGCTGACGGAACTCGGGTTCGACCCCCGCGACCGGCGCATCCGGATCTTCGTCCGCCTGTGGCGGCAACTCCAGAACCACCCCCGCCACCTGGGGCAGCACTCGGGCGGCATGGTGCTCTGCGCCGGCCGGCTCGACGAGATCGTGCCGCTCGAACCGGCAGCGATGGAGAACCGGGTCATCGTCCAGTGGGACAAGGACGACTGCGCCGACCTGGGGCTGATCAAGGTCGACCTGCTCGGCCTCGGCATGCTGAACGCGCTGGAGGAGGCCGTGCCCCTGATCCGCCGTCACGAGGGCAAGGAGGTCGACCTCGCCCACCTGCCGCCCGACGACCCGGCGACCTACGAGATGATCTGCCGCGCCGACACGGTCGGCGTCTTCCAGATCGAGAGCCGGGCGCAGATGGCGTCCCTGCCGCGCCACAAGCCGTACAGGTTCTACGACCTGGTGATCCAGATCGCGATCATCCGCCCCGGCCCGATCGTCGGCGGCATCGCGCATCCCTTCTTCGAACGCCGGGTCGGCCGCGAGGAAGTCACCTACCCCCACCCGCTGCTCGAGCCGATCCTGCGGCGCACTCTCGGCGTGCCGATCTTCCAGGAACAGATCCTGAAGGTCGCGATGGTCGCGGCCGGCTTCTCCGGCGGCGAGGCGGAGGACCTGCGGCGGGCGATGGGCTTCAAGCGCTCCGTCGAGCGCATGCACGAGATCGAGCAGCGGCTGCGCTCGGGAATGAACGAACGCGGCATCGAGGGCGAGGCTCAGGAGCAGATCGTCAAGGCGATCACCTCGTTCGCCCTCTACGGCTTCCCCGAGTCGCACTCGGCCAGCTTCGCCCTGATCGCCTACGCCAGCGCCTACCTCAAGCGCCACCACCCGACCGCCTTCTTCCTGTCGCTCCTGAACGCCTGGCCGATGGGCTTCTACCACCCGGCGACCCTGGTCCGCGAGGCGCAGCGCGCGGGCAGCGTGGTGCTGCCGATCGACGTGAACGAGTCGGGAGTGAGGTGCCGCTGGCAGGACCGGCCGGCGAACGGCGGCGGGCCGGAGCGGTCCGGCGAACCGCCCCCGGCGGGCGCGATCCGTCTCGGGTTGCGCTACGTCAAGGGGATGCGTCGCGAAGCGGTGGAGCGAATCGAGGCCGAGCAGGCGGTGCGGCGCTTTGCGAGCATCGAGGACCTCGCCGAACGTTGTCGCCTGCGCCGGAACGAGCTCGTGGCGCTGGCATCGCTTGGCGCGTTGCCTGGGTGCGGCCGGCGCGCCGCGCTGTGGCAGGCGGCCCAGGTCGAGAAGCCGAAGGGTCCCCTGTTCACCGATCTCACCACGGCCACCCCTTCACCGCTCGACGAGATGACGCCGATGGAAGAGACGGCCGCCGACTTCGCCGTCGCCTCGATCACCACCGGCCCCCACCCGATGGAGTACTACCGCCGCGCGCTCGACCGCCGGCGCGTCGTCCCCGCCGCGGCGCTCCCGGACAAGCCCGCCGGCCGCCGTGTACGCACCGCCGGCTCCATCATCGTCCGCCAGCGCCCCGGCACCGCCCGCGGCCTGCTGTTCCTGACCCTGGAGGACGAGACCGGCATGAGCCAGGCGGTCGTCATGCCGGACCAGCTCAAGAAGCACCGTCGCACGATCGTCTCCTCCTCCGGCCTGATCGTCGAGGGCGTCCTGCAGAAGAAGGACGGCTCGCTATCCGTCAAGGCGGACAGGTTCTGGCCCATCGACCGCCTGGAGCGGATCCCGAGCCACGACTTCCGGTAGGGCTACTGGCCTGAGCGCGCCGGAATGCCCTGCCGGTACTGCTCGAGTCTGCGGTTCAGCAGTTCGAGCAGCCGCTCCCGGCCGGGTGAGTCGTTCCGGGGATCGCCGACGATCTGAAGGGCCGACTCCACCGTCCGCGCTGCCGTTTCGAAGTCGCCGGTCTCGGCCTGGGCGGCTGCCAGGGTCTCGAGCAGGGCCGGCTCGGCCCCGCCGGCGACCGCGTTCAGTTCGAGGGCGATCAGGAGAGCGAGCTGACCGTCGCGCCGGCCGGCGTCCGGATGGGTCGCCAGCGTCCAGGCGATGTCGTTGCCCCGCGCCAGGAGGTTGCGGTCCTCGACGTAGGCGCGACGAAGATGCTCCGCGCCCTCGGCGGCGTCGGCCGGACCGCTGCGGATCAGCGCGAGTCCGAACTCGTGGCGGCCCGCGGCGTGATCGGGGTCGTGCGAGAGCAACGCCCGGTAGTTCTCGATCGCCTCCTCCAGACGGCCCGCGGCGGCCGCGATCCGGGCCGCTCCGTAGAGCGCCTCCGTGTCCCGCGGCTCGACTTCGAGGATCGCCCGGTAGTGACCCCAGGCGGCGCCGAGTTCGTCGCTTCGGACGGCGGCTTCGGCCAGAATCCGGTGCGCTTCGACGTGGCGCGGATCGAGGGTGACGACGGCCGCGAACTGCTCCATCGCCTCCCGCAGGCGCTCCGCCTTGCCGAGCAACTGGCCGTAGAGATACCGCAGCTCCACGTCCCGCGGGCTCCCCTCGACCGCGCGTCCGAGTTCCCGCACAGCCTCGTCCGTCCGACCCTCGCGGTCGAGCAGTTCCGCAAGGCGCACCCGAGCCGCCACGTCACCCGGGTCGGCCGCGAGCGCGGCCTCGGCCTGCGCCCGCACCGAGCCGGTGTCGCCGGCATCGAGGAGAGCGTTCTGCCAGGCGGCCCGCGCGGCCGGATCGTCGGGTTCGAGGTCGAAGGCGGCGCGGGCGTACCGGGCCGCGGCCTCATCGTCGCCGCGCCGGCCTTCAAGCACCGTCAGGCGCTGGAGCGACTTGAACAGGCGGTCCCGCGCCCCCCGCCGCTCGAACGACGCCGCGCCGTTGTCGTCGAGGCGCGCCCGCTCCACGTCGACCGAACGCCGCAGCAGGGCCACGGACTCCTCGGGAAACGGATCCTCGTACCAGCGCGCGTAGCTGGCGAGCGACACCTCGCCGGGCGGTTCGGTGAACCAGCGGCCGGGAAGCGGCGCCGACGCCGCGCGCAGGTCGGCATTCCGCGCGTCCAGCAGTTCGAGGTCAGCCAGCAGATCGGGGGCGGTGACGCCGCCGCGGTAGAGCGCGGCGACCCGGCCCTCGCCGTCGATCAGCATGGAGAACGGCAGCGAGAGCGGGAAGCGCCGGTCGAACAGGGACCTCTTGACGATCTCGACCTTGTCGAGGGTTTCCTCGGTCGCCATCCCGTGACGGAACGGGAAACCGATCTCGTCCATGAAGCTCCGCGCCGCCTCTTCGGTCGTGGTCGGCACGTCGCCCATGCCGTCCGTCGACAGCGCGGCGATCTGGAGGCCCGCGGCGCGGAGGGCATCCGCTTCGTCCGCCAGGTCCTGCAACTCGAAACGGCAGGGAACGCACCAGCTCGCCCAGATGTTGAGCAGCACCGGCCGGCCCTGTCCCGCCTCGACCGCGACCGGTTCCGAGGCGTCGAAGGAGCGAAGCGTCAGCGAAGGGGCAGGCGGACGCGGCGCCAGCACGACGCGCGACCCCGTGGTTGGAGCCGGGACCTGCTGCTCGCGAGGTTCGAGAGCTGACGGCCGCGGCCGCGCCGGCGCCGGCTCCGCCATGCCGCTGCCCTGCACGATCCGGTAGCGGCCCCCGGCCACAACACCGCTGAACGTCTCGCTGCCGCCCCCGGGCCAACTGACTCTCACCGGACCCGAGACCTCGCTGTCGCCGAGGCCGAAGTGGAGCCAGCGGCTGGACTGCGAGAGGAAGCCCTCGCCAGCGCGGACAGAACGCCGGAGCGTGCCGGATGAGGTCGGTACCTCCACCCACGCTCCGACGGCGTCCCGGTTCGTGCCGGCGCCGTCTCCCTCCAGATGCAGCGCCACGAAGCGCCGGCCGGCCGGCAACTCGTTCCGCATCAGCCGCAGCCTGGGCGCGGTCCGGTTGCTGATCGCCACATCCAGGTCGCCGTCGCCCTCGAGGTCGAGGAACGCCAGACCGCGGCCGTCGTCCGGGAAGTCCAGGCCGCTCACCGCCGACGCGTTGGCGAACGCGCCGCCAGCTTCGCCCGGGTTCAGGAAGACGCAGTTCCGCTCGTTGCCGCTGAAGGAGAGCCCCTCGTCGAGCCGTTCGTGGAGCGCGCGCAGGGATTCGAGATAGGGCTCCAGCGAGCGGTCATCGGGAGAACTCGGCGCGCGCGGCACGACCTGCCGCCAGAAGAAGCTTCACAGGTCGTCCGGGAGCGTCTGGGTCAGGTTGCCGTTGGCGACCACCAGATCCTCCCAGCCGTCGTTGTTGATGTCCGCGAAGACGGACGACCAGGACCAGCGGCCCATCGTGACGTTCGCATCGACGCTGCGGTCGAGGAAGCCGCCGCCCTCCGCGCCCGCGAAGAGAGAGTTGCCGCGCGCCATCCGCTGCACTTCGGCCAGCGGCCCGGCGCGCTGCCGGTCCCTTTCGAACTTCCGCTGATACGTGATCCGGTTGCCGGCGGCGGAGAACATGTTGCCGACGTACACGTCCATCCGCCCGTCGCGGTTGTAGTCGGCCCAGCTCACGGACATGCCGGAGGAGATGTCCTCGACGCCTGCCTCCCCGGCCACGTCGACGAAGCGACCGCCGTCGTTGCGGTACAGGTTGTTCCGGCCGTAGTCGTTCGCCACGTAGAGGTCCGGGTCGCCGTCGCCGTCGATGTCCTCCCAGGACGCGGCCAGACTGAAGCGGCGGTTGTTCACGTCGAGCCCCGCCCCGGCCGTCGCGTCGACGAAGCGGAAGCCGCCGTCGTTGCGGAGCAGCACGTTCCGGCCGCCGTTGTTCGCGTCGTGGTACGGCACCGGGCTCGCGACTCCGCGCTCGTCGTACGCCCGGCGGTAGGCGCAGACGTAGAGGTCGAGGTCGCCGTCGTTGTCGTAGTCGGCCGCCGAGAGGGAGTTGCTGTCGGGTATGTCGCCGGCGATGTGGCGGACGCGGGCGAAACCGCCGCTGCCGTCGTTCTCGAGGACCAGCACGGCCGGGCGGCTGGACAGCACCAGGTCCGGATCGCCGTCGTTGTCGAGATCGACGAACAGCCCGGCCAGGGCCCGCTCCAGGAAGTCGACCGCCGCTTCGGCCGAACGGTCGTCGAACGTGCCTTCCCGGTTCTGCACGTAGAGCCGGTTCGGCAGGCCGCCCTGCTCGGGCAGGAAGATGTCGTCCAGGCCGTCGCCGTTGACATCCGCGACCGAGACCCCCTGCCAGCCGGTCTTGTTGTAGCCAGACGCCTTGGTGATCCGGTTGAGCCAGGCGTCCGGCGGCTGAAGCAGTTGTTCCCGGTAGCTCGGGTTGTGGCCGACCGCGGCCTCGGTGACATCCACGAAGAGAGGACGGCGGGGAGTCGAGGTCTCCTCGTAGTCGGCCACCTCGACCCGCAGCAGCAACGGCTCGCCGCCGCCCGCCGGCAACCGCCAGACGGTCGACCAGACCGCGTTCACCTGTCTGAAGCCGCCGCCTGCACCCGCCGCCGCCTCGAAGTAGGCCAGCGTCGTGAACCCCTCCGACCCGGCATCGATCGAGTACAGCTTGAAGTCCGCCCGCGGCGGCCGGTCACCGGCCAGCCGCCCGGCGAGAGCGACGAGGGCGCGCCCGAAGCCCTCGGCGCCGCGGTAGGCGCTATCCGCGCCACTCACGCTCCCGCTCTCGACGGCGAAGGCCGGCCCCCTGTAGCGCGCAGCCAGTTCGCCCGGCACGAAGCCCGGCGACTCGAAGGCCTGATCCACGACCGACGCCACGTCCCCGGACGGCACGGCATCGGCGCCGCCAGCGGCCACCTCCGCAAGCCACCCGGCGACGCGCTTGAGCTGGGCCTCAGCCTGTTCACTGAGCGCCTCCGTGTCCCAGCCGTCGGCCCGCGGATCGACCGCGACGGCAAAGTCCACGGGCTCGAAGGCAGGGGTGATTTCCGCCTGCCCGCTCTGCGCCAGCGCCGCGGCCGGCACGACCGCCAGTGTCAGGACGACGACGACTCGGAAGATCCGCACCGCCGACACTCTAACGTTCCTGCTCCTCTATCATCGGCCGGTGAGCCCCAGCCTGCGGACCCCCTTCGGCCTGGGGCAAACCAAGCCGCGCCACTACCTGGAAATGGCCAGGGTGGCCTGGCGAAACCGGGACGAGGCCAGCTATGCGTGGCGCATCCTGCGGGACGGCGTCTGCGATGGTTGCGCGTTGGGAACCTCGGGGCTCCGCGACTGGACCCTGGACGGGGTGCACCTGTGCATGGTTCGGCTCGATCTGCTGCGGCTCAACACGATGCCGGCCCTCGACCCGGCCGTGCTCGCCGACGTCGGCGCTCTGACCGACAGAGGTTCAACGGAACTGCGAGCCCTGGGGCGGCTGGCGCACCCGATGGTCCGGCGCGCCGGCGAGCCCGGTTTCCGGCGCATCTCCTGGACCGAGGCGGTCGAGGTCGCGGCCACGAGGCTCACCGCCGTCCGCGAACGCGATCCCGCGCGCGCGTCCTTCTTCCTGACGTCGCGCGGCATTCCCAACGAGACCTACTACGTCGCGCAGAAGGCCGCCCGCTTCTTCGGCACGCCCCACGTCGACACCGCGGCCCGCCTCTGCCACGCAGCGTCGACGATCGCCCTCAACAGAGCCTACGGTTACGGCGCGGCAACGAACTCCTACCGGGACTGGCTCGATGCCGACCTGATCGTGTTCTTCGGCTCGAACGTGCCGAACAACCAGCCCGTGACCGTCAAGTACCTCCACCATGCCGTGAAGCGGGGCGCCGAGATCGCGGTCGTCAACCCGTATCGCGAGCCGGGTCTCGAGCGCTACTGGGTGCCCTCGGTTCCCTCGAGCGCGGTCTTCGGCACGGACCTGGCGCGGCACTGGTTCGCCGTCGACACTGGTGGGGATCTCGCCTTCCTGAATGGCACGATGAAGGCTCTGCTCGACCTCCCCGGGGGTGTCGCGCGCCGCTTCGTCGAACGTTCCACCGAGGACTTCGCCGAGCTCGAAGCGGCCCTGCGGCAGGCCTCCTGGCAGGCGCTGGAGAGCGCGAGCGGAACGCCGAGGGCGGAGATGGAACGCTTCGCCGGTCTCCTCTGCTCCAGGCCGAAGACCATCCTCGTCTGGTCCATGGGCCTGACCCAGCACCGCCACGGCGTCGACACCGTGCTCGCGATCTGCAACCTGGGACTCCTGCGCGGCCTTCCGGGCCTTTCCGGCGGCGGCCTTGTGCCCATCCGCGGCCACTCCGGAGTCCAGGGCGGTTCCGAAGTCGGCTGCGCGCCGGTGTCGGAGACCGGGATTCTCGACCGCTGGGCCGACGTCTGGGGCTTCGAGCCGCCCCGCGGTCCCGGCCTGGCGGCCACCGGGCAGATCGAAGCCGCGGCCGACGGCGACATCGATGCCTTCTGGATCGTGGGAGGGAACTTCCTCGAAACGACGCCGGACCGCGAACGCGTCGAACGCGCTCTGCACCACCCCGGGTTCCGGGTGCATCAGGACGTCGTGGTGAACAGCGCCATGCTGGTCGAGCCAAGCGACACGGTGCTGCTGCTGCCGGCCACGACGCGGTACGAGATCCCCGGCGGCGTGACCGAGACGACGACCGAGCGGCGCATCGTGTTCTCGCCCTCGATTCGCCACGACGGCGCCGAAAGCCGAACGCTCGGCGAGTGCCGGCCGGAGTGGGAGGTGCTGTGCGAAGTCATCTCCAGAGTCCGGCCCGAGCCGGCGGGAGCGCTCGACTTCGCGGACACGGCGGCGGTCCGGGCCGAGATCGCCCGGATCGAGCCCCGCTATGTCGGGATCGAGAATCTGAAACAGAAGGGCGACCAGTTCCAGTGGGGCGGCACCCAACTGTTCGAGGACGGGCGCTTCGCCACACCGTCGGGCCGAGCGAGGTTCCACCCGGTCGAACCGCCGGCGGATCGGGAGCCGCTCGACGGCGAACTCTTCCTCTCCACTCGCCGCGGGCGGCAGTTCAACTCGATGGTCCACGCCGGGCGGGACCCGCTGACCGGCCTCGAACGCTCCGACCTGCTGATGAACGCGGACGATGGACGGGCGCGCGGCATCGGCGCCGGCCAACGGGTCGTCGTCTCGTCGCGGGTGTCGCGGATCGAGCTCGTCGCGCGTTTCGGGCCGATCAAGGCCGGCAACGTCGAAGCGCACTGGCCCGAGTGCATGGAACTGCTGCCCTGGTCCCTGGACCCCGACTCCGGCGAGCCGGAGTACGGCGTCCGCGTGCGGGTCGAACGAACGGAAGCCCCGGCGTGAAGGCGTCCGGACCCGAAACAGCCGCGGCGCGAAGCGCACTGGTCGAGCGCTGGGGCGACGTCGGACCCGACGCGGTGGCGGTCGAGGAACCGCTGGAGATCCGGGTCGACGGCGAGGCCGTCGTCGTGACGATGCGCAGCCCCGGCGCGGAGAGGGACCTGGCGCTCGGCTACCTCCACGCCGAAGGGATGATCGAGGAGGCTGCCGATGTCGAGGACGTGACCGTGGACGGAGCGCCGAGGCTCGACGAGGCGCCGGCGCCAGGCGGCGAACCGGCCGTCCCCGGGTCGATCGTCGATGTCCGGCTCTCGGCAGGGGGGCGGCGGGCAACGAGCCGCCGCGCCGAGACGATGAAGCGGGAACGCGCCTTCCGCGTCACCAGCGCCTGCGGAGTCTGCGGCAAGCCTTCGCTCGAAGACCTGTGGGTGCGGCTGCCGGCGATCCGCCCACTCGACCTGGAGCCGGACCGGGAACGTCTCCTGGTCCAGTCGCTGCCCGCGGCGATGCAGGAAGGCCAGCGCCTCTTCGGCGACACCGGCGGCGTCCATGCCGCGGCCCTGTTCGAGGTCGCCGAAGGAAGGCCCGGACTCCTTTGGCTTCGCGAGGACATCGGTCGCCACAACGCCGTCGACAAGGTCATCGGCAAGGCGTTGCGGGCGAACCGGCTGCCCCTGCACGACACGATCCTCGCCGTCAGTGGCCGTCTCGGTTTCGAGATCGTCCAGAAGGCGGCGGTGGCCGGCATCCCCGTGATTGCCGCGGTCGGCGCGCCGTCGAGCCTGGCACTGGACATCGCCCACCTGGCCGGGATCCGCGTCTACGCCTTCGTCGCCGCCGACCGCAGCAACTTCTATCCCGAAGCAGCAGTCGAAGCGAGGAGACTGGGCGGTTTCGATTGACGAGTGCCGTAGCTGGGATTAGGTTGCCCCTGGAGAGCGTTGACCTCCGGGGAGGGACACGACGATGACGAGGATTCCGAAGTGACGGTCACCGCGGTCGAAAAGGAAGCAGGGCGGGCCGCACAACACCTGACGTTCTTCGATCAGGTGAATGCCGCCTTCGACCAGGCGGCGAAGCACACGGACCACGACCCCACTCTGCTGGAGCAGGTGAAGTGGGTGAACTCGGTCTACCGGATGAGTTTCCCGCTGCGGCGGGATGACGGCACGATCGAAGTCATCCACGCCTGGCGCGCCGAACACAGCCACCACCGGCTGCCGACCAAGGGCGGCATCCGCTACGCGCCGAACGTGAACGAGGACGAGGTCATGGCCCTGGCGGCGCTCATGACCTACAAGTGCGCCCTCGTCGACGTTCCCTTCGGCGGCGCCAAGGGCGGGGTCTGCATCGATCGCCGGAACTACTCCAAGGGGGAGTTGGAACGCCTGACCCGGCGCTACACCGCCGAACTCCAGCGCAAGTCCTTCATCGGGCCGGGCAAGGACGTGCCGGCGCCCGACTACGGCACAAGCGAGCAGGAGATGGCCTGGATCGCCGACACCTACGCCCAGATCGAGCACGGCGAGGTCAACGTCGCGGCCTGCGTGACGGGCAAGCCGGTCGAGCACGGCGGCATTCAGGGCCGCACCGAGGCGACCGGACTGGGCGTCTTCTTCGGTATCCGCGAAGCCTGTTCGTTCGAGGACGACATGGCGAAGCTAGGGCTGGAGCCGGGAGTCGCCGGTAAACGGGTCGTCATCCAGGGGCTGGGTAACGTCGGCTATCACGCGGCGAAGTACCTCCAGAACGCCGGCGCGAAGCTGGTCGGCCTGGCCGAGTTCGAGGGTGCGATCGCGGATCCGGCCGGACTCGACATCGATGACGTGGTCGAACACCGCAAGACGACCGGATCGATCCTCGACTTTCCGGGCGCGTCCAACGTCGAGCCCAGCCTCCGGGCCCTCGAGCTGGACTGCGACATCCTGGTGCCGGCCGCCCTCGAGAACCAGATCACGAGCGAGAACGTGGACCGCATCTCCTGCCGCATCCTGGCCGAGGCGGCGAACGGGCCGACCACCTCGGCGGCCAGCGTCGCGGCGGCCAGGCGCGGCATCCTGGTGATTCCGGACGTGTACCTGAACGCCGGCGGCGTCACGGTCTCCTACTTCGAGTGGCTCAAGAACCTCTCCCACGTCCGTTTCGGACGGATGCAGAAGCGTTTCGAGGAGAGCGTGCGCCGGGACCTGCTGAACGCGATGAGCTCGGCGACCGGCGCCAGCTTCAGCCAGGCCGAGGTCCGGATCCTGGCCCGGGGAGCGGACGAGATCGACCTCGTGAACTCGGGACTGGAGGAGACGATGGCGACCGCCTACCACCACATCCGCCGGTACCGGAAGAAGCTGGGACCCGACGTCGACCTGCGCACGGCCGCGATGGTGCTGGCAATCGATAAGGTCGCCGCCTCCTACAGCACCGCGGGTATCTTCCCGTAGCTCCCGCCGTAGCTCCCCGACCGCTCGCCCCGACCAGACCGAAGACCACCCCTTGATCTCGCTGCTGCTGATCATTCTCGGCATCGCCGTGCTCTGGGCCGGCGGCGAGATCCTCGTGCGCTCCGTGACCGGCCTGGCCGCCGTCCTGCGCGTCAGTCCGACGGTGATCGGCCTGACCGTCGTCGCCTTCGGCACCTCGGCGCCGGAACTCGGCGTGGCGATAGCCGCCGCGCTGCGGGACTCCACCGGGCTGGTCTACGGCAACGTCGTCGGCTCGAACATCGCCAATGTGGGCCTGATCCTCGGCATCTCGGCGCTCGTCGTGCCTCTCCACAACCACCACGACGGCGCCGAGCGCCAGGCCATCCGCCTGGTCCGCCGCGAGCTGCCCTTCATGCTGGGCACTTCCCTGCTCGTTCTGATCTTCACCGCCTTCGGCCGCCTGGGCCGTTTCGAGGGCGTGGTGCTCCTCGCGCTGATGGCGTACTTCCTCATCGTGCTGGTCCGCGCCGGCGACGCCGAAGCGACGGACCCCCAGGGCGTCAGCGGGCTCAGGTCCGGCCTCGGCACCCTGGTGGGGCTCGCCCTGCTCGCCGTCGGCGCCGCCGAGATCCTGGTCCCGGCGGCGGAAGAGCTCGCTCGCGAACTTGGCGTGAGCGAGACGGTCATCGGACTCACGGTCGTGGCCTTCGGCACCAGTGTGCCTGAACTCGCCGCCTGCCTGGTGGCCGCGTACCGGAATCACCACGGCATCGTGCTCGGGAACATCATCGGCTCGAACGTGTTCAACATCCTGCTGGTCCTGCCGGCCGCGACACTCATACGCCCCTTCGAAACCACCTTCCTCGCCGAGGGGCTGGACGCCTCGGTCATGCTCTCCTTCAGCCTCCTCATGTTCCTCGCCGTCTACCTGCTGCGGCACGGCCGCAGTATCGGGCGGGCCTGGGGAGCGCTGCTCGTGGCAGCCTATGGGGGCTACGTGGCCTGGCTCTTCAGCAAGCTATGACACAACGAACCATGAAACGGTCCGAATCCACCGCAAGCGGCGCCCTGCCCTTCGCCGACCGACACATCGGACCCCGGGCCGCCGAGATCGAGCAGATGCTCGAGGCGCTCGGCCACTCCTCGCTAGCGAGCCTGATCGACGACGCCGTGCCCGCCGCGATCCGCAGCGAAGGACACGACGGCGGCCTCGAACTGCCGCCCCCGGCTTCCGAAGCCGCGGCGCTCGTCGAACTCGACGAGATCGCCGGCAGCAACCAGGTGCTGCGCAGCTTCATCGGCATGGGCTACCACGGCTGCGTCACGCCGCCGGTCATCCAGCGCAACGTCCTGGAAGACCCAGGCTGGTACACGGCCTACACGCCGTATCAGCCGGAGATCTCCCAGGGCCGGCTGGAAGCGCTGCTCAACTTCCAGACGATGATCGCGAGCCTCACCGGCCTCGAGGTCGCCAACGCCTCCCTGCTCGATGAACCCACGGCCGCCGCCGAAGCGATGACCCTGTGCTGGGCCGAGAAGCGGCGCCAGGGCCGGTTCTTCGTGTCGGAGAACTGCCACCCGCAGACGATCGAAGTCGTCCGCACCCGCGCCGAGCCGCTCGGCATCGAGGTCGAGGTCGGTGACCACCGGGAGCTCGACCCGGAAGGCGTGTTCGCGGCCCTGGTCCAGCAACCGGCCACCGACGGCGGCGTCCACGACTACGGCGATCTGGCGGAACGGCTGCGGGAGGCCGGCGGCATGACGATCGCCGCCGCCGATCCGCTCGCCCTCTGCCTGCTCGAGGCGCCCGGCGCCTGGGGCGCCGACGTCGCGGTCGGCAGCACCCAGCGCTTCGGACTACCGATGGGATTCGGCGGACCGCACGCTGCCTACATCGCCGTCCGCGACCGGTTGAAGCGGCGGCTGCCGGGCCGCCTGGTCGGCGTCACCCACGACGACCGTCACCGTCCGGCCTTGCGCCTGGCGCTCCAGACGCGGGAGCAGCACATCCGGCGCGACCGGGCCACCAGCAACATCTGCACCGCCCAGGTGCTGCCGGCGGTGATCGCCAGCTTCTACGCCGTCTACCACGGGCCGGAAGGTCTCGAGTCCATCGCCGAGGCGGTTCACCGCCGCGCCGCGCGCCTCGCCGAACGCCTGCGCGCGCTGGGCTTCACCCTCCGCTCCGACACGTTCTTCGACACGGTGACCGCCGAGGTCGGCAGTGTCGAAGAGGAGCGCCGGGTGATCGCCGCCGCCCGGCGCCGCAAGCTGAACCTGCGGGAGTGGAGCTCGGGCGCCATCTCGGTCGCCTGCGACGAAACGACGACCGACTACGACATCGAGTCGGTGCTCGCGGCCTTCGCCGAAGTCGGCGCCGCCGGAGCCCAGGCCCCGTCTTCGGCCGACGCGACGCAACACCTGCCGGCCGCGCTGCGGCGGACAACGCCCTGCCTCGACCATCCGGTGTTCAGCAGCTACCGCTCCGAGACCGAGCTGCTCCGCTACCTGCACCGGCTGGAGGCGCGCGACCTGTCCCTGACCACCTCCATGATCCCGCTCGGCTCGTGCACGATGAAGCTGAACGGGACGGCGGAGATGATGCCGATCACCTGGCGGGGATTCGCCCACATGCATCCCTACGCCCCCGAGGACCAGACGGCGGGTTACCGAAAGCTCTGCGGCGACCTGGAGAACTGGCTGGCGAGCATCACCGGCTGCTCCGCCGTTTCGCTGCAGCCCAACGCCGGTTCCCAGGGAGAGTACGCCGGTCTTCTCGCGATCCGGAGCTACCACGCGAGCCGCGGCGAGGGGGCCCGCAACGTCTGCCTCATCCCCACCTCCGCTCACGGCACGAACCCCGCCAGCGCCGTGCTGGCCGGGCTGAAGGTGGCGGCCGTCGCCTGCGACGAGGAAGGCAACATCGATCTCGATGATCTGCGCGCCTGCGCGGAGGCCCACGGCGAGGACCTCGCGGCGCTGATGGTCACCTACCCGTCCACGCACGGCGTGTTCGAAGAGGCGATCCGCGACATCTGCGCCATCGTCCACGACCACGGCGGGCAGATCTACCTCGACGGAGCGAACATGAACGCTCAGGTCGGCGTCTGCCGGCCCGGCGACTACGGCGCCGACGTCTGCCACCTGAACCTCCACAAGACGTTCTGCATCCCCCACGGCGGCGGCGGTCCCGGCATGGGGCCGATCGCGGTCGCCGCCCATCTCGCGCCCTTCCTGCCGCGGCACCCCCTCGCGTCCATCGGGCAGTCGGACGGTGCCGGCAGCCTGGGAAACGGGACGGTTGGCGCGGTGAGCGCGACGGCCGTCGGCAGCGGCTCGATCCTGCCCATCTCCTGGGCCTACATTCGCATGATGGGGGCTGCCGGACTGCGCCGCGCCACGGAGGCCGCGATCCTGAACGCGAACTACATTGCCCACCGGCTCGAAACCCACTACCCCGTCCTGTACCGGGGCGCCAGCGGGCTGGTGGCTCACGAGTGCATCCTCGATCTGCGCGGCTTCAAGGCCTCCGGCGTCGAGGTCGACGATGTCGCCAAGCGACTCATCGACTACGGCTTCCACGCACCGACCATGTCCTTCCCGGTGGCCGGGACGCTGATGGTCGAACCGACCGAGAGCGAGTCGAAGGCCGAGCTCGACCGCTTCTGCGACGCGATGATCGCGATCCGCGCCGAGATCGCGGCGGTGGAACGCGGCGACGTGGCGATCGCCGACAGCCCCCTGCGCGGCGCGCCGCATACCGCGGCCGCGATCAGCGCCGACGACTGGGACCGCCCCTACTCCCGCCGGCAGGCGGCGTTCCCGGCCCCGTGGAACGACGAACACAAGTACTGGCCTCCGGTCGGCCGCGTCGACAACGCCCACGGCGACCGCCATCTGATCTGCACCTGCATCGGCATGGAGCCGTTCGAGGCGATCGGCGCCAGGGGCGCTTTCGCCCGCTGACGTCGCTGGCCGGGAGTCAGGACGTCAGCCCGAACTCGATCGCGTCGGAAAGCGCTTCCCAGCTTGCTTCGATGATGTTCGTGCCCGCGCCGACCGTGGTCCAGCGCTCGCCGCCGGCGACGAAGTCCACGAGCACGCGGGTCGTGGCGGCCGTTCCGTGGGCGCTGTCCAGAATGCGGACCTTGTAGTCAGCCAGGCGCATCTCTGCCAGTTGCGGGTAGTGCGGCTCCAGCGCCTTGCGCAGGGCGTGGGCCAGGGCATTCACCGGTCCATTGCCCTCCGCCGCCGTGTGAGCAATGGCGCCGCCCGGCACCTCGACCTTGACCGTAGCTTCGGCCACCAGGCCGCGGCCGTCGCGATGCTCGACCACCGTCAGGAAGTCGATCAGGCGGAAAGGCGCCTCGTAGCCGGGTTCCGCACGGCGCAGCATGAGCTCGACGGACGCCTCGGCGGCCTCGAAGCTGTAGCCGCGGTTCTCCAGCTCCTTGACCTGGTACAGCACCTCGCGCGCGTGGGGCGTGTCGGCGATCCCGGCGCCCGCCGCGAGATGAGCGATGTTGCCGCGGCCCGAGAGTTCGGAGACCACGGTCCGCATCTCGTTGCCAACCACCTCCGGCTCGACGTGCTGGTAGCTGGTCGGTTCCTTGAGCATCGCCGCGACATGGATGCCGCCCTTGTGGGCGAAGGCGCTGCGCCCGACGTAGGGCAGGTGGTCGTCGTGGGCGATGTTCGCCACCTCGGCGACGTATCGCGACAGGGAGGTCAACTCGCGCAGGCTCTCGTCGGGGACGCAGAAGAACCCCATCTTGCACTGCAGGTCCGGCACGATGGTCACCAGGTTCGCGTTCGCCACCCGTTCGCCGTAGCCGTTGATCGTGCCCTGGACCATGACCGCGCCTGCCCGCACCGCGGCCAGGGTGTTGGCGACACCGCATCCGGCGTCATCGTGCGTATGGATGCCGATCCGGACATCCGGACCGAGCTCGGCCCGCGCCGCGTCGATCCCCGCTTCGATCTGCCACGGCAGCGTGCCGCCGTTCGTGTCGCAGAGCACGACGTAGTCGGCGCCCGCCGCGGCCGCGGCGCGCAAGGTGCCGAGCGCGCACTCGGGGTTCCCGGCCAGACCGTCGAAGAAGTGCTCCGCGTCGTAGATCACCTCGCGGCCCAGCTCCTTGAGATAGCCGACCGTGTCGCCGATCATCGCCTCGTTCTCTCGCGCGTCGGTTTCGAGCACCTTTTCGACGTGCAGGTCCCAGCTCTTGCCGACCAGCGTGACGGTGGGCGTCTCCGCGGCGACCAGCGCCTGGACGTTGCCGTCGCGGTCGCAGGCGCTGTGCTTGCGCCGGGTGGCGCCGAAGGCACAGATTCTCGCCTGTTCGAGCTCGACCTCGCGGATGGCCTCGAAGAAGTCGGCGTCCTTGGGATTGGAACCGGGCCAGCCGCACTCGATGTAGGGGATTCCGAAGGCGTCCAGCCGCCTGGCGATCGCCAGCTTGTCCGCCAGCGACAGGGAGATGTTCTCTCGCTGGGTCCCGTCGCGAAGCGTCGTGTCGTACAGCTCGATCCTGGTGGTCATCGGCCCATTACCCTATTGGCCCGGCCTCAGGCCGGCTCGTCGAGGCCCGGTCCCTGCAGCAGCTCGATCAACTCCTCGCGCGAGAAGATCTTCTTGAGCTGGGGGTCGTCCTCCTGCACCACGCTCTCCATGAGACGGCGCTTGCGGTCGATGATCGCGGCGATACGTTCCTCGAGGGTCTCTTCGGTGATCAGCTTGAAGACGTGGACCGCCCGCTTCTGGCCGATCCGGTACAACCGGTCCGTCGCCTGGTCCTCGCGGGCCGCGTTCCACCAGCGGTCGTAGTGGATGACGACCGACCCGCCGACCAGGTCGATGCCGGTGCCGCCCGCCTTCAGGCTGCCCAGAAAGACGCGACAGTCGTCGTCGTTGTTGAAGCGGTCGACGACCTTGCCGCGCTCGCGGGTCGAGCCCGTCAGCGTGACGAACTCGATACCGAGCTTCGTCAGGTGGCGCTCCAGGATGCCGATCATGCCCAGGTACTGGCTGAAGACGACGACCTTCTGGCCACTGTCGAAGCTCTCTTCGAGGAGCTCCTTGCACAGGTCCCATTTACCCGATTCGTATCTCTCGTAGCGGTCGAGGTCGCCGACCGCCAGCGCGGGATGATCGCAGATCTGCTTCAGCATGTTCAGCAGCGCGAAGATGTGGATGTAGGGAAGGGCGCCCCGCTCGCTCCGCAAGGCGTTCATCAGCGTCACGCCCTTCGTTTCGATCGTCTGGCGGTACATGTCGAACTGCTCGGGGCTCAGGCGGCACGTGCGCACGTCCTCGATCTTCTCCGGCAACTCGTCCAGCACGGCGGTCTTCACCCGGCGAAGCACGAAGGGAGCGGTCAGACGCCGCAGGTTCACCGCGTACCAGGAGTCGGCATCGAGTTCGTTCGTCCCGAGGACATCGAGATAGGTGTCGTCGCCGCCCAGGTAGCCCGGCAGCACGAGATCGAACAGGCCCTTCAACTCGGTGAGCGAGTTCTCGATCGGCGTGCCGGTCAACCCCAGCTTCATCCGGGCCCCAAGCGCCACGGCGGCACGGTAGCCCTGGGTGCTCCGGTTCTTGATCTGCTGTACCTCGTCGAACACGATGAGGCCCCAGCGCCGTTCGCCGAAACGCTCGACGTCATTCCGCATCACGCCATAGGACGTGAGGATCACGTCGCCATGGGCGAGCGATTCCCCGAGATCGCGTTGCGGTCCGTGGTAGTAGGCCGGACTCAATCCCGGCGCGTACTCCCGGAGCTTGTTGCGCCAGTGGCTGATGACGGTGCGGGGGCAGACAACGAGAAACGGCTCGTCGATCCCCAGTTGCTCCCGCAGGATGACCATCAGGGCCATCGCCTGGTGCGTCTTCCCCAAGCCCATGTCGTCGCACAGAAGACCCGCGAGATCGTTCTCGTACAGGAACTTCAGCCATTCGACACCAAGCTTCTGGTAAGGACGCAGCACGCTCGTAAGCCCCGAAGGACTCACCATCGGATCGGCCGGCCGGAGGTCCAGGAAGCGACGCAGGAAGTCGTGCCGGCTGCCTTCGCCCTCGACCCGGATCGGCGCCGCACTCGAGGCCTGCAGCCGCAGCAACTCGGCCGATGAGAGACGGAGACTGCCCGAACCGCCGTTGCCGCCCGTGTCTTCGGCACGCGCTCTCGCCTGAGCGGGCAGCGATCCGAGGTTCCTGAGCGCCGGCGCATTGAGATCGATCCAGCCCGACGCCGTCTCGAGGTACGGCAGGCCGGCACGCCTCGCTGCCAGCAGTTCCCCGAGACTCACGTCACTGTCGCCGAAGCCATAGCGGATCGAAAGCGACTCGTCTCCGTCCGGCTCGATCTCGATGTAGTCGAACTCCGTCAGGATCCCGACGGCCGCGAGCGGATTCTCGGTCAGAACCGGCTCGGGTTCCTCGATCGGCGGCACCGTCCGGAAGGTCGGCACCCGCGCCGGCACGAGATCGATGGCGGCGGGCTCGCGCCAGCCGCTCTCGCTCCGCTCCGAGCGCCGGACGAGCGCCTCCAGCTCCTCGATGAACACCAGATCGCCGTACTGGAAACGTTCGCGGCGCTTCTCGTCGAGCACGTCCTCCCCCTCCGCGGCCAGGCGCAGTATCTCGAGCCTTTGTTCCTTCTCGATCCTGGTGTCAGGTCCCACGTAGAGGAGATCCGCGGCCGACAGGGGAACCGCCGAGGTCTGCCCCGTTTCCGCGAGGAAGGCCAGCGCCGCGTCCACCCGGCGACGCGGAACGGCGATCTGAAGCAGGTCCGGCCCACCGGAACCCGTGCGGACCGCCAGGAAGAACGTGCCGCTGGAGAGCTCGATTGACGACTCGAGTCTCACCGTCGCTCCAGTCGTTTCGGCTCTGCCGCCGGAGATATCGCCGTACTCCCTCAGGGCGTGATAAGCGACGCGGAACCAGAGACTGCCCTCAAAGAACTGCCGGTTCGTCTGCATTCCGGCCTTGTTCAGATGCTGTTCCTCGGGCGTTCGCATGAACGTCGACAGCCGCTCCAGCAAACCCGACCGATCGGCGGTCGACACGCCGCCCGAGAGCTTCCCGATCCGTTCCAGAAAACGCACCGCGGCGGGCGCCTGCTCGAGGTAGCGAAGGACCTCCACTCCGCCTGGACCGAACAGGCGAATCGGATCGTCGGGCGTTTCCTGCAGCACCAGGCACTCCGAAGCCGCCGGGAGACGTTCCTCGAACAGGGTCTGGGCCAGCCGGAACCAGCCGCTGTGAGCGAAGAGGTCGAACCAGCTACATCCGATGACCTGGTGGAGTTCCCGGATCTGACCCTCGAGCTGCTTGAGGTGGCGGCATCCGCTGCGCCGGCCCGTGGAGCAACTGCAGAACGTCAGCGGCCGCTTCGACCCGGCCACCCTGGCCAGATGAACGGCCGAACCGGGCTCCGGGTCGTGGGGATCGGGGAGGAGGCCAATCCCGGTGCGATGGAACTCGAGGCGTGGAAACAGCTTCACGGAAGGTCACGAAACGCGCGCGTAAACGCTCGACTATACCGCCGAATCGGAGCGTTGTGTCGCTTCTGGCGCTAGCCCGCATTTTTCACCGCGTGATCCGGTTCGGCGTTGTCGGGGTAGTTGCGGAGCTGTATTGGAGCCGAGTGGATCGGTCCGTCGGGTTTGGCGGATCCGTCGGTTCGGATCGGCGTTTCTGGGGGTCTATGGCC
>JAJDUI010000014.1 GCA_022826745.1 Thermoanaerobaculia bacterium | reverse complement strand
CCGGCTTCGTCATCGAGGCGATCGGGAAGATGGCGTCCTTGCGCATCGGGGCGTTCGCCTCGATGTCCATGAGGCCTCGCGCCTCGAAGTGGGCGACGCGGCCGCGCCGCGCGACGACGGTGACGGCGCCCGAGATCTGCTTCGCGTCGATGGCACGCTGGATCATCTCGCCGATTCGGTCGAGACGTTCCGCGGACATTCCCACGTCGTCCGGCGCCCCGGCGGGCACCTGGGCGCCGGCCGTCGCGACCGCGAGCAGGAAGACGAGGACGAACTTCGCCGGCCACCGCGGGCCGGCTCCGTCACGGGCACTGTTGCCGCGCACCTGCAGCTCCTAGAACCAGTAGCGGAGCGACAGCGTGATGTCGCGCCCGGGCAAGGGCGCGAACGTCTTCAGGAGGGACGTATGCACGCGCGCCTCTTCGTCGGTCAGGTTGCGGCCCCGGAGGAGCACGTCGACGATCTCGTTCTTCAACGTGAAGCGCCGGCCGATGTGGGCGTTCAGCATCGTGTAGCCGTCGGTCGGCGTCTCCTGCTGTGCCACATCGTTCTGGTCGTCGACCCAGCGCCACTCGACCGCTGCCCGCCAGTCGTGGCCGTGGTAGTGGAGGCCGGCGCCCAGACTCATGGGCGGAATCCTCGGCAGGTTTCCGCCTTCGTCCAGCTCGGCGTCGACGGTGTCGCCCAGGATCTCCATGTGCAGGTCATGCCCGTTCCACTCCGCAAGCTCGATCCGCGCGTGGAGCTCGGCGCCGGTCATCATCGCGTCGGCCTGACTGTAGCGGACGACCGGGAATCCAGCCATCTCCGCGCCGGTGAACGCGTGGTAGATGAAGTCCTGGAAGTCCTGCCGGAAGAAGGTCAACTTGCCCTGGAGGATTCCCTCCTCCTTGCGCAGGGTGAGGTCCAGACCGGCGCCGATCTCCTGGTCGAGATGGGGATCGCCGATGTCGAAGGTCCGGGTGGGTATGTGAGCGCCGTCCGAGAACAGCTCTCCCGGGCTGGGGAGACGAACTGAGCGAGTAGCGGAGAGGCCGAGGTTCCACGCCTCTCCGGTCGACCAGACCAGGCCGGCCGAGGCGGAAACGCCGTTGCCGGACCAGGCCGGTCCGTTCGCCGGATTGTGCTCGGCCTGTTCGAAGCGGGCGCCGAACTGCCAGCGGACCGAGCCCCTTTCGATCTCCTGGTTGGTGAAGGCCGCCCAGGTGTTCGAGTGGGTCGGGGGGATGAAGGCCTCGGCGCCGATTGCAGCGAGATCGCGGTTCACATGCTGCACACCGATGCTGCCCCGGCTGGCGCCCCGCTCGCGCTGGAACATCTCGACCCGGGTCTCGAAGAGGTCGTTCGTGTAGAGGACGCCGGTGTGGCCGGCCTCGAACTCGACGTGCTCGTAGTCCGTTCCGGACATCTGCACGTCGAACCTCTCGAAGGCGGACGCGAGCAGGTAGACGCTGCCTCTGAGGTCGATGCGCTGCTGCTTCATGTCGAGGCGAATGTTCTCCTCGTCCTCGCCGTGCTCGTCCTCGTGGCCGTGCTCGTCCTCGTGGCCATGCTCGTCCTCGTGGCCGTGCTCGTCCTCGTGGTCGTCCTCGTCCTCATGATCGTCCTCGTCCTCGTGGTCGTGCTCATCCTCGTCGTGATGGTCCTCGTCCTCGTCGTGGTGCTCTTCGCCGTGATCGTGATGCGCATGGCTGTGGGCGCCCGGAGGAATGCCGTAGTCGGTGCTGAAACCGCTGAACGAGACGCCCAGGAAACCGCGGTCGCCGAAGAAGCGGGTGACGCCGAACCGGCCGCTCTCGGTCCTCAGGTCGGTGTTCGGGACGATGCCGAAGGAGTTCTCCTCTTCGTGCTCGTCGTGGTCGTCATGCTCGTCGTGGTCTTCGTCCTCGTGGTCCTCGTCCTCGTGGTCCTCGTCCTCGTGCTCGTCGTGGTCTTCCTCGAGGCGGGCGTAGCCCGGGATCTCGTACGGATCGGCCGTCCGGCTGACGGCCCCGATGTGCCAGGCCCATTCGCCGCCGCCGCCGTTGAGCTGGAGCGCGCCCGTCCTCTCGCCGGTCGCCGAACCTCCGATCAGGTCGATCTTGCCGCCGAAGGTCTTTGCCGCCCGGTTGGCTGGAATGCGACCGTCGACGACGTTCACGGCGCCGCCGATGGCGCCCGAGCCGTAGCGGAGCGTGGCCGGACCTCTCAGCACTTCGATCTGATCGGCCAGGAGCGGGTCGGACGTGATCGCGTGATCGGCGCTTTCCACGGAAACGTCGCCGGTTCCCATGCCGCCGTTGAGCACCCGAACACGGGCGCTCGACAGGCCGCGGATGACCGGCCGCGCCGCTCCCGGCACGAACGCGCTCGAGGACAACCCCGGTTCCCCCGCCAGGGTCTCGCCCAGCGTCGCCCCCGTGCGCAGTTGCAGATCAGCGCCGCCCAACACGGAGATCGCGTTCGGTAACTCGGACTCGTTCCGGAGGTCGCCGGAGGCGGTCACGACGATTTCGTCGAAGTGGGTGACGTGATCGTGATCCAGCTCGACGGTCGTCTCCCGACCGGCCTCCACGGTGATCGACTGGCTGGTCCGACCGACCGACGGGATGTCGACGACCAGGAGATACGTGCCGGGAGGCACGGCGTCGAAACGAAACGTCCCGTCCGCTGCCACCGGGGCGCTGAGGGACAGCTCATCGAGTCGGGCGACGGCGAGCGAGATGCCGGCGTCGCCGGGGCTGCTGACCGTTCCGGCGACGGATCCCGTCGCCTGACCGTCGGCTGCGGGCGGAGTCAGAAGGACGGCTAGGGCGCAGAGAGCGGCGGCCGTCACTGCCCGGCGCCAGCCGGGCCGGCGCCGCAGATGGGAGTTCGAGAACACGGTGAAGGTAGCGAGCATGGTTTGGGGTTCCTGGGTAGTGCAGTCCGAGTCGAAGGATGTTGTGGCGCTGGCTGCGGGTTCGGCAGCGTAGGCGGCTCACCGAAGTTGTCGGCCGCGCGATGCGGCGATTCCCTGCGATCAGCTACGGCTGACCGCGATGGCGCCGCCGCCATAGCCCCGACACGGGGCGAGTGACGCCTGGTTTGTTTCCTGGCGGCTCCGACGCTTCGCGCTCAGCGTGGGCCGGAGCCGCTGTCACTCAGCCTGCGGGCGGACCGCGAGCGGCCTGCGGTCTGGACTCGCCGCGCCTGGCGTTGCCGTCGTTCTCGGGCCTTGCCACGGCCGTAACGAGGTCGAGCGGCCTCGCCACGGAGCTTCTGTCGACTTCGTTCGGCTTGGAGCCTGCGGTCCTGCAGGCGACGCAGGAGTGTTCGTCCGGCACCGCGGCGTTGCCGAGCCTGGCGTGGTTCGCGGCCCCTGTGGCCTCGGCTTCGCGGTCGAGCGTGCTCCAGGCGTTGCTCGCTGCTGCGTCGTTGTCGTTGCAGACCACGTCCCAGGCGGCGAGCAACGTGGCGATCGTCAGCGCGAGGGCGTTGACGATCACCAGTGGCGAGTGGGACTGGCGTGGCACGGAGAGGTTCATGGACTCAGGGGGTGGGTAGGCCTCGCGGGCTTCCGGAAGGAACGCCGCTGCACGGAACGAAGGGCTGTCCGGCGTATTGGGGTACCGGACAGCCCCTCGGGATTGTTCTCTACGTCTGGCTCTAGAACCAGAACCGGGCCGACAGGGTGACGTCCCTGCCCGGTATCGGAGCGAAGTTCTTCAGGAACGACGTATGCACCCGTGCATCCTCGTCCGTCAGGTTGCGGCCCCGCAGGAGCACGTCGAGGATCTGGTTGCCGAGGATGAAACGGCGGCCGACGTGGGCGTTGACCATCGTGTAGCCCTCGGTTGGCATTTCCAGTTCCGCGACGTCGTTCTGATCGTCGAACCAGCGACCTTCCACCGCGGCGCGCCAGTGGTGGCCGTGGTAGTGGAGGCCGGCGCCGAAGCTCATCGGCGGGATTCGCGGCAGGTTGCCGCCCGCGTCCAGTTCGGCGTCGACGGTGTCGGCGATCGCCTGGATGTGCAGGTGATGGTCGTTCCGGTCGAGCAGCTCCAGCCGGAGCCGGAGTTCGGCGCCCTCGGTCGTGGCGTCGGCCTGGTAGGAGCGGAGCACGGCGAAGCCGGCTTCCTCTTCGCCGGTGAACTGCTGGTAGATGAAGTCGCTGAAGCTCTGACGGAAGATCGTCAGCTCGCCGGTTACGGGTCCTTCCGTCCGGCGCAGCGACACGTCGAAGCCGGTGCCGATCTCGTTGGTCAGGTTCGGGTCACCGATCTCGTAGCTCAGGGTCGCGACGTGCAAGCCGTCGGAGTAGAGCTCCTCCGCCGCGGGCAGGCGAACCGACCGGGCGACCGATACGCCGAGCGTCCAGTCGGTGTCGGCGTCCCAGACCAGGCCGGCTGAGGCGGACACGCCGTCGTGCGACCCGCCGCGAGAGTTCACCGGGTTGTGGTCGAGCTGCTCGAAGCGGGCCCCGAACTGCCACCGAACGTCGCCGGCCTCGATTTCCTGCGAAGTGAAGAGCGCCCATCCCTGGGACTGGGTGGGCGGCACGAAGGCCTCCTCGCCGATGGCGGCGAGGTCGCGGTCCGAGTACTGGAGGCCGACGGAGCCGCGGCTGCGGCCGCGCTCGCGCTGGAACATCTCCAGCCGGGTCTCGAGGTACTCGTTGGAGAAGGTCGTGCCGACGTTGGGACCTTCGAGCTCGACGTGCTCGTAGTCGGTTCCCGCCATCCGGACCTCGATGCGCTCGAAGGCGCCCGCCTGCGGAAGGGCCTCGGCCCGCAGGTCCACGCGACGCTGCTTCATGTCGACGCGAACCGGGACTTCCTCTTCTTCCCCGTGGTCGTCGTGGTCGTCGTCGTGGTCTTCGTCGTCGTGGTCTTCGTCGTCGTGGTCTTCGTCGTCGTCGTGGTCCTCGTCGTCGTCATGATCCTCGTCGTCGTGGTCTTCGTCGTCGTCGTGATCGTCGTCGTGATCGTCGTCGTGGTCGTCGTCGTGGTCGTCGTCGTGATCGTCGTCGTGTTCGTCTTCGTGGCCATGCCCGTGGGCGTGAGCGCCGGGCGGGAGCCCGTAGTCCGTGTTGAAGCCGCTGACTGAGATGCCGATCGAGCCACGGTCGCCGAAGAACCGGGTGAAGCCGAAGCGACCGCTCTCGGTCATGAGATCCGTGTTCGGGACCATCCCGAAGGTGTTCTCTTCCTCATGTTCGTCGTGGTCGTCGTCGTGGTCGTCGTCGTGATCGTCGTCGTGATCGTCGTCGTGATCCTCGTCGTCGTGGTCCTCGTCGTCGTGGTCATCGTCGTGATCGTCGTCGTGATCGTCGTGCTCCTCTTCGACCTGGGCGTAGCCTGGGATCTCGTAGGGATCGGTCTCCCGGCTGACGGCGCCCAGGTGCCAGGCCCAATCGCCGCCGCCGCCGTCGAGGTGAATGGCGCCCATGCGCTCGTCGGCCACGGATCCGCCCCGAAGGTCTATCGTGCCCTTGAATGCGCTGACGGGCCTCTCGGTCGGAATCCGTCCGTCGACCACGTTGACCGCGCCGCCGATGGCCTCCGAACCGAAGCGGAGCGTTGCGGGGCCGCGGAGAATCTCGATCTGCTCGGCGTGCGCCGGCTCGAAGGTCACGGCGTGGTCGGCGCTGACGACGGAGGCGTCGCCGGTGTCGACTCCGTTCTCCATGACGCGCACCCGGCCGCCGGTCAGGCCGCGAATGATCGGCCGGCCGGCGCCGGGGACGAACGCCGTCGAGTACACGCCGGGTTCGTTCTCCAGCGTCTCGCCCAAGGTGGCGCCGAGGCGCAACTGGAGGTCCGGGCCGGACAGCACGGAGACGGGATTCGCCAGCTCGGACGCGGGGCGCAGGTCGCCGGTCGCGGTGACCACAACCTCGTCGAAGTGCGTTCCGTGACGCATCTCGAGCTGAACTTCGGCCTCGTCGCCGCCGGCGACGGTGACCGAGTCGCTTGCCGTGCCGAATGCGGGAATCTCGACGACGACGAGATAGGTGCCGGCAGGCACCTCGTCGAAGCGGAACGCGCCGTCCGTGGACACCGCGGTGCTGACGCCGAGTGCGGGGATGCGTGCCACGGCGAGCACGATTCTCTCGCCGTGGGTGTCGACGGAGCCGGCGATCGAGCCGGTTTCCTGGGCGGTCGTGGACGCGGGGATGAGAAGCAGGGCAAGGGCGCAGAGAATCGCGCCGGTCACCTGGCGCCGACGCCGCGGGTGAGAGTTCAAGGCCTTGGTGTGGTTAGCGAGCATGGTTTGGAGTTCCTGGGTCGTTCAGTCCGAGTGGAGGGCGTTGTAGCGCTGGCTGCGGGAATCCGTCGCGGTGGAAGCGCACCGAATCGCCGGCGGCGCGATGCGGGGGCTTTGGTGGGATCAGCCGAGGCTGATCGCGTCGTCGCCATCGTCCCCGGCGAGGGGACGGTTCCGACGCCTCGGGCTCAGCGCGGATCGGAGAGCTGTCGGTTCAACCGATCGGCGGCCCGCGCGCCGTTTCCTGCCAGCGTTCGCCAGTGCTTGGGCCGGGCCGGTGATCGGATCCTGACTCAGCCGGGAAGAGGTCGAGTCCGGCGATCGAGCTCTTGCCATCCTCTACGGTCCTGGTGCGGCCCAGCTTGCAGGCGACGCAGGAATGGTCGTGCGGCGCCGTGGCCTGGCCTAGCGTGGTGCCGTCGGCGATGCCGGAGGCCTCCGCCTCGTGATCGGCCACGCAGTAAGCGACGTTCGTCTCGACCTTGTCGTGACCATGGCCACTCGCCTCCCAGGCTCCAGTGAGCAGGGTGGCGGTCGTCAGCGCGAGAGCGCTGAAGACGGCGATTGGCGAACCGGGCCGGCGCAGCATGGGCTGCGGAGGTTACCAGAGCCGGCAAGGCCCCTAGCGCCGCCGAAGCACCACCTGATGGGCGCCGCGGCGGTCGTCGCCTTCGCCGGCCGCGGCGCTGAGCGCGAAGTCGCCGGCCGGGACTGCGACCCCTTGGAAAGTGACGTTGCCCTGTTCGGGCGCCAGTTCCCGGCGATGCGTCCCATCCCCGACTTCGAGGAGCACCGGACCGGCGGATCCAGCCACCAGCCGCACCTCGACGTCGAATGTCCCTTCCTCCCTCGCGCTCAGCAGCCAGCGCCCCCGCGAGGTCGGCCGCCAGCCCTGGTCGTCGGTGATCCGCCGCCAGTCCTGGCGGGTGAGGACGGTCACTGGTTCCTGGTCCGTGCCGACGACGATCCGTGGCGGCGCGTAGTTGTCGGGCCGGGTGGAGCTCACGTTCTCGAACCACTCCAGGTAGTCGTCGCTCATCCCGGCGGCGATCTCGGGCGCCTCGTCGATCAGGTTCCGGGTCTCGGCCCGATCGGACTCGAGGTCGTAGAGCTCGAGGTTGAGTTCGCCGTTCCAGTCCCCCTCGCCGCGCGGGGAGGGATGGACCAGCTTGTAGCGCTGGCCGACCGCGGCGAAGGAACGGAACGCGGTCGGTTCGTCTCCCCGGTGGAACTGGAAGTACAGGGTGCGATCGGGCCAGGCCGCGACGTTGCCCTTGCCGGCCAGCAGGCCGAGCAGGCTGCGGCCGTCGAGGTGCAGCCCGCCGGGCGGTTCGACGCCGGCGGCGTCCAGCAGCGTCGGCGTGATGTCGATGTGGGCCGCGATCCGGTCGACGGCTTCGCCGCCGGCAGGCAGGCGCGCGGGCCACCGCGCCAGCAGCGGCGACCGGATGCCCCCCTCGAATACGCTTCCCTTGCGGCCGCGAAGCCCTGCGTTGTAACGGTCGCGGTCCGGTCCGTTGTCGACCAGGAAGACGACCAGCGTATTCTCCGCGAGGCCCAGTTCGTCAAGCCGCGCCATCAGTCGGCCGACGTTGTCGTCGATGTTGCTGATCATCGCGTAGCTGCGTGCCAGCCGGTCGAGGATCTGCTCGCTGGCCTGGTCGGGATCGGGAAGCGCCGCGCTCAGGTCCGCCTGCCGGTAGTGCTCCAGCCAGTCCTCCGGAACGTCGTGGAACGGGCCGTGGGGCGCGTTCGTCGGTACGTAGGCGAAGAACGGCCGGCCCTCCCCGGCCGCTTGCTCCATGAACTCGAACGCGGCGTCGAAGTAGACGTCCGTGCAGTAGCCCGTCGTCTCCTCGCGCTGTCCGTTGCGGAACAGCACCGCGTCCGTGTACTTGCCCTCGCCACCGGGCGGGTCGGACGGCTGGCCGATGCCGCCGCCGCGGTGAACCAGGCTCTCCTCGAAGCCCTGGTCCATCGCGCGCATCGGGTGGGCGTCGCCGAGGTGCCACTTGCCGAAGATGCCGGTGGCGTAGCCCTCGTCCCGGAGCATCTCTGCCACGGTGACCTCCTCCGGCTCCATCATCGCGCGGCCGATGTACGTGTCGATAGCGCGGGTGCGGTAGTTGTAGCGACCGGTCATCAGCGAGGCGCGCGTCGGCGTGCAGACCGGGCTGACGTAGAAGCGCTCGACCTGAGCGCTCTGCGCCGCCAGGGCGTCGAGGTGCGGCGTCCGGACCACCGGGTTGCCGGTGAAGCCGAAGTCGCCGTAGCCCTGGTCGTCGGTCATGACGAGCACGATGTTGGGTGGCTCGGCTCCTTCGGCCGGTTCGTCGGCCGGTCGGCCGCCGTCGCAACCCAGCGTCCAGACGGCGAGCAGAACAGCGACGAGCTGTGCGCTACGCTTCATCGGTTTCCCTCCACATGACAGGCCGAGGACAGGATATGGCAGCAGAAGAGGTTCGTTACGAACGGCGCGGTCCGGTGGCCGTCCTCACTTTGGACCGGGCCCGCTACCACAACGCCCAGAGCTGGAAGCTGCTCGACGACCTGGACCGGCAGCTCGACCGGGCGATGGCCGACGACGACGTCCGGGTCGTCGTGCTGAAGGGCGACGGGAAGCACTTCTCGTCCGGCCACGACCTGGGCACGCCGGAGCAGCAGGCGGACGTCGAGGCCCGGGGGCTCACCCAGTGGGTCGGCATGGACTGGTACGAGGCGTTCCGCTGGTACAACCTGGACAACACGGTCAAGTGGCGCAACCTGCCGAAGCCGACGATCGCGATGGTGCACGGCTACTGCATCTTCGGCGGCTGGATGATCGCGGCGGCGATGGACCTGATCTTCGCGGCGCCGAGCGCCCGCTTCCTGGCGAGCCTGTTCGAGACCTTCACCGTGCCCTGGGACATCCATCCCCGCAAGGCGAAGGAGCTGCTGTTCGAAAGCCGCTTCATCGACGCCGAGGAGGCGCGCGAACTGGGCCTGGTCAACCGGGTCTACGCGGAGGACGAACTGGAACGCGAGACGATGGCCTATGCGGAACGGATCGCCGAGAACGACCCGGCGGTGCTGCGCCTCGGCAAGCTCGCCGTGAACAAGGCCCAGGACGCGATGGGCTACAGCGCGAACGTCGAGGCGGCGTTCGCCGACTACCTGGTGGTCCGGGAGATCCGCGGCAGTACCAGCCGCGTGGAGGGCAACCGGCGGCTGGTCGGCGTCGACCTGGCGCTGCGCGGTCAGCGCGGCGGACGGGCCGGGCAGACGCCGGCGGAGACGGAAGACGCTTCGGAAGCGAGGGAGGACGCATGAGAACGAGAAGAACGGTTCGACGTGCCATCGCGATTGCGGTCGGCCTGAGTCTCGCGCTGGCGGTTGCGCCGGCGGCGGCGCAGGACGGCGACGGCGCGCGGATGTACAACACCGCCAAGCAGAAGCTGATGAGCGGCGAGGGCATCGTCGGCGTCAGCATCTCCTCGCCCGATCCCGACAGCTACTGCGCGGCGGCCAACGCGGGCTTCGACTTCACCTGGATCGAGATGCAGCACAGCCCGCTGACCTACCAGGACGTGGCGAGGATGCTGTGGGCCTGCCGGGACGCATCGGCCATCCCGTTCATTCGGGTGCCCGACGCGACGGAGGGCGACATCCAGAAGGCGGTCGATCTCGGCGCACTCGGCATCGTCGTGCCGATGGTGCGCACCGCCGAGAAGATGGAGCGTGCGGTCCGCTTCGCCAAGTTCCCGCCGGAGGGGCGTCGAAGCCTGGGCGGCGGCCAGTACGGCGCGCTCTGGGGCCGCGACTACCGGGCCACCGCGAACGAGAACATCCTGGTCGTGGCGATGATCGAGTCGCCGGCCGGTGTCGACGCGGTGGAGGAGATCGCGGCCGTTCCCGGCGTCGACGTCGTGTTCGCGGCCTCGACCGACCTCTACAGCTTCTCCGGCAAGCGCCAGGGCGAGCCGGAGTACGAGGCGATGGTCGACCGCATCCGCGACGCGGTGCTCGGCGCCGGCCTCAAGCTCGGCGGTCCGCTGGCCTGGCGGGACCGTGAGGGCTTCAGCTTCTTCCAGGCCCCCGGCGTCGGCAGCCTGATCCGCCGCGGGGCTCAGGCGCTGCTGGAGGAGACGGCGTCAGGAATCGCCGAGATCGAGGGCTCGGAGAACCAGTAGGGACTTCAGGCGCGGCAGAACCCAGAGCCGGCGCTTCGCGCCGGATGCCGGCGGGGACGCCGGCGCACCCAGTGTCCGCCGCGCCAGTTACTTCAGATGTGCCGGCCCTGGCCGCCGTCGACGTCGATCACGGCGCCGTTCACGTAGGACGCGGCCTCCGAGCAAAGGAAGACGATCATGTTGGCGACCTCTTCCGAGGTGCCGTAGCGGCCCACCGGAACGTTCTTTCCGTTGTTCCGGATGATGTCCTCCCAGTCGCCGCCGCGGGCGTTCGCGATCTCCTTCGCCGCCCTCTCCCACATCGCGGTGTGGATCAGGCCGGGCAGGACGGAGTTGAACAGCACGTTGTCGCGGCCGTACGTGCCGGACAGCGCCTTGCCGGTGGCGACCATCGCCGCCTTCGAGGCGCCGTAGTCGATCAGCGCCGCGCCCGGGTACTTAGCGGCGCCGCTCGCGATCATCACGACCCGTCCCCACTTCTGCTTGCGCATCCCCGGCAGGCAGAGGCGCGTGCTGCGCACGGCCGAGAGCAGGTTGAGCCGGAACAGCTCCTCCCAGTCGTCGTCGCTCATGTAGAGGAAGTTGCGCGACGGCGAGGCGCCGACGTTGTTGACGAGGATGTCGACCGTGCCGCCGGCCAGCACCGCCTCGAAGAAGGTGTCGATCGACGAGCGGTCGGCCATGTCGGCGACGTGGCCGTGGGCGCCGCCCTCGCCCGCTGGCGGCTCGTAGCCGTCGAGCTCGTTCACGGCCTCCTCGCTGCGGGCGCAGAAGGCGACTTCGGCGCCATGGTCGGCGAGCAGGCGGACGGTGGCGGCGCCGATGCCCAGGCTGGCGCCGGTGACGACGGCGCGGCGGCCGGTCAGGTTCAGGTCGATCATCGTTGAGGTCTCCTGGGTGGGATTCGGAGGATGAGTGTAGTGCCCGCGGCGTTGCTATGCTCCCCGTTCATCTCTGACGGGACGGGAATGAAGAAACGACGCCAGTTGAACCTGCGGCGGCGGCCGGTGTGGCTTGCCGCTCTCCTTCTGCTGTTGGGCCTGCCCGCCGTGGCGCAGGACTCCGGCGACGCGATCCCCCGCCACTACGACGGCAATCCCGACATCAACGGCGTCTGGCAGGCGATCAATTCGGCTCACTGGAATCTGGAGGACCACAACGCGGTCGGCGGGCCGGCGGAGTACGGCACCCTCACGACGATGCCGCCGGGCCAGGGCGTGGTCGTCGGCGGCGAGATCCCCTACCAGGACTGGGCTCGCGAGCAGCAGCGGGAGAACTTCGAGAACCGCTGGCGCGAAGATCCCGAGGCGAAGTGCTACCTGCCGGGGGTGCCGAGAGCGACCTACATGCCGTTCCCGTTCCAGATTCTCCAGGGCACGAGCCACGTCATGATCGTCTACGGCTTCGCCGAGGCGAACCGGACGGTCCACATGGACAAGGAGAATCCGGAGCCGCCGCCGATCGACAGTTGGATGGGTCGCTCGCACGGCCGCTGGGAGGGCGACACGCTGGTCGTCGAGGCTTCCGGCTTCACCGGCCAGGCCTGGTTCGACCGGGCCGGGAACTTCGCCAGCGACACGTTGCGCGTCACCGAGCGCTACACGCCGACCGGCCCGAACACGATGACCTACGAGGCGACGCTCGAGGACCCCAGCGTCTTCACCCGTCCCTGGACCATCCGCATGCCGCTCTACCGGCGCCTGGAGGAGAACGTTCGGGTGCTGGAGTACAAGTGTGTCGAGTTTTCCGAGGAGCTGCTCTATGGCCACCTACGCCGACGCGAAGAAACCCCGACTGGCGACGATCCTTAGCGCTGCGGCCGTTGCCGCGGCGCTCCTGCTGGGACTGACGGCCGTCCCGGCGGCGGCCGGCGACGTCACCGTGCAACTGACCACGTCCGCGCGCAGCGAGGCGGTCAAGTGGTACGCGCGGCACCTGGATTGCGAGCCCATCGAAGGCCGCGCCGAGGCGATCGACTGCGGCAACGCGACGATCGAGTTCAGGCAGGGCCCGATCATGGGCGCCAGCCAGGGCACCGGCATCGACCACATCGGTTTCTCCTTCGCCGACCTCGAGGAGAAGATGGCCGAGCTCGAGGCAGTCGGGGTGCGTGGCTCCGGAGTTCGCCTCCAGCGCTACGACGACGGTTCGACCCTCCGCGAGAGACCCGGCCTGTTCAAGGTCGGACGGATCTTCGATCCCTGGGGTACCCGGATCGAAATCGTCGAGGACCTGGAGACGCTGGGCTTCCACCACGTCCAACTGAGCGCGAGCGATCCGGAGCGGACCCTCGGCTGGTACCGGGAGACGTTCGGCGGCGTGCCGGAGAGCCTGCGCGGGACGCAGGACGGCCTCCGCTTCGGCGAGGTCTGGCTGTTCGCCGCGAAGCACCCCGAGGGCCAGCCCGCGCCGAGTGCCGGCCGGGCGATCGACCACCTGGCCTTCGAGGTCGCGGATCTCGATACGGCGGCGGTCGGCCTGCGCGACCGCGGCGTCCGCTTCACGGCGGATCCCGAGCGGCCGGCGGGGGGCCGCTCCGAGGCGAAGCGCGGCTTCGTCTCCGCTCCCGACAACGTCCGGGTGGCGGTGATCGAACCGGGTTGGCAGGGCGTCGACGCCGACTTCGGATCGGATGCCGACGAGGTCGCCTCGGCCGAGCCGTACATCGTGCCGCGAACGCCCTGGGGCACGCCCGATCTGCAGGGGATGTGGTCCGGCAACAAGGCCCACGGCATTCCGCTCGAACGGCCAGAGGAGCTGGCCGACGTCGAGGAACTGACAGCCGAGGAGGCGGCCGCGCGCCGGGAGCGGGGCACCCTGGGGAGCATCTGGGGCTACGAGCGCGAGTGGCGGGACACGACGCTTGGCTACGTCAAGTCGGCGCCGTCACGGCAGGTGGCGATGGTCATCGATCCGCCGGACGGTCGCCTGCCGCCCCTGACCGAGGAGGCGCAGGAACGGCGGCGCAACGCCGCAGCGTCGTTCGGCGACTACGTGAGGCGCCGACCCGCGGGCCCCGAAGACCTGAGCGCCTATGTCCGCTGCATCACCCGGGGCGTGCCGGGGATGATGATGCCCTCGATCTACAACAACGGACTGCAGATCAGCCAGAGTCCCGGCTTCGTGGCCATCCAGAAGGAAATGATCCACGAGACCCGCGTCGTGCCGACGGCCGAGCGAGAGCCGCTGGGCCCGGGAATCAGGCAGTGGCTCGGCGATCCCCAAGGCCGCTGGGAAGGCGACACTCTGGTCGTCGAGACCACGGGCTTCAACGGCCGCACGAACTACCGCGGCTCGAGCGAGAACATGAAGCTCTCCGAGCGCTACACGCGCCTCGGGCCGAACCGGCTCGAGTACCGGTTCACCGTCGAGGATCCGACCGTCTGGACGAAGCCCTGGACCGGCCGCTTCGAGTTCGAGCTGGACAACGAGCAGTACGAACTCGTCGAGTACGCCTGCCACGAAGGCAACTACGGGATGACGAACATCCTCTCCGGGGCTCGCGCCCGCGATCGCGAAGAGGCCGCGGCGGCGGCGGAGTCAGGCGCGGGCGGGCAGTAGAGGCGCTTCCGGAACCTGGGGTCCTCGCCGCTTGCCATCGGTTCGACTGTCGGTGCGCCGGCCTTCCGGCCGGCATCCGCCCGGAGTGATGGAAGAGCGCTTGCAGTAGAGAACCGCACCGACATCGACGCCCGTTCTCTGGGTGCGCGGGTCTTCTGACCTGCATCAGACGCGATGCCGCGAGGCGGTGAGCACGAGCCGCAGGCGGCGGGAACACGCGCCAGGTGCGCCACGTCCCGGCCCTTTCCGTCTCCGACCGTTTCGGAGTATATTCCGAAATGGATCGACCAACTCGGAATGCGATCCGAACGAGACTGACATGGCCTACTACAAGCGGACCCTGGAAATCGACCTGACCGAACGGCAGTCGGCCTTCCTGTGGGGGCCTCGCAAGACCGGCAAGTCGACTCTACTCGTTGAGCGCTTCCCGCGATCAGCGCGGTTCGATCTGCTGGACACGCGACTGCTGCTGGGGTTCGTGCGGGCGCCCTGGTCTTTCACCGAGCGTGTGCGGGCGCTTGACGACGAGACCCTCCGGCAGCCCGTGCTGGTCGACGAAGTGCAGAAGGCCCCGGCAATTCTCGACGAGGTGCATCGGCTGATCGAAGATCGGGGCTTGCGCTTCGTACTCTGCGGTTCGAGCGCCAGAAAACTCAAACGTGGCCGCGCCAATCTGCTTGGCGGACGAGCCTGGCGTTTCGAGCTGCATCCTCTGACCTGGTCCGAGATACCGGAGTTCGACCTGGTCCGGGCGCTGAACCACGGCCTCGTGCCAGCCCACTACGATGCCGTCAATCCACGTCGGGCTCTCGCCGGCTACGTGGACGACTACCTGAAGGAGGAGGTGTTCGACGAGGGGCTCACCCGCAATGCCGCCGCCTTCTCCCGTTTCTTCGACGCGCTCGCGTTCTGCCACGGGGAGTTGCTGAACTACAGCAGCATCGCGCGCGACTGCGGCGTGGACTCGAAGACCGTGCGCGAGTACTTCCAGATCCTCGTTGACACGTTGCTCGGTTGTTTCGTGGAGCCGTTCGCGCGGCGTCGCTCGCGGTCCGTGATCGTGCGCGCGCCGAAGTTCTACCTGTTCGACATTGGCGTCGCGGGCCACGTCACGGGCCGCCGCATCGGCCGGGCCGCCGGCCCGGAGTTCGGCCGCGCGCTGGAGCATTTCGTGCTGATGGAGTTGCGCGCCTATGGGGCCTACCGTGAACTGGACTTTCCGATCCGCTTCTGGCGCACGAAGTCGGGTCTGGAATGCGACTTCGTACTGGGCCGGGACGGGGCAACCGCCATCGAAGTCAAGGGGGGTGCCCGTGTGCGAACGGAGGATCTCCGGCCGCTACGCGCCTACATCGAGGAACATCGCCCCCGGCACGCCGTGGTCGTTTGCAACGAGGACGCGCCGCGGCGCACGGCGGACGGAATCTGGATTCTGCCCTGGAGCGTGTTCCTGGAGCGGCTGTGGGCTGGCGAGTACGTTGGTTGAGGTGTCCACGTGCCGGCCGTCAGGCCGGCTCCGCTAAGGACGAGGCGTTCGTCGGCTGTTCGGGACGGTGCAGGGCGGCGATGCAGTACTCGACGCTTGGTTCCGGCTTGGACACGTCGAAGGGCAGGCAGAGCAGCGTCAGATCGTCGTCGAAGACGTACCGCACACGCCTGTTGAAGTCCTTCGTTCGCGGATAGACGAGCGCCACGGTTTCGCAGCCGTAGCGCTTGCCGTAGGCGTATAGCTGGTACATGTCGGCCTGCACGATCCCCCGCTTCTCGCCGTCTTCCGCCTTGGACTTGAGGCGCTTCCACTTGGCGTCGAGGATGAACTGCGGCACACCGCTCTTCCCGAGAGTGATGTCCGGCTTCATCCAGAACGCCTTGGGAGAGCGCGTCAGCGGTCTCTGCGGCCCCTGAGCGCGTACGCCGTACTCGCTCTGCCAGCAGCGGAAGCTGTGCGTGACGAAGTCCTCGTAGATCTCCTCCATCGGAAACAGCAGCGACTGGTTCTCGTGCTTGCCGCGGTACGTCGCGAGACCTTCACCGAACAGGAACAGCCGCACCCATGCCATGACGGGTTTGTAGTGCTGCATGGTCCGGTCGACGGAGTGGCGTCGCCAGTCCGTTGCCGGGTCAGTCGACCGTGGCACGTCGGAGAAAGCGTCCGACAGCTCCCGGAGCAGTTGCCGGTTCGCATCGTTCCGAACGTTCCGCCGCAGGCGGCTCAGCGTGGAACGGATGAGCCGGTTGGCCGGCCGGTTCGCGTTGAACTCGTCGTGCGCGACGAAGAAGCGGGCCCGGTTCGTCAGGTTCTCCCGAAGCTGCTCGCGGAACAGAAGGCGGCCGCGAAGGTAGGGGAGGTTGTCCTCAACGGGAACGTACCGTCGAGCAAGGCCATGGCGGGCGAGATGGGCGAGATTGTGGAGGAACAGGTAGACGAAGGCCTCGAGCATTGGGAATCGCTTCAGACTGCGGATGCTGCTGGGCGGTAGTTCGGCGTGCCGGAGCCCGCGCCAGACGCGCAGCATCTCCAGAAAGACCCTGCGCGTCTCCTGCTCGTTCTCGGCGTCGTTGGCACGGGAAGCCAGGTCGATCTTCGGCAGGATCTCAATTGGTCTGCCGCGCCGTGTCGTGAGGATCCCGACGTAGTTCGTCGCACGGAGTTTCCGGCCGGAAGCGTCGAAGCCGAGCACCGGGAGGTAGTTGCCGTGCCGGTCCTGCTGGTTGGCCCTCGCGAAGGCGACCAGGCTTTCCCATTCTCCGTCGTCGAGTCCGAGTTGCTCGCGGTCGAGTGGGTCGTACTCGCGAATCGCCGCGGGCGCCGGCGGAGGCGCCGCAGCCATCAGTCCTCCTTCGGATTTGCGTAGATCTTCTTGTACTGCTCGGAGTTCTCCCACTCATCGCTTGAGAAGGACAGTCGCTCGTAGACACGGTCATCTTCGGCGTGGCCGAACTGTTCGGCAAGTGCCTTAGTGCCTTGGTCGTCGAGCCTCCGCTCCCTGACGAAGGCGTTGTCCCCGAGCACGGCCCGGATCTTCCGCCAGTCGTCGTAGAAGTACTCCTGGAGCAGCGGAAAGATGCGGTTCCTGAACGTGTCCGAGAGCTGCTCCATCGTCTCCACGTTGAGCAGGTACGTGTGGCCGATCTGGTGCTCCCGGTCAAGCAGCAGCGCGATGCGCTCGTTCATCGCCCGCAGCATCTCGCGGCAGTTCACGCCATCGACATCCTCCGCGATGAGGTCGTGGTTCGCGTCGGGCATCATCTCGACGAAGGTGAACCGTCGCCGGAGCGCCGTGTCAATCTGCTGGATGGAACGGTCTGCCGTGTTCATCGTGCCGATGATGTACAGGTTGTCCGGCACGCCGAACTCGTCGCCGGAGTAGGGAAGCGTGACCGTGGTCTCATCGTCGGCGCCCAGCCGTCTCGACGGTTCGATCAGCGTGATCAGCTCACCGAAGACCTTCGGGATGTTGCCGCGGTTGATCTCATCGATGATGAGGACGAATCGTTTGTCGGAAGCGTTCCCTGCCGCCTCACAGATGCGGCGGAAGATCCCGGCGCTTAGTTCGTAGGCTAGTTCGGCCGCGCCTGACCTCGCGGAACTCGGGTGCTGGCTGCCATCGCTCGCGGCTTCGGCGAGCCTAGGGCGAATGCCCTCCACGAAGTCTTCATAGGCGTAGTTCTGGTGGAAGGTGACCATGGCCGTTTGGCCTCTCGCTTTTCCCGGCTCTCCGGCCACTAACCGGAAATCTCGGAACCGCTGCTTGTCGTCGTCCGTGACCTCGCGTGCCTCGACGCCATCCAGAATCGCGAGGGCGTGACCGACCGTGTTGTAGGTCTTGCCGGTACCGGGCGGGCCGTAGAGGATCTGGTTGCGTGGGTGCTCGACCGCATAGGAAGGGTCTGGACACTCCTCGGTCTCGGTGAAACCTACGGCCTCCTTCAGGACGGCTACAAGGTCCAGGTCCTCTGTGATGTCCACGATGCTGTTGGGGAGGTACTTTTCCCCGACTTCTCTACCGTCAGGAAAGTCCGACTTCCAGTCGACGTTCCGCACATGTCGGTGTTGTTCCCGGTCGGTGTCGTAGCGATAGTGGGAGCGGACGGCCCCATAGCCGAACACCAATCTTCGGAGATGCGCCACGAAGAAGATGACGTCTCTCGGCTCCATTACGTGGCAGAAGTTCCAGAGCGTCTGGCCGCGTCTCGTGGTGTGGGACTTGTTGGCTCCCTCTTCTGATGGCATGGACTTCAGCCGTTCCTTCAGGACTTCCAGCGAGTCGTACTGGCGAAGGTCCCCAACCGGATACTCGGCGTAGCCAATGGATGCAGTGCCTCTTGTCCTGCACCCCGCCCAAGTGTCGGCGTTGCGACTAAGAGGCAGAAGCCAGTATCTGCGGTCAGTTGGCTGGGTGGGACCGGGCCGTGCCTCCGGGTCGAGCCAGATCCAGGGACTAACGTCGAGGGCGTCTCCCAGCCACGAGTAGTGCTTGATCAGAGCCGCGTGCTGTTGGCTTGGCGGAGGCATTTCGACCGGGTCCAGGAACGCCTCCTTGTAGCGGGCCGCCAGCCTGTCCTCTTTGTAGATTGCCAAGAGTCCGGGATCGTCGCGCCCCTGATAGAGGAAGGCGACCTTCCACTTGACGATGGGCCAGAGATCGACCGGGTGGTCGACCGCTTCGAAATCCCTCTTCCTGGCCGCTTCGATCACCTGGATCAACTGGGACCGGATGGTGGCGAAGGCCTCGTCCGCCGTCTTGCCGCACTTGCTCATCCAAGCGTACTTGTCGTCGTAGATCAGCCCTCCCCCCTGCGGGTCCTTCTTGCCACGGTGGTAAATCCCGAACTTGGAGGCCTGACCGCCCCGGATGCTGCCAAGACTCTCGGTCCTGAACTCAAGCCAGTAGATGAAGGCGTCATTCCGATTTGAGTTCGTGTACTCCTCCAGAGACATGTTGCGGACACGGTCCGGCGGCCACGCGCGAAGAAAGTCGTCCCAGACCTTGAAGGTGATCGGGTCCTTGAGCGTCGTCGGCGTGGGGCTGGACAAGTCCTCTTCCTCTCTCCCATTGTCTGGTTCAGGATCCAGCGCTTCCCAGGTCGGCTGATACTCGCCGGGACCGCGAAACAGCGACGTCTCCGGACCGGTCGCTCTGCCGAAGGCGGTTCGCCGGGTCTGCAGGACGCCATCATCCTCGGACGCGAGATGGGCGTCCGACTTGTTCAACCAGACGACATGGATCGCACCGTCTGGCGTCCACCCGTCGTTGTAGTCGTTTTGAAGAACGACGCCGATGCCGCGACCTTCCTTGACTCCGCACCGGACCAGTATGACGTCGCCAATCGCGGCCTCGGGCAAGCCGGGATAGGCCTGTCCTGTCCAGATTCTGTTCTCGGGATTGAAGTCGTCGTGCCAGTGGTCGCTTCGTTGGTCGGGCTCCCCGAGGTTCGTGCTGACGAGCCAGCAGCGGTCCGGGCGCACGACCATGTTCTTGCCGGCGATGTCCTCAGATCTCTGCAGACGTGCGAAGAGTTCGATCTCCCAGAACTCGCACCCCGGGAAGTGGGACCGGAGTTCGGCGATCGCCGATGAGTAGGCCTCCCACTGGTCGGCGCCAGAGGGTCTCCTCCCCAGCAGGTTCGCGTAGAGCGGGTAGTCGACGAGAGGCAGGAACGCCTTAGGGTTGACGAGAAAGAGCGTGGTGGTCAGGGTCTTGAGCGCGAGGCCGTTGATCTGTAGCGCCTCGTGGAACGTGTTCGCCTGGACCCTGTTCTCGACGGCTTGGCGGAAGACTGCCCATGCGCAGTGCCGGTCTCGCTCGTTCGGCAGTTCGAGGCCGAGGGCCAGGTGCCAGTTGCCTGGGAGATCCCATGCGTCGACGTCTTCGGCGAGACCTCGGTCTTCCAACTCGAACTCCCGGCCGACGCGCACCAGTGCTGCGTCTCGGACGGACTCGTCCTCGAGCCGCAGCCTCGCCAACCGGCCGAAGAAACCGAGCGGCTCAGGCGGGCCGTCGTCGACGAAGAGCGGGCTGTCCAGGGTGTCGTCCACGCGACGGACCCGGCTGTTCAGGTACTCCTCATCTCCGTCTGCGATCTTCCGGGCGAGTTCTGTGAACCACGGAACCCAAGTGAACGTCTCCCGCATGCCGTCTTCCTCTCCTGCCTGCTCGATGGAGCGGGAGTGTAGCTCGGGGGCCTTGGTCTGGTTGGTTCCGAGTCGTGTCGTGGCCGGCCCGGCGAGGATGCCGCTTTGCCTGGGACAAAGCTCCGTGGGATTGGATCGTCGAAAACACACGAGTGCAGCGCGGCTAGCCGGCGGTGATGAGAGCTGTGCTTCAAGGCCTGTCCCGAGATCCGGTGACCGACACTCGGAGCAGAGCGTCTAGACGCGCGCGTCGGTTGAGGCGCGGCATCGCGGCTACTGGCTGCTGTCGACACCTGACTGGCTGGGCTCACCCCGACCGTCTAGACCGCCGGACCGATAACGGCCGCCGGTCGAGTGCCGCGACCCGGGCGACTTCCTGCGTCGTGTCAGGGCGCAGACGTTCTTGTCGCCGATTTCGTCCCGGGGAGCAGACTGACATCGAGCGTCACCTGATGGTAGGGAACCTGCGGAATCAGCCTTCCACTCTGCCCCTTCTCCAGTTCCACGAGGCCGTGGCGGGCCATGGTCTTCAGCGTGCGGGAGAGATTCGACTTGTTTCTGCCCGAAAGCGCCGCCAACTCGGTAAGCGAGTCGGGCTTCTCCTCCGCAATCAGCGTGAGCAGTTCACGGTTCCGTTCAGAGAGCACCTTGGCGAAGCTCTCGATGGACGTGAACCAGACTGTCGGCTCTCCCCTGGCCGGGCGGTAGTCGCCGCGGGCGATCGCCAGCGTACGTTCCTTCATCTGGCCGTAGTCAGCAATGCCGATCCTCAGTGTCTTCATGGGATTGATCCTCTCTCATGCAGAACCTCATCTACGGTCTTCCAGAAGTCCTCGAGCAGCGCGGCCGCGTCCTTGTAGTCGTAGGGTCGGACTGTCGTGAGGCGATGGCGATGGTCGCTGGCTCGGCTCTTCCGCGCTCCTGGTGTTCGGCCCGGCTTTAGCGGATGCGCGTTGTCGAATCCGACCAACCTCGCACCGTCTGGAGCGTGAAGGGTCAGCGAGTAGCGGAGTCCATGCGGTCGTTCAGGAGTCACTTCGGTGCGTTTCACGATGAACTTCACCCAGTGGCCGACCTCGTCCACGAACAGCGTCTGGCCGTGAAGGTCCAGCAGCGCGTCGAGCCCAGGGTCGCGGTCGTCCGTCGTCACCGCGAGAAGTTATCAGTAAATGATAACTAAGGGGCGAAGTCAGCGCGGAGTGGTTGATCTCGATGGGCCTCTGTCGGCCGGTGGTAGGGTCTGATCTCCGAAGATCGTCCACAGGAAGACGCCGATGAAGACGACGCGATTCTGCACTCGCCTTGCCCTGCCAGCCCTCGGCCTCGCTGCCGCAGTGGCTCTGAGCCTCATGGCTTCGCCCGAGCCGGCCGCCGCGCACCACGCCTTCGCGGCCGAGTTCGACGCGACGAAGCCGGTGCGGCTGCGCGGCAAGGTGACGAAGGTCGAATGGGTGAACCCGCACGCCTGGATTCACATCGACGTCACGGACGACGACGGCACGGTGACGGCCTGGATGGTCGAATGCGGACCGCCGGGCGCCCTGGTGCGGCGCGGCTGGAAGAAGAACTCGGTCGCTCCGGGCACCGAGGTGCTCGTCGAGGGCTACCAGGCGATCGACGGGGCGCCGCGGGCGAATGGCCGCGATGTGACGCTTCCCGACGGCCGCCGTCTGTTTGCCGGTTCCTCGGGCACGGGCGCGCCGTACGACGACCGGGAGTCCTCGGGCCAGCCGTAGAGCGTCGAGGTCGCGATCGCGGCGGCTTCACTGCGCGTCGCCTGACAGCCGGAATCTGGCGGTCACCCTGTTGGTTGTGATGTGACACATCCAATCAGCCACTGGGAGGTGACCAGATGACGACGGAGAATCCAGCAAGTCTGAACAGGATCATTGGGGCGGTGCTCGCCCTGGCTGTGGCGTTCACTCTCGGCTTTGTCGTGCGGTCTCAGTTGCCGATGGAGCGGGAGTCGCACGACACGGTCGAAGCGGCGGCTCTTGAGGTGTTGCGGCACGTGACCGCACCAGCAGAGGCTCCTGCTCCTGCGGATTCGGCGATGCTCAGGGCCGGTTTCCAGCCGCTGCCTCCCGGAGCCTCTCGGCCGGTGAAGGTCCACGATGTGAAGCCGGAGTACACCGAGCTTGCGCGGGAGGCTCGGCTCCAGGGCGTCGTCATCCTGCAGACGGCGATCGACCAGGAAGGCAACGTTGTCGATGTCGACGTGCTCAAGGAACTTCCCATGGGTCTCACGGAGGCGGCCGTCGACGCGGTGAAGCAGTGGAAGTTCGAGCCCGCGACAATAGATGGGGAGCCCATCCCGGTCAGCTACAACGTCACAGTGAACTACCAGCTCGGCAAGATCGGCTGAGCCTGTGCCGTAGAAGGCAGCGAAGCGGCGGGTTTGGCGGCTCTAGCCAGCGCTTCGCGCCGGATGCCGGCGAGGGTGCCGGCGCACCCGGTTTCCGCCTCTCAGGCTCCTGGCCAGGAGTGGTAGCGTTGCGGCACCACCCAGAGACCGATGCCCGAGGAGGTGCCGGATGAAGTTTGAGCGTTCCCTACTCCTGAGCCTGGCGGTGCTCCTGGCCGCCCCGATCGCCGTTGCCGCGCAGGACGAGATTCCGCGCCGGCCCGACGGCAAGCCGGATCTCTCCGGCGCCTACGACGTCGCGACGCTGACTCCCCTCACGAGGCCGCGCGAGTTCGGCGACCGGCTGACCCTGACCGACGAGGAAGCTGCGGCGATCGCCCGCCGCAAGGCCGAGATCTACGAGGCGGACTTCAAGCCCAGCGATCCGAACCGCGAGGCGCCGCCGGTGGGCGGGGCGCCGATCTTCGATCCGGGCCTCGAGGTCGCCTCCGGCGGCAGCGGCGGTTACAACGCCTTCTACATGGATCCGGGCGACAACGTGGTCCGGATCGACGGCAAGTGGCGGACCTCGATCATCACGGATCCGCCGAACGGCCAGTACCCGGAGATGACGCCTGCCGGGATGGCCCGCGCGGCGGCTCAGTTTGCCGCGTTCGGCCACAAGAACACGGGAACCGCCTGGTGGCTGGAGGAGAACGAGGATCGCTCCGGCCCCTACGACAACATGGAGCAGCGGCCTCTGCCGGAGCGTTGCCTGATGGGCTTCAGTTCTACCGGCGGCCCGCCGATGCTCCCGGCGCTCTACAACAACCACAAGCGGATCGTGCAGACCGGGAACCACGTGATGATCCTGATCGAGATGGTCCACGACGCCCGCGTCGTGCGGATCGGCGGCGAGCACGCTCCGGCCCAGGAACGGCGGTGGATGGGCGACTCGATCGGCTGGTGGGACGGCGACACCCTGGTCGTCGACACGACGAACTTCGGCGAAGAACCGGGTCTCGGTTCGGCGACGAAGGACCTGCATGTCGTGGAGCGCTTCCAGCGCCTGCCGGACGGCGATCTGCTCTACGGCTTCACGGTCGAAGACCCGAACGTCTGGGAGACGGCCTGGAGCGGCGAGTACGTGTGGCGGTCGACGCCCAACAAGGTCTTCGAGTACGCCTGCCACGAGGGCAACTACGCGCTGGGCAACGTGATGCGGGGCGCGCGGCTGCTGGAGGCTGACGCGATCGCGGCGGCGGGCGGCGGCGAGTAGACGAGCCGGCCGGGCGCGCGAGCCCATGCGCCGCATCCGCTCTCCGAGCCTGGGATTCCTGGGCTTGGGGCTCCTGCTGGCGGCGGCGACGAGCCCGCCCGCGCGGGGCGTCGACGAGCCGCCGAACATCGTCGTCTTCGTCGCCGACGACGCCGGCTGGTCGGACTTCGGGGCGTACCGCAACCGGGTCGTGCGGACGCCGAACCTGGACGGTCTGGCGGCATCCGGGGTCGTGTTCGAGAACGCCTTCCTTACGACGGCGTCCTGCAGTCCGTCGCGGATCAGCATCCTCTCCGGTCGGTATCCGCACGCCACGGGCGCCGAGGATCTGCATACGCCGTTGTCCGCAGGCGTGGACCTGGTGCCGGCCTACCTCGCCCGCGAGGGCTACTTCACCGGGCACATGCGGAAGACCCATTACGGCCCGGAGGGCGAGCGGCAGTTCGAGTGGTTCTCGGAGCAGACCTGGGAAGGCCTGCCCGGTTTCCTGGACCAGGCGGGGGAGCGGCCTTTCTTCCTCTGGGTCGGCTTCCGCGATCCGCACCGACCGTACTCGGCCGACGCGGTCGATCCGCCGCACGATCCGGGCGAGGTCCCGGTGCCGCCCTACCTGGTCGACGACGCGGCGACGCGCAGCGACCTGGCCTTCTACTATGACGAGATCTCGCGGATGGATGGCGAGATCGGCCGGATGCTGGCTGAACTGGACCGGCGCGAGCTGCGCGACAACACCCTGGTCGTCTTCCTGAGCGACAACGGGATGCCGTTCCCGCGCGCCAAGGCGACCGCGTACGACGCCGGCATCCGCACGCCGTTGATCTTCTCCTGGCCGGGCGTGACGCCGAAAGGCGTCCGCTATGCGGGGCTAGCGAGCGTGATCGACCTGGCTCCGACCCTCCTCGAGGCGGCCGGGGCGTCGGAACCCGAGGGCTTCCACGGCACGAGCTTCCTTGCGGCGCTCCGGGACCAGGCCCCGCCCGGCCGTGAGCACGTGTTCGCCGAGCGGAACTGGCACAACTGCGACGAGCACATCCGAGCTGTGCGCGGCCCGCGCTACAAGCTGATCCGGAATGCGTACACGGAACTGCCGCTCTGCACGCCGGCCGACGCCTCGCGCAGTCCGTCCTGGTACAGCCTGACGGCCGCGCGTGAGGCTGGAGAGTTGACGCCGGGTCAGGCGCGGCTGTTCGAGGCGCCGAGGCCGATGATCGAGGTCTATGACCTGGAGTCGGATCCGCACGAACTTGTGAACCTGGCCGGCAGGCCGGAAGTGGAGCAGGTTGCCCGCCGGTTGAGCCGGGTTCTCGATGAGTGGATCGAGCGGACGGGGGACTTCCCGCCGAGTCGCCGGCGGCGGGCGGACAACACGGACCGCGTGACCGGCGTGAAGTTCAGCCAGAAGGTGCCGCCGCTGGAGCCTTAGCAGCGTGCTGGCGGATTCCGCCTCCGGCGGATGCCGGCCAGAAGGCCGGCGCACCGACAGTTGGCCGGCGCACCGACAGTCGAGCGCTGTCCTGACTAGCGATCCAGCACAGGCAGCACGATCCGCGAGGGTTGCTCCGCCGAGTGGTGGACGGCGTTCCGGGCCACCCGCCATTCGCTCTCGTCGTAGTTGTTGCCGCCGGTGTTCAGGTTGCGGTCGTAGCGGGGGAAGTTGCTGCTCGAGACTTCGATCCGCAGGCGGTGACCGGCGCCGAAGACGTTGGCGGTGGCGAGTGGGCCCAGGGTCACCTCGTAGACCTCGCCCGGCTCCATCGAGACGTGGCGGTCGAAGCCCTCGCGGTAGCGCATGCGCAGGATCGTGTCGTCCAGGTTGAAGGCGCGGCCGTCCGGGTGGACGTCGACCAGCTTGACTGTGAAGTCGGTGTCTGGCGCGTCCGATGAAACGTGCAGGACGACATCGATCGAGCCGACGACCGCCAGCGGTTCCTGGAACGGCTCCGTCGTGTACACGAGCACGTCGGTGCGGGCCTCGATTCCGCGCTGATCGAAGGCGCCGGGCTGGTAGTCGCCCATGCAGCAGAAGGCGCCGCCATGCGTCGGCACCGGCGAGCCCGGGTCGTAGACGAAGCGGTCCGCGTCGGCGCCGCCTCCGCCGCTGTCCGCCGTGAGCCTGCCGTCGCCGGCGGCGCTGTTCGCGCTGCCGTCGCTGTCCAGGTAGAAGGTCATCGGTTCGACACCGGCGGGCGGCCAGTCGGCGGCGTTCTCCCAGCGGTCCTCGCCCATCAGGAAGTAGCGGACCCTGGCGTAGCGGTCCTCGAAGCCGTTCGCTTCGGATTTCGTGAACCGGTCCATGAATGCCCACAGCATCTCGTCGAAACCGAAGTCCGTGTCGCCGAAGTTCCGCTCGCCGACGACGAGCGGGTTCGTCAGCCGGTACATGTTGCAGTGCAGGCTGGGCGCGATGACCATGTACTGGTGATCGCGGACTTCCGGGTCGGCGTTCTCGCGGACATGGCCGTAGAGCGCCAGGTTCGGCGAAACGGACAGGTCGTACCAGGAGTTGGCCCACAGCGCCGGCACGCCGAACGGCTCGTCGTCGTGGTAGAGGCCGCCTTCGTACCAGGCCGGGTCGTCCGGCAGGCGGACGGCGAACTGACCGAAGATTCCCTTCGGTCCGCCCACGGATTCGATCAAGGTCTGGATCGGCAGGTGCCACAGCGCCTGCTTCCAGTCGAGGGCCGGCATCTTCGCCGCCAGGTCGAAGTAGGTCGCGAGCCGTTCGAGGTCCTCCCGGCTGGTGTCCGGCGGGAAGGTCGGCCGCTGGGTGTTCTGCTCGCCGAAGAGCCAGACGGCCATCGGAAGCTGGAGCGCGCCGCCGCGGTAGAAGTTCCCCTGCTCGTGGAACGGCCCCATGCGGCCGATGCCGGCGCCCTGGCCCATCGGTACGGCGGCGGCGTGGGCGGGATGCCGCATCGCGGCCAGGCCCATCTGCCACTCGGCGGTCGAGGAGCAGCCGAGCGTGGCGACCTTGCCGCTGGACCACGGCTGGTCGGCGATCCAGGTCAGCGCGTCGTAGCCGTCCGTGCGCGGCCGGCCGAGGATCTCCCAGTCGCCCTCGGAGAAGAACTTGCCGCGCTCGTTCTGCACCACGAAGGCGTAGCCGCGCTCGATCGCGTCCAGGCCGAACTTGAGCAGCGCGCTCGGGCGTTCCAGGTTCGGCTCCGGCAGCGGGCTGAAGTTGTAGGGCGTGCGCCAGAAGACCGCCGGCACCGGACCCTGCGCGTTCCGTGGCCGATAGATCTCGGTGGCGAGGCGGACACCGTCGCGCATAGGTACCATGACCATTCGATCGACTTCGGCGAGACGGTGGAGGTCGGCCCGGCGCACCGGGTCCGGCGTCCGGTGGATCTGGCCGAGAACCGGCGGAGTAGCCAGGGCCAGGGAGACAGCGATTGGCAGCAGCCTGATGACGGTTCGAATGTGGCGCATATGACGTTCTCCTGGCGGGCGAAGTCGGGTTCCTTCCTGGTTCTTGCGCTGGGCATTCTGCCAGTTGCGTCCGCTTCGGATTCGTCGTCCGGTCAGATCAGACGGGTCGCCGTAGTGGTCGCCGATGCCGATGACGAACGGATCGCCATGGTCCAGGAGGCGATCTCGTTCTGGAACGAGACGGTCTCGGATCTGGGGCTGGGTGCGCCGTTTCGGGAGCCGGGTCCGAGAGTTCCCGCGCACGGACTTCGGCCGTTCGAGAACTACGCCCACCAGCTCTCGCAGCTCGCCGGCCGCCTGCACTCGTCCGATCCGGGACCCAAACCGCCCGAGGCGCTCTTCCGGGTCGAGGCGGAGGTCGTCGTGCTGCTCTCCGCCCAGGGTCTCATGCCCTTCGCCTGGCCCTACGGCGACGATGGCCGTTACTTCGTCGCCATTCCTTCGGGCGACGAGCGCGAGCACGTGGTTCGCAACGTGATTGCCCACGAACTCGGGCATGTCCTTGGCCTGAGGCACACTCGCGAGCCGGGTGTTCTGATGTGCCAACCCTGTGACACCTCGGCGCGCAATGGCGGCCAATCCCGATTCCTGCCGCTGACCGAAATCGACCGCGAGCGGCTACGCTCGTTCCTGGGAGGAACCCGACCATGACGTCCGACTGGACCCGGAGACGCTTCATCGCCACCGCGGCCGTTGCGGCCGCCGGAACCGGACTCAGCCGCTCGCCGGCGCTTTCCGACGACGGCTGGCGCGCCGGCCCGCTCCGGCATCTGATTCCGGCGGCGAGCCACGACCGCGTGGCGCTCAAGTGCTCCTTCGCCGACCCGCTCGACTTCGTGCCGGTGCTTCGCATCGGCGAGCGCCTCGTCGGGGGCCGGAGCACGGACAGCGCACGGCGTTTCTTCTCCTTCGACGCGGGCGGCCTGGAGCCCGACACGGAGTACGCCCTGCAACTGCTGGGCGGCGGCGAAGCCCTGTGCGACCCGTGGCCTCTCCGCACCTTCCCTTCGCCCTCGGCCCAACCCGAGTCGGTGCGCTTCCTCGCCTACACCTGCGCCGGGGGCCATCCCGAGTCGGGCTTCTTCCTGCCGCTGGCGGTTCGCCGCCGGCTGTTGAGGCGGGCGCTCTCCTTTGGCCCGCGGGCGCTGATCGCGATCGGCGACCACATCTACTGGGACCAGCGCACGGTGCTCTACAACCGCGGCGAGGAGCGGGGCCGGCGTTCCCGCGAGTTCTACGAGCGGATCGGCTGGCTGGACCTCAGTCTGCCCGTGCTGGGAACCAGCAACGAGACCTCGATCAAGGCCGCGGTCGGGCCGCAGATCGCCGACCTCTACGGAGTCATGCTGCGTTCGACGCCTTCCTACTTCGTCAGCGACGACCACGACTACTACGAGAACGACGACGCCGACCCCCAGATGGTAACGCTGCCTCCCGACCGCTATCAGGTCGAGTTCGCACGCTTCACCCGCAACGCCTTTCTGCCCGAGTTCCTGCCCGACGTCGAACGCCCGCGGGCGATCTCCGGCGCCGGCGCCGGAGACCGGGAGCCCGGCATCTCCGAGGCCTTTGGCACGTTCCGCTACGGCCGGCTGGCCGAGGTCCTGATCTACGACTGCGCCCGCTACCTGTCGCTCAAGGGAATCCACGCCGGTCTCGTGCCGCCGGAGGCCGAGCACTGGCTGCACCAGCGCACCCGGGACCAGACGGTCTCGCAGGTGTTCCACGTGCCGTCTCACCCGTTCGGCTGGTCGGCGGGGAAGTGGCGGGAGTGGTATCCGGACGTCGCCGACCTCGACGACGGCGGCGCCACCGTGTCGCGCATCGGCAACTTCGCCGGCAGCAACTTCAGGCTGACGACGGAGCGCGAGAAGTACTTCTGGCAGGAGGGCTGGTTGCGGCAGCATCAGCGCCTGCTGGAGTCGCTGGCGTCCCAGTCGCAGCGGGCCGGCATCGTGCTGTCGGGCGACCTGCACGCGATCGGCCACTCCGTGCTCGAGCGAAGCGGCAGCCTGGATCTCTCGGCCAACCCGGTCCACGCCGTGCTGACCGGACCGCTCGGCACCCTGACCGGCTGGCCTTCCGCGGCGCGGGGGACGCCACCGCTGGCGGCCACCGGGGTCGAGCACGACGTGCGCGGCGAGACCTTCGAGAAGAACGGCTTCGCCCTCTTCGACGCGACGCCGTCCGAGGTCACGGTGCGGCTGTTCGCCTGGAAGACGGGGGAGCCTGAGTCGGCGATCGACGACCTCGAGCCGTACCACACGGCCGTCATCCGGCGCGGCTGAAAGCGCATCGTCGCGCCGCGGGGTTCACCCGCGGCCATGGGTTACTGTTCGCCGGATGGCCGAGGCTCCGAAGCGGCGAAAACGGCGAGAGGGACGTGGCCCCGGCCTCTTCACCCGCTTTCTGAACGCAGTCGAGTTCCTCGGCAACCTCTTGCCGCATCCGGTGACGCTGTTCGCGGTGCTGGCGCTGCTCATCCTGCTGGTCTCGGGGATGGCGGAGATTCTCGACTGGCAGGTCGAAGACCCGCGGCCGGCCGGCGTCTCGGGCCGCTCCGAGGACGGGAGGATCCGCGCGGTCAGCCTGATGAACCCGGAAGGAATGCGGCGGATCGCGATGAACCTGGTGACGAACTTCACGGGCTTCGCGCCGCTGGGCACGGTCCTGGTCGCGTTGCTCGGGGTCGGCGTCGCCGAACGGTCGGGTCTGCTCGGGGCCCTGCTCCGGGCTCTCGTCCTGGGCGCGCCGCGGAACCTGTTGACCGCGGTCGTGGTCTTCGCCTCGGTCGTCTCGAACACCGCCTCGGAGATGGGCTACGTCGTGCTGATTCCACTGGCGGCGGTCGTGTTCCGGTCGGTGGGACGCCATCCCCTCGCCGGCCTGGCGGCGGCGTTCGCCGGCGTCTCGGGCGGCTACTCGGCGAACGTCCTGATCGGGACCGTCGATCCACTGCTCGCCGGGATCACGACCGAGGCGGCGCGGATCATCGATCCTTCCTACGCGCCGGGCGCCGCGAACGAGATCCCGGCGACCGCGAACTACCTCTTCATGCTGGTCAGCACCTTCATGATCACGGCAATCGGCACCTTCGTGACGACCCGGATCGTCGAACCCAAGCTGGGTGCGTTCGACCCGAGCCGGGCGGCGAACGACCTGGAGGACCCGGAAGACGGCCTGAAGACGCTGTCGCCGGAGGAGAAGCGCGGTCTGAAGCTGGCGGGTGTGACCGTCCTCGTCATGCTCGGGGGGCTGGCGCTCCTGGCCCTGCCCGAGAACGGCTGGTTCCGCGATCCGGCGGCCAACGCGCTCCTGATCGACGACCTGAGGCCGATGCTGCGGAGCGTGGTCTCCCTCATCTTCGTCTTCTTCATCGTGCCGTCGATCGTGTTCGGCCGGGTCACGGGGTCCGTCCGAAACGACCGCGACGTGATCGACGGCATGGGCCGGGCGATGAGTTCGCTCGGGCCCTACATGGTGCTCGTCTTCTTCGCCGCGCAGTTCGTCTCCTTCTTCAACTGGACCAACCTGGGGACGATCACGGCCGTGGTCGGCGCCGATCTGCTGACCCGCTTCGACCTGACCGGGCCGATCGTGTTCATCCCGTTCATCCTGATGTGCTGCTTCGTCAACCTGATGCTCGGCAGCGCGTCCGCGCAGTGGGCAGTGACGGCGCCCATCTTCGTGCCGATGCTGATGACCGTCGGCTACAGCCCGGAGGTCATCCAGGCCGCGTACCGGATCGGCGACTCGACGACGAACATCATCACGCCGATGATGAGCTACTTCGGCCTCATTCTGGCGGTGGCGATGCGCTACGACCGGAAGCTGGGGATCGGCACACTGATCGCGACGATGATCCCGTACTCGATCACCTACCTGATCGGCTGGGTGACGCTGTTCTACGTCTGGGTCTTTGCGCTCGGCCTGCCGGTCGGCCCCGGCTCTCCGACTTACTACACCCCCTGAGCCGCTGACGGTTTCGCTGGCGGCCGTCCACGGCACGCTGTCAAGGTCCTGTTACCATGACTCGTTCCGCCACGGCGCGAGTCGGCGCGGAGGAGGGGAGATCGCCTATGGCCAGACCTGGTCCGACCACGTTCGCGAAACGTCAACGAGAGATGCGCAAGCGCCAGCGGCGCCAGGAGAAGCTGGAACGGCGGGCGCAGCGGAAGATCGACAAGGAACAGGCTGCCCTGGAAGCGCCGGAAGATACGAGCGGAGAGGACCCGGACATCGCGGGGATCGTCCCGGGGCCGCAGCCGATTCCCGACTGGGACGACTGACCGACCCCACTGGGTGCGCGGGTCCTCTGACCCGCTGCCGCCGCAGGCGTGTGACCGCGGGTCTTCTGACCCGCGGAAGACAACCCGCCGCGAAGCGGCGACGATTCGGCCGCGCTACTCGGCGCCGGTCGCGGCCGCTTCGGCCTCCTCGGCGCGGGCGCCGGAAAGGATGTTGTACAGCCCGTAGTTGCCTTCGTGGCAGGCGTACTCGTACAGCGGGACGTCGCCCTTCTTCATCAGCAGGCGCGCGCTGAACGGGCGTGTGTAAGTCGCGGGGTCGTTCACCGTGTACTCGTACAGCAGCGTGTCCTCGTCGACGCGCCGGAACCTCTCCGTGACGTGCATCTCCCAGGCGGTGCCGACGGAACTGAACACGTTGCCGCTGAAGCTCGACACCAGGTCGCTGAAGTTCTTCGTCTCGACGACCAGGGTGTCGCCTTCCCAGTAGCCGCGGGAGTCTCCCATCCACTGACGCACGGAGTCGGGAAGGTGAGGACGCCCGTCGAGAGGCACGATGCGGGTGTCATGGACCATCTCGTTCAGGATCGCCACGTGGTTCGCGGACTGGAAGATCTGGATGTTCTGGTTGTAGCCGCCCGGCGTGATCGGCGGCCCCACGTTGAAGCCGAGGAGGCAGCGCTCGGCCAATCCCCGATCCTCGTAGCTGTCGAGACCGATGCCGCCGACCCGTAGCCGTACCGGGCGGTCGATCGGCTTGTCGTCGCCGGGTGTCTTCCGCTCGATGCCGGGGTGCGTTTCCGGCAGGCGGCCGTCGGGTGGATCGACGATCAGCGACGTTCGGAGGTCGTCGACCACCCTAGCGCCGCGGTCGAACCAGAAGTTGTTGTAGCCGCCCACTTCGCCGCCGGCCTCGAGCCTTCTCTCCTCGGGGTCGCTGGGCAGATCGGCGACGCGTGCGCGTTCCACGGCCGCGGCCTCGATCTCGGCGGCCCGGGCCTCGTCGATCGCGGCTTCCTGGTCCTCGGGCCGCTGCAGCGGTGTAAGCGTGCGGAAGTCCCAGACCCCGGAAATGTCGGGCTTGCCGTCGGCAGCCAGTGGCGGAGTCCAGTCGGACGCCTGCTGGGCCGGTAGCGCGGCCGGCAGCGCAGTGATCGTCAGCCCTGCCGCGAGAGCAGGAATCCACGGGAAACGGAGGCGAGCGTTTCGTTGGCGACGCATGTCGTCCCTCCTCGTTGTGTCGAACTCTGCCGTGAAGTGTAGCTAGCCCCCGGCGGCCTCCGCCGTCTCTGCCGGCGCACTGAACAATCGCTCCACATGCGCTTCAGGCAAAGGCTGCGTCAACTTGGACACGATGTAGGTCCCGGCGATGGAGACCACTTCGCCGACCACCGCGCAGGAGTACGGGTTGATCTGGTAGTGCGCGAGCCAATGGGCGATACCCGACAGCGGGCCGAGCGAGCCCGGATCGACGATCATCCACGGCAGGCCGCTGCGCAGCAGGACGAACGTGAGCATGCCGGTGACGAGGCCGGTGTACGCGCCGGCGAGGGTGACGCCGCGCCAGAGACCGCCGACCACCAGCGGACCGGCGAACGCGGCCATCATGCCGCCGGTGCCCACCCAGACCAGCAGCGCGATGTTCATGTCCTGCATCGCCCACGCCATCCAGGTGCAGAGGATCAGGACGATCACCGTGCTCCAGCGGCTGATGGTGAGCACCTTGCGATCGACCTCCTTGTCGCTCAGGTGCGGTGAGTACTTGGGAACGATCGACCGGCGGTAGATGTCGTTGGCGACGATCTGGGAGGAAGAAACGACCAGCCCGTCCGCGGTCGACATGATCGCGGCCAGGATGCCGACGCCGATCAGGGCGGCGAGCCAGGTCGGGAACAGCTCGATGAACAGCGCCGGCAGCGCCTCGTTCGCGTTGCGGCCGGCCTCGAGCAGCTCGGTACCCAGGACGCCGCGGGCCAGGATGCCGCCGAGCCCGAGCATGCCCATCGTCAGCCCGACGGCGAAGGCGAGCTTGACGAAGCGCATCCGGTCGCCGTCGTTCCTGAGCGCCCACACCTTGTTGCCGATGTGGGGGAGCATGCCGAGCGGGATGTGGGCGAACAGGACGCAGGCGATCGCCCACCAGGAGTCGTAGAGCGAGTTCGACTTGTTGAGCGGCCCCACGAGGTTCGGGTCCTGCACGCGCAGGTTGCTGACCAGGGCTCCGAGGCCGCCGTCCATCCCGGATGCGAACAGGAACATGATGATCACCACGATCGCGACGCCGAGCATCATCATTCCCTGGATGCCGTCGGTGAGGATGTCGGCGTGGGCGCCGCCGAGAACGACGTAGACCAGCAGAACGCCGGAGGTGATGATGAGGGCGGTCAACGGCTCGAGGCCGAGCATGATCTCGAACATGACCAGCCCCGACACGAGCTGGCCGGCGATGTAGAAGAACAGCACGAGGGAGAAGATCGAGACCAGCAGGCGGACGCCGTCGCTCTGGTAGCGGTCCCCCAGGTACTCCGGGATCGAGCGGTTGCCGAACTTGTGGCCCGAATTGGCGACCAGCTTGATCGTGATGAGGACCCCGAAGTAGACCCCCATCGGATAGAGGAACTTGCCCCAGACGCTGGCCATCCCGAAGTCGTAGCCGAGGCCCGGGCTGCCGAGGAAGGTGGCGCCGCTGGCGGTGGTCGCGGCGAACGCCAGGGCCAGGAAGTAGGGGCCGTAGCTGCTCCGTGCGGTGGCGAAGTCGTCGGCGTTGCTGATCCTCCGGCTGGCGACCCAGCCAAAAGTCAGCATGCCGACGATGTAGAGGACGAGGAACATCCACGACCAGGCGAACAGACTCATGGATACGTCCTCCTCGACGGTCCAGGCGGTTTCTTCAGAGAGGGCGCCGGGGCGCGTCTCAGTCGACGATCGCTTCGTACGCGAGTCGCTTGCTGGCGATGCGGGCCATTCCCGAGGCGCGGAAGTCGCGGCTCTGGATCATGCCGACGACGACCAGGTCCTGCACCGGGTTGATGCCGAACCAGGTGCCGCCGATGCCGTACCACCAGTACTCGCCCTTGGCGCGCTCGTGGTCGGTCGCCGGGTTCGGATCGGTGACGATCGAGAAGTCCAGGCCGAAGCGGTTGCCCCGGTAGATCGGCCCCATGTCGGTCACGCCGGCCGGCAGGTGGTTGGTGTGCATCAGTTCGACCGTCTCCGGCTTCAGGATGTGGACGCCGTCCAGCTCGCCGCCGTTCGCCAGCATCTGGGCGAAGCGCATGTAGTCCGTCGCGGTGGAGACGAGGCCGCCGCCGCCGGACAGGAAGTTCGGCTTCTCGAGGTACTGCCCGAACTCGACCTTCGCCAGCTTGCCCTCGTTCGTCGCGTACATGTGCGAGAAGCGGTCCACCTTGTCCGGCTCGACCCAGAAGGCGGTGTCCGTCATGCCGAGCGGGCCGAACAGGCGCTCGTTCAGGACTTCGTCGAGCGGCTTGCCGGCCAGCACCTCGAGCACGTAGCCCTGGACGTCGACCGCGACGCTGTAGTGCCACATCGAACCCGGCTGCTGGCGGAGCGGGATCTTCGCCAGCTTGTCGATCATGTCCTTCAGGTTCTGGTTCGGGTCCGTGATGATCCCCGCCTTGGTGTAGAGCGTGTCGACCTGGGACTGGGAGAACAGCCCGTAGGTCAGGCCGGCCGTGTGGCTCATCAGCTCCCGCATCGTCATCGGGTGGTCGGCGTCCTCGGTGATCGGCATGCCGTCGGGTCCGTCCTCCTTCGCCACCTTGAGATCGGCGAACTCGGGAATGAACTTCGATACCGGGTCGTCCAGGGTGAAGCGGCCCTCGTCGTAGTACGTCATCAGCGCGACCCCGATGATCGGCTTGGTCATTGAGTAGATGCGGAAGATCGTGTCCTTCTCGACCGGAAGCCCGTTCTCGATGTCGCGCTTGCCGTAGGCGTCGAAGTGGACGACCTTCCCCTTGCGCGAGACCATCGTGACGACGCCGGCGAGCTGGCCGCCGTCGACCATGCCGTGCATCGCCTCGTTGAGCTTCTCGAGACCGGCCGGGTCCAGGCCGACATCGGCCGGCTTGGCGTGCTGGAGTTCAGGCTCGGCGGCGAACGCCGGCGCGAGGACGAGGGCCGCGAGCAGCAGTGCAGCGGCGGCGAAGGCGAGCGGGGCGTACTGCCCCCGAGGACGCAATCGGATCACGCGAGGTTCCTCCTTACGGGGTTGAGCTGGGCGTCGGCGAGCGTACTACGGTTTGCCCAGCCACAGGCCCGGGACGATGCAGGGAACGGACGCCTGGTAGTCGCGGTAGGACGGGTACTTCTGAACCGAGATGGACTCGGAAAGTCGGATCGACCCCACGAACAGAGCTGTCAACGCGACGAATCCGGCGCCGGTCCAGTGGATCCACTGCCCCGAGGCAGCGACGGCGAACAGGTAGAACACCCACCACATGCCGAGCTCGCAGAGATAGTTCGGGTGGCGGCTGTAGCGGAAGAGGCCGGTGTTCATGAAGGGCTGTGCGACATCTTCTCCATCCGCGATCCTGCGCTTCTTGTCCTGCTGAAACGCCCACATCTGCTCGTCGGCGACGGTTTCGACGATGAGGAACAGAAGGAACAGGGCGGCAGCGAGAAAGTCGAGTCCATTGAGTGGCGTGTCCCCAGCTTCCCAGGCGGCGTGGACCGGCGAAGTGAACCACCAGATCAGCAGCATCTGGCCGGGCGCGATGAACGTGATGTTCATGATCTGAATGCCGATCGGCCCGTATCGCTCGCGGACGGTGGCCCAGCGGTAGTCCTCGCCGCCCTTCTGGTAGCCCCCCTTGCGCACGAAGTTGAAGGTGAGGCGCGCTCCCCAGAGAACGGCCAGTGCAGTCATCAGGTTGACGCGGGTCGACCCGAAGTCGTTGGCGAAGGCAACGATGAGGCAGTAGATCGGTGGGCACAGGGACCAGAGGCGGTCCACCCAGGAGTACTCGCGGGTGATCACGGCGGCGAGCCAGCAGAGCGCGGCCAGGATCACGCAGAGATCGAGCGCGGCGCCCATCGGCGTGCCGACGAGCGGGTGGGGGATGAGGTTGATGTCCGGCATGGCGGTCGCTCTCCCGGCCTCAGTCGCCGGACCCGGAACCGGTCGAGGCGCCCGAAGCGCTCTGCTCGATCGCCTCGCGCTCCAGCAGCCGCGCGCCCCGCATGATGTTGCCGAAGGCGTAGTTCCCCTCGTGGCAGGCGTATTCGTAGAGCTTGTGCGAGGTCGCGGGCCACGGGTACTCGCCGCTCCAGGCCGTCTCGTAGGCGGGATCCTCGACCGTGAACTCGTAGCGCAGGTTCCCGGCGTCGATGCGGCTGAACCGCTCCGTTACCCGCATGTCGCGCGAACCCCGTGTGACCGAACCGGGAATCTCCCGGAAGTTCCTCGTTTCGACGACCAGGGTGTCTCCCTCCCACCAGCCGATCGAATCGCCGCTCCACTTGCGGATCGTGTCGGGCAGATGTTCGGAGTCGAGCCGGATGATCCGGACGTCGTGCATCCACTCGATCAGGATCATCACGTGGGTGTCGGTCTGCACGATCGTCTTCAGGTTGTTGTACATCCCCGGCATGGACGGCGGTCCGGAAGCGCCGCGCGTGAGGATGCAGCGTTCGGCGAGGGGCCGCAGTTCGTGATCGTCGTAGGGGCCGACAGGAAGGTCGAGCCACCAGGCCGTGCCGGTGTTCTCGTGCCGGAAGGGCGCCAGCCGCTCGCTCCTCTCCTGTCCATGCTCGCTGAGCGACGGATAGCGGCCGTCCGGCGGGTCCGTGATGATCGACGTGCGGTACTTGCCGTTGAGCTGGAAGGCGCCCGTACCGATGTCGACGAAGAAGGCGTTGTAGCCGCCGACCTTGCCCGCCGCGCCGGTGAACTCGGGTGCGTAGATGCCGGTGCCGCCCTTGGGCGGAGCCTCGCGGTCCGGATCGCTCGGCGCGTGGTCCTTGTCGAAGTTCGTGGACCAGTGCTCGGCGAGTGCGGCGGCTTCCTCCGGAGTCAGCTCGAGCCGGTCGCCGAAGCGGTCCGGCCGCTGCGCCGGCGTCAGGGTGGCGATGTCGTAGGTGCCCGAGAGGTCGGGGCGGCCATCGTGGCGTCGCGGAATCTCCTGGGCCTCCGCGGCGGAGGCCGCGAACATCATCAGGGCGGCCGCCACGGCAATCACGACGAGGGCGCCTACCGAGATGACCGCGGTACCCCAGACCCTCCAGAACGAAGACCTCCGTCGCCTGATCTGCATCTCGACCTCCCGTCTGATTGGCTGTGCGTGAAGGTCAGTCTAGCGTCCGCCGCGCGGAAGCTGCGAAACCGCGCGATCTGTGACATCCTCCCCTCGCTTCGCAGCGAGGCACGCGAGACACGACACGGCAACGGGACTGAGAACCATGGCGGAACCGAACTCTCGACTGACGTGGGCGCGCTGGATCGTCCTCGGCCTGATCGGCGCCGGCCTGCCGATAGCGGCCTGCCGGCGGTCGCTGTCCGGACCGGTCGACGTGCCGGTGCTGGCCGATGTCGTGACGATCGCCTTCTACGTCCTCGCCATGGTCTGCCTGGGCGTTTCGCTGGCGGTGTCGCTGCCCCGGTCGGGGTAGCTGATTCCCATCCCCCGGGGTTTCTGACATCCTCGTTCTGCCGCTATGGCAGACAAGCGAACTTCGGCCCCATCCCTGGTGCTCTGGGGCTGCAGCACGTCGCGGACGTTGCGTGCGCACTGGGCGCTGGCGGAGCTGGGGCTCGACTACGAGCACCGGCCGATCGGTCCGCGCACCGGCGAGACGCAGACGGAGGAGTTCACGCGGCTGAATCCGCGCCAGAAGATCCCGTTGCTGCAGGACGGCGAGCTGACGCTGGCCGAGAGCGCGGCGATCGTTAACTACGTGGCCGAGACCTACGGCGAGCCGGTCGGCCTGATGCCGGCCGCCGGCACCGAAGCCCGGGCACGCTACGACCAGTGGGCGTTCTTCGTGATGATGGAACTCGACGCCCACACGCTCTACGTGATCCGCAAGCACCGCGATCTCGCCTACCTCTACGGCGAGGCGCCGGCGGCGATTCAGACCGCGAGCGAGGGCTTCGCGAAGCAGTCGGCGGTAGCGGAACTCGAGTTGGCCGACGGGCGGGAGTTTCTGCTCGGCGACCGGTTCACGGGTGTCGACATCCTGCTCGGCAGTTGCCTGGACTGGGCGGTTGCCTACGGCGAGCCGATCGGTGAGCAGCTTGCCGCCTATCGCGATCGTCTGAACCTGCGCCCCGCCTATGTCCGAGCGGCGCAGGCGAACTTCTTCACCAGGCCGGAGCTGCTGCCGCCGTCGCTTCAGGACGACGCCGCGTCCGCAGGATCGTCCTGAGCGGTCGAGAGGTGAGAGGATAGAGGAGGCCGCATCCCATGTCCCCGCTTGCCATCAAGATCATCGCCGGACTGGCGATCTTCGGGATCGCCATCGTCGGCGGCATGATTCCCATCCTGGTCGCCAAACAGCAGGCCAGCCGGCGCTATCTCTCCCTGGGCAACGCGCTGGCAGGGGGGATCTTCCTCGGCGTCGGTTTCGTCCACCTGCTGCCCGAAGCCGATGAGGCGCTCCGGAACGTGGTCGACTATCCGCTGGCGCCCCTGCTCGCGGCGCTTGGAGTCGGTCTGCTGCTGTTGATCGACCGGGTCGTACTCGAAGGCCGCAACTCGATGCTGGCCCGGGAAGAGGAGCGGACGAGGCCTCCCTTCTACGCGTTCGTCCTGCTCATCGTGCTCTCCGTGCACTCGATCATCGCGGGGATGGCTCTTGGCCTTCAGCCGGAAGCCGCGGCCGTGCTGGTCGTGATGCTGGGCATCCTGTTCCACAAGGGGTCCGCCGCGTTCGCCCTGATCGTGACCGCCCACTCCGCTGGCAACCGGAAGCTGTGGCAGACGCTGTGGCTCTTCTCGGTCATGACGCCGCTCGGGATCGTGTTCGGCACCGTGGCGGGGCAGGTGTTCGAGGGGAGAACGGCCCTGATCTTCGAGGGGAGCTTCAACGCGATCGCCGCCGGCACCTTCATCTACGTGGCGGTGATGGACGTGCTCGACTCGGAGATGTCGAGGGAGCGGGACCGGATCGCCCACTACGTACGGAGCTCCCTGATGGGCGAGGACGACGTTCCGATGCCCGAGCAGGACAGGGATCGGGCGCTCAAGTTCGCACTGGTGATGATTGGCATTGGAACGATGGCGGTGATGGGCCTCTGGCACCAGCACGCCCACCTCGGCCACTCGCATGGCGACGACGGTCACGCTCATGGTGCGCAGCACGAGGCGCACGACGATCACGCGCATGACGACGATGCCGGGCACGACGACCATGCTCACGACGACGGCGACGAGGCCGGGCATGAGGACCACGACGAGGCCGACCACGACCATGATCACGAGGATCATGCGTCGGCGGTCGGGCCGCCCGGGCGACTCGGGCTACTGCCGGAAGCAGGTGCGCTGGCCGTCCAGCGTCTCGACGTCGGAACCGAGTTCGCCGGTGGCCCCGGCGCCGTTCTCGCGCAGCAGGAAGGCCACGAGATCGGCTGAGGCCGACGGGCCGATCGTCCCTTCCCGGCCCTGCGGCATCGTCTCGCGGATCGTCCGAAAGAGGCCGCTGGCGGCCCGGTTCTGCCAGTAGCTGATGAAGCTGCGGCCGGCGAGAGCCGCGCCCTGGGCGCCGCCGCGCAGCGTCGGTCCGTGGCATTCGGCGCACTCTTCCCGGTAGAGCGCGCTGCCGCGGTCCGCCTGCTCTGCGGAGAAGGTCGCGCAGGGGACCGACGCTTCCAGCAGAGGCGCGTCGATCATGATCATCGGCGGCGGCTCGACGGCCGCGGCGGTGACGCTCGGCTGCTCGATCGGGCCGCGCCCGGCGGAGTCGGACAGCCTGAATGCGTAGAGCATGTTGGCGCCGCCGCGCGCTCTCAGGTTGCCGAGACGGTTGAACAGGCCGCTCAGCAGGTCGCCGCCGCCGGCAGTCACCGCGACGTACTGCTCGCCGTCGACGGCGAAGCTGACCGGGAAGCCGCTGACCGGCCCGCCCAGCACGGTCTCCCACAGCACCTCGCCGGTCGCTGCGTCCCAGGCCCGGAAGCGCCGGTTCGTGTTGCCGGCGAAGACGAGGCCGCCGCCCGTGGTCATCACCGACATCATCCCGGCCGGCTCCTCGAACCGCCACAGGGATTCGCCGGTGCGGGCGGAGACCGCGTCGAGGCGCCCGACCGTCGTCTTGTTCGGCGCCAGCCGCATGTTGAAGGCGATGCCGTAGCCCTGTGGCGGGCCCTCGCCGGTGCCGGTGATGGTCGGCGACATGCAGACGTCCTGGAGCGGCGCGTACACGGCTTCGGTGAGCGGGCTGTAGGCCGCGGTCGGCCAGTCCTTGCCGCCGCTCGCCGCCGGGCAGACGACGCCGTACTCCTCGTCGCGCGCCTTGGGGATGACCTCCTCGTTGACGGTGACCGTGCCGGTGTGCGGGTCGATGTGGGTGATCACGTTCTGGAAGACGGTCTCGCGCGCCCACAGGAACTCACCGGTCTCCCGGTCGAGGGTCCAGAAGATGGCGGTCTTGCCGGGGAAGCCGGTCATCACCCGCCTCCGGTCGCCGCGTTCGAGCGTGGGATTGATGGACCAGGCGGCCTCCTCGTCCGGCTCCATCTCCAGGTCGACGAGGATGCGCTCGAAGGGGTGGTCGAGATCCCAGTTGTCCCGCGGCAGGTGCTGGAAGTACCAGGCGAGTTCCCCGGTGTCCGCGCGGAGCGCGAGGGTGCTGTTCGAGTAGAGGAGCGACCCTGCGCCGCTGCCGCGCAGGACCTCCGGCGACGGTGCGGGCACCGACGTGCCCCAATAGACGAGGCCGAGGTCCGGGTCGTAGGAGCCGACGTGCCAGGCGCCGACGTGGAACCGGCGCTCGAGCGGCAGGCCGCCCCAGGTCTCGTCGCCGGGTTCGCCGGGCCGCGGGATCGTGTGGAAGCGCCACAGCTCGCGTCCGTCCTCGGCGTCGTGGGCCGTCAGGTAGCAGCCGCCCGCGACCGACATGTTGCAGGAGCGGCCGCTGATCACCTTGCCGTCGGCGATGATCGGCCCGGAGGAGTGCGCGATGCGGCTGTCGCCGACCCGCGTCTCCCACACGAGTTCGCCGGTGTTCGCGTCCAGGCGGATGATGAAGGCGTCCATCGTGGCGACGAAGAGGCCGTCCTGCCAGATCGCGATGTTGCGGGTGATCCGGCCCAGGCCCTGGCCAAAGCGCCGGGCTGGGTCCGCCCCTTCCGGGTCCAGGTAGTCGTGCTCCCGGCGGTACTCCCAGATCAGGTCGCCGGTGCGCGCGTCGAGGGCGTGGATCACGTCTCCCGTCTGCGGCAGGTAGACGATGCCGCCTCGCACGAGCGGCGTCGCCTCGTTGGGGCCGTCCTCCATCGGCGCCGCCCAGGCGAAATCGAGCTGGCCGACCGTCTCCGTGTTCACCGCGTCGAGGGCGCTGTAGGCCCAGGCGGACAGATTGCCGCGGAAACTCAGCCAGTCGCCGTCCGGCGTTGCGGCGAGCTCGGCGTCCGTCACCGGCTCGATCAACGGGCCGGACTGGCCGTAAGCGGACGGCAGGGTCAGGAACACCAGGACCGCGGCGGCCGCCGCGGTCCCCAGTCGCACGTCGCCCGCTACATGGTTCGAACTCATGTCACGCTCCCTTGTGCTTCCTAGCCGAGCCCAAGTTCCTTCATCAGTTCCGCCTCCGTCACCCTCGGACAATCGTCGGCGAAGTCGTAGCGGTCGGGCCTGGCATCGCTGTAGATGTGGCGGTCGAGCGTGAACTCGCCGTCGTCTTCGAGGGCATCGACGCTGACGATCAGCATGCCCTCCGGCTCCTGGGCGAGACGCCAGAAGAGGCTTGATCCGCACTTTGAACAGAAGCCGCGCTGGGCCCAGGGGGTGCCCTGGTACCAGGTCAGTCCCTCGTCGTTCAGCCATTCGGTGTTGGGTTCGGGGCAATGGACGGACATGAGCGGGCCGCCGGACCAGCGGCGGCACATGCCGCAGTGGCAGATGCTGTAGGTGCGTTCGGGCACGTCGACCTCGAATTCAACCGCGCTGCAGAGGCACTGGCCGCGCATCCGGCTTTCAGTCGCTGTGGACTCACTCATCGGCTTCTCCTGCTTGCTGCGGGGCAACCTGGAACGGCACGGAGGCCATCTGCCTGTCCCAGAAGAGCGCCAGGCGGCCGCCCTCGGGGGTCACGTCGAGGAACTGCCAGGACAGTTGCTCGAAGGACATGGGCAGGGGCTGGAGGGTCATGTCGGTGCGCAACACATCCTTGTCCGGGGTGTAGCCGTAGGCGCCGAAGAGCGCCTCCCGGTCGTGGTAGTCGTAGCGCTTCTGCGCCGGCCACTCGGAGATGATGAGGATCCATCGCTCCGGACCAAGCTGGATGAACATCGTGTACTCGCCGGGCTCGAGGCGGGTCTCGTCGATGATGATCGGCAGCTCGGTGATCAGCCGGGTCGTGAGGTTCGCACCCGCTCGCCACACCGGGGCGCCGTCGTTCAGGAAGGCGATGAAGTCGGGAGGTCCGAAGATGTCCCGGCCGCGGCGCAGCGGGCGTCCATACTTGACTTCGATCCAGCCGCCGTTGACGTAGCCGGAGCGGGGGTCGAAGTAGCCGCCGATCTGGGTCGCGGCGGCGCCCGCCGGGCTGGCGGGGCGGTCCTGGGCGGTGGCTGTGCCGGCGCTCGCAAGCAGTTCGACGCCGGCGACGAGGAGCGCCGCGGACGCCGTGATTCCGAAGCGGCTGGCCGCCACCGGCCGTGCCAGTGCTACTTGACCGCCTTGAGCGGGATTTCGAACTCCTGGCCGGTGGGCGTCTCGACCGCGATGACGAACGTGTCGTCGTCGGGCCGGCTGTAGCTGAGCTTGGCCAGACCGGCTGCACCTTCACCCGTGTTCTCGAACCTGATCATCCGGTCCTTCGACTCGACGAGCTTCATCACCATGAAGCCGTCGTAGCGTGGCTCCATGCCGGGGTTCCACTGCTTGAGGCGCAGCACCAGGGAGTCGTTCTCTTCCTCGATCGAGATCAGCTCGATCATGTTCGTCGTGCCGTCGGGCGAGAAGCCGCGGACCCGGGCCACCATCGAGCCGTTCTTGGGAATGGCCCAGTTTTCTTCCAGGTTCGGGCCGCTCCAGGTCCCGGTCATCCAGGCCAAGTCTTCGACTCTGGGACCGTGGTTGTCGGCGGCGACGGCAGTCACAGTGAGGAGACTGGCGATCAGCAGAACGAAGAGCGTACGGCGCATGGATTGTCCTCCGGGGAGTTGAGCGGCTGACCATAGCAGCCGCGACGGCTACTCGGAGCCTCCGCCGCCGGTGGACGCGGCGTCGCCTGCGAGCGCCTCCTCCTCGAGCAGGCGGGCGCCACGGAGAATGCCGCCCAGGGCGTAGTTGCCTTCGTGGCAGGCGTACTCGTAGACCTTGTTCGTACTGGCCGGCCAGGGGTACTCGCCGCTCCAGGGCTCGGTCCAGGTGTTCGGGTCGTCGACGGTGAAACCGTAGAGCAGGGCGTCCTCGTCGATGCGGCTGAAGCGCTCGGTGATCACCATGTCCTTCGAGCCCTGGGTGAAGCTGTAGTCGTCGCCGAAGTTCTTCGTCGTCACGACCAGGGTGTCGCCTTCCCAGCGGCCCACCGATTCGCCGAGCCAGCTCTCGACGTTGTCGTCGTGCTCGGAGTCGATGCGGATGACCCGTGCGTCATGGTTCATCTCGACCAGGATCATCAGGTGGGTGTCGGTCTGCACGATTCGCTTCATGTTGTTGTACATGACGGGCAGTGCCGGCGGCCCCGCGGTGGAGCCGAAGCCCAGCAGGCAGCGCTCGGCGTGCGGACGGAGTTCCGGGTCGTCGTACGGGCCGAACTCGCGGTCGATCCACCAGGCGGTGCCGGTGTTCTCGTGGCGGAAGGCCGCGCCCTCCGCGTACCGCTGCTTCGCCGCATCGGTGAGCGCCGGCATGCGGCCGTTCGCGGGCTCCGTGATGATCGAGGTGCGGTACTCGCCGTCGAGCTGGAAGTTGCCCTCGCCGATGTCGACGTAGAAGGCGTTGTAGCCGCCGACCTTGCCTGCAGCTCCCGTGAACTCGGGCGCGTAGATGCCCGTGCCGCCCTCCGGCGGCGCCTCGCGATTCGGGTCGCTCGGCGCGTAGTCCTTCTCGAAGTTCCGCCGCCAGTGGTCAGCGATCGCCTGGGCCTGTTCGGGGGTGAGCGTCAGGTTGTCGCCGTACTGCGCGGGCCGCTGCAACGGCGTCAGGGTGGCGATGTCGTAGGTCCCGGAGAGATCGGGCTTGCCGTCATGCCGGCGGGGGATGTCGTCGGACGCGACGATGGCGCCGGCGGCCGCGAAGGCGAGCAGGGTGGTGAGAATGAGAGTGCGTCGTGCCATGTGCGGCCACCTCCTGGTTGCGAACAGTTGCTCCATCCTACCCGGAAACTGGCTGGCCGGTCAGGATTCGGCGGCTTCGATGATCCGGTCGGTCGTCGTATCGCGCCGGATCTCGAACCAGCGCCGGCAGCCCAGGGCGTGGAACCAGCGCTCGGTGACGATCCCCTCCTCGTTGTCGTGGTGAAAGGCGAAGTCGAGGTCGCGCTCGTCCGGGTCGGTCAGGTGGTCCGGTACCCGCCGGATCTCAGCGTGGACGAACTCGTGGACCGAGCGGCCGCCGCAACAGGGGCAGGGGATGCGCAGGCTCATCGCTAGTGGGTCCCCGCCGAGCCGCGGTCGGCCATCGTGCGGTCGCGGGCGAAGCGGTCGAGCCCGAACGGCGCGATCAGCTCCGGTGTTTCGCCCGACGCGATGAGTTCCGCCATCTGCTCGCCTCCGGCCGGGATCGCCTTGAAGCCCCAGGTGCCCCAGCCGGTCGTGATGAAGAAACCGTCCACGCCGGTGCGCCCCATGATCGGCGAGTAGTCGGGACTCATGTCGCAGACGCCGGTCCATTGCCGCAGCACCCGGAGGCTCGCCATGAACGGCAGCAGGCAGAGCGCCCGCCGGCACACGTCCTGGACGAAGTCGTGGCTCGAGCGGTAGGAGAAGCTGGGCTGCGGGTCGATCTCGGCGCCCAGGAGCATCTCGCCGCGGGCGGTCTGCGAGGCGTAGAAGAAGAGCTCCGAGGAGGCGACGATGGGTCCGAACTGCTGCCGGTAGTGGTTCGTGACGAACGCCTGCAGGCGGTGCGTGCGGATCGGCAGCCGGAGGCCCGCCATCGCCGCGAGGCGGCTGACGTGGCCGCCGACCGCCGAGACGACGGCGCCGGCGGCGATGTCGCCCTCCGCTGTTCGCACGCCGGCGACCCGCTCGCCGTCGAGGATCAGGCCTTCCACCGGCGTGTTCTGGTGGACGTGGGCGCCGCGCTCCATCGCGCCCTCGGCGAGCGCCCAGACCACGCGGTCGTGGCGGGCGGTGGCGCCCTGCGGATGGTAGGAAGCGCCCAGCACCGGCCAGCGGCCGCCGCCGGACATGTCGAGTTCGGGGCAGAGTTCCTCAACCTGCCGCGGCCCGACGAACTCGGTCTCCGCGCCGAACTCGGTGTTCAGCTTCGCCCGCATCCGTTCGGCCCGCACTGCCGCCTCCGAGTGCGCCATCCACAGGATCCCCTTCTGCTGGTGCATGAGCCAGCGGTCGGTTTCCTCTTCCAGGCCCCGGTAGAGGTCGACGCTGCGCTGGTAGAAGCGGACGGCGGCCGGGATGCCGTAGTTGGCGCGGATGATCGTCGTGTTCCGCCCCGAGTTGCCGCTGCCGATGTAGCCGCGTTCGAAGACGGCGACGTTCGTGATCCCGTGGCGCGTCGCCAGGTAGTAGGCGGTGGCCAGGCCGTGCCCGCCGGCGCCGACGATCACGACGTCGTAGCTCGCCTTCGGTGGCCGCCAGGTCAGCTTCATCTGGCGTTCTGTGAACTCGTTCACGCGGCGTCCCCGTCGATCTCTGCGAGCGAGGCGGTCAGGCGGCGCTCGAAGGCGGCCGCGTAGGGGGCCGGCGTGAGGATCAGTGTTCTGCTGTCCTCGAACCAGAGCTTGGCCGGGAGGCCGGCGACCTCGCCCTGGGCGAGGGCCGGCCTCGCGCCGGGCCGACGCCACTCGCACTCACGGTCCAGAAACCGCTCGGCCGTGGTTCCATCGAGCCAGACGTAGCTGAACGCGGTCTCGCGTTCGACGATCGCGTGCGGGTCGTCGGCGACCTCGAAGTCCGGCGTCGCCGTCACCAGGAGTTCGTCGGGAGCGGTCCGGAAAGCGAGGGCCGTGTCGGGCCAGGGCGGCCGCTCGACCAGCGCGTCGAGGGCCGCGGGCGTGGCCGACACCCGGGTCGCTTCGAGCCGGCGAAGCCGCGGCCGCTCGGCTGGGGCGCCGGCGGCGAGGTCGCTTGCCTCCAGGCGGGCAACCGGGAACTCACGGACGTTCTCCGGCGACTCGCTCGCGACATCGACCGCTGCCCGAGCCCGTTCTCCCTGCGGGTCGTACGTCGGGCCGTCGACCCGGCGGGCCGGGCGGCCGTCGACCGTGACCTCGCGGGGCAGGCGGCCCTCCGCGTCCAGGTAGAGCCAGCCGAGCATCGTGGCGCCGCCTGTCGTCGTGCCCGTGTCTGACGTCACGTAGCCGGCGTAGCGGTCTCCGTCGTGGATCGCCGCGCCCTCGGCGGACGGAGCTTCGGCTGTTCCCGGCGGCGGCGGATCGTCGGTCCGCAGCGTGACGAGTCGCTTGTCGAGCGGTTGTTTGTTCGTCCGCAGGATGGCCCGGCGCCCGACGAAATCACCCTTGTTCAGGTTGACCGCCCACTCATGGGCGAGCCGGCGCGGGGTCGAGTCGTAGTCCGTGTCCTGGCCGATGACGATGTGGCCCTTCTCGAGCCGCAGGCGGAGCAGGGTTTCGAGTCCGTGCGGTTGGACGCCGAACCCGGCGCCCGCCTCGAGCAGGCGCCGCCACAGCTTGCGGGCGTCGGCGGCCGGATGGTGGAGCTCGTAGGAGAGTTCGCCGGTGAAGCTCAGGCGAACGACCCGGCAGTCGACGCTGGCGACCCGCACGTGCTGGTGGCGGCCGAACGCGGGCAACCTCCGGGCGCCGGCGCGCGCGAGCAACCGGGCCGCCTGGGGGCCGGTGACGTTGATCGCCGCCAGCGACGCGGTCTGGTTCAGGATCCGGACGTCGCAGCCGAAAGCCTCGGCCCAGTCGCGCAGCCACAGCTCGAAGAAGCCGGACCCGCCGGAGGTCGAGGTCATGAAGAAACGGTCGCCGGCGCTCTGTTCCGTCTCCCGGCAGAGCATCCCGTCGTCGAGCAGGTGAGCCCGTTCGTCCAGCATGAGGACGTAACGGCAGCGGCCGGGACGGATCGTGGCAACCCGGGTGGGGACGATCCGCTCCAGGAACGCTTCGGCGTCCGGCCCGGAGATCGCCATCTTGCCGAGTGAACTCACGTCGCCGAGCGAGACGCTTTCGCGCACGGACCGGTACTCGTCGTCTTGCTGGCCGTAGGTCCAGGGCCGCCACCAACCGCCGGCGCGGTCCATTCGCGCCCCGAGCCGCAGGTGCTCGTCGTGGAGAGGTGAGCGGGCGGTCACAGCGGTATGCGCTCCGGCGGCCAGCTCCCGCACGGTCAGTTGCCGGTTCAGCGGTCGGGCGGTGAACGCGGGCTGAAGGCGGCCGCCTCGCTCCAGCAGGAAGCTGCGCAGGTAGGGCAGGCAGACGCCGCCCTGGCAGGTGCCGGTGCCGGCGAGGGTCGCGCGTTTGAGCAACTCCATCTCGTGGAAGCCGCGCTCCCAGACGCCGTCCAGGTCGGCGACCGTGACGCCGCTGCATGGACAGACCGTTCCGTCGCGAGGACAGGGCGGCAGCTCGGATTCGGCCGCGGCGCTGCCGACCACCCGCACCGGCAGGTCCGAGGCCATCCGCGCCAGCGCGTTTCGTGGATTGCGGCCAAGGCCGAGGATCGCGGTGTCGCATTCGATGCGCTCTTCGGCGGCACCGGCGTCGCCGTGTCTTCGCAGGACTACCGCCTCGACCCGTCCGTTGCCCTCGAAGCGGACGAGTTCCCAGCCGCCGTGGCCGAGCGGAAAGTGCCCGGCGAGGGAGCCGCTCGGCAGTTCGCCGGGCGACTCGCCGACGACGACGGCGCGGCCCAGGTCGATGCCGGCGGCGACAAGCTCCGCGGCTGCCCGCGCGGTGACCAGTCCCTCCAGGTCGCTGCCGGGAACGACAGGCTGGATCTCCGCGGCGCCCGTGGCGACGACGATCTCCCGCCTTGGGTGGACGTGGAGCACCCGCCCGCCGCCGTCCGCCGCGACGACCAGCGGCCCGGGATAGACCCCGGTGACGTGCTGCCCGTCTCTGGCGTCCAGGGTGACGACGCCCAGCCCCGCCTCTCGTGCTTCCCGCTCGGCCTCCCGGCCCGAGTCGCCCTGTCCGATGACGACCGTGTCGCAGTGGACATGGCGCACGGGCGCGGCGCTTCCGGCCGACATCCCCTCGTCGGGCAGCAGGGCAGGTTCTTCGTCGCCGACATGCTCACGCGTCACCCTCATGCCGGCCTCGGCCTTCACCTGACAACTCCGCGTGTAAGCGATGCCATCGACCGTCACGAGGCAGTTCGGGCAGTCCCCGCCGAGGCACACGCAACCTCCGCTAGTGGGATGCAAGCCGGCCCGCAGCATGGCGAGGAGCAGACTTTCGCCCGCGTGGGCCTCGATCGGCTGCCCGTCGACCAAGAGAGTCGTCATTCGTCGGGAATGCTACGCCGGATCCGGGTAGTCCCTCGCATGGTGAACGGCAACGCCGACCAGCCCGTTCGGGTCAGGAGGGGGGGCGGCTGCCAGGTGCGTCTGAGCGAGCGACTGCCGCCGACGCTTCGGGAACCACCGACCGACCGGAGCGAGCGAAGCCGAGTGCGTGCACTCCCTCCCATCACCTCTCAAGCGCGCACGTCATCCTGGCAGCCGCCCCCCCTCCTGACCCGAACGGGCGGCCGCCTCCGACAACGCTACGATTGCGGCCGGTCCATGACTGTCTCGCTCTCCGGCACTCTTGAAGGTCTCGTCGTCCTCATAACCGGTTCGACCCGCGGTATCGGCCGGGCGGCGGCCGAGACCGCCGCCGCTCTCGGCGCGACGGTCGCCGTCCACGGGCGGGAACTCGCCCGGGTCGAGGCTGTCTGCGGCGAAATCGACGCGGAGAACGCTCTCCCGTTTGCCGCGGACTTCGACGACCCGGAGAACGCGGCGACGCTCGTCGACGACGTGGTCGAACGCTGCGGCCGGATCGACGGCCTGGTCAACAACGCGGGCGGCGGCCGCCCGGTCGCCTTCCGCGGCCTCGACCTGGAGTCCTGGCGTGCGACCCAGCGCGTCAACCTGGAGGCCACGTTCGCCGCGTCCCGCGCCGCTTACAAGGTGATGCGCAAGGCGCGGAGCGGCAGCATCGTCAACATGGCGTCACTGGCCGCGCATGGTCCCGGTGGCTGGATGGGCGCGGACTACGCGGCCTCGAAAGCCGGCATGGTCAGCCTGACACGCAGTCTCGCCCTGGAAGCTGCTCGGTTCGGCGTCCGCTGCAACGCGGTGTCGCCGGGCTTCATCGAAACGGACATGACGACCGAGCTCTCCGAAGACCAGCGGCAGCGACTGCCGGTGCCGCTCGGGCGCCTGGGGACGCCGGCCGAGGTCGCCGCCTGTGTCACCTTCCTGCTCTCGCCCCTGTCGTCCTACATCACCGGCCAGGTGATCCACGTCAACGGCGGGTTGTCGATGTATGGCTGAGCCCCGTCGGGTCGCGGTCACCGGCCTCGGCGTCGCCTGCGCCATCGGCACGGACGTCGAGTCGTTCAGGACCAGCCTGCTCGCCGGCAGGGGCGGCATCGCCGAGCTTCGGTCGCTCGACACGTCGGAGATGAAGGTCGGCATCGGTGGGGAAGTCGAACCGGACTTCGTCCCCGCCGGCCTCAAGCGGCTGCGCCGCCGGCCGACGGACCGCGCCGTCGATCTGGGCATCGTGACGGCCGCCCAGGCGCTCGAGGACGCCGGCCTGATCGACGGCGCTCCGCCCTACGAGCCCCAGCCGGTGGCGGTGATCCTGGGTACGGCGGTCGGCGCGGCCGAGAGCAACACGACGCTGCAGCAGCGCTTCGCGGAACGCGGCGTTCGCGGCCTGCGGCCGACGAGCGTGCCGCGGGTCATGGACAACGCGATCTCGGGCGGCGTCTCGATCCACTTCCGGCTCACCGGCGCCAACTACGTCGTCATCTCGGCCTGCACGTCCTCGACGAACGCGATGGGGACGGCCTACCGGATGGTGCACCACGGTTACGCCGACACCGTTCTGACCGGCGGCGCCGACGGCTTCTTCGACCCGTTCTACTACGGCGTCTGGAACAACCTGGGCGTCATGTCGAAGAATCCCGATCCGGCGCGGGCCTGCCGTCCCTTCGACGCCGGCCGCGACGGCTGCGTGCTCGGCGAGGGCGCCGGCATGCTGGTGTTCGAGTCGTGGGAGCGGGCACGCGCCCGGGGTGCCCGGATCCGGGGCGAGGTCGTCGGCTACGGCGAGTCGTCGGACGCCAGTCACATCACCAGCCCAAGCGCCGAGGGCCAGGCCGTGGCGATGAGGGCTGCTCTGGCGTCGGCCGGCGTCGAACCTTCCGACCTCGGCGCGGTGAACGCCCACGGCACCGCTACGCTGGCCAACGACGTCTGCGAGAGCGAGTCGATCCGCGCAGTGCTGGGCGCTGCGGCCGAACGGGCGCCGGTCTCCGCCAACAAGTCCTACTTCGGCCACACCCTGGGCGCGTCCGGCGCGATCGAGTCGATCGCGGCGCTCCTCGGCATTGAACAGGGTCGGTTGCCGGCCAACCTGAACCTCGAGAATCCCGACCCGGAGTGCCAGGTGCGGCTGGTAGGCGGCGATGCGGAGGCGCTCGAACGGCCCTTCGTGATGAAGAACAGCTTTGGCTTTGGCGGCAGCAACGGTGTGCTGGTGCTCGGGCCGGGCGAGTGAACCTGATCGGCGATAGTCTCTCGCCGATGGATGCCGAAGGCGCCTCCGAGATCCTCGCCCGGTTGCGGGACGTGCTCCGCGACAGCGCGGTCGAGGAGCACGACTGGGACGCGGTGGTCGGGGAGACGCCGATCGAGTCGCTCGGCTTCGATTCCCTGACCATCCTCGACGTGCTCTACGACGTGGAGGAGGAGTTCGGGATCGCGCTCGATCCGAAGCAGGTCGTGAAGACCCGCACGGTCGGCGAGATCATCGCGCTGCTGGAGCAGAACGGAGCCTGAGTCTCGGGCCAGGCCCGGTGCTCCACTTCCTCGAATACTGGGCGGCCCGGCTGGCGCTGCTTGGCGTCGACCTGCTTCCGCCCGCGGCCGCCTCCCGCTGGGCGGCGGTGCTGGGCTCGCTGTGGTGGACGGCCGACCGGCCGCGGCGTCGGGTTGCGATCTCGAACATCCTGCGCGCCGGCGTGGCCGGCGACAGACGGCAGGCGCGCGCCATCGGACGCGGCGCCGCCCGCCACATGGGCATGGTGCTCGTCGAGTCGATGAAGTCGTCCCTCGTGCTCGACGACCCGGAGCGGCTGCGGGTCGACATCCCGGACGACGTGGCAGCGGCACTGGAGGATCCGGACCGCGGCCTGATCGTCGTCTCCGGCCATTTCGGCAACTGGGAGATCGCGGGACAGTGGCTGTCGCGCTACAAGCCGGTCGCGGGGATCTCCCGGCCGATGAACAACCCGCGAGTCCAGGAACTCGCGCTCAGCCGGCGGCAGCGGCGCGGGTTCCGGATGATCCCGAAGTACGACGCCGATCCGGGGCGCTTCCTCAAGCTGCTGGGCGAAGGCGAGATCCTGGCTCTGCTGGTCGATCAGCACGCCCGCCGGGGGATCGACGTGCCGTTCTTCGGCCACCTCGCGAGGACCCATACGACGGCCGCGATGCTGCACCTGGTCGCGCGGACTCCGCTCACTTTCCTGCTCTGCCGCCGGACGGCGCCGATGACCTTCGAGTTGAGGCTGTCGCCGCTGATCGCCCAGCAGAGGAGCGGCGATCGCAACGCCGACGTCGAGGCGATTCTCATGACGCTGAACGCCCACCTCGAGGCTGCGATCCGCCGCGACCCGGACCAGTACCTGTGGGGCCACCGCCGCTGGCGCTAGAGCCGGGGCAATAGAGTGGACGCGTGAGCGGACCACTTCGGCCGGGCTCCCTCCGCTGGCTTCCCTGCGCGTTGACCTGCTTCCTGCTCCCCGCCCTCGCCGGCTCTCTCGCTGCCGCTCCGGCGCCGGAGCAGGAGGCGGCTTCCGACGACCGCGCGGCGACCGAGCAAGGCGAGTTCGACGAGCAGATCGTCGTCATCGGTCTCGCACCGCTCGACCGTGTGGGCGAGTCGCCCGACCGGGTGCCCTGGACCGTCCACCGGGTGGCGCCGCGAGCGCTCGGCCTTTCGGCGGTTTCGGGCGTCGGTGCGCTCTTGGAAGCGGAGCTGCCCGGGGTGAGCCTGGCGCCGGCGCAGGGGAGCGCGCTGCAGTCCGACGTTCTCTACCGGGGCTTCGGGGCGTCGCCGCTCCTGGGCGCGAACCAGGGGCTCTCGGTGTACGAGGACGGGGTGCGGGTCAACGAGGTCTTCGGCGACGTGGTGGCCTGGGACCTCGTGCCGACGTTCGCGGCGGAGCAGGTGGAACTCCTGCCGGGCGCGAACCCGATGTTCGGGCTGAACACGCTCGGCGGGGCGCTCGCCCTGAACACGCGCAGCGGCTTCGACTCGGAACGGTTCGACCTGACGCTCGAGGCCGGTTCCTTCGGCCGCCGGGCGGGCGAGTTCGGCGCCGGCGGCGCATTCGGCCCCGATGACGAGTACGGCTGGTTCGTCGGCGGTCGCTCCTTCGAGGAGGACGGTTGGCGCGACTTCTCGCCCAGCTCGCTACGGCAGGCGCTGGCGAAGGTCTCGCATCGCGGCGAGCGCGAGCGGATCGACTTTACGGTTGGCGTCGCGGACAACGACCTCGTCGGGAACGGCGTGACGCCGGTGGAACTGCTGGAGATCGACCGCGCCGAGGTCTTCACGCATCCGGACCAGACCTGGAACGAGCTGTTCTTTCCGCGGCTGCGGATTGGCCGGATGATCGGATCGGGGCTTGAACTCGAAGCGCAGATCTACCTTCGCGCGAACGACGTCGCGACCTACAACGCGGACGCCTTCGAGGGTGACGACGACGATGATCACGGCCACGAAGACGACGACGATCACGACGACGACCACGAAGGCGATGACGACCACGACGACGATCACGACGAGTTCGACGCGGTCAACAACCGGAGCCGCACCGACCAGGAAGGCCTGGGCGCCTCGATCCAGATCTCAGGTCTGACCGGTTCGGGCCGTTGGCTCGCCGGTGCCTCGTGGGATGGCGGGCGCGCCGACTTCGCCTTCGAGACGGAACTCGCGTCGCTCACCGACTCGCGGACGACGATCGGCGGCGGCATGCTGCTTCCCGGTTCCGAAGTCGGACTGAGAGCCGACACCGGGCATGCCGGCCTTTGGGCGCTGCGGCACTGGACGACTGCCGGCGACCGGCTGACCTGGACCCTCCAGGCCCGCTTCAACGTCAGCCGGATCGAACTCAACGATCAACTGGGCACGGCACTCGACGGCGATCACGGCTTCTCGCGGCTCGCGCCCTCCGCGGGCTTCGTCTGGGAGGCGCGGTTGGAGGGTCGATCCTCGATGCTCCTGTTCGGCAACCTCTCGCAGTCGTCCCGCGTGCCCACCCCGGTCGAACTCACTTGCGCCGATCCGGACGACCCGTGTCGGTTGCCGAACGCCTTCGTCGCCGACCCGCCGCTCGACCAGGTGGTGACGACGAGCGCGGAGCTCGGCCTGCGCGGCAGCCGAGGTTCCGTGCGCTGGAGCGCGGCCCTCTTCCACAGCGACAGCGCCGACGACATCATCTTCGTATCCAGCGGCGCGGGGACCAGCGCGGGCTACTTCACGAACGTCGACGCGACCCGGCGGCAGGGGCTGGAGTTGTGGATGCGCGGCAGCCACGGTCGGCTGAACTGGGACGCTTCGTACACGCTGCTCGACGCGACCTTCCAGGACCGCCTGACCCTGTCGAGTCCGCCGCACCCGTTGGCCGAGCACGAGGAGATCGAGGTCGAGCCGGGCGACTTCCTGCCCGGCGTGCCGCGGCGCCAGTTCCGGGCCGGCGCCGACCTGAGAATCGGCGGCCGGGCGGTGCTCGGCGCGCGGCTGCTCGGCGATTCGACCCGCTACCTGCGAGGCGACGAGGCGAACCTGCTGGAGCCGGTCGGATCCGCGTGGCGTGGCGATCTCTGGAGCCGCATCGAGCTCACGCCGTCGCTCGACCTCGATCTGGAGGTGTCGAACGTGACGAACCGCGAGTACGCGACGTTCGGCGCTCTGGGCGAGCCGGACGAGGTGCTCGGCGACGCCTTTGAGAACCCGCGCTTCCTGAGCCCGGCCGAGCCGCGTGCGTTCCGCGCGTCGCTGCGGTTGCGACTCTGAAGGTGGCAGTCGGCGGCCCGGACTCTGCTGATAGTGTCTCGCCGGTGCGCGAGAAGGACGGTCGTTCGGTGACGGGCAGGGTGCTGGTCCTTGCCTTCATGCTGGGAGCATTTGCCGCACAGCCCGGAACGGCGGAAGAATGCCGCCCCGAGAGAAACGAAGGCCCGGTCACGATCGAGTCCTGCGAGATCGAAGGCACCGAGTTCCGTCTGCTGCGGGCCGAGACGGTCGTGCAGGGGTCGATTCCGTCGGCGATCGCCATGCTCGAGGACGCCGAAGCCTGTCCCGAGTGGCAGGGGATCTGCGAAGAGGAACGCGCGACGTCTCTGGAGGAGCCGTTTCAGTCCCTGCGCCACCGCGTTTCCGGCTCGGGACTCTCGAGGCGGGTCACGATCGTCCGTTCGGGCTGGTTGCGCACGAGCGACGGCCGCGTGATCAACGACATCGCCGGCGCGGATGATCTGACGCCCGATTTCGAGGGCAGGCGCGTGCTCTGCATGTACCTGAGGTGGATCCTGATCCCGGGCGACGAAGAGGGAACGCTCAGGGTCGTCCAGGAGACGGTCAGCGACCCGCAGGTCCCCGGCGGTCTCGGACGGATGCTCGCCAACCGGGGCGCGATGAGCGCGATGATGGAGAGCTTCACGAACTTCGGTCCGCAGCTCGGCGACGCCAGGTACGCGAGCGGCCCGGACACCATGTCCGTGCCGCTCGTGGAAGGGGAGCTGCCGGACCTCGGAGAAGAGTTCGTCGCCTGTCAGGCGGCGCGTCAGTAGCGATTCGCCGAGTCGTTGCATGAGCCGTCGCCGGACCATGACCAGGGCGGCCCTGCTTGCGCTGGCCGCGCTGTTCCTCTCGTCGGGCCTGTGGGCGCACGGCGTCGCGGACCAGGACGAGCTCTTCCTGACGAACAACGAGGGCCTCGCGGTCGGGCCCTACATGTACCTGGGCGCCAAGCACATGGTCACCGGCTACGACCATCTCGCGTTCCTGGCGGGGGTCATCTTCTTCCTCTACCGCTTCCGCGACGTCGCGCTCTACGTGACCCTGTTCGCCGTCGGCCACAGCGTCACCCTGCTGGTCGGGGTGCTCGGCGGCATCCACGCCAATCCGTTTCTCATCGACGCGATCGTCGGCCTGTCGGTGGCGTACAAGGCGTTCGAGAACCTGGGCGGGTTCCGGGCTCTGGGGGTCAGGATCGACACGCGGGCGGCGGTGCTCGTGTTCGGCCTGTTCCACGGCTTCGGCCTGGCGACCAAGCTCCAACCCGTCGAGATCTCGGCCAGCGGGCTCGTCGGCAACATCGTCTCCTTCAACGTGGGCGTCGAGCTGGGGCAGTTCGCGGCGCTGGCCATCATCCTCCTGAGCTTCAACCTGTGGCGCGCCAGCGGCCGCTTCCAGTCCCACGGCTACGCGGCCAACGCGGCGCTGATGGCGGTCGGCTTCCTGCTCGTGGCCTACCAGTTGACGGGGTACTTCATGGCATGACCGACTCGACTCCCGCTCCGGGCGGCGATCTCGGAACGCCGCCGCTTGCGAAACTGCTGAAGACTCTCGCGATCACGCTCGCTGCCGCCGCGGTCGTCTTCGTCGTTGTCATCCTGCCGGCCGAGTACGGCATCGATCCGACCCGCATCGGCGGCCTGCTCGGTCTCGACCGGCTATACGAAGCGGCCGGCACCGAGCCGATGGCGGAGGCGGAGGAGGGGCTCTCGGCCCGGATGACCGGCACCCGGGAACTGCGGGCCGAGACGGTCACGATCGAGATCGGCGCCAACGAACAGATGGAGTACAAGCTCCAGATGATCGAGGGGATGACGATCGTCTACTCCTGGCAGACGGACGGCGGCGCGCTCTACTCGGACTTCCACGCCGACCCCTTCAACGACCTGGACGACGAGCCGGTCCGCTACGCCGAGGAGTTCGACGTCACGGGAGGCCGGGGCGGCCTGACCGCCGGCTACTCCGGCAACCACGGCTGGTTCTGGCTCAACGAGGGCGACACGCCGGTCACGATCGAACTCGACGTGCGCGGCTTCTTCACGAACATGAGAGAGATCGGCCGGGCGCCGGCCGGCACCGAACACCTGGACTCGGAGGCCTACGAATGAAGCTCTACTGGTGCCCGCAGACGCGGTCCAGCCGCGCCGTCTGGATGCTCGAGGAGGCGGGCGTCGACTACGAGCTCGTGCATTGCGACATCACGAAGCCGGAGCGGACTCCCGAACACCTGGCCGCGAGCCCGATGGGCAAGGTGCCGGCGCTCGAGGACGGCGAGGTGAAGATGTGGGACTCGGCGGCCATCTGCCTCTACGTCGCGGACCGCTACGCCTCCGGACGGCTGGCGCCGGCGCTGGACGATCCGGCGCGCGCCCGCTTCGTCCACTGGCTGATCTACTCGCCGGCGATGATCGAGCCGGCGATGTTCGAGTCGGGCCTGCGGACCGTCGTGCCGGAGGAGCACCAGGCGGAAGCGTTCCATCCCGGCCGGCTGGGCTGGGGCAGTTTCGCCAAGACGATCGAGGTATGGGAGCAGGGCCTGGGCGAAGGCCGGTGGATCCTCGGCGACGAGTTCAGTGCCGCCGACGTGATGCTCGGCAGCAGCGCCGTCTTCCTGCGCATGTTCGGAATGCTGCCGGAGTCCCCGGTGCTCAAGGCCTACGCCGACCGGTGCATGGCCAGGCCGGCGTTCCAGAAGGCGCAGGCGGCGGAGGTTCCCGGCTGAGCAACCGATGAGCGAGGCCGGCGACCCGACAGTCCGTGGCGGTCCGATCGCCTTCATGGCGAGCAATCCGATTGCCGCCAACCTCCTCATGGTCTTCCTGCTGCTCGCCGGCCTGCTGGCGGCCGGCGAGCTCGTCCAGGAGATGCTCCCGGACGCATCGCTGGATCGCGTTCAGGTCATGGTTCCGTACCCGGGCGCCGCCCCGCAGGAGGTCGACGAAGCGATCGTCCGCAAGATCGAGGAGGAGCTCGGGTCTCTGGACGGCGTGAAGCGGATCGAGGCCTCCGCCTCCGAAGGGCTCGGATCGGTCACCGCCGAGTTCAAGAGCGGCACGGACATCGATCGCGCTCTCAACGATGCCAAGGCGAGGGTGGATCGCATTCCCAGCTTCCCCGCGGGAGCGGAACGGCCCGAAGTGCGCGAGGTGACGAGCCGGCAAAGTGTCATTCGCCTCCTGGTTCACGGCGACGTGCCGGAACGGACGCTCAAGGAGCTGGCGTACGACATCGAGGACGGCATCGCCGCGCTTCCCGAAGTGTCCTACGTGGACACCAGCGGCTACCGCGAGTACGAGATCTCGATCGAGGTCCCGTCGCACCGGCTGCGGGCCCTGGGTCTGACGCTGGGCGACATCGCCGTTGCCGTGCGGCGGGGCTCGATGGACCTCTCCGCGGGCAACATCTCGACGGGCGGCGAGGAGATCCGGGTCCGGACGATCGGCCAGAACTACGAGCAGTACGACTTCGAGGACATCATCGTCCTGTCCCGCCCCGACGGCACGTCGGTTCGCCTGGGCGACATCGCCGACCTGCGCGACGGTTTCGCGGACACCGACCTGATCACCCGTTTCAACGGCAACCGAGCCATTCGCGTCGACGTCACCCGAACCGCGGACGAGCAGGTCTTCGAGATCTCCGAAGCGGTGAAGGCTTATCTGGCGGCGGAGGTGATCCCCGCGCTTCCGGCCGGCGTCGGCGTCGAGATCTGGAGGGACGACTCGACGCTGGTCGCCGGCAGCCTGTCGGTCCTGGTCGAGAACGGCCTCCTCGGGCTCGTCCTCGTCTTTCTGGCCCTGACGTTCTTCCTGGAGGTCCGCCTCGCGCTCTGGGTGGCCGCGGGGTTGTCCGTCGCCCTGGTGGGAACGCTGTGGGGCATGCAGATGCTGGGCGTCTCCATCAACATGTTCTCGATGATGGCCCTGGTGCTCGCGCTGGGGATCGTCGTGGACGACGCGATCGTCGTGGGCGAGAACATCTTCGCGGAGCGAAGACGGGACCGCGACGGGCTGACGACGGCGATTCGGGGAGCGCAGCGGATGAGCGCCCCCGTCATCTTCTCCGTGCTCACCACCGTGACGGCCTTCTGCGCCCTGCTGACCGTCCCGGGCTCCACCGGCAAGATCATGAGGAGCGTCCCACTGGTCGTCATCATCATCCTGATGATCTCGCTGGTGGAGTCGCTGCTGATTCTCCCCCGTCATCTCTCGCATCTGCCGCCGCCCGGTCGGACCGCGTCGACGGCGGCCGGCCGCCGGTTGTTGGGAATTCAGCGCGCCGTGGACCGGGGGTTGCAACGACTGATCGACGGCCCGCTGGACCGGGGCCTTCGTCTCGCCACGGATCATCCGCCCATCGTGCTGGCGACGGCCGCGGGCGCCGTCCTGCTCGTGACCGTCCTGGTCGGTTCGGGACTGGTCAGGGTGGAGTTCCTGCCGCAGGTCGAGGGCGACGTCATCGCGGCGAACTTCGAGCTGCCCACCGGATCGCCGGCGGAACGGACCGCGGCGGTCGGGGAGCTGGTGGAGGAGACGGGACGCCGCGTCGCGGAGCGGCTGGCGAGCGAGCATCCGGGCAGCGCCGCCGCGGACGATTGGAACAGCGCCATCACCGTCGGCGAATCCGCGGAGCTCTTCAATCCGCTTCGCGGCGACCGGGCGTCGGTTCCGCGCAGCCATGTCGGCGCGGTCCAGTTCGCGCTTCCGGAAGGCGCCGCCGTGCCCGCCAGCGAGTTCGAGCAGTTGTGGCGGGAAGAAACCGGCACCGTGCAGGGAACGAGGCACCTCGTCTTCTCGTCGGGGGCGCTCGAACTCCCGCCGCCCGTGTACCTGGAACTCTCGCATCCCGATCCCGTCGAGCAGGAGGCGATCGCTCAGGAGTTCGTCGAGGAGCTGCAGAAGGTCGACGGGGTGTTCGATATCCGCACGAATCAGGACGACGGATTCAGGGAGGTGCAACTGGAACTCAAGCCGGCGGCCCGGACGCTGGGGCTGACGCTGGAGGACCTGGCGCGGCAGACGCGATCCGCCTTCTTCGGCAGCGAGGCCCTCAGGGTGCTGCGCGGCCGCGAGGACATGCGGGTGTACCTCCGGCTGCCGGAGCAGGAGCGGAGTTCGATCGCGGACCTCGAACGGTTCGTCGTGCGCACCCCCGGCGGCTCCGAGGTGCCGTTGAAGCACGTCGCTTCCGCCGAGTTCGTGCGCTCCTCCACCGCGATTCACAAGGTCGACGGCCGGCGCGTGGTGACGGTCACGGCCAACGTGGACCCGGATGTCGTCACCGGCCAACTGATCACGCCCGCCCTGGAGCGGGACATCCTGGCCCCGCTCGCGGCGGAGCACCCGGGCTTCGGCTACGGAGTCGGGGGCGAGCAGAGGCAGCAGAGAGAGATCATCGGCGCGCTGTCGGGCTCGATGCTGGTCGTGTTCATCATCATCTTCGCCCTGATCGCCATCCCCTTCGGGTCCTGGACTCAGCCGCTCATCATCATGGCTGCCATTCCCCTGGGCCTGGTCGGCGCGGTCGTGGGCCATCTGCTCCTGGGCCTCAGTTTCGGCTTCATGTCGGTGCAGGGCCTGGTCGGCTGTACCGGAGTCGTCGTGAACGACTCGCTGGTGATGGTCACCTTCATCAACGAGAAGAGAGGCGGCGGCCTCGCGCCTCAGGAAGCGATCATCGCCGGCGCCAAGGCCCGCGTCCGATCGATCCTCCTGACCTCGGTGACCACGTTCGTCGGCGTCGCTCCGCTCGTCTTCGAGACGGACCCCGCGACCGTGCACCTGGTTCCGCTGGCGGCGGCGCTCGGCTTCGGCATCCTGATCGCCACGCCGCTGCTCATGCTGGTCGTTCCGGCCCTGGCGATGCTGCACGTGAGGCTTCAGGCTCGACTTCGCCTCGTGACGGGCGCCGCCGCGACGGAGCGTCAGCCGGGCGTGGCCTGACCGGGCCGGGGAACGGCTCTACCAGGGGTTCTGTTTCTCGGCCTTGACGTGGTCGGGCATCCTGTAGCTGAGGCCCTCCTCGTCGTACACGGAGATCTGGAGAAGCTGGGTGATGTTGTTGGCGCGGACTGTCTCGGCGCCGGACCAGCGCCGCAGCAGGCGTTGTCTGGCCCGGAACAGTGCCAGCGTGCCGACGTGCCAGGGTCGTTGCTTCGGGTACCCGAAGCCGTTGGCGAGTTTGTTGCCGATGAGCGCTCGCGAAAGGCGGTACGCCAGGTTCACGATCTTCTTCTTTTCGGCCTCGTCGGTGATCTGCGCAACGGAAGGGATCGACTGGATCAGCGTGTTCGCCAGGTGTCGGGACTCCTCGCTCGGTGGCGGCTCGCAGAGGTAGGCCACTTCGTACACCTGCTCGGCCTCCTTGGCGGAGGAGTACAGGATGCTCTCCGGAATGCCCATGAGGTAGCCGGAGTAACGCCAGACGTCCATGACTCCCTTGCGTTCTTCCTCCGTGAAGTTCGCGCCCAGGAGCGTCGAGTAGTCGAGCAGGCGCTTCGAGAACACGGAGATCGCATAGCCCAGGTGCGCGGCGCTCAAGGGGGTGCCCCAGGCCTCGTGGTCCCAGTCCTGGGACTTCGCGAGCAGACTTCTCATCCGCCCGTGCACGAAGCGGACACGGACGGACAGCTTCCAGCCCTCGCCGTTCCTGTAAAGGCCTCTGGGGAAGAAGATGTCCAGCAACTGGCGGTTGTTCTGCTTGAGGCGCCTGGTGGTGTAATTCACTCTCCCCGTGATGCTGAAGGACTTGGCGATCAACGTCGAGAATCCCTCGACCAGCACGCCGGTGACGAACGCGCCCAGCATGAGATCCGCGTTCTTGTAGAACGTGCGGATTCCCGGCTCCAGGCCGTCCCAGTCCAGCCAGGTCGGTTCTTCGAGGGTGTCGAAGAAGTCGCGGAGCACCCGGGGCGCGGCGCACAGAGTGTCTCCTTCCCACTCGATGATGGCGCGAATGTAGCGGTGCAGATCCGCTGGCGGCAGATCGGAGAGCTCCTCGAGGACCGGGTCGAGTTCGGGGTCGCCGATGGTCGTGTGGCGGATGTAGTTGTCCACACCCTCCGGATCAGTCGCTCGAACCCGCGGATACGACTCCGAGTACGCCGACGGGATTCTCATAGCGTTCGGCATGCTATGTCACGAGCCTCCAGCCGCCGTCTGCACCGCCATGCCCTCGGTAGCGAGCCGGACGCCGCCGGTGACGACCGGCTGATCCGCTTCGAGCGCTCCGGTGAGGTACACGACGTTGTCGGAGCGCTGCAGGACCCGCACGGGCACGATCGTCACCTTGCCGTCGCGCACCGCCCAGACCTCGTCACCGGTTCTGAGCGCCGAGTCCGGCACCCTGAAGTACTGCTCCGGGGCGAGGCCCTGAAGTTCCACGTCCACGAACTTGCCGACCAGTAGAGGCGGAGCCGTGGCGGCGTCGAGACCGGCGTCCACCGGCGCGCCGTTCGAAAAGGGCCTCGGAACCCGGACGATCACGTCGATCGTCCGGGTCTGTTCGTCCAGCGTCACGGCGCCCCGATCCAGGTAGCCGTCCCAGGCGTAGCTCCCGTCGCCGTACTCGGCGATGACGCGCGCCGCGATCCGGGTATCCGCTTCGCCGGCTCGGAGATCCCAGAGGCCGGGCAACAGGGCGGCGGCGTCATCGGAGAGAGGGACCACCACTTCGACCGAGCCGGACGCGTAGAGCCGCCCCACACTTTGGCCGGCAGCCACGTACTGTCCGACGTCCACCGACTCGGAGCGCACGATGCCGTCGAAGGGGGCGCGGACCTCGGCGCGCGCCAGGTTGAGCGCCGCTTCCCTGAGGACGGCGCCGTCGCGCTCCAGAGCCCTTCGGGCGGCCTGGAGCTGAGGCTCCCAGAGGGCCAGGGGACTCGGGGCGTCGGAGTCCGCCTCGCCGCCCTGGCGCTCCCTGAAGCGCTCGTACTGGGAGCGCGCCACGGCCGCCTCCTCCTCCACCTTCAACAGCTCGACCCGCTGCAGGGCGACGTTGGCTCGCGCCTGTTGCACCCTGCCCAGATAATCGGTGTCTTCGATGCGGAACAGCGGTTGTCCCTCCCGGACGCGTCCGCTGCTCTGGAAGGCCGGGGCGACCCACACGACCTTGCCGCTGACCTCCGCGGCCACGTCGACTTCCGCCAGCGGTTGAACCGTGCCGGCGGCATGGACCGGGATGGCGCCTTCGCCGGCTTCCACCGGCGCAGTCAGCGCAAAGGGGACGAGGGCAGGGGGAGGTCTGGAAGCCGGCTCGGGCCTCAGCAGCACCATCGAGGCGGCGGCGGAAAGAGCCCCGATCAGGATCAGGCCGCCTATGGCCCAGCCGGTTCGTTGACTCATCCCCAGGAGGCTTGGCTCATGGAGTTCCGGCACCGGTGCCGCGCACCGCCATGCCTTCGGTGGCGATCTGAAGCCCGCCCACGATGGCGGCATCGTCCGGCTGAAGGGCGCCGGTGAGGTACACCTCGTCCTCGGCCCGCTGCAGGACCGTGACCGGCACGATCGTCACCTTGTCGTCGCGCACTACCCAGACTTCGTTGCCGGGTCTGAGCGCCGGCCGCCTGATCCGGAACCAGGCTTCCGGCGCGACTCCATCGAGTTCGACGTCGACGAACTTGCCAACAAGCAGCGGCGGTCCGCCGGCCTCCGGGTCCGCATCACTGTCTTCGCTGCCGCCAGCTTCCGGCGCGCCGCTGCCGTAGGGCTCCGGAACCCGCACGATCACGTCGAGGGTGCGGGTCTGCTCGTCCAGCACCCCTTCGACCCGGTCGACGTAGCCGTCCCAGACGTAGCGTCGGCCGCCGTAGTCCGCCAACACGTGAACCGCCACCTCCCGATTCCCGTCGCCGGCCCGCAGATCCCACAGGCCGGGGATGAGCGCCGCGTCGCTGTCGGGAAGCGGCACGACGACTTCGACGGCGTCGGACGCATAGAGCCGGGCGACTCCTCGGCCCGCCGCGACGAACTGCCCCACGTCGACGGACTCGGTCCGCACGACGCCGGAGAAGGGTGCCTTGACCGCCGTTCGCGCGAGATTCAGCTCGGTTTCGGCGAGGGTGGCGGCGTCCCTGGCCAGGGCGGCTTCGGCGGCCTCGAGTTGAGGCTGCCAGAGCGCGAGCGGACTCGCTGCGGAAGCCGCTCCGCCTTCCGCCTGCCGCTCCTTGAACTGCTCGTACTGTTTGCGCGCGACCTGCGCCTCTTCCCTGGCCTTGAGGACTTCGACGCGCTGGAGCGCGACATTGGCCCGCGCCTTCTCCACCGCGCTCCGGTAGTCGACGTCGTCGATGCGGAAGAGCACTTGCCCCTCGCGCACCCGCCCGCCGCTCTCGAATGCCTGGTCGACCCAGACCACCTTGCCGCTGACCTCGGCAGCGACATCGACCTCGGCCCGGGGCCGCACCGTTCCTGCCCCGAACACGGGGATCGCACCCTCTCCGGCCTGCGCCGGGGCGGTGATTGCGAAGGGAATCTGGGAGGGCGGGGGTCTGCGTTCCGGTTCGGGCCGCTGGGAGACCAGGAACACGGCGAGACCTGAGGCCCCGATCACTATGGCGCCGGCAACGAGCCAGCCGGTTGTACGACTCATCTGCCCGTCCTACTCCGTTCGTGGTGCCGGTGGTGGTGGCGCCTGTGCCGCCGTCGCTTCGCCCACCGAGTCCGCGGGGGTCCAGGCGCCGCCCAGGGCGCGGTGGACGGTCAGCCGGGAGAGCGCGAGGTCGCGTTCGGCGCCGGCCAGGGCGGACTCGACGTTCAGGCGGGTGAGCAGCGCGTCGAGGAAGTCGGCGTAGCCCCCGATTCCCGCCTCGTATCTCTGGGAGCGGAGCGTCTCCGTCGCCCGGGCCTCTTCCAGGCGGGAGGCGAGCAGGGCATGGCGCCGGCCCTCGTTTCCGTGCACGGCGAGGGCCGTTTCGACCTCGTTGACGGCGGTCACAACGGTCCGGCCGTAGGTCGCCGCGAACTCGCCGAACCGGGCCTCGGCCAGCGCGACGTTGCTGCGCAGCCGCCCGCCCTGGAAGACCGGCGAGAGCAGGTTGGACGCCAGGTTGGTGAACCACTGGTCCACCTTGAACAGGCTGTCGACCTTGGAGCTCTGAAGCCCGATGGAGCCGGAAAACGACAGCGTCGGAAGAAGCTCGGCGCGCCGCGCGTCGACCTGGAAGCGGGCCGCTTCGAGCCGGTGTCTGGCCGCCCGGACGTCCGGCCGCTGCATGAGCAGGTCGGCCGGAATCCCCGCCGGAACGGGATCGGCCGCGGCCTCGGCCGCCGGCGCTTCGGGCAGCAGTTCCGCCAGATCGTCCCGGTAGCCGCCCAGGAGGACGGCGAGGCGCCCCTCCGCGTTCGCCAGCCCGTTCTCGAGCTGAGGCTGGATGGCCTGGGTGTTCCGCAGGTCCTGGCGGATGCGGTAGAGGACCGAGGAGTCGGCGAGGCCTCGGTCGTAGCGGGTGGAGGCGACGTCCTCGCGCTCCAGGAGGACATCGACCATCTTTCGGCTGATCGCGATACGCCGGCGAAAGTCGACGATCTCGAAGTAGGCGCCGATCGTCTCCGCGAGGATCCCGATCCTCGCGGTCCGGTAGTCGGACTCCGAGGCGAGATACTCGGCGCCGGCGGCGAGCGCCGAGCTTCTGGCGCGCCCCCAGAAGTCCATCTCGTAGGAGAAGTCGGCGCTCAGGGACCAGGTCGTGATCGCGAGTCGCTCCGGCAGGTTGAAGCCGGGAGCCAACCGTTCCAGGCCCAGTTCCTGAATCTGGGCGCCGAAGCCCGTGTTCGTGGGGTTCGTCAGGTCGTTGATCCCCGCACCTCCCTGGACGGCCGGCCGGATCGCGGCCCTGGCGATTCGGGCCCGTTCCCTGGCCTGCTCCACGCGGGCGACCGCGGCGGCCATGTCCAGGTTCGAGTCGAGCACGGAGTCGACGATCCGGTCGAGCGCGGGGTCGGCGAACGCCTTCCACCACTCGAGCGGCTCATGGGCGCCGGCGGCCGGGCTCTGCTCGAAGTCCTCCGGCATTTCCGCTGCCGGATCAGGCAGTTCCGGCGGCGGCGCCAGGGAGCAGCCGAGGTACAGGAATGCAGCGGTTGCTAGCGAGAGCGGGGCAATCGCATTGGACTTCATGAGGCGCTCGAGCGTGGCTCCGCTGAAGGAAAACAGGGGCGACGATACCACGCGCCGGTGACCGGCATCCTGCCCGCGGCACCGGTAGACTCGTGCGCTCGCCGATGGCAGACCTCGAAGATCTTCTGGTCAAGACAAGCAGGACGTTCGCGCTTTCGATTCCCCAACTCGAAGGCGAGACGCGGGATCAGGTGACCCTGGGCTACCTGTTGCTGCGGATCGCCGACACGCTCGAGGACGCGGCGGTCTGGAGCCGGGAGCAGCGGGTCGAGGCCCTGTTCCGGTTCGCGGACCTGCTGGACGAGACGGACGGGGAGACTCGTAGCGCGGCCGGAGCCCTGGTCGCCTCCTGGCTCGCCGAGCCGCCTTCGCCGCACGAGGGCTACCTGGAGCTGCTCGAGGCGACGGACGAGGTGCTTTCGGCGTATCGCGCTCTCGACCCGCGGGCCCGGTCGGTGGTCGGTCGTCACGTTCGCCGCACTTGCGTGGGCATGGCGCACATCGTCAGGCGCGCCGACCGGGAGGGCGAGCTGCGCCTCGGAGGCATTCCCGAGCTTCGGGACTACTGCTATGTCGTGGCCGGCATCGTCGGCGAGATGCTGACCGAGCTGTTCCTGCTTGGCGCACCGCTGGAACGGGTGGCGGAAGCGCTCCGCCGCCGCGCCGCGGCGTTCGGCGAGGCGCTGCAACTCGTCAACATCCTGAAGGACGCCGCCGACGATGCGGGAGAAGGACGCACCTTCATTCCGACCGCCCGGGACCGGGCGGCGGCCTTCGCGCTCGCTCGCGAAGATCTCGTGATTGCCGGCGAGTACGTGGAGCACCTCCAGCAGGCTGGCGCCCCGCGCGGCTATCTCGGTTTCACCGGCCTTCCTGTGCGCCTCGCCTGGGCGACGCTGACCCGAGTCGAGGAACAGGGCCCGGGGTCGAAGCTGACCCGACCCGAAGTGGCCGCGCTCGTTGGCGCCCTGCACGCCGACCTGGACGCGGGCCGACCCGTGGCCGGCGCACCCGAGTAGGCCGCGCCACCGTGGACCGGGCAGCTTCCCGCGGCCGGCGCCGGCAGAGCGATCCGGTGGAGATGGACCGCCGCGATCCCCTGGCGTACCTTCGCGACCGGTTCCGCTTGCCGGAAGGAATGATCTATCTCTGCGGGCACTCGCTTGGCCCGCCGCCTCGTACGATCGGGGCGCGCACGGAGCGGGTGATCTCCGAGGAATGGGAGGCGGATCTGGTCGCGGCCTGGAACCGGCACGACTGGGTCGAACTGCCCCGGCGGATCGGCCGGCGAATCGCGCCGTTGCTCAGCGCCGGCGAGGACGAGGTGATCGCGGCCGACTCCGTCTCGGTCAATCTCTTCAAGTTGCTCGGGGCTTTGCTGCTACGGGCGGCGGATCGCCGGGTGGTCCTCGTGGAAGAGGGCAACTTCCCGACCGATCTGTACATGGCCCAGGGCCTTGCCCGACTCCTCGAGGAGTCGGGAGCGACTCTCCGGCTGACGGCGCCCGAAGACTTCGAATCCTCGCTTGGCCCCGATGTCGCCGTGGCTACCGTCTCCCACGTCGACTTCCGCACGGGGAGGATGCTGGACATGCGAGCTCTGACGTCTGCGGCACGCGCCGAAGGCGTCCCGCTGGTCTGGGATCTGAGCCACAGCGCCGGCGCCGTCCACCTGCGGCTCGAGGAGGACGAGGTCGAGTTCGCCGTCGGCTGCGGCTACAAGTACCTGAACGGCGGGCCGGGCGCTCCCGGTTTTCTTTACGTGGCGCGTCGGGTTCAGGACACCCTTGAGTCTCCGCTCACCGGCTGGATGGGCCATGCCAGTCCCTTCGACTTCGAGACGCGCTATCGGCCCGCGCCGGGGATGCGCCGGTTCCTTGCCGGTACCCCTCCTATCCTCTCGATGGCCCTCCTGGACGAGGGTCTGCGGACCTTCGAGGGCGTCGATCTGGCCGCGGTGAGGCGGAAGAGCGTGGAACTCGGCGACCTGTTCCTGCGGCTTGCCGGCGAGCGTCTCGCCGAGTTCGGCGTCGTCCCGGCGAGTCCCGAAGACGCGTGGGAGCGGGGCAGCCAGGTTTCGCTCCGGCACCCGGACGGCTACGCCTTGATGCAGGCGCTGATCGCCCGGGACGTGGTCGGCGACTTCCGCGGCCCGGACCTGATGCGCTTCGGCCTGACGCCCCTGTATGTGCGCTATGCCGACGTCCGGGAGGCGGTCGAAGCGCTTCGCCTGGTGTTGGTGAACGAAGAGCACCGTCGGGCGCGTTTCCGGCAGCCGAAGCGGGTGCCCTGATCCGTGAGTAGCGCTCGCGACATCGTCACGGTTCCGGCAGCGGGATGTGGTACGGTGTTGCAACTACCGTTCCCGAGAACCCGAACCGAGGAGACCCGATCCATGAAGCAGGCGCTCGCTTTGCTGATGATCCTCGCGCTCGCCGCTCCGCTCGCGGCGGCGAACAACAACAACGACGTTCCCCAGGACACGCCGACTTACTACGGCGACGTGCAGACGGTGCTGGAGCAGAAGTGCCAGGTCTGCCACCGCCCGAACGGCGCGAACCTGGGCGGCATGGTGGCGCCGATGGCGTTCACCAGCTACCAGGAGACGCGGCCCTGGGCGCGCTCGATCGCCCGTCAGGTCGAGTCCGGCCTGATGCCGCCGTGGCACGCCGCGCCGCGGCATGCGGGTACGTTCGTGAACGAGCGCTCGCTTTCGGACGAGCAGCGGGCCACCCTGATCGCCTGGGCCAGGGGCGGGGCGCCGATGGGCAACGCGGCGGACGCGCCGCCGGCCAAGGTGTGGGAGCGCAGCGACGGCTGGACGATCGGCGAGCCGGATCTGGTCATGGACATGGGCCAGGACTACTTCGTCGAGGACGATGTCGAGGACCAGTACATCAGGTTCGAGACGACGATCACGGAAGAGATGCTGCCCGAGCCGCGCTGGATCAAGGCGGTCGAGTTCCGCCCGGGCGGCCCGGTCGTGCACCACATCATCGCGCGGCCGCTAGGCGGCATCGCTCCCGGCAACGATCCGGACGTTCATGACGACGGCTTCGGCACCCTGCTCGAGCCCGGCACGACGATCCGCTGGCAGATGCACTACCACAAGGAAGCCGGCCCCGGCACCGGCGTCTGGGACCGCTCGTCGGTCGCCGTCCGGTTCTACCCGGAGGACTACCAGCCCGACCACGTCATGCAGAGCAAGCCGATGGGCAAGTTCGACTTCGAGATCCCGGCCGGCGATTCCAACTACGTCGCCCGGACAAGTACGACGTTCGAGCGCGACTCGCTCCTGCTCGGCTACACGCCGCACATGCATCTGCGCGGCAAGTCGGCCCGCTACGTCGCGAAGTACCCGGACGGCACGGAGGAGATTCTCCTCGACGTGCCCCGGTACGACTTCAACTGGCAGACCCACTACAAGTACCAGGCGGGCGGCAAGCGGATCCCGGCCGGCACCGAGATCGAGCTGACGATGGCCTGGGACAACTCGGCGGACAACCCGGCGAACCCGGACCCGACGAAGACCGTCGTCTACGGCGGCCCGACGACCTCCGAGATGATGTTCGGTTTCGTCTCCTACGCCGATGCCGAGCCCGGCTACAACCCGTCGGACACCGGCTTCCTGAGCCAGCAGCGCTTCAACCGCGAGGACTTCAGGAAGCTGATCAAGGATCGTTTCGACGTTGACTGGGACTCGCTGAGCGAGGAGGAGCAGGGTGATCTGTTCCGCCAGCTCCGCCGGCAGCAGCGCCGCAACGCGGACAGCGACGGAAGCGAGGGCACGGTCAGCGGCCGCTGATCTTTCGCCAAACGCCCTCGCTTCGGCGAGAATGGGACCCCGTTCCGGTCGAAACGCTTCGGCCGCGACGGGGTTTCGCCGTTATGACCTTGACCGTCCATGTCCTCGGGCTGCTCAGCGTGCTTGGCGCCGCCGTGTTCGGCGCCACGGGAGTCCCGCGAGGCGCGGTGCCGCGACGCAGGATCTGGTTCTTCCCCGCGGCCGGGTTCCTTGTCACCTGGCCGGTCGCGTCCGGGATCGGCGGTGCCGACTCGATGACCGTCGGCGTGACCGCCACGGTCATCGCCCTGGCTGCCCTGCTCGGGCATCCGCCGCTCTACGTTGCATCGTTCGCCTCCGGCGCGGCGGCGGCTCTGTGGAGCCGCTACCTGGAGGTCCTGGGCTTGCCGGTCTGGATCACGGTGCCGGTGGCCGCCGCGATGCCGGCGGTGGCGGTCTGGTTGAGCGCGGTCAGACCGGTGTTCGCGCCGCCCCGGCTCCGGGAAGAGGGACTCCTGCTGGTCGTGGCGCTTGGGCTGGCGGTCGCGTTCCTGCCTGAGCTCGTCGTCGGCTGGCAGTCGGCGTCCGCGCTCAACACCGGGTCGCTGCGGGATCCTTCGACCGTCGCGCAGCCTGCGGCCTGGGCACTGGTGGCCGCCGCCGCGGCGGCCGTCGCCGGCGGCTTCGTCGCGGCGCGGCGGAGAAGGGCGCCGGCCGTGGCCGGACGGAGGCGCCGGTGAATCTCCTCGGAACGCTTGAGAACGGCCTGTTCGCGCTGAGCCAGGTACTCAGGTTGCCGGTCATCGTTCTCCTCTGGGTCTGCGTCCTCTCCGCGTTCTTCCTGGCCGGCGGCTGCGTGTCGGAGTACCTGACCAGGCGGCGCGAGCGCCGCGGATTCGACCTCGACCGCTGGCTCGACCAGGGTCCGGTGCTCTCCACCGACACGGCGCGGCTGGAGGAGCTCCCGGCGACTCTGCTCAGCCTGGTCAGCGCGGTGACCGGGCGGCTCGGCGATCCGGGTTTCCGCCACGGCGGTCTGGAGCGGGTCCTGCTCGAGCACGAGGCGGCCGTCGAGCGGCGCCTGAACGGCTCGCGGCTGCTGGTGCGGGTGGGTCCCAGCTTGGGACTGCTCGGTACGCTGATCCCGATGGGCGCGGCCCTCGCATCGCTGACCGCCGGCGACCTGGAGGCGATGGCCAGCCAGATGGTGGTCGCCTTCACGACCACGGTCATCGGCCTCGCCACCGGCACGGCCGCCTTCGCCGTGCTCGTCGCCCGTCGCGGCTGGGTCGCCGAGACGGTACTGGAACTGCGGTTTCTGGCGGAACGGATGAACGCCGAACTCGGCGCAGTGGAAGAATGAGCCCGCGATGGCCCGGTTTCTGAAGCTCCCGCCTCCGAACGCGCCGATCGAAGAGGACGATCCGCTCGCGGGCGTGGTCAACATCTTCGACGTTTCGGTCGTCTTCATCGTCGGGCTGATGATCGCGCTGTTCTCGGTCTACCGGATCGGCGATCTGATCGACCCGAACAGCGAGGTCACGCTGGTCAAGACGAACGAGGACGGCTTGCGCGAGATCATCGTCAAGCGCGGCACGGAGATCGAGGCATACGAACTGACGGGCGAGACGCTGGGCGGGGACGGAGAGCGCCTTGGCACCGCCTACCGCCTGGCGGACGGTCAGATCGTCTATGTGCCGGACTAGCACCCGCATTCTGATCGGCCTTGTCGCCCTCGCCGTTCCCTTGGCGGCGCAGCAGCGACTGCCGGACGTTCGCGTCTCCTACCTCGCCGCCGACACCAACCTGCCCGCGATCGCGGCGGCGTGGAAGGACCTTCTGGCCGAGCACCCCGACCTGCGCGGCCGGGTGGAACTCACCCTGCTCACCGAATCGCTGTTCGACGAGGTCGATCCCCAGTCCTTCGTCGACGCGGACGCGCTCGTGCTGAGCGTGCACGACCAGCACACGATCGAGCGCTTCGACGCGACTCACGGCATCGACCTGATCGGCCAGGCGGTGCGGCGCGGAACCGTCTTCGGGGTTGGCGAGGGGCTCCTGGGGCGCGACCACTACGAGCCGCTCGGCGTGACCTGGGACCGGCGGGCCCGCGCCTACTGGGAGTACTCCGGTTTCGCCAACCAGCTCGAACTGCTCAAGTACGTCCTCTCGGCGGCCGGGGTCGACGGTCTGGCGCCCGGGGAACCGCAGCCGAACCTGGAGGCGGGCTACTACTACCCGGGCGATCCCCGCGGCCGGGTCTTCGCGACCTGGCAGGAGTTCGACGACTGGAGAGCGCGCGCCGGCAGGAAGCGGCCGGGCGCGCCGCGCGTCGCGGTGGGTTTCTACGGCGCCGACTTCGACTCCGGGAACACCGGCCTGGTCGACGCCGTGGTCGCGGAGATCGAGCGGCAGGGCGGCGAGGCGGTACCCGTGTTCGGCTATCCGGCCGGTCTCGCGTTCGAGACACTCCTGCTCGACGACAGCGGCGAAGCGAGGGTCGACGTCGCCATGGCCTTCCTGTTCCGGTTCGCGGGCCCCGACGCCGGTGTGTCGCTGGCCAGACTCGACGTTCCGGTGCTCAGCCTGATCTCCCTCTACGGCCGCGGCGAGCAGGAGTGGCGCGAGTCGGAGATGGGTTTGTCCCTGTTCGAGGGAACGTTCCAGGTCGTGTCGCCGGAACTCGCGGGCCTGGTGGCGCCCACCGTGGTCGGCAGCCAGGAGCGGATCGCCGATCCGGACACCGGGCTCACCATCGTCGCTCGCCGGCCGATCCCCTCCCGGGTGGCGATGGCCGTGCGCCGTGCGCTGCGCTACGCGGCCCTGGCCGCGACGCCGAACGCCGGGAAGAAGCTGGCGCTGCTGTACTACAACTATCCGCCCGGCAAGGCCGACATCGGCGCCAGCTACCTCAACGTCGCCGAATCGCTGGCGAACGTCCTGGAGCGCCTTCGCGACGAGGGCTACGACCTTGGCGGCGGCGAGATCGACCTCTCCGCCGATGTGCTGCTGGAGAAGATGCTCAACGGCGCGCGGAACGTGGGGAGCTACGCGCCGGGAGAGCTCGACCGGATGCTCGACGCCGGCGATGCCGTCCGCATCGGCATGGACGTGTACCGCCGCTGGCTGGACGCACTCGCGCCGGAACTCCGGGCGAAGATGGTGGCGGACTGGGGGCCGCCGGAAGCGGCGGAAGTCATGGCTGCCGGACCGCGCATCCGCGGCGCCGAGCGGGAACTCGTCGTGCCCGTCATTCGCTTCGGCAACGTCGCCCTGCTGCCGCAGCCGGCGCGGGGCTGGGGCGAGGATCTGACCCAGCTCTACCACGCCGACGACCTGGCGCCGCACCACCAGTACGCGGCCGCCTACTTCTGGCTGCGCGAGCCGGAGGATGGAGGCGGCTTTGGCGCCGACGCCGTCGTTCACGTCGGGACGCACGGCACGCTGGAGTGGCTCGACGGCAAGGCGATGGGACTGAGCGCCGCCGACGCTCCGGACGCCCTGCTGGGGGACCTGCCCGATCTCTACATCTACAACGTCGACGTCGTGGGGGAGGGCCTGGTCGCGCGCCGGCGCGGGATGGCGACTGTGGTCGATCACATGGTGCCGCCCTTCGTCCAGAGCCGGCTGCTGCCGGAACTGGCCGCCCTGGGCGAGGTGGTGGACGACTACCACCAGAACGTCCACAAGAACGAAACCCTGGCCGAGGCGTACGCGGACCAGATCCGGGAGCGTTCCGAGGCGCTCGGCATCCTCAAGGACCTGCAGCTCGAGCTCGGGGACTCAGGCGTGATCGAGCACGACGCGCTCCACGAGATCGAGGACTACATGACCGATCTGCGGTCCGAGCACATTCCCTACGGGCTCCACGCGTTCGGGCGGCTGCCTGAGCCCGGGATGCGGCAGAGCACCGTGGAGGCGGTGGTCGCGGTCGATCGCGGCCTGCTGCCGGACGCCGCCTCGGTGCTCGCCGCGGACATGGAGCAACGGATCGTCGAGTCCGCGCCGCGCGAGCTGGACAACCTGGTGCGGGGTCTCGGCGGCGGTTACGTCCCGCCCGGCGGCGGCGGCGAGCCGATCCGCAAGCCGGACGCGTACCCCACCGGCAAGAACCTCTACGGCATCGATCCGGACAAGGTGCCCAAGCCGGCGGCCTGGGACCTCGGGGTCAAGCTGGCGGACGAGATGCTGGCGAGTCACGTCGAAGAGCATGGGCGCTATCCCGAGAAGGTCTCGTTCGTGATCTGGGGCGCCGAGACGCTCCGGCACGAGGGGGTCATCGAGTCCCAGGTCTTTCACCTGCTCGGGACGCGGCCGGTCTGGAATGCCCGCGGCGACGTCGTCGACGTCGAGGTGATTCCGTCGCGCCGGCTCGGGCGGCCGCGAGTCGACGTCGTCATCTCGTCCGCGGCCGAGGGCATGTTCAGCAACGTGACCCGCCTGATCGACCAGGCGGTGCAGCGGGTCAAGGCGCTCGACGAGGCGGAGAACTACGTGCGGCGCCACTACCTGGCGACCCGGGCCGCCCTGGTCGAGCGCGGCTACAGCGAGGAGGAAGCGGACCGCCGGGCCGGCGTCCGCATCTTCGACGAGCCGCCCGGCAGGTTCAACCTGAACACGTCGCGGATCGCGGCGGCGAGCGGAAGCTGGGACTCAGATGTCGCGCTGGCCGACGAGTACATCTCGAAGATGGGGCACGGCTACGGCAACGGCTTCTGGGGCGAGCCGATGGAGGACGTATTCAGGCTCACCCTGTCCGGGGTCGAGAAGGTGGTCCACAGCAGCTCGACGTCGCTCTACGGCGCCTTGGACAACGACGACTTCTTCATGTACGCGGGCGGTCTGGCGGCGGCGGTGCGGAGCATCGACGGTGAGAGCCCAGAACTCATCGTCACGAACACCCGCGACCCGGGTAGCCCGGAGATGACGGGGATCGACAGGTTCCTGGGCGCCGAGTTCCGGTCCCGCTACGTCAACCCGACCTGGATCGAGGGCATGCAGAAGGAGGGCTACGCGGGGGCCGGAGAGATGCGCGCGTTCGTCGAGTACCTCTGGGGCTGGGACGCCGTCGTCACCGAGACCGTCGACGACCGGATGTGGCAGGAGTCCTTCGAGGTCTACGTCGAGGACAGGCACGAACTCGGGATGAGGGAGTTCTTCGAGGAGAACTCGCCGTTCGCCTACCAGGACATCACCGGCCGCATGGTCGAGACGATCCGCAAGGGCTACTGGGAAACCGACGAGGAGACCCTGCGCCGACTCCTGACCGAGTACGCCGGCAGCGTCGCCGAGCACGGTGCGGCCTGCTCGGGTCATACCTGCGCCAATCCGCGGCTGCTGCGCTACGTGATCGAGCAGGGCGCGGTCCTGAACGTCCCCGTACCCCTGCTGGAGGCCTTCCGCGCCGCGATGGAGTCGGTCATCGCCATGGACATCGAGCGTGCGGCGGCTGAGGCCGATGCCTTCGTTGAAGCCAACGAAGAGCGGATGGAGGCCGAGCGGGAACAGCTCGAGTCGGCGCCGCCGCTTCCGGTCGAGGGCTACCGGATGGAGGTGACGGAGAGCGAGTCTTCGGAGGCGCCGCGGACCGGGGCCGGGCCCGAGCGGTGGTGGGGCGGTGTCGCCGCCGGCCTGCCGGTGCTCGCGCTGCTGCTCCTGTGGTGGCTGCGGCGGCGGTAGCCCGCACGGAACGGGCCGCGCCGCTGGGTGCGCGGGTCTTCTGACCCGCTGCCGCCGAAGGCGGCCAGGAAGTCTCGCCGGCCGCCAGGCCGGCTCCATTCTGCGCGGTTCGTTCCGTGCGGGTTACCGGAGGCGGTCGAGCAGGCCGGTCGCGCGGGAGGTCGTCCGCAGCACGGCGGCCCGCACCGAGCGGCGGGTCGCCAGCACGGTCACTGTGTTCTGTGCCCGGGTCACGGCGGTGTAGAGCAGTTCCTTCGTGTTTACACGGGACTCCGCCGGGCCGGGAACGAAGACCACGTGCCTGTACTCCGAGCCCTGGGCCCGGTGCACGGTGAGGGCGAAGAAACTCTCGTGCTGCGGCAGGCGGGAAGGCGCAACGAGGAAGCGCTTGCCGTCGCGGTCGAGATCCGGGAACCAGACCCGCGGGTTGCCCCGATCGCCGGGAACGACGACGCCGGTGTCGCCGTTCGAGAGGTTGGTCTGGCGGTCGTTGCGGCTGACGATGATCGGCCGCCCGATGTAGAACTCGTCATGCTCCCTCCTGCGCCCCAGTTCGGCCAGGCGGCGCTCGACCAGGCGGTTGAAGCGGTCGGTGCCGAAGGGGCCTCGCCGGTGGCTGCACAGGACCCGCCGTTCCGGGAACGGAGCGACGCCGAGCGGGTCCGCCGCCAGGTCCTTCATGTGGTCGGACCATTCCCGGGCGCAATCGTGGGCGAAGGCGTCGAAGGCTGCCTCGTCATCGAGTGGCTCGAGCTGCGTCGTGGCGTCGCTGCCGTCCCGAAGGACGCGCACGGCCGCATCGGCGTCGCCCGCGACCACGGCGGCAGCGAGCCGGCCGATGCCGGAGCGCTCCTCGAAGCGGTAGTTCTTCCTCAGGGTCGTCACGCAGTGGGTGAGCGGACCGCGGTTGCCCGCCTTGCAGAGGTCGCTGAAGACGGAGCCCGGCTCCACCGAGGCCAGTTGGTTCGCGTCGCCGAGAAGAATCAGCCGGCAATGCTCCGGCAACGCGGTCGCCAGGCGGACCATCAGCGCCAGGTCGGCCATCGAGCATTCGTCGACGACCAGCGCGTCGAGGCGGTCCATCCGGCTGGTCCGGCTCGCCAGCAGGCGGTGAACGGTCCACGCCTCGGCCGGAAACTCGCAGAGCTCGGGCACCCGGTCGAGAAGACCCTCGCCCAGCTTCTCGCGGACCGACTCCTGGATGCGCGAGGCGGCCTTTCCGGTGGGCGCCGCGAGGCCGATCCGGCGCGGGTGGGCCAGGCCTGTGTCGACGAGCGTCGCGATCAGCTTGGCGGCCAGCGTCGTCTTGCCGGTGCCGGGGCCGCCGGTGACGATGCAGAGCCGCCGCTCCAACGCGATGCGCAGCGCCGCGACCGCCTCCGCGGTGCGATCTTCCCCGGCGTCGAAGACCCGTGCGGCGGTGGACTCGGCGCCGGCCGACAGATCCCGCTCCGCTGCCAGGGCGAGCAGACGCGCCGCCAGCCGGCGTTCGGCGTGGAACAGGCGGTGCAGGTAGAGGCGGTCGCCGTCCAGTACGAGGGGCCGGTCGTTCGCCGCGTCCGCGTCCGTGGTGACGACGGGGCTTCCAGCCAGCGCCCCGCGCAGCGCGGCGCTCGCGGGCAGGGCGATCGCCTGCAGGTCGGCCGCCAGCGTCTCCTCCGGGCGGCCGGAGTCGGGTCGTTCCACGAGCGTCGCGATCGGCTTGCCGGCGTTGCCGAGGTCGAGGCAGGTGTGGCCGTTCCGGTGCAGCGCGCTGGTCGTGGCCGCAGCCAGGGCAACGTCCTCGCCGGCGCCGAGGTCCATCGTCAGCCGGGCAAAGTAGCGGTCGATGTCGGCGAGAACGCCGGCTCCTGTCAAGGCGTCGATCTGCTCGTGGCTGTTCATGGCGTTCCGCCGAAGCAGGCGTCGATCGCTTCGATGCAGGCGCGGGACGGACGGTCGTGGAACACGCCGCTGCCGGGAGCGTTCGGCCTCATGCCGCGCAGGAAGAGGTAGAAGGCGCCGCCGATGTGGCGGTCGTAGTCGTAGTCCTTGAGCCGCAGTGTCAGCAGGCGGTGCAGGGCGGTCAGGTAGAGAACGTACTGGAGGTGGTAGCCGTGGTGGCGCATCGACTCCGCGATCGCCGCTTTCGAGTACGAAGCGAGGTCCGGGCCGAGCCAGTTGGACTTGTAGTCGAGGACGTACCAGCGACCGTCGTGCCGTGCTGTGAGGTCGATGAAGCCATGCAGGAAGCCGTCGGTCGTGGCGTCGCTCCCGGCGAGCCGGTGATCGTAGCCATGCGTTTCGAGGCAGTGCGCGAGTTCCGCGAGCTGAAGCCTGCGGAGCGGCAGGTGGAACTCCATCTCGGCGACGGGCCGCTTGAGGTCGGACAGCCGGAACACGCCGCCCGCCTCGCCCGGCGGCGTGAGCGGGGTCTCCAGGCCGTTCTCGACCAGGGTTCGGACGGCCGGCAGCCACTTGTCCTGGAAGCCGTAGCGGGCGAGCGCGCCCTCGCAGGTCCGCTCCAGGCTTCCGGCGTCCGGGTCGCCGAGCCGCCGCTCGAAGATCTCGTGCAGGCACCGGCCGGAGCGGCCGCCGCTGGGGAAGGTGAAGACGGTAGGGCCGTCTTCTTCCCGTTCTGGCGCGTTGGCGGGCGCCGTCGGTTCGACGGCGGCTTCTCCGTCGGAGAGGTCGATGTCGTCGCGGTCGCGCACGAACAGGCCGGCGCCCGCGGCGGCCCCAGCCGACAGGGCGGAGTAGCTCGTCCGCTGCCGGATCCGTTCGAGCTTGCGTTTGAGTTGGCGGGTCTCGAGGTGCCTGGTTTCCTCGTCGTCGCCGGCGTCAGGCTCGCCGTTCGTCGTCGCCGAGTCCATCAGCCGCACCGAGACGGCTCCGGCCGCGCGGCCGGCGAAGGCCTGGATCTCCGCCAGCCACTCCCCAGGCCCCAGCGTCCTCACGCGGGCTGCGTTCTCGTTCAACGCCAGGGCGGCGTCGTTCTGGTCCGTAGCGCCGCGGCCGTGGAGGAGCCAGGCCAGCGGCGCGTGTTCGGCGCCGCCTTCGGGTGACCAGGTGACCACGCAGCGGTGTTCGGCCCGCGTCAGCGCCACGTAGAGCAGGCGCAGTTCGTCGGCGTGCTCTTCGACGTGCTCGCGATCGTAGGCGTCGTCCGAGGGGTCGAGATCGAGCACTGGCGTTCGGCGCTCGGGGTCGTAGTAGTCGGCCGTGGGCTTCCTCTGCCCACCTCTCGCCTGCGGGCGGCCGTCCCAGGCGAAGGGGTAGTAGACGACCGGGAACTCCAGACCCTTGGCCCGGTGGGCGGTGACGATCTTCACCAGGTTCTCGTCGCTCTCCAGACGGAGTTGGGCCGTCTCGTCGGTGCCCTGCGCGTCCGTCCTGGCTTGCCGGAACCAGTCGAGGAGGCCCTGACGCGAGGGTCGCCGCCGGGTTTCGGCTTCGTGGAGCAGGTCGGTGAGGTGCAGGTAGTTCGTCAGCCGCCGCGGGCCGTTCGGGTAGGCGAGCAGGTTCGCCGAGCAGTCAGCGGCGTCGCTGGCGAACAGGATGCCCCGCATCAGAGTGGCAATGCCGTGCTCCTGCCAGACTTCGGCCCACTCGCGTGCGAAACCCCGCCAGTCGCTCCAGGCGTCGTCGTCGTCGCGCAGCGCGGCAAGGTCCTCCATGTCGAGGCCGAACAGGTCGGCGGCCAGCGCCCCGCGGAGCAGTTGGGTGGCGTTGTACTCGGATTCGTCCAGGCAGAGGGCGTGAAGGAGGCGGTAGAGGCTGCCCGCCTCCTCGGACTCGAAGATGTTGTCGGTGCCCATCTCGACGCTGTCGATCCCGAGCTGGCGCAGGGCCTCCGCTACTGCCTTGCCCTGGACGCCCTTGCGGACGAGCACCGCGATGTCGCGGGCGGCCAGCGGTCGGGGCCGGTCGCCGCCGACGAGTTCCGCCGTGCCGGCCTTGCCCGCCGCGATCAGCCGCGCGATGTCGCGGGCGGCCAGTTGCGCAGCGAGGGAAGTCAGCTCCGGCTTGGTTCGCCTCTTGCCGTCGGCGCCCGGGATCACGACGAGTTGGAACGGGGCCGCATCGTCCTCGTCGTCCCGGACGACGAGCTCCGCGCGCTCCCGGTCGGCCGGCACCGCCCGCGAAAAGTCGAAGTCGGACAGGACGAACGGCCGCTTCCGTGAAAAAAGCTGGTTGACGGCGCGGATGAGTCCGGCCGTCGAGCGAAAGTTGTGCGCCAGACTCAGTGGTTCGCCCGACCCGCCCAGGCGGTTCCGGGCTTCCAGGTAGGCGAAGACGTCCGCGCCCCGGAAGCGGTAGATGGACTGCTTCGGGTCGCCGACGACGAAGAGGCGCCCGTCGGCAGCTTCGGCGCCGCCCGGGTAGATCGTCTCGAAGATCCTTGCCTGCAGGCGGTCCGTGTCCTGGAACTCGTCGATCAGGGCAACGGGGTAGCGGGAACGGATTCGACCGGCGAGTTGGGCGCCTCCGGCCCCGTCGAGCGCCCGGTGCAGTTCAACGAGCAGGGCGTCGAAGCTCAGGCTCCGGCGAACCTGGGTAGTGTGCTGCAGGGACTGCCTGGCGTCCCCGAGGAGGCTACGGCGCTGGCTTGCGAGCCAGAGGTCGCCGTACGGTGCTCCGGCTTCCGCGATGTTGTCGAAGTGATCGAACAGGGGAGCGACCGGCGGCGGGTTCTTCTTGTAGAACCCCGCTTCCAGCGCCCTGGTGCCGAAGGTGCCGGCGCAGTCCGGAGCAAGTTCCTCCGGGACGCCGGCATCGAAGGCCTCGATGACCATTCGGGCTCGTACGCGTACCGGTGTCCTCTTCCGCGCTGTCGCGGTCCATCGGGACGGGTCGGCAACCTCAAGGAAGGCGGCTCTCTGTTCCGGGTCCGACCATGCGGTCTGCGCCGCGCGGACCGCTTCCAGCCACGCGCTCCGCTTCGACTCGAGCACGCCCGGCAGCTCCTCCTGCGAGCAGGAGCTCCGGATGTCCTGGACCTTGGCGTGATGGCCGACGACCCACTCCGTGGTCTCTTCGTCCTGGACGAACCTGTTCGACTTCGCGTACTCGAGCAACGGGACGGGTTCGCCCACCATGCGGCGGCGCCAGAAGTCGCGCGCGGCGTCGCCGACGTCCAGCGCGTCGTCGCCGCTCACCTCGAAGGAGAAGGGAGCGCCGGCATGCAGGGCGAACTCGACGAGCGTCCGCTGGCAGAAGCCGTGGATCGTCGTGATGTTGGCCCGGTCGAGGTCGCGAACGGCGCGTGTGAGGCGTCTCAATGCGTCCGCGTCCCGGATTCCGTGCCGCTGCCAGCGCCGCCTCAGTCTGCCGGCCTGTGAACCCGCGCCCACGTTGGCGCCGGAGGCGGCTCGCCGGGCCGCCTGGAGGAGCCGCCGTACACGCGTACGCAGTTCGCCCGCCGCGGAGATCGTGAAGGTGACGATCAGGAGACGGTCGATGCCGAACCGCTCTTCGATGATCAGGCGGGCGACCAGGGTGGTCAGCGCGTAGGTCTTGCCCGTTCCGGCGCTCGCCTCGATCAGCAGGTCGGTGTCGAGCGGCCGGTTGAAGGCGTCGTTACGCGGCGCAGGCGCGATCACGCGCTCGCCTCCCGCAACGGACGGAGCAGTCGTTCGGCCAGACGCTCGAAGTCGTCGCGGACGGGATCGTCGCCGAAGATCAGGCGGTGGCGGGCGTCGTTGCCTTCGCTCCAGGGGGTCTTCGTCCACTCGTTCCGGGCGCCCTCCTTCCCTTTCGCCAGCCATGCCCACGAAGTCGAGGCGAAGAGCGGTAGCGGCTTGCCGCGGCTCTCGCGCCAGACCTCGACCCAGTCGCCTAGCAGTGACCGTGCGTCGTCCGGCTCGGGACCCTGGAGCGCGAGGCACTCGACCTGGTCCCTGCCGCCGACCAGATGAGCTGTCGCCGGTTCCTGCCGGCCGGCGATGAGCGCCAGGAGCCGGAGCCAGACCGCGATTCGGTCCTTGGCGCGGAGCCTCCCGATGCGCCAGAAGAGCAGCTCGTTCTTTCCCTGGTCGAACTGCCCGACCGCACCGACCAGACGGACGTTCCCGAACGCGACCTCGACCCCGTGCGGGGGCGCCTCGCGGTGTCGCTGGAACGGCCGGAGTTCCCCCATCAGCGCCGCGACCTGGGCGGCGGACTGCCGGTGCTGGACGAGGCCGAGGTTCCGCGGCGGCAGCAGGCCCCGGGCCGCGGCCAGCCCGATTGTCCGATCGTCGTCCTGTTCGTCAATTCCCGCCAGATCGCTCTTCAGTTGCCAGGCTTCCAGTGCGTTCAGGTCGAGCGGCTCGTCGGAGGCCACGTCGTCTTCCCGGACGTCGAGGAGGATGTCCAGCCGCTTGCGGAGAAAGTCCTGGGAAGGGCTGGCGGCGAAGCGAACGAGGTCCTCCAGCTCGAGTTCCACGGGCTCTTCGCGAAGCTCCGCGGCGAGTTCGCCGGCGAAGCGGCTGGGCTCCTGGCCGCTCGTACGAAGGGCCTCGGCGGCGTTGCGCATCGACTCCGAGTAGCTGAACAGCTCGGTGCTGCCCGGCTCGAAGTACTTGGGGCTGAATGGCTGCAACGGGTGTCGGGTGGCCCAGCGATCACGTTCTTCTTCGTCGTTCTCGGCGTCCGGGGAGAGCTGTTCCAGGTACTCGGCCAGCTCGCTGACCACTGCGGATGGCGGGATCGGCCTGTCCTCCTGGAGGTCGCGCCCGGTGTACGTCAGTACGAAGTGGCGCCGTGCAGCGAGCAGGGCTTCAAGGAAGGCGAAGCGGTCCTCGTTGCGGCGGTCGCGGTCGCCGGGCTGTCGCGCCTCGCCTTCGAAGAGGTCGGCCTGGAAGTCGAACTGCGGGGGCCGCGGCCTGCGTGGGAAGGCGCGGTCGTTCATGCCCACGGCGCAAATCACCCTGGCCGGGAAGACCTGCCCCGAAGCGAGGTCCGCGACCGCGATGCCGTCGTCCAGTCGGGGCGCCGAACGGGCGGCCTTCTCGGCCATGTCGTTCAGCACGTCGCGCAGGACGTGAAACGGGATGCCGCCGCCGGCGCCCGCTCGCTTGCACTCCTCATCGAACTCGGAGAGCAGCCGGGACACCGTGTTCACTTCGCGGACCGCTTCGGGCCCGGCGCGATAGTCGCTGGTGAAGAAACCTTCCAGGACTTCGTACTGAAGGCGTTCCAGCCACCCGGAGGCGTCGTGTTCGGCGTGTGTCCAGTCGTTCAGCGCGAAGGCGAGGTCGCAGTAGCGGCGAAAGCGGCCGAACAGTTCGTAGTCGGCCGCGCCGGTGTGCTGGCCCCAGTGGTCGAGCCCGCTGGGCGCGATGCCGTCGACGAGCGTTTCGTCTTCGTGCATCGCGTAGCCAAGCAGGAGCCGGTCCAGGCCGCGGCGCCAGTTGTGGTTCGGGGAAGCCGGTACGTCGAGGTCGGTACGGTGTTCGCCGTCCCTTCCCCAGCGGATCCTGGCCATGGCGACCGCTCCCCGGATCGTCGCCAGACCGGTGTCCGTGATGCCGAACCGGACACGCACGGATTCGGCGAGCAGCGGCGCCAGCACGTCGTTCGCCGCGTACCGGGAGCCCGGAAGCTCGAGGAGGTCGAGAAAGGCGGCCAGCGCGGCGCCTTCCTTGAGTCGTCGCCTGCCGATGCTGACACCGATCCGGTCGGCGGACTCGAACACCGCCTCGACCAGGGGCGCGTAGGTGTCGAGGTCGGGCGTGAGGACCAGCACGTCGGCCGGCTGGATGTCGGCATGCGTGTCGAAGAGGCCCAGCAGACGGTCGTGCAGGACCTCGACCTCGCGGGTCGGCGAGTGGCAGACGTGGATCTGGATCGAGTCGTCCGGCCCGGTCCTGGCGTCCGCGGCCGCCGGCGCCTGCGGATCGCCCTCGAGAATGTGCCGCTGGACCGAGGCCAGGCAGGTCGGGCGAGCGGCGACATCGGCAAGGTCTTCCGCGGCGCTTCCTGCACGCCCGGTCCCGGCGCCGATCAGAGCGCGCAGGTCCCGTGCCGAACGGCCCCAGGCGTCGAGCAGTTCGTTGGACTCGACGTCCCCGGCGTCTGGCGGCCTGCTCCAGAAGTCGCGGCTGGGGCTTAGCAGGTAGAGATGGACGTCCATGACTCGCGCGGCGAGCCTGAGCACCTCGACGTAGGTGGGCGACAGCGTGGCGGGGTGGAAGAAGCTCACGCGCTGTCTCGTCCCGGCCGCACGCGGCCGTTGCTCCAGCCAGTCCCGATAGCGGTCGATGGCGTCGACCCAGTGTTCGGCGCCGGGCGCTGCCGGTGCGAGTTCCCGCCACAACCGTGCGTGCCAGCCACTTCCCTGGCCTTGCTGCCACGCCCTGATGGCGTCCGGCCGGTAGACCCGGCAACGGTCGTAGGCGACCGCGAGTTGATCGGCGAGTTCGAAACGCTTGCGAGAGTCGCCGTCCTCGAGGTAGCGCGCGATCTCGTCGTCGCCCGTCCAGTTCTTCAAACGCTCGAAGATCCGCCAGCGCAGGTGAGGCGGCCCGTAGACCGACTCACCGGTCAGCTCGGCGACCCCTTCGCGCATCGCGGCCCAGGCGAACTGCGCCGGTTGCTCGACTCGCAGATGTGCGGCCACCCCGAGATGGGAGGCGAGTTCCAGCCGCAGCCACTGGCCGAGCAGTGCATCGGGCACCACGAGCCGTTCCGGCTCCAGCGGTTCCGCAGGGTTCCGGCTCATTTCCTCGGCGAGCCGCTTCGCCAGCGTCTCCAGCCGGTGCGAGGCGTGGACGCGGAACGCGGCGTCCGGCTGGTCCATCAGCAGCGAGAGTTGCTTGCCCGTCGCGTTCGGCATTCGCGTGATTGTAGGCCGCAGCGCGAGGCTGCTAGGGTGCGGCTTCGCAGCCCGATTCTTCAAACGTGATGAGGATCACTAGAGCGAGAGTCTGAGCACACACCAGAACGCAGGCAGATCAAGGGAAGGGGAGTGAGAATCTCCCGCCGCCCCGCGACTGTGATCCGGACGAAGCCGGCGATGACCACTGTTCCACACAGGAATGGGAAGGGCCGGTCAGTAGGACGAAGGTAAGTCAGGAAACCTGGCTGCCTGCCGAGGCAATCGATGCTCCACCGGCCCGGAAGGCCGCCCGGAGCAGGAATCCCGAAGGGGGAGGAGAGCCCGAATGAACAGTCGAACAGGAACCGAGTTGGTGCACAGGCGCCTGGGCGTCGTGCTGGCGGTGCTCATGCTGGCGCCGACGGTCGCGTTTGGCGAAGAAGAAGCCGAGACGGAAGATGGAACGCCGATCGTCGCGGAGGAGATCGTGGTCAGCGCGAACCGCTACGAGGCGCCGCGCTCCGAGGTCGGCAGCGCGGTCACGGTGATCGGCGCCGGGGAGATCGAGCAGCGAAACCAGGTGGCGGTTCTCGATCTGCTCCGAACCGTGCCGGGCGTCGAGGTCACGCAGACCGGAGGCCCGGGCAAGGTCGCGACCGTGAGGGTGCGCGGCGGCACCGGCGGCCAGGCGGCCGTCCTGGTCGACGGCATCCGGGTCAACTCGGTCACCGGCGGCAGCTACGACTTCTCGAACATGCTGGCCGCCAACATCGAGCGAATCGAGGTCCTTCGCGGGCCGCAGGCGACGTACGGGTCCGAGGCGATGACCGGCGTGATCAGCATCACGACCAGGCGGGGCGAACCGGGCTGGCGGTTGAACGCGACGGCCGAGGCGGGCAGCAACGAGCACCAGCGGTTCGACTTCGGCCTCCTTGGGGCCACCGACGTGTGGGACTACAGCGTCTCCGGGACCGACCTGAGCACCGACGCGGTTTCCCACCGCTACATCGAAGGCGGGTCCGCGGAGGACGATCCCTTCGAGAACCAGACCTACAGCGCTCGGCTGGGCGCTACCTTCCTCGAGGATGGCCGAGTCGACCTGCGGGCCCGCTCCGCACGCGGCGACACGGCGCTCGACGGCTTCGGTCCCGAGGATCTGAATGCGATGGCGGCGAAAGACGACGAGACCCTGTCGCTCTCGGTTGAGAAGGCTCTTGGTTCCTTCTGGCGCCAGACGGTGCGAATCGGTCGCACCGAGGGATTCCTGGCTGGCACCGATCCGGACACGTTCTGGAACAACTACGAGGTCAATTCGGAGATTCAGCAGATCGACGTTCAGTCGGACGTGACGCTGGGCGCCGACAACGTCCTCAACCTGGGCTACTCGACCGAAACGCGCAAGGGACTGAGCGGCGGCAACTTCGACGAGGAGGCCGACCTCGACTCCTGGTTCGTGCAGGACCAGTGGTCCATCACGGACAACACGCACGTTACTGCCGCCGTGCGCGGCGACGAGCACTCGGCGTTCGGATCGGAGACCAGCCACCGGGTCACCATTGCGAGTTCGTGGGCCGAGGGACAGGGCCGTGTCCACGGCAGCTACGGCACCGCGTTCCGGGCGCCGACCTTCAACGAGCTCTACTATCCGTTCTCGGGTGACCCGAATCTGCTGCCGGAGACCACGGAGGGCTTCGACATCGGCGTCGAGCAGCGGTTTGGCGAATCGGGCGTCAGCGCCGATCTCACGTGGTTCGACATGGAGTTCGATCAACTGATCCAGTTCTACTTCCCGACCTTCTCCTTCCGCAACGTGGCGAACGCGAGTTCGAGCGGCGCCGAGTTCATGCTTCGCTACCGCCCGAGTGTCGACTACAGCCTGGAGTTGTCCCACACATACAACGAGACGGAAGACCAGTCGACGGGCGAGCCTCTGGCCCGGCGGCCAAAGAACCGCACGACCCTGGTCGCGCGGTTGCAGCCGACGGAACGGTTCTCGGCGGCGGTGATGGCCGCGGTGGTGTCGGACCGTGTCAACTCGGACGGCGCCGTCATGGACGACTACACCAAGGTCGACCTCAATCTCAGCTACACCCGGTCCCTCTGGCAGCCCTTTGTTCGCATCGAGAACGCTCTGGACGAGGACTACTTCGAGGTCCCCGGCTACGTCACGCCGGGCCGCACCTTCGTCGCCGGCTTGCGATTCCAGCGGCGCTAGCGGCTAGCGGCGCTGGCACCCGCCTGCGGCGGGGTCCGGAGGGGAGGGTCCCAGACGGACGCTTGCGCCCTCGTGGTGGATGGAGGGACCTGGCGCTCGCTGCGGTCGGCTGCGCTCCGGGCGGCTGTGGTTGGCCGTGCGCTCTCGGCAGTCGCTGGCCTCTAGCCCGCTGGGACCCTCCCCTCCGGACCCCGCCGCAGGCTGGACGTCGTCGGTTCACACTGGGTGCGCCGGCGCCCTCGCCGGCCTGACGGGCGATGCTGCGAAGCGGCGTCGCCCGGGATAGACGCGCGAGGCGAAGCCTCGCTCCTTGGTCGCCGGACGGGCTATCGTCGGCGTCTGATGGTGAAGGTGTTGAGGACGATCTATCGGCGGCTACACGCGGCCCTGTTCGCTGCGTTGCGCAAGTTGGGGTGGAACGTAGCGCGTACGGCAGACTTCTATTCGCCGTTGCCGGTGCTGTCGGAGGTCGCGGCTTCCCGGGAGTCCTGGGACCGGCCGAGCGAGCTGGTGGGTGTCGACTACGACCTGGAGGCGATGAAATCGCTTCTGGAAGCTCTGGTCGAGACTCATGGCGGTGAGTTCGGGAAACTGCCGCCGCACGGCGAGATCCGGGAGCTGGGTTACGGCCCCGGCTTCCCGGTGATCGACGCTCTGACGACGTACCTCATGGTGCGGGATCTCCGGCCGGCGCGTTACGTCGAGATCGGGTCCGGTCTTTCGACCTACTACGCGTGGCTTGCTGCGGCGGCGAACGGCCGTGACGGTCGCGGGTGTGAGATGACCTGCGTCGACCCGTTCCCGACCGGGCGGCTGAACGAGCTGCGCGAGCCCGCCGTCCATGCGGTGGTCTCGAAGGTGGAGGCGGCGGACCTGGGGCTCTTCGAGGCTCTGGAAGCCGGCGACGTGCTGTTCATCGATTCGACCCACGTGCTGAAGCTCGGCGGCGACGTTGCGTTTCTCTTTCTCGAGGTGCTGCCGCGGCTGCGGCCGGGCGTCGTGGTTCACGTTCACGACATTCACTTTCCGTACAACACGCCGTATCCGGCCGAGCAGTACATCTTCCGCGCCAAGTGGCCGCTCTACCGCACGGAGGCCATGGTCCTCCAGGCTTTCCTGAGCTTCAACCGGGAGTTCGAGTTGCTGCTGTCGGCGCCGATGATCCGCCACTTCGACGAGCCCTTCCTGGAACGGACGATTCCCGGCTACCGCCCGGTCGAGGTCGAGGACTACGACACCCACTTCGGCTCGATCTGGCTCCGTCGGCGGTTGCCGGCCGCGTGAGCTGCGCTAGCCGGCCGGCAACGGCTCGATCGTCAGGCCGTCGAGCGCGGGTCGGAGCCGGTCGAGCCGGTCGTTGTCGATGTAGACGATCAGCCGGTACGGCGCGCAGGGCGGCTGCTGGCTGACGAACCAGGCGGAGTAGTCGCGGGCGAAGCGGCCGCCGGTGCCGCGGTCGATCTTCCCGGGGGTCACGACCGAGCCCTCGTGGAGCACGAGGACGGCGGGGCGGACCTGGTGGAGGTGGTCGTAGTCCGTCTTGCCCCAGTTCAGGTGGTAGTCGCCGTGGCGGGCGTGGTGGGCGGAGGTCAGGCCGAGGGGGTCGTGAATCGTGGTTTCGTCGAGGATCCAGCCGAACAGCCCGACTGCCTCGGCGGCGGCGATGTCGTCGGACGCCAGGTGGGGCTTCAGGCGCGTCGCCATGAACTGGTAGCAGCTCGTGATCGGGTGGAAGGTGAAGCGGGGGCCGGGCGTGGCCTCCCAGGGGCTGCGGCTGAGCATGACGACGGCACTCACGGTCAGCAGGGCGAGCACCCAGGCTGAGCGCCGTCTCGCGGAGCCTGGCGTGTCCCAGTCCTCGAACGCTCGCGAGAGGCAGACCGCCAGCGGAGCCGCCAGGACCGGCGCGAACACGGTCAGCAGGCGGTAGTGAGGCATCCAGTCACCACCGTTGACGAAAACGGCCGGCAGCTCCGCCGCTACGAGGAGCAGGCAGAACCAGAGGGCCTTCGCTTTCGGAGCGAGGATAAGGGCGATGGCCGCGCCGAGGATCAGCGGCGCATGCGCGATCTCGAAGCGGACGGTGTACAGGAGACCCGGGCCGAGGTTCGCCAGCAGTGTGTCCAGCCCCGCCGAGAGCGCGGACTTGGCGGCCACCGAGTTCGGCAGCGGAGCGCCGTAGTAGGCGAGCCGCCAGATCGTCACGGCCCCCAGGACGACCGCGGCCGCCACGGCGATCAGGCTGGCGCGGCGGACGACGCCGGCTCTCTCGTCGGCGGCGCCCTTCGCGAGCACCTGGTAGCCGAGGACGACCAGCAGGACGAGCAGGCTCTCGGGCCGGGTCATGAACAGCAGCCCCAGGAGGACTCCGATCAACCGGGCGTCTGCTTCCTCGATCGTCTTGCGCGCGACGAGGACGGCCAGAAACGCGAACAGCCCGCCCTCCAGTCCGTTGCCGGCGACGAGCCAGAAGCGGCCGTGGACCGCCACCAGCGCGACCGCGGCGAGGCAGGCGCCGGCGGAGGCGCCGAGGCCACGGCCGAGGAGGTACGACTCGCGCAGCGCCAGCAGCGCGAAGGCCACGCCGAGCGCGAACGCCGCCGGCTCGACCGGCAGGCGAAGCGTCTCGACTGCCGCGAGCAGCAGGGTCCACGACAGGCTCGTGACCCCTTCGACCCGCTCGCCGAGGTTGAAGACGAGGCCGTTGCCCGAAGCCAGGTTGCGGGCATACCGGAACGTGATGAACGCGTCGTCGATCGTGCGAATCGGAAGGAACAGGAGGGTCAGCAACGGCAGCGCCGCCACGGACGCACCGAGGAGTCGCAGCGTCCGGCGGTCCGTCACGAAGGCGTTCCGCTGTCCGGGTCGCCGGTCATGCCGGCCGGCGCGGTCTGCGCACGCCGGAAGAACCGCCGGTAGTCGGGCAGGAAGCGAAGCGCCAGCAGACCGCCGCCGAGCGCCGCCGCCGCGACGCTGGCGAGCAGCCGACCCCAGCTTCCCGCCGGCAGCAGCGCCGCCGCAGCCACGAAGAAGGGGAGCGGCAGCAGGTAGACCTGGGCCAGGCTGCCCACCAGCCGCCGCCGCCGGCCCGCGAAGATGCCGAGCACCTTGAAGAACATCAACAGGCTGCCGACGCGCAGGAAGTTCGCCCAGGCCATGCCGATGGGGCCCCAAAGGTAGGTGAAGAAGAAGCCGAAACCGACGATCGCGAGCATGTTCAGCACGACGGTGGTCAGCCAGAGGCGGTCACGGTTCCGTACCTTGAGCGCTTCGCCGCCGGTGGTGGTGAAGACGTCGATCAGGGGCACGAGGCAGAGGACGCGAAGCAACGGAACCGTGCCGGCCCACTCGGGACCGAGCACCAGTTCGACCGCCTTCTCGGCATTGAAGAACAGGAAGTAGGCCGAGACGACGATTCCGGCGAGGAAGGCGAGGGTGCCCAGACGCAGCGTTTCCGCGAACTCCGCGGCGTTCTCGCGAAACTCGACCAGCGCCGGCAGCAGCGGCCTCGGGGTCACGGTCAGCGCGACCAGGAAGGCGAAGTAGTAGGCCGCCTCGTAGTAACCGACGGAGGTCGTGGTCGAGAAGATCTCGATGAAGTAGATGTCGACGCGGTGGAAGACCTGGCTCGCGGCCCACACGACGAACAGGTAGCGGCTCGCTCTGATCAGGTTGGGGAGTCTCTGCCAGTCGACTGCCAGCGGCACCTGGCCGCGCGCCCGCCACAGCAACAGGAGCGCGAAGAGAGCGGAGGCCAGCAGCTCTCCGCCGACGAAGGCCCAGACGCCGGCGCCGAGATGGGCGAGGCCGACCGCGATCAGGCCGTACACCAGGCTGCGCAGAATCTCGAAGCCGGCGATCTCACGGATCCGAAGCCGCCGCTCGAAGAAGGTGCGGTAGACCATGATGACGGCGTCGATGACGATCCATATCGCCATCGCCCGCAGTACGCCGGGCAGGTCCGGATTCAGGTAGGAGAAGACGTTCGCGAGAGCGAGCAGGAGGACCGCCATGGCGCTGCCGACGCCGACGCTCCAGGCCAGGACGGTGCCGTAGGACTCGCGCGGGTCGCGCATCAGGTGGTGCGTCAGGCCCACGTCGCGGATCGCCGAGGCCATGACGACGAACTGCAGGGCGAGCGCGAAGAGTCCGTGGACGTCCGGCAGGATGAGCCGGGCCAGGAGAGCACGGGCAGCGAAGGCGAGCAGCAGCCGCACGAACATCGAGCCGTAGGCGCTGATCGAGGAATGCAGCAGCCGCTGCTTGGCGCCCGTCTCGGCCGGGTCTTGATGCGGTTTCGATTCCACGGGCTAGAACGCGGTCGTACGGTAGCGGAGGCAGCCCAGTAGCCGACCCAGGCGCCAGCCGGCGAGCCAGATCCACCGGCCGCGCGTCGACTTCGACAGAAGCTGCGGACTGCGCAACACCAGCGATCCGAGCCGCAGCAGGCCCGGCAGCGCCGGTAGCCGCGGCATGCCTCGCGACCGGTACCGCGTGTAGATGTACACGTTGTAGCGCCCGTAGCCCGCCGCCTGCCGGAAGGCGCCCCGAAGGGTCGCGGGGAACCGCACGTGGACGACCGCACCGGGAGCGAAGACGAGGCGGTGGCCGGCGAGTTGCAGGCGCCAGCAGAAGTCGGTGTCCTCCAGCGCGACGTACTCCTCGTCGAAGCCGCCGAGCTCTTCGAAGACGTGGCGCCGGACGCCCAGGCCGCAGCCGCCGGCGTGGTCGAGGAAGGGCGGGTTCGTGTATGCGGGCAGGCCGTGCCGCTGCGCCGCGTCGCCGTGCAGACGGCGGGCCTGCTCGCTGTTCAGCCGTTCGATCTCGTGCCGGCTCGCCGCGGCCTCGTAGCTCTTCAGTTCACGGACCAGACCGTCGATCCAGCCATCGGCGACTTCGTCGTCCGCGTCGCAGAACAGGAGTACGTCGCCCGTCGCCGCCGCGGCCGCGACGTTCTTCGCGTGAGCGGGACCGCCGCGCTCAGCCGCGCTCAGGATGCGAAGTCCGGGGAGCCGGTCGCTGTGCGACTCGGCGAGTTCGACGGAGCCGTCGGTCGACCCGTTGTCGCCCACCAGCACCTCGACGTCGCCCCGCCAGCTTTGCCGGCCGAGCGCTTCGAGCTGCGCGCCGAGGGTCGAGGCGGCGTTCAGGCAGGGGATGATGACGCTGACCCGCTCGATGGCGAACGGCGGCGGCCCTGCCTCGTCCTCCGTCACTCCAGGTAGCCCATCGCCTCGAGCGCCTTGCGCGCCGCCTCGGTGTGAGGCGAGACGTTCTCCGGCGAATCGCGAATCCACCTGCTGAGCTGGCGGCCCAGCCGGTCCCGGACCTCGGGAAACTCGGAGGCCACGTCGTTGAGTTGCAGCGGATCGGACGGCAGGTGGTAGATCTCGACCAGCGGCTTCTCGCGCTCCCTGGTCGGAGGACGGAGGACGAGTTGCCACTCCTGGTCCTGGATGCTCCGCAGGTGGCGCTGGTAGGCCCCGGCGTCGGCGAAAGCGACCGGATCGGCGTCCTCTTCGGTCCCCGTCCGGCCGGCCAGGAGAGGCAGCCAGCTCCGGCCCTCGAAGCCCTCGGGCATCGCTTCGCCCAGCAGTTCGACCAGGGTGGGGAAGAGGCCGATCAGCTCGACCGGCTGCTCGACGCGCTTGCCGGCGCCGACCCACGGCTCGCCGACGACGGCCAGCGGCACGTGGACGCTGCTGTTGTACGGCACCGGACCGTGCTCGAAGGGGACGCCGTGCTCGGCCAGTTCCTCGCCGTGGTCGGACGTCATGACGAAGAGGCTCCCGTCCTCCATGCCGAGTACCTTGATCTCGTCCAGGATCGCGCCGATCGCCCGGTCGGTCACCCAGACGTTCGCGTCGTACTGTGCGACGTAGTAGCGAAGCTCGCGCTGGTCTCCGAGAGCCCGCCCCTCGGCGCCGGTCAGGTCGACGACCTCGTCGCCCGTGTAGTACTCGTCGTCGAGAAACGGGTTCCCGGTTCCGGGCTGGAGCAGGTAGGGGGCGTGCGGGTCGGTGTAGTGCAGCCAGACGAACAACCGTTCCTCCGAGGCCAGCGAGGCGAGCAGGGGTTCTGCCAGTTCGTTCACGCGATCGGCCCACACATGGCGCCGGAACGCCATCGGCCGCTGCTCGATCGGGAGTTCGTCGACGGCGTCGAGAGTCGCCTGGTCGACCCAGGTCTGCTCGTAGTGGTCGAAGCCGCGGCCCCAGCCGAGTTCCCGGCTCAGCACCGGGTTGGAGATCACGGCCGCCGTCGTGAAGCCGCGTTCCTGGAACCAGGCCGGCAGCGCGAGGTAGTCGTCGGGGATCGTCTGCGCGGCCCGGTTGATCAGTCCCGTCGTGTGCGGATAGAGGCTCGTGAACATCGAGGCGAACGACGGGCCGGTCTTCGGCCACTGGACGATCGCCCGCTCGAAGACGATTCCGCGTTCGACCCACTCGTCGAGCCGCGGACTCGTGTCGCGCGGATAGCCGTGCCAGCCCAGGTGGTCGGCGCGCAGCGTGTCGACCGTGATCAGGAAGACGCGTCGCGGCGGTTCGGCCGCGGGTTCGGACGACGGTTCGGGGCCGGCGCCGCAGGCCAGCACCAGCGCTGCAAGTGGAAGGAGGGCCAGCGCTTGCAGGCGGCAACATCGCATGGCAACCCTTCGGAGACTAGCAGCCGGTGGAGGAGGCGGTCGCCGGCCTGGATGAGCGCGCCAGGCCGCTGGAGTACGCTGCGCGACCATGGCTCCATCCGCCGCGCCGGGCTCCGCGGCGCAGCCCCCGTTGCCGCGCCGCGCGGGCGTGATCGTCATCGGCGGCGGCGTGATCGGCTGTTCGGTCGCCTACCATCTCGCGCGCTCGGGCCGCTCCGATGTGTTGCTTCTCGAGCGCCGGCGGATCACGTCCGGCACCACATGGCATGCCGCCGGCCTGCTCGGCCAGCTGCGGCAGTCGGTCGCGATGACGAACCTCGCCCGCTACACGAGCGAGCTCTACGCTCGCCTCGAGCGGGAAACCGGCCAGGCGACGGGTTATCGCCGCTGCGGCTCCCTTTCGGTCACCGCCGACCCGGAGCGCTTCGAGGAACTCCAGCGCGGCGCGTCGCTGGCGAAGGTGGTCGGACTGCAGGTCGACGTGGTGACGGCGAAGACGATCGCGGAACGCGTGCCGCTGCTCGAGACCTCCGACCTGCTGGGCGGACTGCACATTCCCGGCGACGGCTACGCGAACCCGACGGACGTCACGCTGGCGCTGGCCGCGGGCGCCCGCGCCGCCGGCGCCCGGATCGTCGAGGAGGCGCCGGTGACCGCCGTTCGCACCGCCGGCGGGCGTGTTGTCGGCGTCACCACGGACCAGGGGGACATCGATGCCGACTGCGTCGTCCTCTGCGCCGGCATGTGGACCCGGGAGCTGGCCGGATCCATCGGCGTCAACGTCCCGCTGCACGCCTGCGAGCACTACTACGTCCGCTTCGACTCCGTCGACGGACTCGATGCGCACATGCCCGTCGTGCGGGACTACGACGCCATCTCGTACTTCCGCTACGACGCGGGCAAGCTGATCGTCGGCGTCTTCGAGCCGAAGGCGCGGCCCTGGGGCATGGACGGCATCCCCGAGGACTTCTGCTTCGACCAGATCGCCGTCAACCACGAGCACTTCGAGCCGTTGCTTCGCGGCGCCAGGGAGCGCATGCCGGCCCTCCAGGCGGCCGATGTCGTGCAGTTCTTCTGCGGCCCGGAGAGCTTCACGCCCGATGTCCGCTACCACCTCGGCCAGGCGCCCGAGTGCGAGAACTGCTTCGTCGCGGCCGGCCTGAACTCGATCGGCATCCAGTCCGCGGGCGGGATCGGCAAGGTCGTTGCCGAGTGGATTCTCGAAGGGCATCCGCCGGCCGATCTCTGGGAAGTCGACGTGCGCCGCAATCTGCCCTTCCAGGGCAACCGCAGGTACTTGCGCGAACGGGTCTCCGAGAGTCTGGGTCTTCTCTACGCCATGCACTACCCGTATCGACAGTTCGAGACGGCGCGGGGAGTGCGTCGGTCGCCGCTGTACGAGCGCCTGGCGGCGGCCGGCGCGTGTTACGGGGAGCTCGCCGGCTGGGAGCGGCCGAACTGGTACGCGCCGGCCGGCTTTCCGGCCCGCTACGAGTACAGCTACGGGCGCCAGAACTGGTTCGAGTACTCGGCAGCGGAACATCGGGCCGTGCGCGAGAACGTGGGGCTGTTCGACCAGTCGTCGTTCGCGAAGTTCCGCCTGGAGGGCCGGGACGCGGCCAGGGTGCTCAACCGGGTCTGCGCCAACGACGTCGACGTGCCGCCCGGCCGCATCGTCTACACCCAGTGGCTGAACGAGCGCGGCGGCATCGAGGCGGATCTCACGGTGACGCGCCTGGCGGAAGACTGCTACCTGATCGTCACCGCTGTGACCTCCGAAGTGCGGGACTTTCACTGGCTCAGGGCGCACATTCCGGGCGACGCGCACTGCGTGCTCGTGAACGTGACCTCGGCGCTGGGCGTCATCTCCCTGATGGGGCCGAACTCGCGCGCACTCCTGCAGTCCCTGACGCCGGCGGACCTGGCAAACGAGGCGTTCCCGTTCGCGACCAGCCGCGAGATCGAGCTGGGCTACGGCCTGGTGCGGGCATCGCGCATCACCTACGTCGGCGAACTCGGTTGGGAGCTCTACGTCCCCACGGAGTTTGCGGCCGGCGTCTACGACGAGATCGTGGCGGCCGGCGAGGCGTTCGACCTCGTCCATGCCGGTTTCCACGCCCTGGACTCCCTGCGCATCGAGAAGGCCTACCGCCACTGGGGCCACGACATCACCGATCAGGACTCGCCGCTCGAAGCGGGTCTCGGGTTTGCCGTCCGGTTCGACAAGCCCGGCGGCTTCATCGGCCGCGAGGCGCTGCTCGGGCAGAAGGAGAGCGGCATCGCGAAGCGCCTGGTCCAGTTCAGACTCCGGGATCCGCAACCCCTGCTCTACCACAACGAACCGATCTGGCTGGGAGACGAGATCGCGGGCTACGTCACCTCCGGGAGCTATGGCCACACCCTGGGAGCGGCCGTCGGCCTCGGCTACGTCCGCATGTCGCTGTTGCCCGACTTCCCCGAACTGCCCGACCGCTTCGAGATCGAGGTGGCGGGCGTCCGCTTTCCGGCCGAGGCCTCCGTCCGACCCATGTACGACCCCGCCGGTCAACGCGTTCGTCGTTGGTAGTCTCGCCTGCGCGCGGCTTTCTCGCCAACGATCGATCCACGATGCACTCCCGACCTACCCAGGCCGTGATCCTGGCCGGTGGCCGGGGAACCCGTCTGGCGCCGCTTACGGACACGCTGCCCAAGGCGTTGATTCCGTTCCACAGCAAGCCCTTCCTCGGCCACGTCGTCGACATGCTGCGCGAGCAGGGCTTCGAGCGCGTCCTGCTGCTGCTCGGCTACCGCGCCGAGGCGATGATCGACCACTTCGGTGACGGTTCGGCCTACGGCGTGGAGATCAGCCACCGGGTGACGGGGCCGGACGACCTGACGGCGCACCGGGTCAAGGACGCGGCCGAGCAGCTCGACGAGCGGTTCCTGCTCCTCTACTGCGACAACTACTGGCCGATGCAGTTCGACCGGATGTGGCGCGCCTACGTCGAGTCCGGGGCGGCGGCGCAGATCACCGTCTACGGGAACCGCGACGGCTACACCCGGGACAGCGTGATCGTCGGCGAGGACGGCTTCGTGACCGTCTTCGACCGCGGCCGGACGACGCCCGGGCTCAGCGGCGTCGAGATCAGCTACGCGATCCTCGAGAAGTCGGCGGTGCTGCCGCTGCTTCCGGATCACCAGGAGCTGTTCGAGGAGGCGGTCTACCCGGCGCTGACCGCGCGCGGCCAGCTCCACGCCTACTGGAGCGAGCACCGCTACTACAGCGTCGGGGGTCACGAGCGGTTGCCGCTGACCGAGGCGTTCTTCGCCCGCACGCCGACGATCATCCTCGACCGCGACGGCGTGCTGAACGTGCGCCCGCCGAGGGCCGAGTACGTCTGCACGCCGGAAGAGCTCCGCTGGCTGCCGGGGGCCCGCGAGGCGCTCGCCGCCTTCAACCGGGCCGGCTGGCGGGTGCTCGTCGTGTCGAACCAGCCGGGGATCGCGCGGGGGCGAATGACCGAGGACGACCTGGCCGCGGTCCATCGGCGTCTCTGCGACGAGGCGGAGGAGGCAGGTGGACGGATCGACCGCATCTACTACTGCCCCCACGGCTGGGACGAAGGCTGCGAGTGCCGCAAGCCGGCGCCGGGGATGCTCTTCATGGCTCAGCGCGATCACCATCTCGACCTGACCCGGACGACGTTCCTGGGCGACGACGAGCGCGACGGCCAGGCGGCCGACGCGGCGGGCTGCCCGTTCGGCCTGGTCACCGGGAGCGAACCGCTGCTCGCCCACGCCGAGCGGCTGCTGGGCCTTCAAGCGACCGGCAGAACGGCGGTGGCGGGATGAGTTCCGCCTTCGTCCGCCGTCCGGTCCTGGTCACCGGGCACCGCGGTTACCTCGGCTCGGTCGTGGCGCCCTGGCTACTTGAGCGCGGCTACGACGTCGTCGGGCTCGACACCGGCTACTTCGACGACTGCACGATCACCGGCGACCCGGTGCCGATTCCGTCGATCCGCAAGGACATCCGCGACCTGGAGCCGGCCGACCTGCGCGCCTTCTACGCGGTGATCCATCTCGCCGCGCTCTCGAACGATCCGATCGGCAACCTGGACGAGACCTGGACGGAGGAGATCAACCATCGTTCTTCCGTGCGGCTTGCGGAACTCGCGCGTGAGGCCGAGGTGCGTCGCTTCCTGTTCTCGTCGTCCTGCATCATGTACGGCCAGTCGAGCACGGAGACGGTCGACGAAACCTCGCCGCTCGACCCGCGCACACTGTACGCGCGTTCCAAGGTCCGGAGCGAGGAGGCGATCCGGCAACTGGCGAGCGACGGTTTCTCGCCGACGTTCCTGCGCAACGGCACGGTCTACGGGTTGTCTCCCCGGATGCGATTCGACACGGTCCTGAACGACCTGACGGGCGCCGCGTTCGCCAACCGGCGGGTCGTGGTCTACGGCGACGGCAAGCCGTGGCGGCCGGTCGTCCACGTCGAGGACGTGGCGTCGGCATTCGGCCGCGTGCTCGAAGCGCCGCTCTCCGTGGTTCACAACGAGGCCTTCAACACCGGCGCCGACCATCTGAACCACCAGGTGATCGAACTCGCCGAGATCGCGGCCGATCTCGTGCCGGGCTGCGAGGTCGAGGTACGGGGCGAGCCCGGCGCGGACCAGCGCACCTACCGGGCCTCGTTCGAGAAGTTCGCCCGCGCCTTCCCGGACTTCGAGTTCCGGGACGCGGCCGCCGGCGCGAAGCGGTTGATCGAGGACTACGGCGGCATCGGCCTCGATGCGGCGCTCTACGGCGACCCGCGCTTCGTTCGCCTGCGCTGGCTCAACCGGCTGCTCGATTCGGGACGGCTGGACAGATCGCTGCGCTGGGTTGCCGGCGCCGGCGGCGAGGAGACAGAACCGGAGGCAGCAAACCTGGAGGGTGGGGGATGATCCACGGCGTCAAGGTGGTTCCGCTTCGTCAGATCGTCGACGAGCGGGGCAAGATCATGCACATGCTGAAGGCCACGGACGAGCACTTCCTCGGCTTCGGCGAGATCTACTTCTCGACCGCCTGGCCGGGGACGATCAAGGCCTGGCACATCCACCGCTCGATGACCGTGAACAACGCGGTGATCAGCGGCCGGGCCAAACTCGTCATGTTCGACCTGCGCGAGGACTCGCCGACCCGCGGCGAGCTCCAGGAGGTCTTCTTCGGCGAGGACAACTACGTCCTGGTGCAGATTCCGCCGGGGATCGCCAACGGCTACAAGGCGTACGGCGACAGGCAGGTGATCATGGCGAACGCCGCCACCGAGCCGCACGACCCGGACGAGATGGAGCGGCTCGACCCCTTCACCGACCGGATCCCCTACGACTGGGCGCTCCGGCACGGCTGAGGCGGTTGGAACTCTCGCAGACGTGGACCAGTCCAGGCTGATCGTGACCCGCACCCCGCTGCGGGTGTCCCTGGTGGGCGGCGGCACCGACCTGCCGGCGTTCTACCGGCGGGAGGGTGGCGCGGTGCTCTCGACCACGATCGACCGCTACGTCTACGTCACGGTGAAGCGCCACAGCGAGCTCTTCTTCGAGCCGGTCCGCGTCAACTACTCGCGGAGCGAACAGGTCGAACGGATCGACGAACTGGACAACAACATTGCCCGCGAGTGCCTGCGCTTCGTCGGCGTCGACCCGCCGGTCTACATCTCGACCGTCGGCGATGTGCCGGCGTCCACCGGCCTCGGCGGCTCGAGCGCCTTCGCCGTCGGCCTGCTGAACGCGCTGCACTCCTACAGGGGCGAGCGCGCCTCGGCGGGCCAACTGGCGGAGGAGGCCTGCCACATCGAGATCGACGTGCTGGGCGCGCGGATCGGCAAGCAGGACCAGTACGCGGCGGCCTATGGCGGGCTCAACCTGCTGTCGTTCAAGCCGGACGGCGGGGTGACCGTCGAGCACCTGCGGATCCCCGGCGATCGGCTGCGCGAGCTGTTTCGTTCCGTGCTCATGTTCTGGACCGGACACCAGCGCGACGCCAGCGCCGTCCTCTCGGAGCAGGACGACCGCACGGAGCTGAACCTGGAGTCCCTGCGCAGGATGCGCGACCAGGCCCGCGACCTGCACGCGGCGCTGGGCGCGGGCGAGATCGATGTCGAGGGTATCGGCCGGCTCCTCGACCACGGCTGGCGGATGAAGCGGGAACTCGCGGGGTCGATCACGACGCCGCTGATCGACGGCTGGTACGACGCGGCCATCGCGGCCGGCGCTCTCGGAGGCAAGCTCTGCGGCGCCGGCGGCGGCGGGTTCCTGCTCTTCGTCGTGCCGCCCGATCGCCGGGCCGCGGTGCGCTCGGCGCTGGCCGACCTCTACGAACTGCCCGTCGGCCACGAGTCCCACGGCTCGCAGCTCGTCGCCCCGTTCCACCATGGCTGACGTTGCGGCTGGATGTCCGACTGTCGGTGCGCCGGCCTTCTGGCCGGCACTCCGGGACCGTGCGAGGAGTTAGGTGACTGCAGTTTGCCTCGTATGCGCTGCACGCGAGGTGGAGACCTTCCTCGACCTCGGCCGCACCGCCCTGGCCAACAAGTTCCCCACCGCCGAAGACCTCCGCCAGCCCGAACCCCGGTTTCCGCTGCGCGTCGGTTTCTGCCACGGCTGCGGCCACGTCCAGCTTGTGGACCGCGTGCCGCCGGAGACGATGTTCACGGACTACCTCTACGTGTCCTCCGCCTCGGACACGCTGCGGGCCCATTTCGACGACCTGGCGGCAACGCTCACCGCGCGCCACGACCTCGCCGACGGCGGCCTCGTCATCGACATCGGCTGCAACGACGCCTCGCTCCTCTGCTGCTTCCGCGACCGCGGCGCCCGCACCCTCGGCGTCGACCCGGCCGAGAATCTGGCCGAGTTCAGCCGCGACACGGGGATCGAGCGTTACCAGGGTTTCTTCGGCGCGGACACCGCCGGCGAGATTACCGACCGCTGGGGCCGGGCGGCGCTGATCACGGCGACGAACACCTTTCCACACATCCCCGACCTCTCAGGCTTCGTCGCCGGCCTCGATACGGCCCTCGCGCCCGGCGGCGCCTTCGTCCTCGAGGCCCACTACCTGGTCGATCTGCTCGACCAGCTCGCCTTCGACACCGTGTACCACGAGCACGTCTCCTACTGGGCGCTGGGTCCGATGATGCGGCTCTTCGAAAGCCACGGCATGGAGGTCGTGCGTGCGGAGCGGCTGCCGATCCACCACGGCCAGCTTCGCGCCACCGTGATGCGCCGCGGCGAGGGCGAAGTGGATGCCAGCGTTGCGGAGGTTCTCGCCGCGGAACGGGAGCTCGGCATCGACATGTTCTCGACCTGGCGCGCGTTCGCCGAGCGCGTCGACACGTTGAAGGCGGAGGTCATGGACTGCCTCAACCGCCTCAAGGCGGACGGCCGCCGGCTGGCCGGCTACGGCGCTCCCGCCAAGGGCAGCACGCTGCTCGAGTTCTTCGGCGTCGGCCCGGACCTGCTCGACTTCATCGCCGACCGCAGCCCGCTCAAGCAGGGCCGCTACACCCCGGGCTCCCACATCCCGATCGTCGCGCCGGAGCGACTCCTGGAGGAGCCGTCGCCGGACCACGTCCTCCTCCTTGCCTGGAACTTCGAGGAGGAAATCCTCAAGCAGCAGGCCGAGTTCCGCCGCCGCGGCGGCAAGTTCATCCTGCCGGTGCCGGAAGTCCGCATCGTCTGAGCTGCCGGCCGTGTTCCGTCTGCGACCGGGATCCGAGCTCGTGGCTCTCCTGCTCGTCTCCTTCGCCTGTGCGGAGCCTGAACCGCTGCACGAGAAGCCGCCCTACGAGGGCACGGCGTTCATCGACCCCGATCTCATCGTTGCGTCCGACTCGTCTGCGTTGCGGAGTCTCCACTACGCGGGCCGGGACACGCGCACCATGTTCGATCGTCGCGCGGACGCGTTCGTCCTCACCGATGCCTACCTGTTCAACGCCGCCTTCGAGGGTGAGGCGGTCGTGGAGGTGCAGGTCAACGCGGAGTTCGGCGATCCGGTTCTCGCCGAGCGCCACGCTGCCTTCTACGCCCGAGCGATCGGGCAGTTGCCGGCGGGCCTGCGGAGCCGGGTCGAGACGGTCTGGATCCACCAGGGCGTCATGCCCTTCGGCGGCGGCAACGACAACATCCTGATCCACACCGGCAAGGCCGCTGAGTACCTGCGCGACGGCGTGCTGGAGGAGATCCTGATGCACGAGGCGGCGCACACCTCCCTGGATCCGACCCATGCGGTCGCCGACGCCTGGCTCGCCGCGCAGGACGCCGACGGGGGTTTTGTCTCGGACTACGCGCGCGAACACCCCCATCGGGAGGACGTTGCCGAGAGCTTCGGGCCGTTCTTCGCTCTCCGACACCGCCGGGAGCGGATCTCCCGCGGCATGGCCGAGACGATCCAGGCGACGATGCCGAACCGCATCGAGTACTTCGACCGGCTGGACCTCGACATGCACCCCGTCAGGTAGCGGCTGCGCCGTCGATCGAGTTCTCCTTGTGAGAAGGAGAACTTAGGTCTAAGTTCTCCTTGTCAGAGGGAGAAAACTGTGGCATATTCTCCTTCTCAGAGGGAGAATAACGTGGAAGTCGTGCCAACTCAGCTCCGACAGGTGTTCTCCGAGTTACTCGCGGAGTCGTTGCAGAACCCGTTGCCTTCCCACACTCTCCGACGTGTGTCCGGGCGCACGCGGTTTCCGGGAAAGGTCACCGCTGTGGTGGGGATGCGGAGAGCCGGCAAGACGACGTTTCTTCACCAACTCCGGAGGGAATGGACGCCGGAAGGCGATGCGCCGTTCCGTGCGCCCTACCTGTCGTTCGAGGATGACCGGTTGACAGGTCTGGAGACCCGACACCTCGGTCTCCTGCTCGACGAGTACGACCGGCTATCGCCGGCCGGACCGGACGGTGAACCGGTCATGTGGTGTTTCGATGAAGTACATCTCGTGCCGGATTGGGAGCGCTTCGTGCGACGGTTGCTCGACACCCGCGATGTGCAGGTGGTCGTCTCAGGCTCGTCGGCCGCACTTCTGTCGCGGGAGATCGCGACCGCGCTTCGCGGTCGTGCGTGGCAAGTGCTGATCCACCCCTTCAGCTTCGAGGAGGCCATTCGCCACCAGGGCATCGCGCCTCCGTCCGGCACCGGGACCTTGCCTCGGGATGAGCGACTACGCCTGGAGCGAGCCTTCTCTGCCTGGCTTGCTACCGGAGGATTCCCGGAGGCGCAAGGCCTCGACGCCGCTTCGAGGCAGCAACTGCTACGCGACTACGTGGACGTGGCCATCCTGCGCGATGTAGTGGAACGTCACAGCGTCAGCAACGTCACCGGGCTGCGGTGGCTCGTCCGACAGTTGCTCGGCAACGCCGGCAGCCTGTTCAGTGTCGAGAAGTTCCATGCCGCGGTCAAGTCCCAGGGCCTCGCCATCGCGCGCGACACGGTGCATCGATTCCTCGGCTACCTGGAGGACTGTTTTCTCGTCCGTGTGGTCTGGATGGAGTCGGGCTCCGAACGGCAGCGAATGGTGAATCCGCGCAAGGTGTATCCCGTCGATACGGGGCTGATCCCGCTATTCGACCGCACCGGGCGTGCGAACCTCGGGCATGCCCTGGAAACGGCCGTCCTGGTCGAGCTCGAGCGCAGGCGGCTCGACGTGACCTATGTTCGAACGCGGAAGGGGTACGAGGTCGACTTCCTGGTCCGCTCCGCCGATGGGCAGCGTGAACTCATTCAGGTCTGTGCCGACGCTTCGGACCCGGTGACCGCTGAACGGGAGTTGCGGGCTCTCGAGGCGGCGGGAGTGGCGTTTCCCGACGCCCGCAAGCTCCTGCTCACGCTCCATCGAGATGGCATTCCGCCGGCATTGCCGGCTGGCGTAGCGGCTCAGCCAGCCTATGCCTGGGCGCTTGGAGATTCCACGGACTGAGCCGACGAACTCGGGTCTCTCCGTGCTTCAGTGCGCGTCGCTTCACCGCATGGAAGCCGTGATCGTGGTCAGTCCTCCCGGATGCTGTACAGCTTCGTCCGCGTCCGCGTGACCAGCCGGTCGCCGGCCAGGGCCGGGGAGGCCAACGTCATCTCGTCCAGCGGATTCGCGTGGAGCTGCTCGAACTCCTCGCCGGTGCCGAAGACGAAGGTCGTGCCGGCCTCGTCGGTCGCGAAGATGCGGTCGCGGTAGGCCCAGGGCGAGGTCGTGAAGTGGCCGTTCGAGTCGCTGATCCGCGACCGGTAGAGCCGTTCCCCCGTGGCCGCGTCGTAGCGGGCGAAGATGCCCCGGTCGTAGACCACCCACAGCGAGCCCTTGTACGGCACGGGAGTAGGGATGTAGGTGCCGGCCCGGTTGTCGTTCCAGACGACGAAGTCGCTGCTCGTTTCGTCCTCGCCCGGCGTCAGGTCGCCGGAGCCCCCCGGCAGGATCGCGGTGATCGGGCGGTTCTGGTCGCCGTGGACGCCCGACGTCACGTAGAGCAGGCCCTCGTAGGCGAAGGGCGTCGGCACCGGCAGCAGTGAGTGCCGCGTCAGCCGCCACAGCTCCCGGCCCATCGTGTCGTAGCTGATCGCGGTGTAGGGGCCGAGCGCGACGATCTCGGTTCGTTCGTCGTGCCGCCAGACGAACGGCGTGCTCCAGGAGGTTCGGTGGTTGGGGGCATGCGGAGCGGCCAGCCGTCCACGGGCCGAGCGCCACATCTCGCGTCCGTCCAGCTTGGAGAAGGCGGCCAGGAACGGGTGCTCCTGGTTGTCGTTCAGGATGAGGACCAGGTCGTCGGTCAGGGCGGGCGAACCGCCGGTCCCGAAGTCCATGTAGATCTGGAACTGATCGAGCCGGCGCTCCCAGCGCAGGTCACCGTCCAGTGAGTAGGCCCAGAGACCGAGGCCGGTGATGTAGACGAAGATCGTCTCGCCGTCGGTCACCGGCGTCTCGGAGGCGAACGTGTTCTTCGAGTGGCGGCCGCCCGGCGGTGGTCCCGAGAAGAAGGTGCGTTTCCAGAGTTCGGCGCCGTCCTCGAGCGAGTACGCGATCAACTGGTAGTCGAGGTCGACCTCGTCGGGAAACTCGATGAAGCGTTCGTCGTGGCGCTTGAGGACTTCCTCCCAGGGAAGCCCCTGTTCGCGGAGTTCGCGCATGAACTCGTTGCTGTACTCGGTGCCGAACTCCGGCCGCTTGGTCGCCTCGGTCGGTCTGGCCGCCGTGGTCAGAAAGACCGCGTTGCCCACGACGACCGGCGACGACCAGCCGGAACCAGGGACGTCCACGCTCCATTCGACGTTCTCGGTCGTGGACCAGTTGATCGGCAGGCGATCGTTGTCCGAAACGGGAATGCCGTCAGGTCCACGGAAACCGGGCCACGTCGCTACCGACCCGGACTCAGCCGCCGCTTGCGCCAGCGCCGCGACAGGAAAGGCCAGCAGCGCCACGAAAGCGCCCGCACACTGGGTGCGCCGGCGCCCCCGCCGGCTGCCGCTGCAGGCGGCCGGAAAGACGCGCCGGCCGTGAGGCCGGCGTCCACTTCGCTGCATGGCGTGGATACTAGCCGCCACCCCTCCTGCGTTACGCTGCCCGCGTGGCCCAGGAGCAAGCACCCCGCGTCGCCGCCATCGTCCTGAACTACAACGGCCGCGACATCACGCTGCAGGCGCTGGCGAGCCTTGAAGCGTTGACCTACACGGCCTGCGAGTTGATCCACATCGACAACGGTTCGAGCGACGGCTCGACCGAGGCGGTAGCCGCCGCGCACCCGAACGTCACGCAGATCCGGGTCGAGGAGAACCGGGGCGTCGTCTTCGGCATGAACCAGGGGATCGAACTCGCCGTCAACCGGGGCGTCGACTACCTCCTGCTGCTGAACAACGACATCGAAGTGGAGCCGGACTTCCTCGACGAACTCGTCGCGGTCGCCGAGGCGGATGCCGGCATCGGCTGCGTGGGGCCGAAGATCCTCTACCACGGCGAGCGCGACCGGTTGTGGTCGGCGGGCGGCCGCATTCGCTTCCGCGAGTCGATGACCCGTGAGCGGGGAGAAGGCGAGGTCGACCGCGGGCAGTACGACCGGGACGAGGAAGTCCCCTACGTGAACGGCTGCGCCATGCTGGTGCGCCGGAGGGTCGTCGAGGAGATCGGTCTCTGGGATCCGCTCTTCCACCTGGCGCTGGACGACGCCGACTGGTGCATGCGGATGAAGGCGCGCGGCTACCGCTGCTACTACGCCCACCGGGCCGTGCTGTACCACATGGTGGCACGGACCGTCGGCGGCTACCGAGCCTCGCGGACGTTCTTCAACGGCCGCAGCGCCGCTCTGTTCGTGCGCCGCTACGGCGGGCCGCTGCAGTGGTGCTCGTTCGTGACCTTCCTTTCGGCAGGTCTGTTCCTCGCCTTCTTTCGTGAACTCGTCCGCGGCAACCAGGGCGCGGTGATCGCCAAGCTCCGCGGTGTGATCGAGGGCCTCCGGGCGCCGATGGCGCCGCCGCCGAGGATCGACGAGGGCGCCCGCGCATGATGAAGAACCTGCGGGAGGACACGCGCCGGTTGCGCGCGATCAAGACGAAGCCGTTCCCCTTCTACGTGATCGAGTCGCTGCTGTTCGAGAACGGCTACCAGGCGGTCGTCCTCTACCGCATCGCCCACTGGTTCAAGAGCCGTCGCGTCCCGGTCCTGGGGCCGTTCTTCGGCCGGCTTTCGCTGTTTCTCACCAGCGTGGACATCGCGCCTGGGGCCCGAATCGGACCGGGTCTGTTCATCAGCCACGGCACCGGCCTGGTGATCGGCCACGGCGTGCGCATCGGCCGGAACGGCACGCTGCTCCACCAGGTCACGATCGGCGCTCCGACCGGCAGGCGGCTGGACCAGATGCCGACTCTCGGCGACAACGTCTTCGTCGGCGCCGGCAGTCGCCTGATCGGGAAGATCGAGATCGGCGACGACGTCTTCATCGGCGTGAACTGCGTCGTGACGGAGGACATCCCGACGAGCACGAAGGTCACGACGACCGCGGGTCTGGCGCTTGAGGCCGCCGGCGAGGTTCCGGCGGACGAGGAGAGCGAGTAGGACGCCGTGCCGCGAAAAGAGGAGGCGCCGTCCGTGTCGCGGAGCGCATTGGTACGCTTGGCGATCACGTTGGAGAACAACGAGGAGCTGCCGCGCCGATGATCGAAGTCAGTCGCTTCTACGGAATCATCGTCGAGATGGAGTGTGGAGACACACCTCCCGCCCACTTCCACGTCCGGTACGGCGGCGCGGTCGCGTTGATCGGCATCGAGAAGATGACCATGTTGAAGGGTCGCCTCCCGCCGCGTGCCCTCGGCCTGGTGATGGAGTGGGCCTCCCTGCACCGGGACGAGTTGCGGCGGGCCTGGAAGCGCGGGCAGCAGTCGGAAGACCTGGGGAAGATCGCGCCGCTCGAGTGATCGCCTGGTTCGATGGCGCTGTCAGGCGCTGTACAGAATCCGCTCGCCCGCGTCTTCCCGCTGCAGCTCTCCCAGGTCCTCCAGCCACCGCAAGTGCGCGATCGCTTCGCCGGTCGCGAACCAGCGCTGCATGATCGGGAAGTCGTCCCAGGACCTGGCGCGGATGTCCCAGGTCATCAACGCCGCGGTCTCGTAGGCGTTGCGGCCGCCGTTCGCGCGCAGGATGTCGACGACTTCCTGGCCGCGGACTTCGTGGTGCTCACGGAGTTCGCGGCAGCGGCCCTTGAAGTCGTGGATGAGACTCCGGTGGCCTGGCAGGCAGAGGTCGACGTCGAGCGCCTCGACCTTGGCGATGCTGTCGAGGTAGAGGCCCAGGGGGTCGTGATCGTCGGCCCAGGCCTGGATGTTGGGCGTGATGTCGCCCAGGATGTGGTCGCCGGCGATGAACAGGCGCTTCGCCCGGTCGTACAGGGAGATGTGGCCGAAGGTATGTCCCGGCGTGTCGATGACCTCCAGCCGGTAGCCGGCGATCTCGATCACGTCGCCTTCGGCCAAGGGCGCGTAGTCGATGTGGCGGCTGCCGCTGAAGCGGGCCCCAGGATGGCGTTTGAAGGACTCCGCGAGTTCCTCGGGCGGGAAGCCGCTGCGCCGGAGGTACACGCCCATCGGGCTGTCCTCGGACCAGCCGCCGTGGGCCCGGCCCATTGCCGCCGCGTCGATGGCGCCCATCGATGCCGTACGGCCGGGCCGCAGCAGGTCCGGGATCAGGCCGTGGTGGTCGGCGTGGAGATGGGTCGCCAGGAAGTCCGTCTTTTGGAGGTCCACGCCGATCTCGTCGAGGCCCGCGGTCATAACCTCCCGGCACTCGGGACGGTTCATGCCCGTGTCGATGACGAGCCAGCGGTCGTCCTCGGCGAGGACGTAGCAGTTCACTTCCTTCAGCGGATTCCGCGGCAGCGGTACGACGACCCGGTAGAGCGAATCGAGGACTTTCTCGGCGACTTGGTTGGTCATGGGCGCGGAGGGTAGCAAGCGGCTACGATTCCGTGTCCGGAACGAGAGGAGAACCAACGATGGCGCTGACCGAGAGCTACGTTCCCGCCGACACCAGTTCACCCGTCCTCGAGACGACGGTCGGCGGCATCCTGCGCGACGCCGCGGCCAAGGCCCCGAACACGGTAGCCCTGATCGAGGGCGTGCCGGGCGAGCGGCGAACCTGGACCTACGCCGAGCTTCTGGCCGACGCGGAGCGCGTGGCGCGGGCGCTGGCCGTACGCTTCGAGAAGGGCGAGCGGGTCGCGGTCTGGGCGCCGAACATCCCGGAGTGGGTGCTGCTCGAGTACGGCGCGGGCCTGGCCGGCGTGGTCCTGGTGACGGTCAACCCGGCGTACCAGCCGAAGGAACTCGAGTACGTGCTGCGCCAGTCGCGGTCGTCCGGCATCTTCTACCTGCGCTCGTTCCGCGGCAACCCGATGGAGGAGTCGCTGAAGCAGGTGGCGGACGGTCTGCCGGAATTGCGCGAGATCATCCCGTTCGACGAGTTCGAGGAGTTCGTGGCCTCGGCGCCGGACGGCGTCGAGCTTCCCGAAGTGAGCCCGGACGACCCGGTCCAGATCCAGTACACGTCGGGCACCACCGGTTTCCCCAAGGGTGCCTACCTTCATCACCGGGGGATCACGAACAACGCCCGTTTCACCGCCGAACGCCTCGGTGTCAGGCCCGGCGACGCCTACGTCAACCCGATGCCCCTGTTCCACACGGGTGGCTGCGTGCTGGGCGTCCTCGGTCCCTGCCAGCACCAGGCGACCCTGGTGAACCTGGTCATGTTCGAGCCGGGGCTCATGCTGGCGCTGATCGAGGAGCTGCGCGCCACGCACCTGCTCGGCGTGCCGACGATGCTGATCGCGGTGATGGAGCATCCCGACTTCGCCAGCCGCGACCTGTCGTCTGTCCACACCGTCTGTTCGGGTGGCGCGACGGTGCCGGCCGACCTGGTGCGCCGGATCGAGAGCACGCTCGGGGTGCAGTTCTCGATCATCTACGGCCAGACGGAGGCGTCGCCGGGCGTGACGCTGATGAAGCCGGACGACAGCGAGGAAGACAAGGCGAACACCCTCGGTCCGGTGCTGCCGCAGACCGAGATGAAGGTGATCGACCCCGAGACCGGCGCCACCGTGCCGATCGGCGAGGCCGGCGAACTCTGCTGCCGCGGGTATCTCGTGATGCTCGGGTACTTCGAGATGCCCGACAGGACGGCCGAGACGATCGACGAGGACGGCTGGCTGCACACCGGCGACCTGGTGACGATGGACGATCGCGGCTACACGACGATCACCGGCCGGCTGAGGGACATGATCATCCGCGGCGGCGAGAACATCTACCCGCGGGAGATCGAGGAACTGCTGTTCGAGCATCCCCAGGTCGCGGATGTCGCGGTCGTCGGCCTGCCGGACGAGCGCTGGGGCGAGATCGTCGGCGCCTTCGTTCGCGACGCGGACCCGGCCGACCCGGTCTCGGACGCGGAACTCCACACCTACTGCCGCGAGAACCTGTCGCCGCAGAAGACCCCCAAGGCCTGGTACCGCGTGGATGAGTTCCCGCTGACGCCGTCCGGCAAGATCCAGAAGTTCGTCCTGGTGGAGGAGTGGCGGAAGGGGGCCTACAGCGCGGCCTGAGATCTGACATGATCGCCGCTCTTCACGCAGACTTCCCTTCGCCGCTCCGCGCTCAGTGGGGCGGTTAGCGCATGCAGGCTCTCAGATCCAACGTCGACGTCCGGTCGGAACAGTTCAGGAAGAACCGCACCGACATCCTGGAGCAGATCGACCAGGTCAACGCCCTGCTCGAGCAGGTGTCCGGCGGCGGTGGGCCGGAGGCGATGAACCGCCTTCGGAGCCGCGGCAGGCTGCCGGTGCGCGAGCGTGTGGCGAACGCCCTCGACCGCGACAGCCCGTTCCTCGAGATCTCGCCGCTCGCGGCCTGGAACTCGTACTACACGGTCGGCTCGGGCTTCGTGCTCGGCGTCGGCGTCATCTCGGGCACGGAGTGCGTGATCCTCGGCCACGACCCGTCGGTGCGGGCCGGTGCCTTCAACGAGTTCAACTCGAAGAAGCTGATGCGCGGCCTCGAGATCGCTCGGGTGAACCGTTTGCCCTATGTCCAGTTCGTCGAGTCCGCGGGCGCCGACCTGCGGGGCAACACGGGCGACGATCCGGACGCGCAGACGAAGCGCACGCTCGGCCACTTCGCCGAGTCCGGCCGCCTCTTCTACGAGATCTCCGAGCTCTCGAAGATGCGGATTCCGACGGTGTCGATCGTCTTCGGCGCCTCGACCGCGGGCGGGGCGTACCAGCCGGGGATGAGCGACTACAACATCTTCGTCAAGAACCAGGCGATGGTCTCGCTCGGCGGTCCGCCCCTGGTCAAGATGGCGACCGGCGAGGACGCGGAACCGGAGAGCATCGGCGGTGCCGACATGCACTGCCGCGTCTCGGGCCTGGGCGACTACCTGGCCCAGGACGAGATGGACGGAATTCGCCTTTGCCGCGACGTGATCGCCCACCTGAACTGGCGCAAGGAAGGCCCGGGTCCGAGCCTGCCGCCCGACGATCCGGTGCTCGATCCCGAGGAGTTGCTCGGCCTCGTCTCGCGTGACCTGCGCTCGCCGCTCGACATCCGCGAGGTGATCGGCCGGGTCGTCGATGGTTCGCGCTTCGAGGAGTTCAAGCCGCTCTACGGGCCGACCCTGGTGTGCGGATGGTCGTCGATCCACGGCTACCCGGTGGGCATCCTGGGCAACAACGGCGCGCTGTTTTCGGAGTCGGCGGAGAAGGCGACCCAGTTCATTCAGCTCTGCAACCAGATCGACGTGCCGCTGCTCTTCCTGCACAACATCACCGGCTACATCGTGGGTACGGACTATGAGCAGGGCGGGATCACGAAGAACGGCTCGAAGATGATCAACGCGGTCGCGAACTCCACCGTGCCGCATCTCTCGGTGATCGTCGGCGCTTCCTACGGCGCCGGCAACTACGGCATGAGCGGCCGCGCCTATGGCACGCGGTTCACCTACATCTGGCCGACCGCGAAGATCGCGGTAATGGGCCCGGAGCAGATGGCCGGCGTGATGACGATCGTGACTCGGCGGGCGGCGCAGCGGCGCGGAATCCCGTTCGACGAGGAGGCGGACCGGAAACGGGCCGCCGGCGTCATCCACTGGGCCGAGAAGCGCTCGCTGGGCCTCTACGCGACCTCCCGGGTCTCCGACGACGGGATGATCGACCCGCGCGACACGCGTACGGTGCTAGGCCTGTCGCTTTCCGCTTGCCACAGCCGGGCGGTCGAAGGGGCCAAGGGCTATGCCGTCTTCAGGATGTGAGGGCGGCGCGGTGAGGTCCGCATGATCACGCGGCTCCTGGTCGCCAATCGCGGTGAGATCGCGCGGCGGATCTTCCGTTCGGCGCGCGAGATGGGGATCGCGACGGTCGCCGTGTACGCCGACGGCGACGCCGATGCCCCCTTCGTGGCCGAGGCCGACGTTGGCGTGGCGCTCGACGGGCGCTCGTCGGCCGAGACCTATCTGGACATCGAGAAGGTGCTGGCCGCGGCGGCGCGCACCGGCGCCGATGCGGTGCATCCGGGCTACGGCTTCCTGTCCGAGAACGCGGACTTCGCCCGCGCGGTGACCGACGCGGGCCTGGTCTGGGTCGGTCCGTCGCCCGAGGCGATCGCCGCGATGGGCGACAAGCTCTCGGCAAAGGAGCTGATGGGCGAGGCGAAGGTGCCGACGCTTCAGGCGGTCGAACTCGACGAAGACACCAACCTGGCCGCCGCGGCGGCGGAAGTCGGCTTCCCGGCCCTGGTCAAGGCGGCGGCCGGCGGCGGCGGCCGCGGCATGCGGGTGGTCGAGTCGGAGAGCGAACTCGAGGCCGCCGTCGAGGGCGCGCGGCGTGAGGCGGCGGCCGCGTTCGGCGACGGTACCGTGTTTCTGGAGCGTTGGCTGGCCTCGTCACGGCACGTCGAGATCCAGATCCTGGGCGACCTGCATGGCAACCTCGTCCACTGCTTCGAGCGCGAGTGCTCGATCCAGCGCCGCCACCAGAAGATCATCGAGGAGGCGCCGTCTCCCGTCGTGAGCGACGAGCTGCGAGCGCGCATGGGGGCCGCGGCGGTGGCCGCCGGCCAGGCGATCGGCTACGCCTCGGCGGGGACGGTGGAGTTCCTGGTCGAGCAGCCGGCGGACGGCTCCGCTCCGACCGACTTCTGGTTCCTGGAGGTGAACACCCGGCTGCAGGTCGAGCATCCGGTGACCGAGGAGATCACGGGGCTCGACCTGGTCCGCGAGCAACTGCGCATCGCCCAGGGGGAACGTCTCGGCTTCGGCCAGGACGACCTGGCGATCCGCGGTCACGCGATCGAGGCGCGGCTCTACGCCGAGGACCCGGCGAACGACTTCCTGCCCCAGACCGGGCAGGTGCAGTGCTGGCAGCCGGCGCCGGGGATGAACGCGCGCTTCGACTCCGGGATCGAGAGCGGCAGCGACGTGGGCATCGAGTTCGATCCGATGCTGGCGAAGGCGATCGTCGGCGCGGCCACCCGCCGCGAGGCGGCGCTGCGGCTTGCCCGGGTGCTGGAGACGACGCGGGTTCAGGGCATTCGGACGAACCGGGATTTCCTGGTGGCGACGCTGCGGTCGCCCGAGTATCTGGCCGGCGACACGACGACCGATTTCATCGAACGGGTGGCGCCCGAGCCCGTGCGCCGGCCGTCGACGGACGAGGTGGTCGCCGCGGGGATCTGCGCGGCGATGGCCGCCCAGCATGACCGCAGGCGGGCCGCCCGCATCCATCCGACGATCGTCAGCGGTTGGCGCAACACGGTCATGCCCTACGAGCGGGCGGAGTTCGAGACCGGCGCCGGCGACGCGCTGCGGATCGAGTACCGGATCCAGCGCGACGGCCGGTTCGATACGCGTGCCGTGGCGGGTGACGGCGAGCCGAGCGGGCACACAGTCGAATTCCGGCGGCGGACCGGGGACGGTGTCGAAGTCGTGATCGACGGCGGCAGGTTCCGCTCGACCGTCACGGCCGACGGCGATCGCTGGCTAGTCCACGGTCCGCGGGGCGACGTCGAGCTGCGGGAACTGCCGCGCTTCCCGGTCGCCGGCCTGGAAGCCGTCGCCGGCGGCCTGACCGCGCCGATGCCGGGCAAGGTGATCTCGACCCACGTCGCGGTCGGGGATCGGGTCGAGTCGGGTCAACTCCTTCTGGTTCTGGAAGCGATGAAGATGGAGCACCGCGTGACCGCGCCGGAGCCGGGCACGGTTTCCGAGTTCCGCGTCGGCGAGGGCGAGCAGGTGGGGAACGGCGAACTCCTGGTGGTGATCGACGAGGACGCGGCATAGCAGCCCGAGGGTTGCCGGAGGAGGATGGGAATGTCGAACCAGCCGGGGACCGAATTCACGCTCTACGAGGTCCGCAATGGCGCGGCCCTCATCACGCTCAACCGTCCCGAGCGGCGCAACGCGCTGTCGCCAGGCTTGATCACCGAGGTCTACGACCACCTGGCGGCGGCCCAGGCCGACGACGCCGTTCGTTCGATCGTGATCACGGGCGCCGGCAAGGGCTTCTGCTCGGGGGCCGACCTCAAGCGCCAGCCCGGCGAGGGCGAGTCGGACCGGGTCGTGCCCTATCCGGACCTGCTGACCGCGATCTGGGAGGGTGAGAAGCCCGTGATCGCCGCGGTGAACGGCCATGCCTTCGCCGGCGGCCTGGGCATGGTCGCGGCCTCGGACCTGGTCATCACCGCCGAGGAGGCGATGTTCAGCTTCAGTGAAGTGCGGATCGGCGTCATCCCGGCGATCATCGCCGTCGTCTGTCTGCGCAAGCTGGGACCGCACCACGGCATGAGGCTGTTCCTGACCGGCGACCGCTTCGACGGCCGGCAGGCGGTCGAGTACGGCCTGGCCCACAAGGCGGTGCCGCGCGACGACCTGTGGTCGGTGGTCCAGGAGGAGATCGACGCGATCAACCTGGGCGGCCCGACGGCGGTCGTCGAGTGCAAGAAGCTGGTGCGGGCGGTGCCGGACATCTCGCTGGCCGAGGGGTTCGAGCTGACCCAGGGCTGGAGCCGTCGCATGTTCCAGGGCGAGGAGGCGGCCGAGGGCATGGCGGCATTCCGCGAGAAGCGCAAGCCGAGTTGGGCCGTGGCCGTCGGATCCGGCGGTGAGTCCTCGTGACGATTCAGCTCTACCACTGCCAGGGCGCCCGGTCGCTGCGTGCCGTCTGGACGCTGGAGGAGATGGGCATCGACTACGACCTGCACGTCCTGCCCTTCCCGCCGCGCGTGTTCAAGAAGGACTACCTTGGCACCAACCTCCTCGGCACGGTTCCCTACATGATCGACGGCCACGTCCACATGACGGAGTCCTCGGGAATCGCGAAGTACCTGGTCGACCGTTACGGTCCGACCCCGCTCGCCGTCGACGTGGATGACCCGGATTACGGCGCGTACCTGAACTGGCTGTTCTACAGCGACGCGACGCTGACGTTCCCGCAGACGCTGTTCCTCCGCTACACGCGGCTGGAGCCCGAGGAGCGGAGGGTGCCGCAGGTCGCGGAGGACTACCGCCGGTGGTTCCTGGGCCGGTTGCGGCTCGTCGAGTCGGCGACCTCGGACGGCCGCGACTTTCTGTGCTGCGACCGCCTCACGATCGCCGACATCTGCGTCGGCTACGGCCTGAAGCTGGCGGAGTCGCTCGGCATCGACGACTTCGGCGACAACGTGCGGCGCTACTGGACGCGGCTGCAGGAAGTCCCTTCGTATCAGCGGATCCGCGAGGTCTGAGGCCGCGCGGAGTGAGACGGCGTCGGTTCCTGTACCCGCCCGGGCTGACGCCGGATGGCCGTCCCTGCGGACGCTCGCGCTCTCTGGGTGAGGGGGGCGGCCGCGCTCGCTTCGGTCGGCTGCGCTGCGTGTTGGCCGTGGTTGCGGGAACGGATGGGCAGTCGCTTGCCTCCAGCCCGCTGGGACGGCCATCCGGCGCCAGCCCGGGCTGGACGGCGTCGGTGGTCGATGGCCGCTGGGCTGCTGGGGTTGGGGGTCGGCGGTTGGCTGTCGGTTTGGCTGGGGTCTTCGCGATCGTGGTCTTGGGCTGTGGGCCGAGGCAGAATCTGCCTACTCCTGAACAGCCGATTGGTTACGACCACCAGGTTCATATCGAGGCCGGGCTGGAGTGCGTTCGTTGCCATCGGGGTGCGGAGGAGGGAGTGCACGCGGGGATGCCGTCGGTGCAGGCCTGTGCCGGTTGTCATCGGAGGGAGATTCCCGACCATCCCGAAGTCCAGAAGGTGATGCTCGCGAATGAGAATCGGGAGCCGATCCTGTGGGCGAAGGTGAACGTGATCCCGGACTCGGCGATGGTCCACTTCAACCATCGGGCCCATGCGCGCGCCGGTATCGAGTGCCTGACCTGTCATGGCGACGTGGCTTCGATGACGGTGGCCGAGCCGGTGCGCAACGTCGCCGACATGGGTTGGTGCGTCGAGTGTCACCGCGAGAACGAAGCCAGCGACGACTGCCTGGCCTGCCACCGGTGAGGACGGGATGAGCGGCAACGAGAGTAAGCGCGGCGAGCCGCGGGTCACGATCGGGCGGCGGGACTTCTTCAAGGTCTACGCGGCCGCCGGCGTGGCGGTGCTGCAGGGCTGCCGCCGCCGGGACGAGGAGTGGATCGAGTCGCCGGCGCGGCGGAGCACCGCCCTGCCGGGCGCGTCCGTGTGGCGGCGGTCGATCTGCGGGCAGTGCGGCGCCGGTTGCGAGATCGAGGTGCGGACCGTCGACCGGCTGGCGAAGAAGATCGAGGGGTTGCCGTCAGGCTTCGTCAACGCGGGCGGCGTTTGCGCCCTTGGGCACTCGGCCCTCCAGGAGCTGTATCACCCGGACCGGGTGACGGAGCCGATGCGGCGCGGCGCTTCGGGCGAACTGGAGCCGGTGTCGTGGGAGGAAGCGCTCGAGTCCGCGGCGACGGCGATCATGGCCGCTCCGGAGGCGACGACCGTTGTGTCCGGCGCGCCATCGGGGCCGCTGCTTGGCCTGTGGCGACGGTTGGCGGCCGTGGTCGGCGCGCCGCCGCCGGTGCACTGGCAATCAGCCGACCTGGTTGTGGAGCGTGAGGCGGCTCGCCTGACCTTCGGAGAGGCTTGCCGGCCGGCGTATGACATGGCCCGAGCCGACTACGTGCTCAGCATCGGCGCGCCCTTCCTCGACGGTTGGCGGAGCGCCGCCCACTTCGCAGGCGCCTGGGCCGAGCTGACCGCCGACCGGCGCGGCAAGCTGGTGCAGGTCGAGGCGCGCCACTCGCTGACCGCGGCGAACGCGGACGACTGGCTGCCGGTGCGCCCGGGCAGCGAGGGTTTCTTCGCGCGCGGCCTCGCCGGTCTCCTGCTCGGCTCGGGAACGGTCGGGGAGGAGGAGCGGGCGGCCTACGAGATGCTGTTTCCCGAAGCGCCGCCCGACCTGACGGCGACGGCCGAACGCTGCGGTATCGACGCGAGCCGGATCGAACGCCTCGCCGCCGAGCTCGCGCGCAGCCGCCGGCCCCTGGTGATGGTCGGCGGCTCGGCGCTCGACGGCGAAAACGGTGTCGCCGCGGGCGCCGCCGCGCTCGCGCTCAACCTGTTGCTCGGCGCGGTGGGCCGTGAGGGCGGGGTCTTCGCCGGGGTCGACTTCGGCTTCGAAGACCGGCTGGCCGGCGATGCCGACGCGGCCGTGTCACCGGCGGCGCTGGCGGACCGGCTGGACGGCGCTGGCGAGTCGAGCGTGCTCGTCGTGTCGGAGGCCGATCCGCTCCACGGGATGCCGGGGTTCGAGGCTGCCTTCGAGGGCGCCGGCACGGTGATCGCTCTCTCCGCCTTCTTCGACGACACGGCGCTGCGGGCCGATGTCGTGCTCCCGATCCAGACCGACTTGGAACGCTTCCAGGCGGTGGAGCCGGACCCGGTGCGCGGAATGCCGGCGCTGCTCATCGCATCGCCGACTGTGGCCCCGCGGGGTGAGGCGCGGCATCCGGGCGACGTGGCCCTGGCGCTTGCCGCGGCCGCCGGCAGTGCGTTGCCCTGGCCGGGCTTCCAGGAGGCGGTCGAGGCCTCGCTCAGCGATGTCTTCACCGCGACGAGAGCCGATGCCGAGGATGCCGGCGCGCTGCCCGAATCCCTGATCGCGGGTGCCCTGAACGCGCGTCAGTTCGTGCGGCGGACGACGGACGCCGGCGGCCTGGTCGGAACGGCGGGAATGCGGCGCGCGCCCGTTCGGTCGGCTCAGGTCGACGGGGACGGCGCGCCTGCCGGGCTTCCCGATCCGGCTTCCATGCCTGCGCCCGCAGCTCCCGCGGGCGTGGAGTCCTTCACGCTGATTCCGTTCGAGTCGGTGAAAAGCGGCGACGGCCGGGGCGCGAACCGGCCGTGGCTGCAGGAGTTGCCAGACCCGCTGTCGACCGTCATGTGGGGGTCCTGGGCCGAAGTCGCCACCGAGGACGCGGACCGTCTCGGCATCCACACCGGCGACATCGTGCGGCTGACCGGAACCGCGGTCGAGATCGACCTGCCGGTCATCGTCCTTCCCACGGTGCGGCCGGGCTGTGTGGGGGTGCCGGTCGGCGGCGGCTACGCGGACTACGGCCGCTACGCGCGCGGCCGCGGTGTCAATGTGAACGTATTGCTGGACGCGAACCGCCGGGTCGCTGGTGTCGGAGCGTTCGCGCAGAGCGGTGTTCGGGTGCGGGTCGAGCGGCTGCGCCGGCCGCGCCGCAGCGAACGGCCGGTGATCTACGGCCGCGGCCTGCGGCAGGCCGAGGAGATTCCGGTCGGCTGGGCGCCGCACGATGGAGGAAAGGCATGACGCGCTGGGGCATGGCCATCGATCTCGACCGCTGCACGGGCTGCGAGGCCTGCGTCGTCGCCTGCGCGGCCGAGAACAACATCCAGACGGTTGGCGAGGAACAGGCCCGCGAGGGCCGGGCGATGCACTGGCTGCGGATCGAGCGCTACTACGAGGGCGAGTTCCCGAACGTCCGCACGCGCTTCATGCCGGTGCTCTGCCAGCAGTGCGGCGCCGCGCCCTGCGAGCCGGTCTGCCCGGTCTACGCGACGTACCGCAACCCGGAAGGGCTGAACGCGATGGTGTACAGCCGCTGCATCGGCACGCGGTTCTGTGCCAACAACTGCCCGTACACGGTGCGCGTCTTCAACTGGTTCGACGCCGAGTTCCCGGCGCCGCTCGACTCCCAGTTGAACCCGGACGTCAGCGTTCGGCCGGGCGGGGTGATGGAGAAGTGCACGTTCTGCGTCCAGCGTATTCAGGCCGGCAAGGACGAGGCCGCCCAGGAGGACCGGGAGGTCGCGGACGGCGACATCCGGACCGCCTGCCAGCAGTCGTGTCCGACGAAGGCGATCACGTTCGGCGATCTCGAGGATCCGGACAGCGGAGTGTCGAAGTGGGCCGAGTCGCCGCGGGCGTTCAGCCTGCTGGGCGATCTGGATACCCGGCCGGGCGTCGTCTACCTGAGCGGTTCCGAGTGGAGGGAGCCAGCCGAGTGACGGCGGAGTCCCAGCCCTCGGCCGCCGCGCTCGACGGCCAACTGCTCGGCCGCCTCGACCGCCGGCGTCCGGGTCTGCTCGTCGGTTCCCTCGCGAGCGGCGCGCTGGCGCTGGTCTTCATCTACTGCTGGGGCTACCAGATCGCAAACGGCATCGGCGTCACCGGCATCAACCGGCCGGTGTTCTGGGGCTTCTACATCATCAACTTCGTCTTCTGGATCGGCATCAGCCACGCCGGCACGCTGATCTCGGCGATCCTGCGGGTGACGAAGGCGGAGTGGCGGCGGCCGGTGACCCGTTCGGCCGAGGCGATCACCCTGTTCGCGCTCGCGATCGGCGGCCTGTTCCCGCTGATTCACCTCGGCCGGGTCGCGATCTTCTACTACATGATCCCGTACCCGAACAGCCGGATGCTGTGGCCCAACTTCCGGTCGCCGCTGGTCTGGGACATCGCCGCGATCACGACCTACATCATCGGCAGCGCCCTCTACCTGTTCCTGCCGCTGATCCCGGACGCGGCGGTCATGCGGGACCGGGCGGCGGCCGGCCTGAAGAAGCGCTTCTACGCGGTCCTGGCGCTCGGCTGGCGCGGCACGGCGCAGCAATGGCACAGCCTGGAGTGGGGGATCCGCATTCTTGCCGTCGTGATCATCCCGGTCGCCGTCTCGGTTCACACGATCGTGTCCTGGGACTTCGCGATGACCCAGACGCCGGGCTGGAAGAGCACGATCTTCGGGCCCTACTTCGTCGTCGGGGCGATCTTCTCCGGGATCGCGGTGCTGATGATCGCGATGGCGCTGCTACGCCGCGGCCTCGCTCTCGAACGCTTCCTGACCGACCGGGTGTTCAACAACTTGGGGCTCCTGTTCGTGACGATGTCCCTGGTCTGGGGCTACTTCACGTTCGCCGAGCACCTGACCGTCTGGTACAGCGGCGACCTGTTCGAGAAGAACGTGCACCACGTCCTGCTGCACGGCGACTTCGCGGTCCCGTTCTGGACGATGGTCGTGGTCAACCTGGTGATTCCGGTCGCCGTCCTCTCTTTCCCGCGCGGCCGGCGGCCGCTGCCGACCGCGCTGGTCGGCTGCGGCGTACTCGTCGGCATGTGGCTCGAACGGTTCCTGATCGTCGTGCCGGCCCTGTCGACGCCGCGGCTGGCCTACAGCATCGGCGACTACATGCCGAGCTGGGTGGAACTGGGGATCATGATCGGGGCGGTTGGCGTCTTCGCCTGCCTCTACTTCACGTTCACCCAGTTGCTGCCGATCGTTTCCGTGTGGGAGATGCGGGAAGGCTGGCGGCACGCGGGGAGCGGTGGCGAGAGCGGGCAGCCTTCCGAGGCCGCGCCGACGTCCGCGGCGGCGTCACCGGTGCCCGGAGGAGGGGCTGCGTGACCGCGGCCACCCAGGACCCTCTCGTCGTCGAGGCCGTGTTCGAGCGGGTCGAGGACGTGCGTGCCGTCGTCGAAGCGGTGCTCGAGTCGGGCGTCGCGGCCTCGCAGGTCGAAGTGCGGAGTCCGGCGCCGCTGGAAGAAGGCGAACTGCCGCTGCCGAAGCCGAAATCCCGGGTGTTGCTGTTCGCCCTGGCCGGCGCCGTCCTCGGCGGCCTCACCGCCTTCGGCCTGGCGGCCGGCACTGCACTGGCCTACCCGCTGCCGACCGGCGGCATGTCGATCGTCGCCGGTCCGCCGGTAGGCGTCGTGACGTACGAGGGCACGGCGCTCGGGCTCATCCTGATGACCGTCCTGCGGGTGCTCTGGGAAGGTGGGCTGCTGCCTGGCCGAGGGATCCGGAGCGGCCGAGGCCGGGCTTCGGATCTGGATCACCACGTCGCCAACGGCCGGTTGTTGTTGCGGATCCACGGCCTGAGCGAGGAGCAGGCCGGCCGCCTGCGCGACTTGAGTCGTGCTTCCGCCGTGGAGGTGGGATAGGGCCCGGCGCCTCGCCCCTTTTGAGACGCCGGACCCTGGCCGTCCGCTGGCCACTGACGGGCTAGCGAACGGCTACATGGCTACTAGAACTCGAAACGGATTCCCGCTTCGAAGCGCCGCGGCTGCACGTATGCCGTGGCTGCATCCAGGTCCAGGCCGCCCGCGCAACCCTCGACTCGTGTGCAGACCGTCGTGACCTGCTCTTCGTCGAAGACGTTGAACACCGCGCCGATCAGTTCGAAGCGCAGGTCGCGTCCGAAGACGAAGCCCTTCGATAGCTGGACGTCCATGCCGTAGCGGTCGTTCGCTTCCCGGCTGCCGCGCCGCTCCGTGAAGATACGGCCGTAGGTCTCGGATGCTTCCGTCGGCGCGTAGACGCCCGCGGACGACCAGAAACCCTCGACCGCCAGCCCGAAGTCGAGCGGCAGATCGACGAAGCCGTTCACCTTGACCCGGTGCCTGCGGTGGTCCGAGAGATACCCGTACGTGTTCTCGAAGTGGTCCGGATAGATGTCGAAGTCAACGCCGGCGTTCTGCGTGTAGCCGACGTTTCCCTCGGACTCGGAGTTCGTGTACGAAGCGAGAACGTGGAACCAGTCCGTGAAGCGGGACTCGAAGTCGAGGACGAAGCCGCTGTAGTCGCGCACCAGTACCGGCAGGTTCGCCATGACGTAGAAGTCGCAGTCCGCCCCGGCGGCCGGCGCCGGCAGGTTGCCATTGCAGGTGTCTTCGAAGATGTCCAGGGTCTCCTTGGTGATGTAGGTCAGGCCGATCGATGTGCGTCGGGTCAGTTCCCGTTCGACGCCGACGCTCCACTGGTCGGCGTAGGTCGGCTCGAGATCGGCCGAGATCCTGCTCGCGGTACTCGAGAACACCGTGTTGTAGAACCAGCCGTTCGGATCGAACCCCGCGGGGTCGGCGATCCAGTTCGAGAAGGTCAGGCCGCCGACTGTCTGTTCACCGGGGTACGCGTCGCGGCAGTTCGCGCCGAGTTGGGCCCGGAAAGTGGAGCAGGAGATCCAGCGGACGGTCGGGAACTGGTTGACCCTCGCGAAGCTCGGCAGCGTGAGGGCGTTCGGGTGCATGAAGCGGCCCCAGTTTGCGCGAGCGACTGTCCTGGCGTCGCCGCCGATATCCCAGGCGATTCCGAATCGCGGCTGCAGCTTGGACAGGGCCGCCACTTCGTCGCCGATGTCGTTCTCGAAGGCGACTTCATCGTGGCGCAGACCGAGCTTGAGCGTCAGGTTCGGCAGTACGCGCCACGTGTCCTGGATGTACGCGGTGAAATGCCTGCCGTCGTTCTCGGCTGGCGACTCGATGGGCGAGAAGAGGAGCGTGTAGGGCGCGCCGAAACGGTCGCCAAACGAGTAGCCGCCGCCGGTGGCATTGTTCTGGCTGGCGAAGAAGTTGCTGGCGTACTCCACGCCCACCTCGACTTGGTGGTCGCCCGCGGCGCCATCGGTGAACCAGACCAGATTCGTCGTCAGGTCGTCCCGGTCGCGGGTCGAGAACTGCTGGTTCGTGTAGTTCACCGAACGCGAGCCGTCGCCGAAGGAGTCGACGTGACCGATCGTGTCGAAGTCGCGGCTCTGCGGGAACGAGTTCAGCTCGCCGCGGACCGTGCCGGCCTTGATGTGCCACTGCAGGTTCGAGGTCAGCAGTCCGAGCGCGTCCACGCCGAGAATTGTCTTCGGCTGCTCCTGGTAGCGCGTGGCTTCCGGCGCCACGGAGCGGGAAGCGTTGGCGTTGGTGATCGTTGCGTCTTCGCCGATGTACCGGCCGGTGAACTGCCACTCCGGGTTGACCTGCCACGTCAGCTTGCCGTTGAGGTTCATGCCTTCGAAGTCGCGGGTGGCCGGCGACTCGGTGGGGGTGTTCTTCGACCTCACCGGGTTGGCCGCGGCGAAGAACCAGAGTTCGTCCCGGCGGATCGGGCCGCCCAGCGTTGCGGCAGTCTCCTGGAACTCGACGACGTTGTCGTCCGTGTCGAAGTGTTCGCCGCTGGTGTTGAAGTCGGTGTCGCGGTAGCGCACGTCCAGACTGCCCGAGAACGAGTTGCCGCCGGACTTCGTGACGACGTTGACCACGCCGCCGGTCGCGTTTCCGTAGCGAGCCTCGAATCCGCTGGTCTCGAAGTTGATCTCCTGGACCGTGTCGAAGTTCATGTTGATGTTCCAGGTCGCAGTGACCGGGTCCGTCGTGTTCACGCCGTCCACGACGAAGGAGTTTTCGCCCAGAGTCGAGCCGAACACATTTGGGTTCGATCCGCCCGCGACGCCGCCGACGTCGGTCAGCACACTCTGGTAGCTCCGGTTCGCGGAGCCGATCGAGGCCTTCTTCAGGTACTCGGCGCCGAACGTCTGCGAGGTCGACACCTGCTCAGGATCGACTACGGGAGTTTCGGCGACGACCATCACTTCTTCACCGAACTCGCCCGCCGGCATCGAGAAGTGGATTTCCGTGACGCGGTTCAGTCGGACTTCGACCTCGGTCCGTTGTTGCGGGATGAAGCCATCCAACTCGGCTTCGACGGTGTAGACGCCCGGCGGCAGGCTGGGGAAGCTGAAGCCGCCTTCGGCGTCCGCGAAATCGGTTCGGGAGCCCATCAGGTTGGGCGAGTTGACGGTTACCGTGACGCCGGGAAGCGCTGTGCCGTCGGCGTCCATGACCTGTCCGGCCAACCGACCGGTGAGTTGAGCGGCCGATGGGACCGCCAGGAAAACAAGCGCCAGGGCGGCGCATAGACCGAGGACCGCGCTTCGGCTCAGGCCGATGCGGTCTTTTCGGTTCTCGGTTTGAAGATGTGACAACACGGAAGTTCCCTCCAGTTGTGGGGCACAGGTCGGTTGAGCAAGGCGGATGCCAGTTCTTGTGACAGGGGTCGGACGAGCACCCGGTCGGGCCGTTTGGTGTCGTTTCCACGCGGGTTTTTCGAGTTCGGACGCCGGTTGGCTCTCAGACGTACCAGGACGGCAATTCACTGTCCTGGACGGATCTCCTACGAAGCTCTGGATCCGGCGGATCCATGATTCGGATCCCGGATTCCGGTTCTTGAATCAGGCGGCCGCCCGAAACGGCGACCGGGCCGCCCGGCTGTGGCGTCCGCCGGCCGGCTGCGATAGCTTCGCGACCTCAAATCACAGAGCCCTGACTTTCTGGGAGAAGGAGCAAGAGAGCCATGCCCGATCTCGACCCGTTCGGCATCGACGCCGAGTTGTACGACCTTTCGATGTCCGAGGGGGCTAAGCCGCTTCTGACGAAGGTCAAGAACTTCATGGCCGACTACGTCGAGCCGATCACCGAGGAGTACTACCGCCGCGGCGAAGGGCGGGAGGACCGCTGGAGCTACGGCGAGGGGCAGCTGGAGCTGCTCGACGGCGCCAAGGCCAAGGCCAGGGAGATGGGCCTGTGGAACTTCTTCCTGCCGGACGCGGAGACGGGCGAAGGCCTGAAGAACCTCGACTACGCCTATATCGCCCAGGAACTGGGCAAGAACCCGCTCGCCTCGCAGTGCATGAACTGCAGTGCGCCGGACACCGGCAACATGGAGGTGCTCAAGCGCGTCGGCACGGAGGAGCAGAAGGAGAAGTGGCTGGAGCCCCTGCTGAACGGCGAGATCCGCTCCTGCTTCGGCATGACGGAGCCGAACCTGGCGTCTTCGGACGCGAAGAACATCGGCACCCGCGCGACCCTCGATGGCGACGAGTGGCTAATCCAGGGCGAGAAGTACTACATCTCCGGCGCCGGCGACCCGCGCTGCAAGATCATGATCTGCATGGTCAAGACGAGCCCGGGCGGACCGGCGCACCGCCAGCAGTCCCAGATCCTGGTGCCGATGGACACGCCGGGCGTGAACGTCCTGGGACCGATGAAGGTCTTCGGGCACGACCACGCCCCCCACGGCCACATGCACATCAAGCTGGACAACGTGCGCGTGCCGAAGGAGAACATCCTGCTCGGCGAGGGCCGCGGCTTCGAGATCTCCCAGCTCCGGCTGGGCCCGGGCCGTATCCACCACTGCATGCGGTCGGTGGGTCAGGCCGAGAAGGCGCTCGACCTGATGGTCAAGCGCGGCATGTCGCGTGAGGCCTTCGGCCGGCCGATCATCCAGCTCGGCAAGAACATCGAGGTCGTGTCGCGGGCCCGTATCGACATCGAGGCGATGCGCCTCATGGTCCTGCGCGCCGCCAAGGCGATGGACGTTCTGGGTAACCGCGAAGCGCGGGTGTGGGTCCATGCCGTCAAGGCGATGATCCCCGAGCGCACCTGCCAGATCATCGATCAGGCGATCCAGATGCACGGCGCCACCGGCGTCTCGCAGTGGACCCCGCTCGCCGACATGTACACCGGCCAGCGGACCCTGCGCATCGCGGACGGCCCGGACGAGGTCCATCACCTCGTCGTCGGCCGCGCCGAGCTGCGGCGGTACACGGAGGAGAGCGCGGCGAACTAGCGGCGTCGGTGCAGCGTAGCGGCGTCGGTGGCACCCGCCTTCTCCGGTCCGGAGGGGAGGGTCCCCGGGGCCGCTCGCGCTTTCTCGGTGGAGGTAGGGTGGGCGCTCGCTTCGGTCGGCTGCGCTCCGGTCGGGCGTCGGTTCACGAGCGGGTGTCGGCCGTCGCTTGCCGACAGCCCCCGTGGACCCTCCCCTCCGGCCCGGAGGGGCTGGAGGGCGTCGGCCGCGGCGGACTGGCGGGCATCGTCTCGACTAGGCTGAGTAGATGCCAAACTGGACTGAAGCTGGAGTTGACGATGACGCCGACTGAGCCCAGCCGTCCGGATCTGGCGCTCGTCAAGGCTGCTGCGCGAGCCGGATTCGAGCTTTGGTGGCCACCCGAGGATCAAGAATCGTACGGCCTGCTGGCTCTGACCGAAGCTCAGTGGGAACGTTTGAACTCTGGAAACGTGCTGCCGACGGTCGATGTGGGGGTGGACGGCCTGAGAGTGCCTCAGGAGGTGCGCGACGGCCGCTACCTTGTCTTCTCGGACGACCGCGTCTACGACGGACTGTTCAGTGACGAGGCGGGCGCGTCGGAAGAAGTCGGCAGCCCGCCGCCGATCCCGCGGGCGAGTGTCGGTATGGCGCGGTTGCTGGGGAGCTTTCTCCTCGCCGAATGCTCCGAACAGTCCGTCCGATCTCTCGCGGGAATGAGCGCCTATGAGTTCCTTCCTCTGTTTGTTGAGAGCGAGGTTCTCGGCCTCCGCGAAGTCACGTTTCCGCAGACCCAGTACCGGGATCTGGATCGACACGGCAGCCATCTCGGAGCGTGTTTCCCCTGCGAATGCGACTACTATGGGTGCGGCTCCGTCGCCTGCTGGAAGGAGAATGGCAGGGTGTTGCTCTGGCTGGCCACCAGCAGTGGCTGTGTCACGAGCGTGGCGTTCTACCCAAGCGTGTCATGTGGCAGAGACCTGGAGTATCCCGTGACACCAGGGTACAGTCCGTGGGAGTCGAGGCTGACGCGGTGACACGCGTTGAGGGAGTGCCTCAGGAATGCGTAGAGAATCGCGAAGCGACCGACGGCAGCAGGAGCGTCCGTTCAAGTCGGTTGCCGAACTTCAGGACTTCTTCCGGCAGTGTGACTTGGAGCAGGGTCCCGTCGTCGAGCCTAACTGGGACGAGCACTTGGCGGTGATTCAGAAGTCGCGGAGACGCGGCGCGTCCGAGAACTGAGTCAAGGTAGCTGGCGGCGTTGTGACTGGTCGCCGGAGGGATCCAGGCGAGGGGTGGTCGACGAGGCGGCAGTCCGGATGAGGCTTTCGCCTTACTTCACATACACCGGATTCGAGTAGATCCACGTCCGCCATTCACCGTCGACTTCCAGCCAGCCTTCGACGCGGTAGGCGCCCGGTTGATCGAGGCGGTAGTTGAGGGACCGGGCTTCGGTGACGGCGACCTCCTCGCCGTTGCGGATGAGGCGGACCTTTGCGGGCAAGGGGAAGCGGGCCTTGAGTTCGACCGTTGCGCCGGCTTCCAGAGTCCACTCGTCGCCCATGATGGCTGTAGGCCCTTCCCCTTCGTCGATGTAGAAGGAGAACCCCGTCGGGTCGGCCAGCCAGCCGTGGGCGACGTAGACGTGGCCGGCGGCGACGGCGGTGCGGATGGAGTCTTCGTCGAGTGCCGCCGCCAGGATGTGGGTCGTGGAGTTGTTCATGGAGACCCAGTAGGGGTCGAGGTCGTAGCGGCCGATGACGGCACCGGCTTCGTGGCCGCTGACGAGTTCGGGGATTCCCGGCGCGTCGGCGGCGGTCAGAACTCTCATTTCGTCCGGATCGTCGACGATCGTGCCGACGCGGACGGACTCGTCGTCGACCTTGATGACGACGAAGACCTGGTTGTGGTGGCAGTCGTTCGCGTTGACGCCGACGATCCGACGTCGTGCCGTCTCGCGGTCCCACTTCTCCAGGTAGAGCGCGGGATAGTCGAACTGGGCGCCGAAGACCTCCTCGGGGTACAGCTCGACGGCGCGGGCCAGGTCCTTCGACCGGTCCGGGTCGACGATCCAGGCGACCAGGGCCCGCATCGAGTCGCCGTCGTCGAGGGCGTCGGCGTGGCGGTTGTAGATCTCCATGCCGGTCAGGCCGTCCATCGGGTGCTCGACCCGCTCTTCGACGTGGGAGAGGAAGGCCATGCCGGCGCCGCGGTTCACATGGCGGAGCAATGTGCCGGCGTCGGCACCCATGTACTCGACGACCGACTCCTCGGGGTGGATCAGGAAGCCGTGCGCCTCCGAGCCGGGAACGAAGAGCACGCCGTCGTGAAGACCGCGCCAACCGTCCATGAAGTCTCGCGGCGGCCGGTAGTGGTCCGAAAGGAAGACGATGTCGACGCCGACACGCCTGGCGTCCCGGAGCAGTTCCTCAGGCGTACCGCCGGTGTGGTCCGAGTCGCCGGCGTGGGCGTGGAACACACCGCGATAGTCGTTGAGGCCGGGGAGGGGCGGCGGCGGTTGAACGGCCGCGCGGAGGCGTTGGATGTCGGCGTGAGCGGCCGCCAGACGTTCTTCCGACAGGCGCTCGATCGTGGTCCAGCGTGGCGCCGGCGGCTCGCCGGGCGTCGATTCCGGAACCTGGCTCCAGGCGGACGCCGCGGCCAGCAAACCGCAGACGCCGACCTGGAGCCGCGGCCTCACAAGGAGTAGATCCGGGCCGCAGTCCGGTAGAACATCGCGTCCTGCTCGTCGTCCGGGAAGCCGGCCGCGATCTTCTTCAGGCCGTTGTACATCGGGTGGTACGGGATCGAGAGCTTGTCGACGGGGAAGTTGCTCTCGAACATGCAGCGGTCGGGGCCGAAGCACTCGATCGTGTGCAGGTAGTAGCGGCGCTGCGCGGCGACGAGTTCGTCCGAGGTCGCGGGAGTGGCGCGCTCGCTCCAGCCGAAGCCGTTGTCCGGCATCGCCAGGCCGCCGATCTTGGCGACCACGTTGGGGCACGCGGCGATCTCGGCGATGTCGTCCTTCCAGGCCTCGAAGATCTCCTCGCGCCTGTCAGCGTAAGGGCCGACGCCCAGCGGCGTGCCGAAGTGGTCGAGGATCATCGTTGTTTCGGGCACGGCCCGCGCCAGGTCGGCGAAGTCGCGGTTCTGGTGGTGGTAGTGCCACGTGTCGAAGGTCAGGCCGCGGTCACCCAGCACCTTCATTCCGCGCCGGAAGTCCTCGCGACCGTAGAGACCCTCGGGCGCACGTCCGGCGATCCGCAGGTGCTCGGGATGGGGATCGCGGGCCCCTGCGTGGCGGATGCCGCGGAACAGTCCGTTGCCGGCCTCCTCGTGGGCGTCGAGCACTTCCGCGACGCCTTCGCCCAGGGTCAGGTTCGCGTGGCTGACGATGCCGGAGATCGTCGCGCCGTCGCCCGTGGCGGAGGCGGCGGCAGCTTCCGCCACGAACTCCGTCTCGCCGACGCAGCGCAGGTGTTCCGGACCGTCTTCGCGGTAGCAGGCCCGGCACTCGACAAAGACCGTCTTCTCCACGTTGTGGCCCTGGCCGTCTGAGCCGACCGCCTCCGTGTCGCCCCAAAGATCCTCGAGCAGATAGTCGCCCGTGGGTCGCCGCCAAAGGTGGTGGTGTGGATCGACGATCCGGCGGGACGGGTCGACGGTTTGTTCCTGGACCTGGGCAAGCCACCCGGCCGTGCCGGGTGCGGGTGCTGACATTGGGCGCCTCCTGGATGAGTTTGGGGGCGTACCCTAGCAACGCGGCCGGGGCCCGCGTCAGTGCTTGTAGTCGCGGTGGTGCTGCGCCAGCAGATCGCGGCCGAAATCGCCGTCGAAGTCGCGCCAGACGGTGTGGCTGTGGTTCGCCCGGTTCTGGACGTTGTCGTACTCGATGACGAAGTCCGGCGCCTGCACCCGGTAGTAGTGGGGCGCGCCGGGCTCGCCCGGACCGATCCAGGCGAAGTGGATCGCGTCGCCGGCGGCTTCGACCTGGGCGCGGCGCTTCTCGGCAAGGTCCGGCGGCACGTTGCCGGCGTACTCCTCGATCAACGCGTCGAGCAACTCGCGCTGATCGGACCCGAGCGCGCTGGCGGGGAGGCCCTGAGGTTCCTCGCGCTGCACCCGCGGCTGGTTCGAACTGAAGATGTCCCGCGGCGCCTCGTCGCCGATCACGGCCCGCTTGCGCTGGTCAGCGTCGAGGGAGTCGAGGAGCCTGCGGGCGAGGTCCTCTTCGCGGCCCAGGGCACGCAGACCCTCGCGCGGACCGCTCGGGACGCGGTGCGGATTGGCGCCCAGGAAGAGGGGCGTGGAGGCGGTCGCCTCGCCGGCGACGACGGTGAAGTTGAGCGACACGTGATGCCCCTCGAAGCTCCAGCCCCAGTCGCCGTCCTCGCTGGGTTCACCGAAGAACGTCACGTGGTAACGGAGCGGGTCGCGCATCGACGTGAAGCGGTTGGCGCCGGCCGCTTCCTCGAGCTTCCGCAGCACGGACTCCAGGCTCATCACGGTGGCCGTCTTGCCGTAGCCCGTGCGGCTCAGGGAGGCGCTGAGCAGGGCGTGGAGCAGGTGGTGCTGGGCCGGGTCCATGTCCAGCATCGACAACCCCTTGCGCTCCTTGGGGATGAAGTGCCAGTCGACGCGTTCGGCGGCGTCGAAGTCGTGCGTGACGGTCGCCCGCTGCTCGCCGCTCAGGGAGGCGAGCAGGTTGTTCGCCGCCGAGGCCATCGTGTCGGAGGTCTTCTCGTTGCCGGCGGCACCGAGGAATCCGGCCGCGCCGGCGCAGCCCAGGGCGATCAACAGCATGCGTGCGGACATCGTATGTCTCCTGCGGTTCTCCGGGCGCCGGCGGTTCTTCCCAAGGCGCCTTCTCCTGCCGGTTTGGGACTCCTCAGCGTATCGCGCTTCGGCAGACCTGCGGCGGCGCACAGGTGCCAGTGCACCAGGCGTGTCGGGAGTGCTTGACGCGCGTCCGTAGGCGGTCAATGGCGCGGCTAAGATCGCGCGATGATCGGGCTGAGCGAGCGCCGGACAGTCTTGTGCGGTGTCGTTCTGGCGCTGCTGACTTCTTCCCTCGTCGCCGCACAGGACCGTCCCAGCGTCGCGGCGCTAGGCATCGACCAGGCGGTTCGGGTCGACGGCGAGCTGACGGACTCCGCCTGGCTTGAAGCCGAGTGGGCGGGCGACTTCACTCAGCGGGATCCGAGTCCGGGCGCGCCGTCGACGGAAACGACCGAGTTCGCCGTCGCCTACACGCCCGACACCCTGTTCGTCGCGGTCCGCGCGAACGACGGCGAGCCGGAGCGGATCGTGGCGAAGGAGATGGAGCGGGACAGCGACCTGTTCCAGGACGACTCGATCCTCCTGATGCTGGACACGTTCCACGATCTCCGCAACGGCTACGTCCTGGTGACGAACCCGAACGGTGCCCGCGGCGACGCATTGGTTACCGACGAGGGCCGGGACGTGAACTGGGCCTGGGACGGCGTGTGGAGGGTTTCGGCGCGCCGGACCGCTGCCGGCTGGGTGGCGGAGATCGCGATTCCGGTTTCCACCCTTCGGTTCGATCCCCGGGTCGAGCGGTGGGGGCTCAACGTCCAGCGGATCATCCGCCGGCGCAACGAGGAGACGCACTGGGCCGCATTGCCTCTCGAGGCAAGCGCCGAGGATCTCAACCAGTTCGGGAAGATCGCGGTGTATCGGGTTTCCCTGGCGGGCGATGTGACCGGCCTTCGAGGCCTCCGGCCCTCGCGTCAGTTCGACGTGAAGCCCTATGTCATCGGCGGCCGCACCGACGACCCGGCTCTGGGCAGCTCCGACGACTCGGACGGAGGAATCGACCTGAAGTGGGGCCTGACGCGTTCGATGGTCCTGGACCTGACCTGGAACACGGACTTCGCCGAGACCGAGGTCGACGACCAGCAGGTGAACCTGACCCGCTTCTCCCTGTTCTTCCCCGAGAAGCGCGACTTCTTCCTCGAGAACGCCGGCGTGTTCGACTTCGGTCCCAGGCCCAAGGTGCCGTGGGAGAGCGCGTTGATGAGGCCGTTCTTCTCCCGCCGTATCGGCCTCGACCAGGGGCGCACGGTCCCGCTCGAGCTCGGCGCCAGACTCACGGGCCGCGCCGGGGGCTGGAATGTCGGCGCTCTCGGTGCGCGGACCGAGGCGCTCAATGGCGAGGCGGGCGAAATGCTCGTTCCCGGCACGACCTATGGCGTGACCCGGGTTACCCGGAACATCGGCGACCGGTCGACGGTCGGCGGAATCTTCACGGAGAGGAGCCGGGAGGGGTACGAGAGCGAACGCCTCTACGGCCTCGACGTCGACTTCAAGCCGACTCAACGCCTCGAGTTCTCCGGTTTCTGGGCGGTGAGCGATCGCGGAGTCCCGGATTCCGAGCAGGAGGCCAACGAGTCGCGTGGGGCCGGCTTCATCTACCAGGGGCCGGAGCTCAGTCTGACGGGCGACTACGTGGAGGTGCAGCCGGACTACGAACCGGCGGTCGGATTCCTGCAGCGTCGCGACTTCCGGATGGTCAATCCACGCCTCGAGTGGCGGCCGAGGATCGAGAAGGCAGGGCTGCTCAGTTGGTGGTCGGATCTCAGCTATGAGCGCTTCGAACGAAGCAGCGACGGCCGGCTCGAGAGCCAGACGGTCGGTGTCTCGCCGTTGGGCATGCAGACCCTGAGCGGCGAGTTCCTCTGGGGCGGACTCCGGAGAACGAAGGAACAACTGTTCGTGCCGTTCGAGATCGCACCCGGGATCGTCGTGCAGCCCGGCCTCTACGAGAACGACGGTTTCGCCGGCGGGTTCTCCACGAGCGGCAAGCGGGCCGTCTGGTTCGACAACCTCACCTTCGGGGGCGGTTTCTTCGACGGCAACTGGCTCAGAACGAACTCCGGGTTGACCTTTCGCCTGTCCCGCTTCCTCCGCGTCTCGACGCAGTGGACCTACGCGGACGTCAAGCTGCAGGCCGGGGCCTTCAGCTTCGACCAGTTCCGCCAGAGGATCGACGTCTCCTTCAGTCCGAACATCCGGCTCAACCTGCTGGCCCAGTACAACACGTCCGACGAGTTGCTCGGCGTCAACGCGCGCTTCCACTGGATCTACCGTCCGGGCTCGGACCTGTTCATCGTCTACAACGAGAACTGGACGGCCGAGACGATCAGCCGCCGCGAGCCCCTGGGCCGGCAGTTGATCGTCAAGCTGAACTACCTGCTGCAGCGGTGACGCGTCAGGCGACGCTTGGGTCGGCCTGCACCGCCAGCTCCCGGACCACGAAGGACGAGCGGCCGCTGTTCTCCTCCCAGATGCCGACCGCCAGCCGGTAGGAGCCCGGCGGCAGGACGACTTCGCTGCGGACGGCGATGTACTGGCCTGCCGCCTGCTCGAGTTCTGCGACCGGCACGTTCAGCTCGAAGTCGAAGTGCTGGGGAGGCATCCGGCTGCCGTCTTCGCGCTGGACCTGGACCACCACGCGGAAGAAGCCGCTGGCGACCGGGTTGCGCGTCGCCCGGACAGGCGCGAGTTCAAGGTCGCCGATCGGCAGACTGGCCCTGACTTCCAACGGCGTGTGCCCGGGTTGCTCCGGCCGCTCGCGCGACGCGGACCTCCTGACCTGGACCTCCATGCCGTGGTTGTTCTCCTCCCAGCCGAACAGCAGCGTTCCCCAGGCTCGGCTGGCCAGGTTCTGCTGGATCGTCACCGGCGCGTAGCTCGCCCGGTAGCGGAGCGAGCCGCTCCGGGCGAGAGGCCGTTGCCGCAGCCGGAGCGTGATCTCTCGAATGCCGGTGTCGCCCAGCGAGTCGGGCGGCGTGAAAGAGAGCGAGTAGTAGGTCGAGATGTCGGTGCGGGTCGACTGCAGGAACTCGGCAACGCCGGTATCGGAGACGAAGGAGAGGCCGCCGGTCAGGCCGGCCAGGCTGTTCAGGCCGCTTCGCACGTTCGACAGCTCGACGATCGAGCCGCGGTCCTTGGCGCTCTCGCCGAGCTCGCTGATCGCCGGGTCGATGACCGGCGGCTTAAGCGGGTAGAAGGTGACCCGGTGGGTGTTCGCGAGTGCCGCCAGTTGATCGAAGGCGTCCGCGCAGCTCAGCTCGGCGGCCATCGTCTGGAAGGCGAACGCGCCGCCGTCGTCGACCTGGACGATGTTCGTGGCCATGCCCATGCGGTCGGCCCGGTCGACGCCGAAGGGCCGGTGGTTGCGATCGTTCAGGTCGAGCGAGCCGGGCGCGCTGATCATCTCGTCGCCCTCGAGTTGCCGGGAGGCGCCCGCGAGGCGGTCGTACATCGTCTTGGCGGCGCTGTCGAGGGGGTGGCGGGGCAGGCCGTCGCTCACGAACAGGATCGCCTTGCGGCCGGGGACGAAGGCCAGCGCCTCGACCAGCGAGCGCACCGCGCTGACGGTCAGCAGGGTGTCCTGACGCAGGGCCTCGCCGAAGTTCCGGAGGTTCGCCTCGACGCTGGCGAGGGAAGCCTCGCCTAGTCGGTAGCGGCTGCCCCTGGCCGCCATCAGCCGCAGCGTCTCCCTCATGGCCAGGGAAACGGAGCGCTGGTGGGTGCGCAGGGTCGTCGACGGGATGTCCCGGTTCATCGCGGCTTCGATCGTTGTCCGTACCGCCGCGCGGTCGCGGGTCGGCGACAGCAGCGGTTCGAGACGCTCACCGAACGCCGCGGCCGCCACCCAGGTCGGGTTGGCTGCGATCTCCTCGTCGAGGGCGCCGGCGATCTCGGCCAGGGCCGCGTCGCGGTGCTTCCGTTGCAGGTGGCGCTCGTCGATGAACAGGAGAATCGTCAGGCGCCCGGTGACGGTGGTGCGGAGGTCTTCTCCGGCCGCCACGCTCAGTATCTCGACGGGTTCGTCCTGGACCTTGAGTTCGAAGTCGTCCTTGGTCAGGCCGGTGACCGGCCGGTCGGAGGAGTCGGTGACGACGGCGTCGAGACTGATCAGCCGAACGTCGATCGACTCGCGGAGCACGATGTCCTCTCGAATCTGCCCCTGCTGCGGCCGACGGTCCTGCCCGTTGGCCCCGGTTGGACCCGCGAAGTGGGACGCGGCCGTGAGCGCCATGGCGGCGGTGGCGACCAGCAGCCTCGGCGGCCGGCGGTGGCGTGCGGAACCGGTCAACGGAGACTCATGTTAGCGCCAGCCGTTCGTTTCCGCGTCGCGGCGGAACCCGGCGAACGGACTGCTATCCTCACCGTTCGCGACCAGAGCAGGCCCTCATCGGAGGAGGCAGATTGTGATGAAGCGGAGTCTCACGGAACGGGCGGTGTTGACGCTGCTTGCGGCGTTCGTGCTCGCGGCGGCGCCCGCGGCGGCGCAGGACAGCGATTACAGGGCGCCGCGCACCCACGACGACAGGCCGGATCTCAACGGGATCTGGCAGGCGCTGGGCGCGGCCCACTGGGACATCGAACCGCACGCCGCACGCCACGGCCCGGTGGTCGAGATGGCCGCCCTGGGCGCGATACCCGGCGGTCTCGGCATCGTTGAAGGGGGCAGGATCCCGTACCTGCCGGAGGCCCTGGAAAAGCGCGATCAGAACCGCGAGAACTGGCTGGCGCTCGATCCGGCGGTGAAGTGCTACATGCCGGGCATCCCGCGCGCCAACTACATGCCGTTTCCGTTCCAGATCGTTCAGACGCCCGATCACGTGCTGATCGCCTACGAGTTCGCCAGCGCCAGCCGCGTGATCTACATGGACCGCGAGGGCTTCGAGGCGCCGTTCGATACCTGGATGGGACACTCGATCGGTCGCTGGGAAGGTGAGACGCTGGTCGTCGACGTGACGAGCCAGGTGCCCGACACCTGGCTCGACTCGAGCGGCAACCACCACACGGACGCTATCCACGTCGAGGAGCGCTGGACCGCGATGAGCCCGTATCACCTCCAGTACGAGGCGACGATCACCGACGAGAACGTCTACAGCCAGCCCTGGACGATCAGCCTGCCGCTCTACCGCAGAGTCGACCCGAACATGCAGTTGCTCGAGTTCAAGTGCGTCGAGTTCGCCGAGGAGCTGATGTACGGCCACCTGCGCAAGGGCGCCGGCTCGGGTCCCTGACGGATACCGCCAAGGAGAGGAGAACCGCGATGAAGTTCCAGCGAATCGTCCTACTGGCAGCAGGCCTCGCCCTGGTGCTCGCCATTCCGCTCGCCGCTCATCACGCCTTTTCGGCCGAGTTCGACGCCGACAGGCCGCTCCAGCTTCGCGGCAAGGTGACGAAGATGGAGTGGATCAATCCCCACGCCTGGATTCACCTGGAGGTGATGAACGACGATGGCTCGTCGACCGTCTGGATGGTCGAAGGCGGTACGCCGAACACGCTCGCCAGGCGCGGCTTCACGAAGAGATCGCTCCTGCCGGGGACCGAGATCGTCGTCGACGGCTACCAGGCGAAGGACGGCTCGAACAAGGCGAACGGCCGCGACCTGACCTTCCCGGACGGCCGCAAGCTGTTCATGGGTTCCTCCGGCACGGGCGCGCCGCGCGACGGCCGGGATCCGACTGAGCAGTAGCGGACGGAGCGGCTCGGGAGCTACTGGCCGCCGCTGGCCGCGCTGCGCGTCTCGTCCTCGAGCAGCCGCGCGCCCCTGAGGATGTTGCCCATGGCGTAGTTCCCCTCGTGGCAGGCGTACTCGTAGACCTTGGCGGGCGTACCGGGCCACAGGTACTCGCCGCTCCAGGGCGCGCTCCAAACGGTCGGATCCTCCACCGTGAACGCGTAGAGCAGGTCGTCCGCGTTGACCCGGGTGAAGCGTTCGGTCACCTTGAGGTTCCGTGAGGCCAGGAAGAGCGCAGGGCGGTCGATGAAGTTCGTCGTCTCGACCACGAGCGTGTCGCCCTCCCACCAGCCGATCGAGTCGCCGAGCCAGCGGCGTTCGTCCTCCGGAATGTGCTCGCCGCCGATGCGGACGATGCGCGCGTCGTGCACCATCTCGACCAGGATCATCAAGTGGTCTTCGGTCTGCACGATCCGCTTGGCGTTGTTGTAGAGCACGGGCAGCATCGGCGGTCCGCCGGTGGAGCCGAAACCGATCAGGCAACGTTCGGGCACGCCCAGGTTCTCCGGGCCGTCGTACGGACCGGGGCCCTCGACCTCGAGCCACCAGGCGGTGCCGTCGTTGCCGCGCCGGCGACCGCGCCGCTCGGACATCCGCTGCAGCGTCTCGGCGGTCAGTTGCGGCATTCGACCGTTCGGCGGGTCGACGATGATCGAGGTCCGGAACCTGCCGTCTATGGAGAACACGTCGCTGCCGCGATCGGTCCAGAAGTTGTTGTAGCCGCCGACGTTGCCGGCGCCGCTCGTCTCCCGGAACTCGTCGCCGAGGCCGATGGGCGGCGCGCCGCCGGGCGGGGGCGGTTCGTCGATCTGGCGGACGGCGGCGCGTGCCGCTACGCGCTGGCGCTCCCGTTCGACGATCTCTTCCGCCTGCTCGCGCGTCAGGTACAGGTTGTCGCCGAATTCCTGAGGTCGCTGGAGCGGGGTCAGCGTGGAGATGTCGTAGTCGCCGGTCAGGTCGGGACGGCCGGAGGCCGTGCGCGGGATCGCGTCGTCGTCGCCGGCAGGCGCGGCGGGTACCGCGAGGAAGACAATGGCGGCGGCAGCGGCGGCAACGAGAGTCACTTTGCTCGGCATGGTTTCTCCCCTCATCGATAGCCGGTTGGTGCCATCGTTATACCAGCATGCCGCGGTTGGGGCAGGCAGCGAGGGTTGGCGCCGGGCCTTGTTGGTCGTCATGCACAGTGGGCACGAAACGCCCTGCCTATTCGCCGAGCGCCGGGAGCGACCCGGCGCCTGGTGTCGACTGTTGTATTCGGCAGGAGACCCGGCTCGCAGGCCCACGGCGCGACGACAACCAACGGCGAGAAGCTACCGTGCGGTCGATTGTCCGTCAAACGACCCGGCCACCTGTGGGGCGGAGGCGGAGACGAACGCTGAGGCGAAACTGCCGCCTGGCCGCGTCGCGGTCAGGGGAAGGATGCCGTCACCGCCGCGATCATCAGGCCCGCCAGACCGATCTCCAGCACTTTTCCTGCCACCCAGTTGATCGCGGCGATGGCGAACCCGGCTGGTAGGGACAGCCGGAACACCGCGGCGGCGCCCAGGCCGAGCAGGAGGAAGGACCATATGAAGACGAAGGAGTGGATCATCAGGTCGAGAATCGTGCCGGGCGCCATTTCGGCTACCTGCCCGATCACGTCGAGGCCGGAATCCGGTTTCCTGTGGAGGACGCTCCGCTGCAGCTCGAGGAGGCTGTCGACCTGGGTGGTTCTCAACAGCGAGCGGACGACCACTCCGACGGCGCCGACGAGGCCGACATGCAGCGCCAGCGACACGCACTGCTCGAACCGCGCCCGACCCTTCATGGCCGCCGCCAGCAGCCGAAGCACGACGGCCTCGAACAGGAGCGCGAGCGGGACGGCCGCCAAGACGAACGAGACCATCCCGTAGGGAATCTCGAGGGGCTCGCCGATGCTGCCCATGGCATCGCCGAACCACCGTGCACTCAGCAGAAAGGCCAGGACGATCAGGAAGCTGCCCACGGCCAGGCCGGCGACCCACGGGTGGTGCTCGCGGATGACGAGGAAGCTCTTCCGCGGAGCGGCGAAGATCCAGATCAGGGCCTTGAACCAGAGGTGGCGGCTCGCCTCCGGTTCTTCGCCCATGAGGGGACTGTATCGACTCGTGATCGAACCGGAGACTCGCCCCGGTCAGCTCGGCGTGAGCCGGGCAAAGAGACCGGCCGCCACGGCGGTGAAGGCCGTCGTCGCTGCCCAGTAGATGGCGGCCAGCAGCCATGCCTTGCGCTGCGGAACCTCGAACACCGCGGCGGCGCCCAGCGCGAGCAGCGCGAGAAACCAGATCGTGAACGGGTTGATGCTCGCGTAGACGGCGTTGAGCGTCGCGTTGTCGCCGGCCAGCAGCAGGTCGAGTCCCATCGGCGCCCGGAGGTCCATTTGCGATCGGATCGCGTCGGTGCCGCGGAGGTGAATGAGAAGGAAGTTGGCCCAGCTCTGGAGATGAGTGATCACGGCCAGGTGGATCATCAGGGCGAGGGACTGGACGAATCGGAGCCGTCCCTGGAGGGCGACCGCCAGGAGCCACACGAGCACGGTCTGAATCGCGAGTCCGACGGCCACGGAGAGGGGACCGGTGACCATCGCCACCCAGCGCCCTGCCGCGGCTGCCTGTTCGAACTGCGCCATCATGGCGTCGACCTGGTCCGGGCTGCCCGGCATCCGCTCCGTCAGTTGGGCACGCATGGCCTGGAGGCCCAGCGGCGCCGAGGCCAGGGCCAGGGCGGCGTTTCCAGCCAGGACCAGGAGCAGCGTTGCGAGCCATGGGTTGCGGTTCCGGATGATCTCGAAGCTCTGCCGCGGCGACGCGAAGAGCCCGAGCAGCGCCGTGAGCCAGGCGTTCCGGCCCTGTGAGTGGTTGCCGCCGGTTTCGGCGTTGCGTTCGCCGTTGATGCTGCCTTGGTACTCGGTCATGTCGTGCTCCTGTTGCCGATCCAGGAGAGGCGGGAGAACCTCTCACGCCTGGAGATACTGAGAATGAGGTTCTCGAGTCGCCCGGCGCCGTCTTCCCCTTCGGCGGCGGGCAGTTCGCGGAACTCCTCGCGTGAGCACGAAAGAAGGACCTTGCCGTCCCTGATGACGGCGATGTGGGTCGACACGCGCTCGACGTAGTCGAGCATGTGGGAAGTGAGGAAGATGGCTGCTCCCTGCTCGGCCATCTGCTGCAGGATCGACATGACGGTGCGGGCGCTCAGGGCGTCCATTCCCTCGAACGGCTCGTCGAGGAACAGGATTCGCGGTGCGTGAAGGGTCGCCGCGGCAAGGCGGATCTTCTTCCTCATGCCGTGGGAGTAGGTCGTGATCGGGCGCCTGGCGGCGTCCTCGAGGTCGAACACGGCGAGCGCCTCGTCGGTCCGCTGGCCGGCGTCCTCACGGCCGAGGCCGTAGATGCGGGCATACGACAGCAGCAGTTCCTCGCCGGTCAGGCTCTCGAACATCACGCTGTGGTCGGGCACGATGCCGAGTTGCTGCTTGAGCTCGGTGTCGTCGATGTCCATCGGCTTGCCGAGCAGCCGCACCGTGCCCTTCGTCGGCCGCAAGACCCCGGTCAGCATCGACCAGGTCGTCGTCTTTCCGGCCCCGTTGGGGCCGACGAAACCCAGAATCTGCCCCTCCCGGACGTCCAGATCGACGCCGTCGACGACGACGTTGCCCCCGTACGACCGGGTCAGGTTCTCTGCCTTGATTGCTTCTTCCATCCGTGAGGTGTTCCTTGTGGTTGTAGGGGCAGGGGGGGTGTGGGGCAGGGGTCTAGTGGGAAGGGTCGTTGAGGAGGAGTTCGCGGCCCCGGGCTTTCAGCAGCCGCATCCGTCTTCGTCGAGACGCGTAGGCGGTCGCGGCTGCGAGGAGCAGTACGCCGACGGCGATGACGCCGGCCGTCAGCGGCGTCACGCGCTCGCGTTCCAGGAGTATCCAGAGCAGAAAGGAGAGGAAGACCGGAAGGCCGAAGATGTGTACAGCCACCACGGCGGCCCCGAGCTTGGCTCCGTCAGGCTCCTGGAGGAGTCCCTGGTTGCTGCGTTGGGGCCAGCGGAGCTGAATCAGGCCGTATGTCGCGTCGGCCATGAGGAAACCCGCGAGGATCAGGCAGGTGGCGACCAGGAAGAACGGCCAACCGAACCAGTCCAGTGGCGTGAGTCCCAGGATGAACACGATGACGGAGAGGATGACAACGTTCATCGCGCGGCCGGGTGTGCTGAAGATTCGCCGAACCGGGAACGGCAGCGTGAGCGACTCCCGCCATACGTGGCAGGTTGGGGGCTGCTTTCCGACGCGGAGGTCGTTCAGACAGAGGGCGAGGATCGCCACCAACCCCACCGCGAAGCCGCCCACTGCAGGCACGAGGACGAGAGAGGTCCCTAGGGCCATTGCGAGGACCAGACGTGCCGGTTTGAGACGGAGCAGGCACTCGGTCTCGATCAGCGCGAGGACGCCTTTTGGAGCCAGCCAGTCTGCCTTGCGGAGCAGCCGGGCCACCGGCAGGCTGCCGGAAGCCGCCCGCCGGTCGCCGCCGGGACGCTCCAGATAACTGCGAAGCAGAAGCCGGTTCTCCAGTACGACCAGACTCCCCAGAATGACCAACAGGCCGCCGAGTCTCGCCAGGTTCGTCGTCGAAAGCCCCGGTTGGTGGACGATGCCGGCGACCAGGCCGGGCGGTGTGTAGCCGAGGCCGCCGAGCAGGGCGGACTCCTCGATCGTCCGAGTGATTCCTTCGGAACCGAGCTCCCCGCCGAGGGCCATCGCGCCGACAATGAACGTCCCCTGGCACGCGGCGACGACCGCGACCAATGCCAGGGCGCCGCTCTTGCCTTCGACCGAGCGGTCGACGAGCAGCGACAGGATCGCCGCGGCGCGGCCGAAGATCCAGACCAGGCTCAGTATGGAGAGCAGGGTGATCGGTGCTCCGCCGACGCCCCCCGATCTTGCGACGGCGAGGTAGACGGCACCGGGACCGAGAACGGGGAGCCAGTAGCCGATGGTGCTCAGAACGAGACGGAGTCCGTACAGGTCCCGGAAGCCGACTGGAAGCCGCAGCAGATCCTCCAGGTCGAGCAGCCAGGTCACGGGCGCTCGAAGCAGCACCTGCACGAGCAGCGCGAGCGCCGTCACGGAGCAGGCGATCAGGCTCAGGAGGTTCCTCCGCAGCGCGTCGCTCTCGATCGCGAAGATCGCCGGAAGCAACCCCAGCGTCGCGACTGTCGCGAACACGAGGAACAGCACGGCCACCGAGATCGCCACCGCCAGCGGCTGGTTGGCCCGCCGGATGGCGTCCGGCAACGCGAGCCGCGCCAGGGTCAGCAGCCGGTCGGCCCGGCTTCCGTGCGCAGTCAACCTGGCCATGGAGTCCTTGGGGTCACTGTCCGGCTCTCGCGATGGGGAAGGCCGACACCAGGACTGGCGGCGGGCCGTGCTGGCCGCCTTGCAGAGGAGCGACGAGACCCCCCACCGCTTCGCCTGACGAAGGGAGCGACCCTAGGCCCAGGGGCACTGGCCAAGCATGGCAGGGGGTCCGGCTCGCAGGCCCACTGCGCCTCTGACAACCAACGGGCGGACGCTAGCGCGCCGGGATGGCGTCCGTCAAACATCTCTGCGGAGTAGAGAGACGATGGCCACGCGGAAGACGAGGATCGTCCGGCCGGCGACGGACGCTCCTGACTCCTTTGTGGCCATCGAACTCTCTATTGACGTGTGCTACGGGTTCAGAAGAAGGGACCTAGGCGCAGACGACGACGGCAACTGGCGCGTAGGCTCCAAAGAGGGCTAGGCCGACGCCGCCTGTCGCAGCGCCGAGCGCGAGAGCCGTCAAACTGAAGCCGATGAGGGCGCCGACGCAGCTCGCGGCCGACCCGCCGATCGCCGCCGCGAGGACGAGGTCATCGGCTTGCCCGGCTTCGGCCGGGTAGCCGCGGTCGGGGACCGGGAAGTCAGGAGCGCTGCTGGCTCCTGCCGTTGGAGCGAGGGCGAACGCGAGAGTGATGAGGAGAACTGTGGCTAGTGTTTTCCTGGACATGTCGTTCCTTTCGAGGATCAAGTGGTTTGGGTTGATTGGTTGACTGACTGGTTGCGTCGAGTGGCTGAGCTCAGAAGAACATGGCGCAGGCCATGCCGGCGCCGCCCAACAGGACGCCGGCGACCGTGCCGACGCCGCTCAGCGTGAGAGCGAAGCCGGCTCCTGTGGCGGCCCCGCAAAGAAAGTCGGAAGTGGAGCCCCTTCCCACCGTCCGCGCCAGAACCTGGTTGGGCAGGGAGTGGGGACCGAGGTCGATGGCAGGCTCGTGAACGGCCGCTGCTGTGCGCAGCTCGGAGTCCACGGGCGAGCGAGAAAGGGAGTCAGGTGCCGGAACGGCTGCGCTGACCGACAGCGCAGCGCCCGCCACGACGGCTAGAAGGGTCGTTGTCATGAGTCGGGTTCCTTTCGGTTCAGAGGTGAACGAGTCGTTCGTGGTGGTGTCAGATGATGGGGGTCAGATCGGGCAGGAAAGAATGATCAGGGCACCCATGCCTGGATAGAAAGCGTCGACGAAGCCGGCTGCCGTCCAGCAAGCCATCGAGACGATCCAGGCGTTTCCGCCGGTGACGGTCGCGAGACCGGCCTCGGGCAGGATCGCGATCAGGGTTGAAGCGGTATTCATGTCGGGACTCCTAGAAGGGGAGGGGGATGGGAATGCACTGGTCGGTGGGACCGGGCCACGGGCTCGGGAAAGGCCAGGGAAGCGGATAGGGCCGGCCCGGTCCGGGAAAGGGCAGGTCGCTGCAGGGCACCGGGAAGTACCGGGCCGTCTGGGTCGCTTCCCCGACGGTCGGTGTCGCCAGTGCCGCTCCGGCGAGGAACAGGAAGAGGGCGGAAACAAAGACAATGCGGAGTTTCATAGAGGAGTATCTCCTTCAAGGGTTGTAGGTTGGGGGTGAAACGGACGGGTTTCGTACCGTCCGCGGAATCGGTGGGGGGCCGCCGGTGAAGCTCAGAACGACGCCGTCCCAGGAGCGGGCGAAGACCCGGGAACTCATGCGCAGCCGGCCGAGAGAGGGGTCGTCGATGACGAGTTCGTCGCCGATGCTGCGAATGACGACGAAGTGGTCGCCGTGGACGTGGGCGATCGCGGGGAGCGGGATCTCGCGGAGCCGATGGACCGGAAGCCGGAGCCCCTGGCTCGTCACGCCCCGTTCCTCGGCGGCTTTCTTGAGCGCCAGGAGGCTGGTGCCGTCCGGTCCGGTTCCGGTCGCGATCTCGAGTTCGGCGAGTGTTGCGTCCTCGATGCCCCAGTGGTCGAGGACCATCTTCAGGGCCGCCGGACCGCAGTCGGAGCGCCTTTGCTGGCGGACCACCTCGCCCGGGGCGGGTGCCGACGGGTCGAGTGCGGCGGCCCAGGCGAGCCGGTCCATCGTCGGCCCCAGCGCCCGGGCAGCGACCGTCACGAGACCGGCGGCAACCAGCAGGCCGGCAGCGGCCGCGTGCGGGGGACGGATCCGGAATCGCTCAGAGCGCATCGGTTCCGGACTCCAGAAAAGCGCGCCAGGCGGTCTCCGGACGTTCGCCGGTGGCGACCGCCAGAATCCGGGACTGTGCGTCGACGAGAAAGACGAGCGGCACGTGGACCACGCCAAAGCGGTTCGAGACGGAGGCGTCCGGATCGGCGATGGAGAGAAGGCCGTCACCGTTCGCTGCGGGCTCATGGGCGCCGGCGACGACCGCGATCAGGTCGAAGGTCGGATCTTCGGTCCGGTTCAGGCGGCGCAGGGTGGTGATCGTTCGGTCGCAGTTGCCGCAGCCGGCCCTGGCGAAAGTTACTACCCGCAGCCGTCCCGGGGCGGCCGGCAGGGTCTCGCCGTCCGCGAAGCCCGGCAGCGCGGGGAACGTCGCGCCGACTTCCGGGCGCTGTGCCTGCCGGGCGCGGATTCCGGACTCGAACCAGAGGAGACCTCCGAGGGGGACGAGGACGGCCACGACGACGGCGGCCAGCGCCAGGCGGCGGCGGTTCATCGCCGCCGCCTTCCCGCCAGGCCGGTGGCCCGGCTGTGCAGCATGGAGACCAGCGGCGCCGACGGGGCGTCGAGCATGTGAAACGCACGGGTCAGGCGTGCTTCGAGGGCGCTGGCTGGAGACTGGGAAAGCCGGGGGTTCCATCCGTGCAGCCGATGGCCAGCGCGCGGCCTGGTTCGTGGTTGGCGGAGGTTAGAAGTGAGGTTCGGGGACGTCATCGTCCAGCTCCAGTAGTTCCGTTCGTGACGGCCGGACGGCCGGGTTGTTGTCGGTGGCCGTGGGTTCAGCGGCCGCGTGTATCGACTAAGACGCAAAAGGGCCCTCGGAACCGATTGACGGTTCCGAAGGCCCTTCGGAGCAGCCGGACGAACCGGCTCAGATGTCGTCGACGCGGCCGCGGCGCAAGCGCGGCGGCGACGGTGCGGACGCCCGCCCGGCGCCCGGATCTAGCTCAGCAGCATCCGCAGATCGTCGGCGGTGAGATCCCGCAGGGACGATCCGCCGCCTTCGAGGATCGCGTCGGCGATCTGCCGCTTCGAGCGCTGGAGTTCCAGCATCTTCTCTTCCACGGTGTCCCGGGCGATCAGGCGATAGGCAAAGACGGGCTGGGTCTGGCCGATGCGGTGGGTGCGGTCGATGGCCTGCGCCTCGACGGCCGGGTTCCACCACGGGTCGAGCAGGAAGACGTAGCCGGCGGCGGTCAGGTTCAGGCCGACGCCGCCCGCCTTCAGGCTGATCAGGAAGATGTTCGTGTCCGGGTCGCTCTGGAAGTGGTCGACCACCTCACCGCGGTTTCGGGTCTGGCCGTCGAGGTAGGCGTACGGGACGCCCTGCTCCTCGAAGTGGCTCCGTACGTAGGCCAGCAGCGACGTGAACTGGGAGAACACGAGGCACTTGTGCCCTTCGTCGAGCACCTCGGACACCTGCTCGAACAGCGACTCGAGCTTGGCGCTGCCCGCGTCGTTCCAGGACTCGTCGATGAGCCCCGGATGGCAGGCGACCTGCCGCAGGCGGAGCAGCGCCTCGAGCACCTGCATCGCCGATCCGCCGACCCCCTTGTCCTCGACCTGCTTCAGCAGGCTTTCGCGGTAACCGGCCCGGAGCTGGTCGTAGATCTCCTGCTGCTTCGGATTCAGGGTGCACTGCAGGATCTGCTCGGTCTTCTCCGGCAGGTCCGGGAGCACCTCCCGCTTGCTGCGGCGAAGGATGAAGGGCCGCAGACCCTTGGCGACAAGGGCGAGTTCCTGTTCGCTTGGCGCGCGGCCGCCGGCCAGCACGTCCAGGGCCGGCAGCCGCCCGAGCAGACCCGGGTTGAGGAACTCGAAGATCGAGCCGAGTTCGCCCAGGTGGTTCTCGATCGGGGTGCCGGTGAGCGCGAGGCGGTGTTTGCCGGTCAACAGGCGGCAGGCCTTGGCGGTCTGCGAGGTCGCGTTCTTGATCGCCTGGGCCTCGTCGAGGATCACGGTGTCGAAGTCGACGGTGGCGAGATAGCCGATGTCGCGGCGGACGGTGCCGTAGGTCGTGACGACCAGGTCGGCCGAAGTGAGTTCGTCCCGCAGCTCTTCGCGGTCGCGGCCCGCGTACTCCAGCACCTTGAGGTCGGGTGTGAAACGGGCGGCTTCGTCGATCCAGTTGTACACGAGGCTGCGCGGCGCGACGACGAGGTAGGGCAGCTTCGTTGTCCGGGAGGCGGTGCGGTACATGCGGAGCACGGCCAGCGCCTGGATCGTCTTGCCCAGCCCCATGTCGTCCGCCAGCACGCCGCCGAGGCCGAACTCGCGCAGGAAGCACAGCCAGCCCAGGCCGAGGCGCTGGTAGTTGCGGAGCGTGCCGACGAAGCTGCGCGGCTCCTTCTTCGGCTTGATCGACGAGAAGGTGCTCAGTTTCTCGCGCAGCTCGGCGAAGGTCTTGCTGACGTTCACCGGCGGCGTCACCGCGAGCAGGGCGTCGACCAGCAGGGCCTGCGAGGGCAGGAAGCGCAGTCCCTCTTCGCTGGAAGCCTGGGCGAGCTGGCTGAGCGAGCCGTAGTTCTCGACCCAGGCCGCCGGCAGGAGTCCCTTCGATCCGTCGTCCAGCTCGACCGATCGCCGGCCTTCGGAGATCGCCGACAGGATCTCCGAGAACTCGATCTGGTCTTCGCCAAAGTCGATCTGGCCGCTGAGCTCGAACCAGTCGACGCCGCTCTCGATACGCAGCGCCGGCGGATTTGGCGGTCGGATCGAGGCGCCGTGGGCTTCGACCTCCCATCCCTCCGTCAGCAGTGGCTCGGCGACCGCGGGCAGGTCGCGCGGCTCGAGCTCCAGGCTGTGGCCGGCCTTGGATGCGACCGGCTTCAGGCCGAGCTCGAGGAGACGGACAAGCGCGTCCTGTTCGACCTTCTGGTCGCGCCGGACGAAGCGATGCTCCTCCCAGTCGACCACCGCCGACCGCGGATCGCCGGCGTCGACGGTCAGGCTGCCGTAGCCGAAGGAGAGGCGGGCCTCGAGCTGGGGGTTCATCCACTCCGGCGCGTCCTCCGGCTCGAGCGCCAGCCGTGGCTGGGGGATCGGGGACTCTTCGGAGAGGTAGACCTCTTCCGGAAGCTCCAGAGGGGGCAGGGCGGGCAGCTCCAGGAGGCTGGTCACCGCCGCTTCCAGGTCTTCGTCCGGGATGACCAGATCGCCGCTGGCGCCGAGCAGGGAGTACCAGGGCTGGTCGCGCTGCGGTTCGAGGTGGAGGCGGCCGATCGAGTTTTCCAGCAGCAGCAGCGTATTGCCTGCCTCGTTCGCTTCCGCGCCGGGGGTGACGCCGTTGCCCCTGGAGAACGGAAGCACCAGGGCCGCGCGGCTGAGAGGTGTAGTCTCGTCGCCGCGCTTGAGCAGCCCGCGGAGCCGGATACGGCTGGCGGCAGCGATCTCCAGTTGCAGGGTGAGGCGCCAGGGCGCGCCGTCGTCGAAGCTCACCGGGTGCAGGTTGGCGAGTGAGCGGCCGTCCCACCAGAAGAGCTGGTCGCTCGAGCTGAGGCGGGGCAGAAGGTGATCGACCCAGTTCAGGGGCACGAAGACGCGCTGGATCTGAGGGCGCCCCGGTGGTCGGCCACGCCCGGCCTTCCGCTTGCGCCCCTGGCGTTGCGGCGCCTCGGGCGGCAGCGCCGTAACCATCGCCGGCTCCGCGGCCGGGGACGCTCCGTTCGTCGGCGAGGCGTCGGCGTCAAGCGAGTTCAGGCCAAGCAGTTCTTCGACTTTGGCGTGGTCGATGTTGAGACGCTTCAGTTTGCCGAACTCGCCCTGGGGATTCCTCTTGCGGCCGAAGATGTCGATCATCAGGCCGCCGGCAGTGCGGCTCGTCGCCGCGTTGATCAGGAACCGGATCTCGGGCTCTCCGTGCCTTGCCGCGGAGGTCTTCTCGGGAAGGCCCTGCTGCTCGATGTCCTCGCGAACGGCGTCGACGACCGACCTCCAGCTCGTCGTTGCCGGTGTTCGCCTCCGGCGCCGGCTGCGGCTCCTGCGGGTGCGCCGGGAAGGGCGGGGAGGTGCGCTCGCAGCGGCGGTCGGGGTGTCCATCGTGTTCAATGCCGATCCTGGTATGGAGACCTGTGGAGGCCGGGTCTTCCGCAGCGAAACGCGGCCTGATCCGGCTGGCTGGCTCTTCGGCTCCTTCGCGGCGAGTTCGAGCAGCGACGCCCAGATGTGGCCGCAGGCCGTGCCGCCGGCGAACTGCGGGCAGTCGCACACCGCGTGGAGAATGCGTTCGTCGGGAACCCTCGACCAGTCGATCTCCACGGTGGTGGCGTCGTTCCCGGCCGGGTCGTCCGGGGCGGCGCCTTCGCAGGGCGCCAGCGGTTCGACGATGGCCCGGGCGCTCGTGCCGTCGACTTCCAGCTTCACGTTTCCCGCCGAAAAGACCGCCTTGCCCCGTTCACGGTCCTCGGGGCGGAAATGAGACGCGCTGCGCTGATGAAGCGCGACCGTGCGCGTCTTGCCCGCGCCGCCGCGTTGACGGGGACGCCGCCGACGGCGGGCCGGCCGCCGTTTGGGGGCGGCAGGTGTCCCGGTGGGGTGTTCGCCTTGCGCTTCTGGCATTCCGGTGGGGTATCGACCCGTTGAGTTCACTGGCGCCGCCGGCTGGCAGTTCAGTTCCTCCCGGAGGACGGGGCGACGTGGTGGACGTCTCGGGAAGCTGAGGCGCGGCCGCTTTGAGGCATCTGGTGGCGACAGCCGGGGTGGACGGTCCCCTGCCTCGCGGCGCCGTGAAAGCACCGCGATTGTAGCCCAAAAGCAGAGATGAGGCCAGATGGAGAGCTGTCCAACGAGAGATGAGCCTGAAGGGGCGTCGGTAATCCAACGAGAGATGAGCCTGTAGTTCGGCGACGGGGGATCATCGGAGGATGATCGTGTCGCTACAGACGCACCGTGTTCGCACCCTGGATCAAGTACGGGAGTTCGTGTCCTCGGGCGGGGAACCGAGTTTCCGGCACGCCGACCGGAGGTCGGCTTACGAGTTCTGCCAGCAGACGCTGGCCCGGTTTCGCTACAAGTCGCTCGGCAAGGCGGACAAGGGCGCGGTGAGGGCCTACCTGGCCAAGGTGACGGGATTCTCCAGAGCGCAGACGGCCCGGTTGATCCGGCAATACGTCGAGACGGGCCGGATTCGGGACCGTCGCGGCGCTCCGGCGCGGCCCTTCTCGCGGCGCTTCACGAGGGCCGACATCGGTCTGTTGGCCGAGGTCGATGCGACGCTGGGCCAGATGTGCGGTCACAGCACGCGGGCGGTGATGCGGCGGATGTACGAGGAGTACGGCGACCTGCGCTTCGAGCGGCTGGCCTCGATCTCGAACGGTCACTTCTACAACCTGCGCAAGTCGACGACCTACACGCGGCGGCGCACCACGTACAGGAAGACGCGGGCGAGGAAGGTCGCGATCGGCGAACGCCGCAAGCCGCAGCCTCTGGGCCGGCCGGGCTTCCTGCGCGTCGACACCGTGGACCAGGGGGAGAAGGACGGCCAGAAGGGCGTGCTCCACGTCAACCTGGTGGACGAGGTGACCCAGTGGGAGCATGTGGGGACGGTGCGCGCGATCTCCGAGAACTGCCTGCTCAAGGTGCTGCGCGAGTCGATCGAGTCCTGTCCCTTCCAGGTGCGGGGCTTCCATGCCGACAACGGCTCGGAGTACATCAACCACCGGGTCGCCGACCTGCTGAACAGCCTTCACGTCGCGGAGTTCACCAAATCCCGCGCCCGACGCAGCAACGACAACGCGCTGGTCGAATCCAAGAACGGCAACGTGATCCGTCGCTGCTTCGGCTACGGGCACATCCCGAAGCTCTTCGCCCGCGAATGCAACGCCTTCGCCCGCGACATGCTCAATCCCTACCTCAACTTCCATCGGCCCTGCCTGTTTGCGACCGAGATCACGGACCGGCGCGGAAAGAAGACGAAACGCTACCGCTACCAGGACACCATGACCCCCTTCGAGAAGCTCAGGTCCCTGCCCGACGCCGAGCAGCACCTCAGGCCCGGCGTGACCCTCGGCCTCCTCGAAGAGCAGGCCAAGGCCCAGACCGACCTCGAAGCAGCGGCTGCACTCAACCAGGCCCGTGCCCGACTCTTCAAGCTCATCCAGAGGGAGTCCGACCCCCACCGGCGCCGCAGCGCCTGAAGGGAGCCTCTCGAAATCAGCTGCGTGAGCCGGCATTTCTGACTTGAGGTCTTCTGGGTCGCAGGCCGTGTGAGAGGGTCTGGAGCGGGACGGCCGGCGGCTCAGGTTTCAGCTCTCTTGTTGGCCGCTGGACACGGCCGC
>JAJDUI010000030.1:50000-72190 GCA_022826745.1 Thermoanaerobaculia bacterium | reverse complement strand
GGCCATAGACCCCCAGAAACGCCGATCCGAACCGACGGATCCGCCAAACCCGACGGACCGATCCACTCGGCTCCAATACAGCTCCGCAACTACCCCGACAACGCCGAACCGGATCACGCGGTGAAAAATGCGGGCTAGCGCGGGCTCAACTCAGGCGGCTGTGCAACCAGGCGCGGACGCGCTGGATCCGATGCCAGGCGTTGGGCCAGCGGCGCATGATGAAGGCTCTGAGGCGCAGGTTCAGGCGGTTGCTGGCGAGTGACAGCAGGGCCACGCCCGCGGGTACGAGAACGACCGCCGGGATCAGCGGCAAGGGGCCGAAGATCAGGCCGAAGAGGACGAGAAAGGAGCCGAGGGCGAACAGGAGGATGCGTACGCCGACGCGGAGAGGCGGCAGGTCGGGCTCGTCCTGGACGAGGTGGGGTGGCTGCACCCCGGGGCGGTGTTCAGGCTGCGGCGCGGCCATCGGGACAGAATCCTATGGGCGGTTTCGTGAAGACACGGCTCAGGTGACCTTCACCTGCAGGAAGCGGCGCTTGCCCACCTTGAGCAGGCACTCGGTTCCTTCCTCGAGGCTCACGTGCGGATCGTGGACCTTCTCGCCGTCCAGGGATACCGCGCCCTGCTGGACCAGGCGGCGGGCCTCCGCCCGGCTGGCGGCGAGGCCGTAGTCGGCGAGCACGGCGAAGAGGCGCAGGCCGGCCGGAACGAGCTGCGTCTCGATCTCGTCCGGCACGCCGCCGCTCCGGAACATGCGGTCGAACTCGGTGCGTGCCTCGTCGGCGGCTTCGGGGCCGTGGAAACGCTTCACGAGGTCGTGGGCGAGGTCGGCCTTCAGGTCGCGCGGGCTTGCCTGACCGTCGAGCACCGCGGCCTTCTGGCGGTCGATCTCGTCCTGGTCCATGTCGGTGAGCAGCAGACGCCAGTCCCACATGAGCTCGTCCGGAATCGACATCGTGCGGCCGAACATCTCGCGGGGCGAGTCCTCGAAGGCGATCGCGTTGCCCAGGCTCTTCGACATCTTCTGGGCGCCGTCGGTGCCCACCAGGAGCGGTACGGTTAGCGCGATCTGGGGTTCCATGCCGCGGGCGCGCATCAGGTCGCGGCCGACCAGGAGGTTGAGCAACTGGTCGTGTCCGCCGAGCTCGACATCGGCCTCCATGACGACGGAGTCGTAGCCCTGGGTCAACGGGTAGAGCAGCTCGTGGATCGAGATCGGCTCGTGCTTCTCGAAGCGGTCCCGGAAGTCCTCCCGCTCCATCATCCTTGCCAGCGTGTAGGAGCCGGCGAGGCGGACCAGGCCCTCGGCGCCCAGGGCTCCGAGCCATTCGCTGTTGTGCTGGATCTCGGTGCGTTGCCGGTCGAGGACCTGCCAGGCCTGTTCCTGGTAGGTCTCCGCGTTGGCCAGGACCTCGTCGCGCGAGAGTTGCGGGCGGGTGGCCTTCTTGCCGGTCGGGTCGCCGATCATCGCCGTGAAGTCGCCGACCAGGAAGACGACCCGGTGCCCGAGTTGCTGGAAGTGGGCCATCTTCCGCAGCAGCACGGCGTGGCCGAGGTGCAGGTCCGGCGCGGTCGGATCGAAGCCGGTCTTGACGAGCAGCGGCCGGCCCTCCTTGCGGGACTGCTCGAGCCGCTGCCGCAGGGCGTCTTCTTCGACCACGTCGACCGCTCCGCGCAGCAGCAGTTCCATCTGCTCGTCCGGGGGAGGAAAGCCGCTGCTCATGGGGCGGAGGGTAGCAAGCCGCTCTTACGCTCTGGCGGCCGCGGCGATGCGGCCGCTGGCGACGATCCTGGCGTCCCCGGACAGCCGCCACCGGCTGGCGCCGTCTGGCCCGTCCGGAGCGGCCTCGAGCTGCAGTTCGAAGCCGCCGCGGGTGGCGGCCGCAACAGGCAGCGCGAGCCGGCCCTCGGCGACCGCGCAGGCGGCTGCCGCCACGACGCCGGTGCCGCAGGCGAGGGTCTCCGCTTCCACTCCGCGCTCGTAGGACCGGATGCCGAGGCGTCCGGGCGGGTCGAGGCGGACGAAGTGGACGTTCGCGCCTTCCGGGCGGAGGTCCGGGTGTGCGCGCAGGACCGGGCCCAGCGACGCCACCGGCGCCTGGTCCAGATCTCCCGGCCACCAGAGGACGAAGTGGGGGACGCCGGCGTCGATCCGGCATCCCCGGTGGTCCTCGCCGTTCGCATGCAGCGTCATCGCCCGGCCCGCTTCCGGAACGGCCACGCTGACCGCGGTGCGGGTGCCGTCGACAGGCTCGGCGACCAGGGCGCCGGCGCCGGTCTCGATCGTCAGTCTCCGGGCGTCCGGTTCCTGCTCGAAGGCAAGCCGGGCCGCGCAGCGGGCGGCGTTCAGGCACAGTGCGGCGCGGGCGCCGTCGGCGTTCGCGTAGTCGAGGGCGTAGCGCTCCCTGGCTAGTCGATTCAGCGTGAACAGGCCGTCGGCGCCGACCGACAGTCCGCGCCGGCACCAGGCCCTGATCGTCTCAGGGGCCGGCGCCGGTCGCTCGACGAGGGCGATGAAGTCGTTGCCGGCGCCGGACACGAGGAGGAACGGCGTTCCGTCCTGCCCGGTCATCGTGGCCTCTGGGCGCCGTCGCCGTCCTCCTCGCCGTCACCGTCGTCGGCCTCGGGTTCCTCGCCTGCGTCCTCCGTGCTCACCGCTTCTTCCGGTCCGGTTGCGGCGGTGTCCGTTTCGGCTTCCGGCTCGGGCGGCCGGATCGGCGGCAGGGGATCGCCCTTCAGGCCGCAGCCCAGGCTGGCGAGCAGGACGAGCAGAACCCCGCCAACCGTGGCCACCCGAAGCGGGCGACGGCTCCGGGATGCAAAGGACCTCCCGGGTTCAGAGGACATAGCGGCTGAGGTCACGGTCTTCCACGACGTCGGCGAGCGCCCGGTTGACGTAGCCGGCGTCGACTTCCAGGGTCACGCCGTTCATGTCCGGCGCCTCGAAGGAGACCTCTTCCAGCAGACGTTCCATCAGCGTGGCCAGACGGCGGGCGCCGATGTTCTCGGTATGTGAGTTGACCTGCACCGCGAGCCGGGCGACTTCCCGCACCGCGTCGTCGCGGAAGGAGAGATCGAGGCCCTCGGCGCCGAGGAGCGCGCGGTACTGGGTGGTCAGGGCGCTGTCCGGCTCGGTCAGGATGCGGACGAACTCCTCCTCGCCCAGCGCTCCCAGCTCGACGCGGATGGGGAAGCGGCCCTGGAGTTCGGGGATCAGGTCCGATGGCTTGGCCACGTGGAAGGCGCCGGCGCCGATGAACAGCACGTGGTCGGTCTTGACCGGTCCGTACTTCGTCGTCACCGTCGTCCCTTCGACGATCGGCAGGAGATCGCGCTGAACCCCCTCGCGCGACACGTCGGGACCGTGGCCGCCGTCGCGGCCGGCGACCTTGTCGATCTCGTCGAGGAAGACGATGCCGGCCTGCTCGACCCGCAGCCGGGCTTCCTCGGCGACGTCCTGGCGGTCGATCAGCGCCTCGGCTTCCTGCCGCCTGAGGATCTCCCGCGCCTCGCTCACCTCGACCATCTGGCGCTTGCGCTTGCCGAACAGGCCGGGGAGCATCTCCTTCAGATTGATGCCCACGGCCTCGACGCCCTGGGGAGTGACCATCTCGAACTGCTGGGGCGAGGCGTCGTCCACCTCGATCTCGACCATCCGGTGGTCGAGACGGCCCTCTTCGAGCCACTGGCGGAAACGCTCGCGGGTCTCGGTGGGCGCCGCTTGGTCGGCGGGGTCGCCGGACTCACCTGCCGGCTGGGGCGCCTGGGGGACGAGGATCTGGAGCAGCCTCTCGTCGGCCCGGGACGCGGCGTCGGCCTCGACCGCCTCCCGTTTCTCCTCTCCGACCATCACCACGGCGAGCTCCATCAGATCGCGGACGATCGACTCGACATCGCGGCCGACGTAGCCGACCTCGGTGAACTTGCTCGCCTCGATCTTGAGGAAGGGGGCGCGGGCGAGCTTGGCCAGCCGGCGCGCGATCTCTGTCTTGCCGACGCCGGTGGGGCCCATCATCAGGATGTTCTTGGGCGCGATGTCCTCGGCGGTTTCCGGGTCGAGCTGCTGGCGCCGCCAGCGGTTGCGCATGGCGATCGCCACGGCGCGCTTGGCGTCCTTCTGGCCGACGACGTGGCGGTCGAGCGCGGCGACGATCTCGCGCGGCGTGAGGTCCTCGACGAAGGGGGTGTCGGGCGCGGGAGCAAGCGTCATGCGCCGTCCCCGCCGGCTTCCAGACGTTCGACCGTGATCTCGTCGTTCGTGTAGATGCAGAGATCGGCGGTGAGCCGCATCGCCTCGAGCGCGATCTGTTCCGCGTCGAGTTCGGTGTGCTCGAGCAGCGCGCGGGCCGCCGCCAGCGCGTAGTTCCCGCCCGAGCCGATCGCCAGCGGCATGTCGCGGTCCGGTTCCAGCAGGTCGCCGTTGCCCATCGCCAGAAAGCTCTTGCGGCCGTCGGTCACGATCATCTGGGCCTCGAGCCGTCGCAGGGCCCGGTCCGTCCTCCAGTCCATCGCCAGTTCGACCACGGCGCGCTCGAAGTTCCCCTGGTACTCGTCGAGCTTCGCCTCGAACCGCGAGAAGAGGGCCAGAGCGTCCGCGCCGCCGCCCGCGAAACCGACCAGAACCCGCCCCTTGGCGGCGCGCTGGACCTTGCGGGCCCTCGCCTTGACCACCGTGTTCGCGGCGCCGTTGGTGACCTGGCCGTCGCTGGCCATGCATGTCGTGTCGCCGCGGCGCACGAGCAGGATCGTCGTCATCGTTTACTGGGGCTCCGGGCTTCCCGTCGCGGGGCGGCCGCAGCCCGTCTACGGATTCTCTCGCAGAATGTTGAGCAGGGACTCTTCGGGACTCGTCCATCCGGGGCCGCCGATGAAACGGCCGATCTCCTCGCCGTTCCGGTAGACGATCGCGGTCGGGAGTTCCGTGACGGCGAGTCGGTCCACCTCGGCGTCGCCCCAGGGGTTGTCGTCCCCGAGGCCGTAGTAGGTGAAGCGCACGGGCGAGTCCTCGAGTTCCTCGTGGACCTTCAGGCCGCGGGGCATGAACCGCTCGCAGACGTGGCACCAGGACCCGAACACGACGCGGACCTCGACGCCGGCGCCAAGCGCTGCCACCTCGGCCACCGCCGCGGGATCGCTCTCGTAGGACCTGGCGTCGCGGCGATAGCCCGGTTCGTGGGAGTAGAGGTCCGCGAGCGTCGCCTCGCCGGCCCACGAGGGTCGCTGCCGGAGCTGGGCCAGAACGTCGTCCACGGCGAACTCGAGTCCCTTCGGAATGGGCCGGAAGGGCATCGGAGGACCGAACAGGGCGCCGGGCAACAGGTCGAGCGTGTCCTCGCCGGCGGGGGAGATCTTGAGCAACTGGACCTTGCGGGTCATCTGGTTGCGGGCGCTCAGCAGCACCGGGGACGGCAGGCCGTCGGCCACGACGAGGAAGGCGCCCGCGGTGCGGGAGAGGTAGAGCTGGGCGTCAGGCGCCTCCTGGCCCTGCAGGAAGAGCTGGTAGTCGCCGACGAGCTGGAAGCCGCGCAGGTCGTCCTGGGCGATGGCGGCGCCGGAGACGGTCAGGAGCGCGACCATCGCAAGCAGGGACGGGATCGCCCGGCGGGCGGCAGGGAGTTTCATTCGAGGATCCTCTTCTTGAACTGTGAGGAAGGAGCTCAGGCGCCCTTCGCCCTGGGATGGCTTTCCCGGTAGACCTGGAGCAGGCGACCGGTATCCACGTGCGTGTAGCGCTGAGTGGTCGAGAGCGAGGCATGGCCGAGGAGTTCCTGGATCGAACGCAGGTCGGCGCCCGATTCGAGCAGGTGGGTTGCGAAGCTGTGGCGCAGGGCATGAGGATGAGCCCCGGCCGCCTGTGCGGTCTCCTCGACGTAGCGGTCGATGATGCGGCGCACCGATCGTGCCGAGAGTCGGCCACCGTTGCGGTTCAGGAAGACCGGTTCCAGGTGCTGTTCCTCGTCGCTGCCTCGACGCCGGAACACGTCCTCCCAGGCGTCGAGCCACTGGCGGAGCGCCTTCTCCGCCGGCTCGCCGAAGGGGGTCATCCGCTCGCGGTCTCCCTTGCCGACCACGCGCAGCACTCTGGCTCCGAGGTCGATGTCGCGCCAGTTCAATGCGACCAGTTCGCCGACCCGGAGCCCCGAGGCGTAGAGCAGTTCGAGCAGCGCGCGGTCCCGCAGGCCGAGCGGTCCCTCGCGGCCGGCGGGAGCCTCGAGCAGGGCCTCGATCTCGCCCGGACGCAGGTGGCGCGGCAGGGTCTTCTCGACCTTCGGCGTGGGCACCGACTCGGCCGGGTTCGACTGCATCCGGCCCATCAGGCAGGCGTAGCGGAACAGGCCGCGCAGGGCCGAGAGGTGGCGGCCCTGGGTGCGCCGGGCCAGTCGACGCTGGTTGAGAGAGGCCACGAAGGACCGGACCAGCAGTGGGTCGATGTCATGGAGGTTCTGGTCGTTGCTGCCGCTGGCGGTTCGGAACTCGGCGAAGGCCGCGAGATCCCGGCCGTACGCCCGCACTGTGTGTTCGGAGCAATTCCGCTCCAGCTCCAGGTATTCCAGGAAGTCCGGGATCAGGCGGGCGAGCGCACCGCGCCGCTCGGCTCGTCTTCCTGGCTCGGCATGGTCGATGGTGGTTCCCACGGAGGCGCTCCCGCGATCCCCATGTTACCGGCCCAGGCCGCGAGCGCCTGGTGCGCCCGGTCGGCGTAGGCGGCGCGCCGCTCGCGTTTCCGCACGCGTCCGGCGAGGGGCTCGAGCAGACCGTAGTTGATGTTCGTGGGCTGGTAGCGCTTCGGGTTCGACTCGGTGAGGTGTCGGGCCAGGGCGCCGAGCGCGGTGGTGTCGGGAAGCGGAGACGGCTGCCGGTCTCCGTCCTGGAGCATGAGGTACAGGGCGATGGCGAGACCGGTGGCGGCCGATTCGAGGTAGCCCTCGACGCCGGTCATCTGGCCGGCCAGCCGCAGGTTGGATCGCCCGGCGAAGCGGTACCAGCGATCGAGGTGGAGGGGGGCGTTGATGAAGGTGTTGCGATGGACCTGGCCGTGGCGGACGAAGCGGGCGGATTCGAGTCCCGGCAGGGTGCGGAGCACGCGGCGCTGCTCGGGCCACGTCATTCGGGACTGGAAGCCGACCAGGTTGTACTGGCTGCGGGCGAGGTCTTCCTGGCGAAGCTGGACCACGGCGTGGGGGCGCGTGCCGTCCGGCGCCCGGAGGCCTACCGGCTTCATCGGTCCGAAGCGCATGGTGTCCTCGCCGCGGCGGGCGAGCTCCTCGATCGGCAGGCAGCCCTCGAAGAACAGCGGCCGCTCGAACTCGCGCAGCTCGATCGTCTCCGCCTCCAGCAGGGATTGGCGAAAGCGCCGGTACTCTTCCTCGCTGAGCGGGCAGTTCAGGTAGTCGTCGCCTCCCTTGCCGTAGCGCGAGGCCCGGAACAAACGGTCGTGGTCGAGGCTTTCTCCCGTAACGATGGGCGCGATTGCGTCATAGAAGTAGAGATGGTCCGCACCGATCAGGTTCTCGATTTCCCGGGTCAGGGCTTCCGACGTCAGGGGTCCGGTGGCGATGACGCAGTCGCCGCCCGCCTCCGCTTCGGGCAGGGCCGTCAGTTCCTCGCGCCGCAGTTCGATCAACGGCTGCGATTCGACCGCGGCCGTGACGTCGGCAGCGAAGCGCGTCCGGTCCACGGCCAGCGCTCCGCCGGCGGGAACGGCGTTCCTGCGGGCCGCGGCGATGATCAGGGAGCCGAAGTACTCCATCTCCCGCTTCAGCAGGCCGGCGGCATGGTGCGGGTCGTCGCTGCGCAGCGAGTTCGAGCACACGAGTTCGGCGAGGTCGGCGCTCGCATGGGCCGGCGTCGACCGCCGTGGCCGCATCTCGTACAGCGTCACCGCCCGGCCCCGGGAGGCCAGCTGAAAGGCGCACTCGCTACCGGCGAGCCCGCCGCCAACGATTACGACGGGCGCGGTCATTGCCGCATCATGGCAAGGCCTTGCCGGCTTGACAAGGTGCGTCGCTCTACTATGGTCCCGCGCGTATGAGCAATTCCCTCGTCATCGTCGAGTCGCCGGCCAAGGCCCGGACGATCGAACGCTACCTCGGGCCCGGCTACCGGGTGGAGTCGTCGATCGGACACATCCGGGACCTGCCCCGGACCGCCGCGGAGGTGCCGCAGAAGTACCGTGGCCGGCCGTGGGCCCGCCTCGGCGTCGACATCGAAGGCGGATTCGATCCGCTCTACGTGATCCCCCGCGAAAAGAAGGAGCAGATCACCAAGCTCCGAAAGGCGCTGAGGAACGCCGACGAACTCGTCCTCGCGACGGATGAGGACCGCGAGGGGGAGGCGATCGCGTGGCATCTGAAGGAGGTGCTCCGGCCCAAGGTGCCGGTGCGCCGGATGGTCTTCCACGAAATCACCAAGTCGGCGGTCGAGGCGGCGCTCGGCGAGACCCGGGACATCGACCGTCGCCTGGTCGACGCCCAGGAGGCCCGGCGGGTGCTGGACCGGCTCTACGGCTACGAGGTTTCCCCGGTGCTGTGGAAGAAGGTCCAGCCGCGCCTGTCCGCGGGCCGCGTCCAGTCGGTCGCCACGCGGATCGTCGTCGAGCGGGAACGCGAGCGGATGGCCTTCGTGCCCGCCGGCTACTGGACCGTCGACGTGGAACTCGAGACGGAGGACGGGCAAGCCCGGCGTTTCCCCGCGCGGGTGTCGGCGGTCGGCGACAGGGCGGTGGCTCGCGGCCGGGACTTCGACCGGACGACAGGCAAGCTCAAGAGCAAGGCCCACCTGCTGCTGCAGGCCGAGGCGGAGACTCTGGGCGAGGAACTGCCCTCGACCCGTCCGGTGGTGGCCGAGGTGAAGGAGCAGCCGTTCACCCGCCGTCCCTACGCGCCCTTCATCACGTCGACCCTGCAGCAGGAGGCGGCGCGCAAGCTCCGGTACACGGCCCAGCGCACGATGAGGGTGGCCCAGGGGCTGTACGAGAACGGTTACATCACCTACATGCGCACGGACTCGACCGCGCTCTCCGGACAGGCGATCTCCGCCGCGAGGCGGCAGGTCGCCGATCTCTACGGCGCCGAGTACCTGCCCGACAAGGCCCGGGTCTACGCCCGGCGGGCGAACGCCCAGGAGGCGCACGAGGCGATCCGGCCTGCCGGCACCAGCTTCCGCACGCCGAACCAGTTGCGCGGAGCCCTCGACCGGGACTCGCTGCGCCTCTACGAGTTGATCTGGAAGCGGACGCTGGCGTCCCAAATGAAGGACGCCAAGGGCACCAGCACGTCGGTCAGGCTGGACACGTCGACGCCGGGGGCCGGCGAGGTCCGGCTGACCGCCTCCGGCCGGGTGCTGCGCTTCGCCGGTTTCCTCCGGGTCTACGTCGAGGGCAGCGACGATCCCCGGACCCGGGCGGAGGACGAAGAGCGCTTTCTGCCGAAGCTGAGCCAGGGCGAGAGGGTCGAAGTGGCGAGCGCCGAGCCGAACGGCCACACCACGCAGCCGCCCGCGCGCTACACCGAAGCCAGTCTGGTCCGCGAACTGGAGAAGCAGGGGGTGGGCCGGCCGTCGACGTACGCCGCCATCCTGCAGACGATCGTGGACCGGGGTTACGTCTGGAAGAAGGGGTCGGCCCTGGTGCCGACCTTCCTCGCCTTCGCCGTGACCCGGCTCCTGGAGGAGCATCTGGGGGATCTGGTCGACCTGGACTTCACGGCCCGAATGGAGAGCGATCTCGACGCGATCGCCGGCGGAGAGCGGGAGGCCAGGCCGTGGCTGCGGAACTTCTACTTCGGCCGCGAGCCGGGGCCGGGAGGCGCCGGCCGCAAGGGCCTGCAGTCGCTGGTCGGGGAGGGGGTCGACGAGATCGACGCCCGCGCGGTCTGTTCGCTGCTGCTGGGCGAGGACGGCGAGGGCCGCGAAGTCGCCGTCCGGGTCGGCCGCTACGGTCCGTACGTTCAGGCCGGCGACGACGGGGAGCGGGTCTCGCTGGAGGAGAACCTGCCGCCGGACGAGATGACGGTGGAGAAGGCGCTTTCCCTGCTTGAGAGCGCGGCCGAAGGGAAGGGCCCGCTCGGCCACCACCCCGAGACCGGCGAACCGGTCTACGTGAAGACGGGACGTTACGGCGACTACGTCCAGTTGGGCGACGCCGTCGCGGGCGGACCGGGCAGGAAGCGTGGGAGCGGGGCGGCCAAGCCGAAGATGGCCAGCCTGTGGTCGTCGATGGATCGAGCGAGTCTCACCCTTGACGAAGCGCTCCTGCTGCTGTCCTTTCCGCGCGAGCTCGGCCGTCATCCCGAGAGCGATGAGGTCGTCACGGTCCAGGACGGAAGGTACGGTGCCTACGTCCGTTGCGGCAAGGAGAGCCGCAGCCTCGAGAGCCAGGAACAGATGGCGACGATCGGGCTCGACGAGGCTCTGGCGCTGCTGCGCCAGCCGAAACGCCGCCGCGGTTCCTCGTCGGTGCTCAAGGAGCTGGGCGAACACCCCCGGAGCGGCCTCGCCCTTTCCATCAAGACCGGGCGCTTCGGTCCCTACGTGACGGATGGTCAGGTCAACGCGACGGTGCCCAAGGGCAAGGATCCGCAGGATGTCGGCCTCGATGAAGCGGTCGAGCTCCTGGCGGCGCGCGAGGCGAAGATGGTGGCCCAGGGCAAGAACCCCAGGGCGCCCCGCCGCCGGCCGGCGCGGAAGCGGAGAGCGGCGAAGAAGAAGACGACGCGCCGCTAGCGGGACGCCAGGGCGTAGTTCGCGCCCTCGTAGCGTCGCACGAGTCCGTCGACTTCCAGGCGAGCGAGGGTGGCGAGGACGCCGGGCACCGGTCGCTGGAGTCGGGATGCGAGTTCCTCCGGGGTTCGGGCGCCTTCCCTGAGGGCGCCCAGGAGGTCGTCGACCTCGGATACGCCGGCGGAGGCGGATCGCGTCGGCTCGGCCGTGTCTTCCGACGCCCGCTCGAGCCGGGCCAGGATCGAGGTGGGCAGGGTTTCGAGCATCGCGTCGGGGTCGAGGGCGGGAATCGCTCCATCCCGAAGCAGCAGGTGGGCGCCGGCGGACTCCCGGGAGAGGACGGAACCTGGAACCGCGTAGACGTCGCGGCCGAGGTCGAGGGCCAGGCGGGCGGTGATCAGGGAGCCCGAGCGCCGGGCGGCGCGGACCACGACCGAGGCGAAACCGAGGGCGGCAATGAGGCGGTTGCGGATCGGAAAGTGGTTGGGACGAGGCTGCCGGCCGAGCGGGAACTCGGTGATCAGGCAGCCGTGCCGTGCGATCTCGGCCGCGGTTCGGCGGCTGTTGCGGGGATAGTCGACGTCGATGCCGCAGCCGAGCACGGCGGCGGTGCTGCCTGTGCCGGCACGGGCCGCCAGCGCGTTGCGGTGGGCCGCCTGGTCGATGCCGCGAGCGAATCCGGAGATGACGACCAGGCCGGCCGCGGCCAGGCGCCGTGCGAACCAGGCCGTCACCTCGAGACCGTACGCGTCCGCCTTGCGTGAACCGACGATCGAGATACCGGGTGCCTGACTCAAGCGGCCGCGGACGTAGAGAACGGGAGGCGCCTGCAGTCCGAGGTCGGCGAGGGCCGGCGGGTAGTCACGATCGACCAGGGTGACGATCTCGATGCCGTTCTCGCTTGCTCGCGCCATCTCGGCGCCGGCGTCGTCGAGGCGGCCGCGCGCCGCGAGCAGGATGGTCCGGACCCTGTCGAGCGGCGCTTCGAGGCTGCGAGCCGCCTCCTCGGCGAAGCGGTCGCTCCGGAGCTCCCCGGCCGTGTTGAGCCGTTGGGCGAGGGCGCAGATGACACCGCGGTTTCCGTGAACCAGATTCAGTGCGACGAGGGCCTGTCGGACATCGTCTCCATCTTTCAGGGTGTTCCCGCTGGGGACCGGTTTCTCCGCCATCGCGCTGCCTTCCTTCCGGATCGCGCGGCTCTCCTGGAACGGCGCTCAGAGACAGAGACGGATTCCGTGTCCGTGATCTATACTGGCTCGATGACCCGCACTGCGTACCGCCGGCCGCGCGTTCTGCCGTTGATCGCGGGAGTGCTGGTCCTGGCGACGATCCCGGGCGCCGCCGACGCGCAGAAGCGCAAGGTGGCTCCCGAGGCCAAACAGCAGTGGCAGTTCGGTGTCGACATGGCCGACCGGGGCCTCTGGAGCGAGGCACTTTTCCGATTCGAGCAGGCTCGCCGGATCGAGCCGGAACATCCGGCGATCCTGAGCAACATCGCGGTCGCGCACGAGGCGCTGGGTCTGTTCGAGGAAGCCCTGGGCTACTACCGTCAGGCCCTGCGGCTGGCGCCCCGCGAGCGGGACGTTCGGCGGAACTACTCGCGCTTCGTCGAGTACTACCAGAACTTCAAGGGAGACCGGGAGGAGGACGAAGAGGTGTCGTCCGTGGCGGAAGAAGCCGCCCAGCCCACCTCCCCGGAGAGCGGTGGAGGCGGCGCGAGCGGACCGCTTGCCGATGCGCGGTGACTCCTCTCCCGGCTCGCGGTAGTGGTCGGTCTGGAGGTCATGGAATGGTTCTTGCTTGCCCCGATGGTTGGAGGTGACGCGCGTGACGCAAGCTGCCAGTAGAGGATGGGCCGTCAGTAGAGGATCGGCGATCGTGGCGTCGGCCGGCCTTCTGGCCGGCCTGCTGGCGCCGCTGACGGCGACTCCGGCGAGTGCCGAAGGGACGGTCGAGGTGAGGCTGACACTGCCGATGCGGGCGCGCATCGACCTGGCCGGCCGCGACACGCTGCTGCCGGCGCCCTTCCTGGTCGTCAGCCAGGAAGGCGAAGGCCGGATCGAAGGGTCGGACATCGACGTCCAGGGCGAGTTCGAGCGTTACCTGAACAAGGTGCTCCGTCGTGAGACGGACCTGCGGATCGTCGAGGCGGGGCGGATCGACTACCCGACGTACGACCTGGAGATGCTGGCCAGGGACGAGGACTTCTGGCGCAATCTCGGCGAGACGACACAGTCGGACCTCATTCTGGCAGGCACTCTCGACTTCGACATCCAGGACCGGTCCGGCTACCGGACCGAGGAGTACATCTCGCCCTTCGACGGCCGCACCATGTACCGGCAGGTACTCGTCGAGCAGACAGGCTTCGAGTACGACATCGTCGTCATGGTCTTCGACGGCTCGACCGGCGAACTGATCTACAACGACAATTTCAAGGACTTCAAGAGCTTCGAGGGCGAGCAGGCGGACCCGCTGCAGGGGATGTTCGAGAACCTGTACGCGCTGGAGGACCGCATCCTGGGCGTCTTTACGCAGAAGGACATTGAAGTCTCGCGCGTGATCTTCACGCCCTAAGGAGGAGCAGTGAGTTCAGCACCACCCCGGCCGGGGCGCATGCCGGCCCTCCGCGTCACCGCGCTGGTCTGCGCGCTCCTGGTCTGCGCGGCCGCCGGCCTGCAGGCGCAGGGCTTCGGCAAGAACAAGATCCGCTACGAGGACTTCGATTGGCGGATCTACCACTCGACTCACTTCGACATCTACTACTACTCCGAGAGCGAGCCCCAGTTGCAGAAGGTGGCGTCACTCGCGGAGAGCGCGTACGACCAGTTGTCGCTCGACCTGGACTACCAGATCCAGGAGCCGACGCCGCTGATCATCTACAACACGCACTCCGATTTCCTCCAGAACAACGTCATCATCAACTTCATCCCGGAGGGGGTCGCGGCTTTCGCCACGTCTGCGCGGTTCCGGATGGTCCTGCCGATCGACCTGCCGGACGTGGAACTGTACGAACTCATCCTCCACGAGCTGACCCACATCTTCCAGTACCACATCCTGTTCGGCGGAAGCCTGGGGCGGGCCATGACGAACAGCCCGCCGCAGTGGTTGATGGAGGGGATGGCGAGCTATTTCGCGGAGGATGAGAGCGCGTCCGACCGGATGTACCTGCGGGACGCCGTGGTGAACGACCGCCTGCCGCCGATCACCTCGGGCCAGGCGAGCGGCTTCTTCGCCTACCGCTACGGCCACGCCGCCTTCGACTTCATGGAGGAGCGCTGGGGGTCAGACGGAGTAATCGACTTCCTGTTCGAGTTCCGGAACACGATCGGCTCGCGGGTGGGCCGGGCGATCGAACGGGCCTTCCGCATGGAGCCCGAGGACTTCGACCTCGAGTTCCGCCGCTGGCTCCGCAACCGGTACCTGCCCGAACTGGTGGCGACAGGAGAGCCCAGCGACTTTGGGCGACCATTCCGCACCCGCCCCCAGGGCAGCCAGGAGACGTCACCGGTGGCCTCTCCTTCGGGCGACCTCGTGGCGGCGTTCTCGACCTTCCAGGGGGATGTCGACATCGTCCTCTTCGACACCCAGGAGCGCGAGCCGGTCCGCAACCTGACGCGGGGATACACGGCGGACTTCCGTCACTACGTCGCCCAGATGCTGACGCTGGGGCGCAAGCACGGCAGCGACCTGGCCTTCTCGCCCGACGGCAACTCGCTGGCGGCCTTCGTCCGCAAGGAGGCGGGCTACTCCCTCGCCATCGTCAATGTTCTGGGCGGGGGGGTGCGCCGCGTCATCGACATGGAGATCGAGCAGCAGACGGCGCCCGCCTGGAGCCCGGACGGCCGGAGCATTGCGTTCGCCGGGAACCAGAACGGGCAGTACGACATCTTCCAGCTCGACCTGCAATCGCTGGAGATCCGGAACCTGACCAGCGACGAGGTCTTCGACGGCTCTCCGTCCTATTCGCACGACGGCAGGTGGCTCGTGTTTTCCTCGTTGCCTGGGGAGAACGGGCAGCTCTTCCGGCTCAACCTGGAGACGATGGAGCGGGTTCGCCTGGGCAGCGACGAGCACCACAACACGGACCCGGTCTTCTCGAGCGACGACCGGACGGTGTACTTCACCTCGGACCGCACGGGCGCCGAGAACATCTTCGGGCTGAACATCGAGACCGGCGAGCTTCGCCAGTACACGAACGCGATCACCGGCTGCTTCCAGCCCACCGTACTGGGAAGGGCCGGGAGCGACGACCGGCTGGTGTACACGGGCTTCTGGCAGGGCCGGTTCGACCTCTACGAGACGGACATCGACGAACCGATCGGCGAAGTCGAGGTCGTGGACCTTGGCGAGACCTCCGAGCCGATCCCGGCGATCGACCTCTTCGAGCCGGACATCCAGGTCTCGATCGACGAGTCGAACAAGGAGGACAAGCGGGGTTGGCGACTGTTCCTGGAGGACGCCCAGACCGCGGTCGGAGTCGACGACAACCAGACCTTCCTGGGCCAGGTCTACCTGCAGTTCTCCGATTTCCTGGGCGACCGGCGGCTGTTCACGACGTTCGCCTCGGTCGAGAGCTTCTCCCAGTTCAACGTCACCTACCTGAACCTCTCGAACCGGCTGCAATGGCAGGTGTCGCTGTTCGACGACCGGGCCTTCTACATCGGCTACGACTACAACTACGGGTACTACGAGCGGGGCCGGTCGTTCTTCCAGCAGACCGGCGCCATCTTCTCGATCTCCTATCCGATGAGCTTCTACCGGAGGTTCGAACTGGGCGCGGGCTACATCCGCCGCAAGCTGGACTATCAGGCGTATGCGCGGGACCACGACTTCAACCTCGTGCTGGATGACTTCGGACGGCCGATTCCGACCATCTCCCCGCGCGAGGATGACTACCCGGTGATCCAGACCGCCCTGGTCGGGGACACGACGGTGTTCGGACCCGCCGGGCCCTCGAGCGGTCACCGCTATCGCCTGTCGGCCGAGTACGCGCCGGACCTCGAGACCTCCGGTGCACTGACGCAGACGTTCCAGCTCGACGCGCGCAAGTACTTCCCGCTCACCCGGCGCAGCGTCTTCGCGACGCGCTTCTTCGGCAGCATGAGAACCGGCAACTTCCCCAATCCGGTGTACTTCGGTGGGCTGGACACAGTGCGGGGAGTCGATTTCCGCGACATGGTCGGCGACCACGGCTTCTTCACGAATCTCGAGCTGCGCTTCCCCCTGATCGACTTCTTCGTGACGCCGATCTGGACGTTTCAGGGGATCCAGGGGCGCTTCTTCCTCGATGTCGCCGGCGCCTGGTTCGACGACGTCCAGGACTTCAACGTCTGGGACTCCGAGAACAGCCGGCTGGACGACGCGATCGCGGCCTACGGCTTCGGCCTCACGGTGCGGATGCTCGGCCTCGATCTGCACTGGGACTTCGCGACCCAGTGGGACTTCAAGGAGTCGGCCGACAGCCGCACGACGTTCTGGATCGGCCAGCGGTTCTAAAGGAGCTTGAGCCGGCAACTCTCGCTCTTCGGCGACGGTGCGCTGGCCGCTGCCGGCCGCGAATCGAAGCTGCAGTCGCGTCGCCGTAAAGCGGGCGGAGGCGCGGGTCTGCGGGTTGCCGTGCTCGGCTCCGGCAGCGGCGGCAATAGCACGATTGTCGAGAGTGGCGAAGGCTGCCTGTTGCTCGATGCGGGATTCTCGTGCCGGGAACTCGAACGCAGGCTGGAGGCGGTGGGCCGTTCCGCCGCCGACGTCGACGCTGTGCTTCTGACCCACGAGCACGACGATCACTGCAAGGGAATCGACCGTTTCGCCAGGCGGCACCGGGTTCCCGTCTACGGCACGCGCGGCACGTACAAGGGGCCGCTGTTGCGCGGTCTCGGCTCTTTCGCCCGTCCGATGGCGCCCGGCGTTCCGCTTGCCGCCGCCGGCTTCCGGATTGACGTGTTCCCGGTTTCACACGATGCGCGGGAACCGGTCGGAATCGTGGTCGAGAGCGGCGGCGGGTATCGCTTCGGGCTGGCGACGGATCTGGGCTGCCGGACGCCGGAAGCGTGGCGGAGCCTCCAGGATCTCGACATTCTGGTGCTCGAGTCGAACCACGATCTCGACATGCTGCGCACGGGACCATACCCTTGGCGCCTGAAGGAGCGAGTCGCGTCGAAGCGGGGGCACCTCAGCAACGAGGATGCGGCCGCCGGAGTCGAGGCTCTGCTTTCGGATCGTCTGTCCTGGGTCGTCCTTTGTCATCTCTCGCAAACGAACAACTCGCCGGCGTTCGCCGTCGCGGCGGTGCAGCCGGTACTCGATCGGCGCCGCTCGGGGGCGAAGCTGCTCGTGGCCGAGCAGCATCGGCCCGGGCCCTGGCTGGAGGTTGGCGGCTGAGCGCCGCAGGGAGGGGTTGAGTTGACGTCGCAGACGAGTCGCCACGCAGAAGGACCGGAAGGCCGTTTCGTGGCCCGGGTGCTGGTCTACCCGCGCGCCGAGGTGCTCGACCCCCAGGGCCGGGCGATCGAGGACGCTTTGGGTCGGATCGGATTCGACGGCGTACGCCGCATCCGTGCCGGCAAGAGCTTCGAGGTCGCGCTCGAGGCCGCGGACGAGGAACAGGCCAGCGAGGCGGTCGACCGGATGTGCCGGCAGCTTCTTGCCAACCCGATCGTCGAGGACTACACCGTGGAGTGGGTCTCGGAATGAAGTGCGGGATCGTGGTCTTCCCCGGGAGCAACTGCGACCACGACGTGTACCACGTGCTGAGTCACGTGCTCGAGCAGGAGACGACGTTTCTGTGGCACCAGGAGACGTCGCTCGAGGGATGCGAGCTCGTCGTGCTGCCAGGCGGCTTCTCCTACGGCGACTACCTCCGGGCCGGTTCCATGGCCGCGCATTCGCCGATCATGGCCGCGGTGCGGCGCCACGCCGAGGCCGGAGGACGGGTGCTCGGTATCTGCAACGGGTTCCAGATGCTGCTGGAAACGGGCCTGCTGCCGGGCGCGATGCGGCGGAATCGGGATCTGCGGTTTCTGAGCGTCGACGTCCACTTGCGAGTCGAGCGGGACGATCTGGCCTGGTGCTCCGGCTACCGGCGGGGCGACGTGCTGCGGATGCCGGTCGCCCACGCCGAGGGCAACTACGTGGACACCGGGGAGGCGCTTGACGAACTGGAACGGCGTGGCCAGGTCGTCTTCCGCTACGTGAACGGCGCCGGCCGGCGCGAGCCGGCCGCGAACCTGAATGGATCGGAGCGGGCGATCGCCGGTATCTGCAACGCCGGAGGCAACGTGCTGGGCTTGATGCCGCATCCCGAGCGATGCGCGGAAGAGATGCTGGGCAACCGGGACGGCCTGGGTCTCCTGGCGGGCGCGGTGGCTGGTGGCGGCCGCCTCGGCGCGCTGGCGGCGGCGGGCGGGTAAGGCCGGTGACGACGACGCCGAGTTCCGCGGCCGGTGAGCCGGTCGTCGATTCGGCGCTGGCGGCCGATCACGGCCTGACCGGGGAGGAGTTCGGCGGACTCTGCGATCTGCTGGGTCGCAGTCCAACGTGCACGGAGCTGGGCATCGCCTCGGCCCTCTACTCGGAGCATTGCTCCTACAAGTCGTCCAAGATCCATCTGCGACGGTTTCCGACGCGGAGCCGGCGGGTCGTCCATGGGCCGGGCGAGAACGCCGGAGTCGTCGACATAGGCCACGGCTGGGTCGCGGCCTTCAAGATGGAGAGCCACAACCACCCCAGCTTCATCGAGCCCTACCAGGGCGCCGCCACCGGCGTGGGTGGAATCCTGCGCGACGTGTTCACGATGGGCGCGCGGCCGATCGCCTGCCTGGATTCGCTGAGGTTCGGCGAGATCGACGGGGAACGGGGCGCGCGGATGCGGCATCTCGTCGACGGCGTCGTGCGCGGCATCGGGGACTACGGCAACTGCGTCGGCATCCCTACCGTCGGGGGCGAGACCGGGTTTCACCGGTCCTACAACGGCAACATCCTGGTCAACGCGTTCGCGCTCGGCGTGTGCCGGGAGGACAGGATCTTCACCGCTACGGCTTCGGGCGCCGGCAACCCGATTCTCTACGCGGGCAGCCGCACGGGCCGTGACGGCATTCACGGCGCCACGATGGCGTCGGAGGCTTTCGACGCCGAGAGCGAGGCGAAGAGGCCCACGGTGCAGGTGGGTGATCCGTTCACGGAGAAGGTCCTGCTCGAGGCGAGCCTGGAGGCGATGAGGAGCGGGGTCGTGCTCGGGGTCCAGGACATGGGCGCCGCCGGACTGACCAGCTCCTGCTTCGAGATGGCCGCCCGCGGCGGCGCGGGGGTGGACATCGACCTCGACCTGGTGCCGCTGCGCGAGGCCTCTCTGACTCCCTACGAGATCATGCTCTCCGAGTCGCAGGAACGGATGGTCTTCGTCACCCAGCGAGGCCAGGAGGAGGCGGTGGTCGAGATCCTGTCCCGATGGGGCCTCGAAGCGTCGAAGATCGGCCGGGTAACCGATAGCGGGCGTGCACGCCTCACGTTTCGCGGCCGTACTGTCGCGGACATGCCGGTCGAGCCGCTGGTCGACGGAGCGCCGGTCTACGATCGGCCGGCGGCCCCTCCCGCGGACCTTCGCGAGCGCCAGCGGGTCGTCGACTGCGAAGCGCCGGAGGATCCGCTCCGGGCGCTCAGGAGTCTCCTCGGGACGCCGGAGCTCGGGGACAAGACGTGGATCCATCGGCAGTACGACTCGACCGTGCGCTCGAACACGATCGTCGGTCCGGGTTCGGACGCCGCCGTGCTGCGGCTCAAGGGCACTCCTTCGGCGCTGGCGCTGACGTCGGACGTCAACCCCTCCTACTGCTGGCTCGAGCCGCGGATGGGCGGGCGCCAGGCGGTGGCCGAGGCGGTTCGCAACCTGGCCACGGTCGGCGCGGAGCCGGTGGGCATGACGAACTGTCTCAACTTCGGTTCGCCCGAGAACCCCGCAATCGCCTGGCAGCTCCGGGAATGCATCGAGGGCATGGCCGAGGCCTGCCGGGCTTTCGACGTGCCGGTGATCTCAGGCAACGTGTCGCTGTACAACGAGACGGAGGGTGAAGCGGTCCACCCGACTCCCACCGTGGCGATCGTCGGCGTCATCGACCGTCTGGAGGACATCGGCGCGGAGGGCGACCTTCACCTGGTGCTGGGCTGCGGCTTCTGGCGGCCGGGCGACCGGGTCGTGCTGCTCGGTTGCGACAGCGGCGAGTACGGGGGCTCGGCCTACCAGCGCCTGCTTCAACGAGTCGAAGCGGGGCGTCCCCCCGCGGTCGACCTGGAAGCCGAAGCGGCGCTGTGCGCGCTGCTTCGGCAGTCGCGGCGCGCCGGCTGGCTCAGCGGCTGTCACGACCTCGCGGACGGCGGCCTGCTCCTGGCCCTGGCGGAGTGCGCGATGGCCCGGGGCATAGGCCTTCGGGGCGCGGTCGGCTGCGGCCCCCTCGCACTGTTCTCGGAGAGTCAGGCGCGAGCGATCGTCACCGTTCCGGCCGCGAGGACGGAGGAGCTTCTGGCGGCGGCGGAGGCGCGTGGAGTAGCGGCCAGGGAAGTCGGCGACGTGGGAGGTGACCGCTTGGTGCTGGACTTTGAGGGCGGCACGGTCGATAGCGCAATCGGCGACTTGCGGCGGGTCTGGACGGAAGCCCTGCCGCGAGCGGTAGGCTAGGCCGGGATGTGCGGCATCTTCGGTATTGAGGGCGCGCCGGACGCGGCGAACCTCACATACCTGGGCCTCTACGCCCAGCAGCACCGGGGCCAGGAGAGCGCGGGGATCGTCTCATGGGATGGCGAGCAGCTCCATGCGGAGCGCGGCATGGGGAAGGTCGCCGAGATCTTCGACGAGCGCAAGCTGAGCGAACTCGTGGGAGATCGTGCGATCGGCCATACCCGCTACTCGACGGCCGGCTCGAGCGTCATCGCGAATGCGCAGCCGATCGTCGTCATGACCTCGATGGGCCCGCTCGGCATCGTGCACAACGGCAACCTCGTGAGCGCCCTGGCGACTCGACACGAGCTGGAGGCGGCGGGATCGATCTTCCAGACGACGAGCGACTCGGAGGTCTTTCTCCACCTGATGGCGACCCGCCCGCATCATGAAGTCGTCGAGTCGCTGCTGCGCGTCCTCGGCGACGTCAGGGGCGCCTACTCCCTGCTGCTCATCACCCGGGAAGGTCTGATCGCGGCCCGGGACCCTCACGGTTTCAGGCCGCTGATTCTGGGGGAACTCGACGGACAGCCCTGCTTCGCGTCCGAAACCTGCGCTTTCGACCTGTTGGAGGCTCGACCGCTGCGCGAACTGGACCGCGGCGAAGTCGTTCTGGCCCGGGGCGATCAGATCGAGAGCTACCGCTTGCCGCCGGTCGCGAGGGCTTCCCGCTGCGTCTTCGAGCATGTGTACTTCTCGCGTCCGGACAGTGAGGTGTTCTCCGATACCGTGGCGCAATCCCGGCTGGAGATGGGGGCTCGGCTGGCCCGGGAAGCCCCGGTGGAGGCGGACGTCGTCGTACCCGTCCCCGACAGTGGCCTGTACGGCGCGCTTGGATTCAGCCGCGCCGCGAACACTCCGATCGAACTCGGCCTGATCCGGAATCACTACATCGGCCGAACGTTCATCGAGCCGCAACAGTCGATCCGGCACTTCGGCGTCAAGGTGAAGCTGAACCCGGTTCGGGAGTTGATTGCCGGCAAGCGGATCGTGCTGGTGGATGACTCCATCGTCCGGGGTACGACATCGCGCAAGATCGTGAACATGGTTCGTGAAGCAGGCGCCACCGAGGTTCATGTCCGGATCACGTCACCGCCGACGGCGTTCTCCTGCGTCTACGGCATCGATACGCCGACGCGCGGTGAACTCATCGCGTCCGACCATTCGCTGGAGGAGATTCGCCGCTTCATCCGAGCCGACAGCCTCGCCTACCTCTCCCTCGAGGGAGTGCTCGGCAGCGTCTCGGGCCCCCCCGATTCCTACTGCACGGCGTGCTGGAGCGGCGACTACCCCGTTCCGGCCGAGAGCCACGGCGAGCCGCAGGCGGAACTGTTCCCGCTTCGACTCGAAGCCGCCGGCTCTGGCGCATGACGGGGGCGGACGCCTACCGGGAGGCCGGAGTCGACCTGGAGGCCCAGGACCGGGCTTTGGCTGGCATCGGCGACCTCGTGCAGTCGACGTTCACGGAGAACGTCCTGAGCGGCCTGGGAGCCTTCGGCGGTCTCTTCGCCCTGCCGGCATCGGTACGGGATCCCGTCCTGGTCGCTTCGGCCGACGGCGTCGGCACGAAGCTCAGCGTGGCCCGGATGGCCGGCGACTTCAGCACCGTCGGCGGTGATCTCGTCAACCACTGCGTCAACGACATCCTGGTGCAGGGCGCGACGCCGCTCTTCTTTCTCGACTACGTCGGCGCCGGGAAGCTCGATGGCCCGGCCATGAGGGAGCTCGTCGGGGGTGTCGCCAGCGCCTGCATCGCGAACCG
>JAJDUI010000030.1:0-45000 GCA_022826745.1 Thermoanaerobaculia bacterium | reverse complement strand
AAGAAAGCGTAACAGCTCACTGGTCAAGTGGCTCCGTGCCGATAATTCAACGGGGCTCAAGCTGATCACCGAAGCTGCGAATCCGACGGGCCTGCGGGTCCGGCGGATGGTAGAGGAGCATTCTGAGGGCGCTGAAGTCGGATCGTGAGAACCGATGGAGCGCTCAGAAGAGACCCTGCCGGCACAAGTAGCGACAAAGCAGGTGAGAACCCTGCTCGCCGTAAGTCTAAGGTTTCCTGAGGAAGGCCAATCCGCTCAGGGTTAGTCGGCCCCTAAGGCGAGGCTGAAAAGCGTAGTCGATGGGAAACAGGTCAACATTCCTGTACCGTTCCGCTCTCGTTATGACGATGGGGTGACGCAGGAGGATAGACGAGCCTACGATTGGAAGTGTAGGTTGAAGCGTGTAGGCGGGAGCCGTAGGAAAATCCGCGGCTCCGTAACGCTGAGACGTGATCCCGAGGGCCTCGGCCCGCAAAGTCGTTGATTCCATGCTGCCAGGAAAAACCCCTAAGCAGAGTGCGGAGCGACCGTACCGCAAACGGACACACGTAGACGGGGAGAGAATCCCAAGGCGCTTGAGTGATCCCCTGTGAAGGAACTCGGCAAATTGACACCGTAACTTCGGGAGAAGGTGTGCCACCGGCGGTGATGAGGCTTGCCCTCTGAGCTGCCGGGGGTCGCAGTGAAATGGCCCAGGCGACTGTTTACTAAAAACACAGGACTCTGCTAAGTCGAACACGACGTATAGGGTCTGACGCCTGCCCGGTGCCGGAAGGTTAAGAGGAAGTGTTAGCTGGCCTTCGGGCCAGCGAAGCTCTGAATTGAAGCCCCGGTAAACGGCGGCCGTAACTATAACGGTCCTAAGGTAGCGAAATTCCTTGTCGGGTAAGTTCCGACCTGCACGAATGGCGTAACGATCTGGGCACTGTCTCCACAGGGGGCTCAGCGAATCTGTAGTACCGGTGAAGATGCCGGTTACCCGCATGAAGACGGAAAGACCCTGTGAACCTTTACTGCACCTTGGCAGTGATCCCTGATGCGTTATGTGTAGGATAGGTGGGAGGCTTTGAAGCCGGGACGCCAGTCTCGGTGGAGTCAATGGTGAAATACCACCCTTAGCGTATTGGAGATCTAACCTGGGCCCGTAATCCGGGTCGGGGACACTGTCAGGCGGGTAGTTTGACTGGGGCGGTCGCCTCCTAAAGAGTAACGGAGGCGCTCGAAGGTTCCCTCAGGCTGATTGGAAACCAGCCGCAGAGCGCAAAGGCAGAAGGGAGCTTGACTGCGAGACCTACAAGTCGAGCAGGTACGAAAGTAGGACTTAGTGATCCGGTGGTTCCGTATGGAAGGGCCATCGCTCAACGGATAAAAGGTACTCCGGGGATAACAGGCTTATCGCCGCCAAGAGTTCATATCGACGCGGCGGTTTGGCACCTCGATGTCGGCTCATCACATCCTGGGGCTGAAGCAGGTCCCAAGGGTTCGGCTGTTCGCCGATTAAAGTGGTACGTGAGCTGGGTTTAGAACGTCGCGAGACAGTTCGGTCCCTATCTCATGTGGGCGTAGGATACTTGAGAGGAGCTGTCCCTAGTACGAGAGGACCGGGACGGACGAACCTCTGGTGCACCAGTTGTCGCGCCAGCGGCACAGCTGGGTAGCTATGTTCGGTTAGGATAACCGCTGAAAGCATCTAAGCGGGAAGCCAGCCTCGAGATGAGGTATCCCTGAAGACCCCTGGCAGATTACCAGGTTGATAGGCGGGGCGTGTAAGCGCTGCGAAGCGTTTAGCTAACCCGTACTAATCGGTCGTTCGGCTTGACCATTTTCAAGATTGCTGCACTCGGGACTTGGGCGCTTAGGTTGGTCGCGGCAGCTAGCCGCGACGGAAGCCCTTCAGGGATTCGATTCGGTTGCCGGCGCTGCCGTGCAGGTGGCGTCCGGTGGATCCGGCGATTTCCGGTGACTGTAGCGCGGGGGAAACACCCGTTCCCATTCCGAACACGGCAGTTAAGCCCCGCAGCGCCGATGGTACTGCACCGGCGACGGTGTGGGAGAGTAGGTCGTCGCCGGGATCCTTTCATGCCCTCGGTGGGTTCGTCCCGCCGAGGGCCTTTTTCTTTGGGCCGGCAGGCGGGCGCTAGGGGTAGTAGCCGCTCATCGTCTTGACCTGGGCGCCGGGTTGGCGAACGTTGACCTCGATCCTGCGAAAGCCGTCATCGGTCCGGCTGTTGCTGGACTGGTAGGCGAGCATGTACTGCGAGCGCAGTTCACGCTGAACGTTGGCGTAGATCTCGTCGAGCAGTTCCGGGTCGCGAACGAAGTAGCTTTGCCCGCCGGTCTGCGCGCTGAGCCTGTCCAGCCGGCGCCTCGCGCCGGCCTCATCGATGCCGAGGCCGATGGCGTACACCGTGACGCCGGCACGGCGGGCGTACTCGAGAGTTTCCTCGAAAGAGAAGCGGGAGACTTCGTCTTTCCCGTCCGTGAGGAGCAGGATCGCGCGCTGGCCGGTGACGCCCGCGAGGTGATAGAGACTGAAGATCAGGCTGTCGTAGAGGGCGGTCTGTCCCTCGGCGGTCAGGCCGGCGAGCCCGCTACCGAGTTCCCGCAGGTCGTTGGTCAGGCGGACAGCCAGTTGAGGAAACCGGTTGAAGGTGATGACGGCGGCCCGGTCACGCGGACTCACGGCCTGCTCGAAGAACCTCAGCGCCGCGCGCCGCGTGATGTCGAGGGAGGCGCGCATGGAAGCGGAGTTGTCGATCAGGACGCCCACATGGATGGGGAGGTCGACGACCCGCTCGAAGCGGCTCACGCGCTGCTCCCGGCCGTCCTCGAGGACGTTGAAGTCGGCGAGCTCGAGGTTCTCGAGCGGCCGCCCGCGACGATCCGTGACCGAAACGAACAGCTCCACGAACTGGACCTCGACGCGTTCGATGTCTCCGGGCGAGTTGATGAAGACGAGATCTTCCGCCGTGTTGCCGTCGCGAAGATGGGCCACGGCGCGTACGTACGACACGCCGGCAGACGGTGGAAGCTGGATCGGCTGGATGAACGGCTCCTGGTAGAGGGTCGAGGACAGGTTCTCGTTCAGGTAGAACTCGAGCCGATCCAGCGTCGCTCCTTCCGGCACCTCGACGTCTGCCCGCGCACGAAGGCTGGAGACGTAGCTCGCCCCGCGCCGGGGCTCCATCAGCCGGACCGTGAAGCTATGGTCGCCGGCGTTGATCGCCAGCTCGTCCCAGGCCAGCACCTCACCGTTCTCGCCGACGCCTTCGACCCGCAGGGTACGGGGCCGGGGAAAGTCGCCGAGGTCGAGTTCAACGCTGTAGGGCGCATGCGCCTTCCTGAGCACCGCCGTTTCGTCGAGGAGGAAGGAGACGGCCGCTACTCCCTCGCCCTCGACAACCGCGTCGAAGCGAACGAGGCCGGAGAGGATCTCGCCCGCGGGTTTCAGCAACCGGATGTCGACGGACTCGGTACCCACGCTTCGGGCCGCCTCGGCCAGCAACCGTTCGCCCTCCGGTTGGCTCCCGGGCAGCGGCGCCAGGTCGGAGAGCCTGGGGACGCTGACGTCCTGCTCGCCGCGGTGGAACCGCCGGCCGTTGACGTCCTCGATCCGCAGGATCAACCGGTAGTCGCCGGGCCGCAGATAGCGCTGAAACGGCAGGAGCAGGGGCCCGCCCGCCGCGCCCCGTTCACCGGCGGGAGCGGGGAAGCCGAACTTGTAGCGGAACGACTCGAACAGTTCACGATCCCTGATGACCTCGCCAACCAGGACCAGGTCGCGCGACCTGTAGCCGGCGAACTCGCCGACGGCAATCGCGGCCGGATCGATGCGAACCCGTCCCTCGACGACCGTACGGCTCTGAAACCGGCCGAGGAAGTCGTAGTCGGTGTCGGCAGTGAAGAGGGACGCGCCGGCCGGCAGGTCGGTGCTGGCCGCCGCGAACGCGGCCACCCACTCTTCGTTGCGAGGCCTCGGCTTCGCCAGCACGCGCGCGAGCTGGCTCCCGTACTCGTGTCCCAGGCTGCGCATCTGGTCGATGACGTCCTCGAGCAGGTGGCCGTTGATGCATGCTTTCGCACTCTCGACCACGCCCCGGATGTCGCCCCGGCCCGGCGCCCAGACGCGAGCTTCTCCGAGGCCTCTCGCGCGGACGAAGAGCAGCAGGAAGTTGAACCGGACCCGGTCGCTTCTCTGGTATACCCAGACCTCGGCCGGTATGCGTGTCGTGGTGCACCGGACCTGGACGATGCGGTGCGGTTCGCCGTGAATCAGCAGAACCTGGGAGCGCGCGTCCGTCAGGCCCCCATAGTTGCTGCGGGCATAGGCTGCCCGCTCCTCCCAGCGCTCGCGCATCTCGTTGCGTCCGGTCTTGGGCACCGGGTCGCGCACCTGCCAGAACTTCCGAATGAAGGCCTCCCGCTGGTACTCCCGCGTGAGCTGGAAGAAGAGATCGCGTTCCTCAGCCGTCATGAGGACCGAAACCTCGGCCAGCCAGTCGGCGTGGCGCCTGCTCAGCCGGTCGGCAGCCGGGGAAGAGGAGACTGGAGGTTCGCCGTCCGCCTCCGTTCCGCCTTCCTGCGCGCCGGCAGCGGTGGCGCCCCACAGGCTGGAGAGGCCCGCCAGCATCGCCACCGCGGCAAAGCCGGTCCGGCAGCTCGGAGGCCATGCTGCCGCGGATCGGCTCACGGTCAGGGAGCGTACCAGTCTGTACGGCCATGAAGGCGGGAGCCGAGCCCGGCGCGGTCCGCGGCCGGTTGCTATACTCGCGGGCCTTGTCTTACCGAGTTGGCGCCGATCGTTGGCGCCGCGTTTCGTTGTCGATTCCCAGCATCGCGGAGGGATTCCCGCCCATGTCGAAGAAGCTCTTTTCCGGCCGTTCCATGTCTCTTCTCATCCTGACCCTGGCGATGGCCTTCTTCGTGGCGCCCGTTGCCGCGCAGTTGCCGCCCGACGCGGTCGACCTGGCCAAGGTGAAGATCCCGGAGGCTCTCAAGTCGACGGACCTCTGTCCGGTCAAGTTCATCCCGTCCATAGCCGATGGCGAGACCTGGACGCATGGCGGTGTCGACTACCGGGGCAGCGAGCCCGGCGTCGCCGCGACCTTCGCGGGCGATCCCGATTCGTACGCCGCCCAGGCTGCCGAGGAGCGCTACGTGGAGAACTTCATGCTCGCGATGAGCACGATCTGGTGTCCGATCACCGACGAGGTAACGCCCGGCGGCCGGAAGCAGGTCGACGGCCTTGGTTACACCTGGGAAAGTTGCTGCTCCTTCTGCGACGAAGAGATGGCGCCCGAGAACTTCGACGAGGCGCTGGAGCGTCTTCGTGAGCGCGCCGTTGAATCGTTCGAGCTGACGGGCGGCATCTACACCGAGGGTGCGAGCAGCCCGGTCGAAGGTGCGATCAGGGACGACGTCTAGGGTCCCTTGCCCCGCATAACGCGCGTCTACACGCGGACCGGCGACGATGGAACGACCGGTCTGGGCGTTCGCGTCCGGGTTCGCAAGGACGACGCCCGCGTCGAAGCCTACGGCACGGTCGACGAATTGAACTCGGCTCTGGGTGTCGTGGTGGCTTCCGGTCCCTCGGCGCCCGTCGCCGACAGCCTCCGGCGGGTTCAGCAGGAGCTGTTCCATCTCGGTTCGGACCTGTGCGTTCCGCCGGACGATGAGGCTCCTTCCGTGCCGCGCATCGAACAGCGCCACGTCGAGGCTCTGGAGAGGACGATCGACCAGTTACAGGAAGAGCTCGAGCCGCTCGCGAACTTCGTGCTGCCCGGTGGCTGCGCCGCGGCGGCCGCGCTGCACCTGGCCAGGACCATCTGCCGCCGGGCGGAGCGGCGGCTGGTAGCGCTCGCCGCGTCCGAGGCGGTCGGCGCGCCGGCCCTGACCTACGTCAACCGGCTATCCGACGCGCTCTTCGTCATGGCTCGCTACGAGAACGTGGTTAGCGGCGAGTCGGACGTGCTCTGGGACTCGAGGGCGTAGGGCCCGGCATGCGCCTGCCCATGCGTCTTCTCGACGTGGCGGTCATCGGCCTGGTCTTCCCGGTGGCCTCCGTTCTTGGCTTCCTGGCCGGCCAGACGGTCGGGGACTGGTTCGACGCGCCGAAGACCGGGGCGATGATCGGCTTCCTGTTCGGCGTCGCGGCGGGCTTCTACAACGCCTATCAGACAATCCAGCGAGTCAGCGCGGACGAGGAGGAAGATGGCTTCGGCGGCTCGTGAAGTCGCCCGTCTGCTCGGCTTCCGGGGGCCTTCGGGAACGGCCGATCAGTTGGCAGCGATGTCGAAGCGGGTTCTTCGCTGGTCGCTGCTGCTGACGGCCCTGGGAGGTGTGGCGGCGCTGGCCTGGAGCCCGGGCGCCGCAGTTGCCTTGACAGCCGCAGGGCTCGTCAGTAGTTTCAGCTTCCGCGGCCTGGAGATGCAGGTTCGCGCGTTGGAGCCGAACGTCGAGGGGCGTGCTGGCGCCAGGAACACTCTGGTCACCGTTCTCCGCTATTCGTTGTTGAGCGCTTTCATCGTTGCGGCCCTGCTTGTGGGGTCAAGGGAGTTCATCGCGCTAATCCTGGGATTCTCGGTCGTGCCTCTGGCACTGGTGGTTTCGGAGCTGGCGCGTCGTATCGGTACGGCTCGCTAGTCCGCGGATCGACCCGGTCCCGACCTGGACGCCGCCCGCCCCGCGTAGCCGTACACGCGCCCGACTCACCCGTTCGAGCAACGGTCACCATCCCTCCACGTCCGAAGTCCTCCACCTGTCATGGCTGCCGGCGAACACTCCATCCTCTACGAGCCCGTGAACGCGGCTTGGAAGTTCGGCGTGGGTCTGGCGGGCGCCGAGGAGAGCCTCCCCCACGAGGTGCCGGATCACGTCGTCATGGCGCTGTTCGTCTTCGGTGTCGTGACGACGCTGGGGGTGGTCGTGTCGAAGGGGCTGAATCGGGACGATCCGGGCAAGGTGCAGCAGATCGTCGAGATTGTCCTCAACTGGATGCGAAACCTCCTTGAAGAGACGATCGGCGAGGGTGGCTCGCGACATCTGCCCCTGATCGCCTCGTTCGGGTTCTTCATCTTCATCAGCAACCTGTCGGGGTCCGTCTTCTTCCTTCAGCCCCCGACCCAGAACGTCAACGTCACGTTCGCCCTCTCCATTACGGCATGGGTGCTCTACCACCTGTTCGGCCTGCGCCGGAACGGCCTGCGCTACTTCGGTCACTTCGTCGGCCCGGTCCTCTGGCTTGCCCCGTTGTTCATTCCGCTCGAGATCATCAGTCACGCAGCTCGCGTGCTCTCGCTCGGCATGCGGCTGTTCGGGAACGTCTTCGGCGAACACCTCGCCGCGGCCGCCATTTTCAGTCTGGTTCCCCTTGCGCTGCCGTTGCCGATCATGGCGCTCGGTCTCCTGGCCGCGACCCTGCAGGCCTTCATCTTCATCATGTTGACCACCGTTTACATCGCCGAGGCTGAGGCGTCGGCACACTGAAAGGGACTCTCAGGAAATGAAGAAGTCAAAGCTCGTCCTTCTCGTGGCCCTGCTGCTCACCCTGTTTGCCGCTCCGGCCCTGGCTCAGGACGGCGAAGAAGGCGGCGGCGGCGCCAATCTCGGCCTGCTCGGCGCCGCCGTGGGCATCGGTATCGCCGCGGCCGGCGGCGCGATCGGTCAGGGCCGCGCGACCGGTGAGGCCTGCGCGGGACTGGCGCGGAATCCGGGCGCGGGCGGCCGCATCCAGATCATGCTCCTGATCGGCCTGGCCTTCATGGAGTCGGTCGTCATCTACGCCCTGGTCATCGCGCTGCGCGGCGCCGGTTTCGTCTAGGAGAACCCGCAGCGGTTGGCGGCGCCGGGGAACCTGCGCCGCTGAAGCTTCCCGAGAGGGAGGCCTTCTGGCCGGCCTGCACGTCCCTTTGTGGCGTGCGCCGGCCATATTGGCGTCTTGCCGGGGTTCCGTGCGCGTGCCGGCGCTCGCCCTTGGTGGCGGCGTCGGGCCGGAAACGGTGCTCTTACAACAAGATGACGGCTTGACCGCCGTGCCTTTGGGACTTGGCACCGAATGTGCTGACCCCTTCCCACACAAGGCGTCGCGGCCCCATTTCCGCGGCGGGGGAGGCAAGACCAGATGAGCGCCATAGCCGATCACAACGGCGGCTGGAACTTCGAGGCCGAGGTGCTGCCCTTCATGGACAGTCTGTACAGCACGGCCTACCGGATGTCCCGCAACCGCCAGGACGCCGAGGACCTCCTGCAGGAGACCTACCTGCGAGCGTACAAGTACTACGACAAGTTCCAGGAAGGGACGAACTTCAAGGCCTGGTTGTTCAAGATCCTCAAGAACACGTTCATCAACCGCTACCGGAAGCGCCAGCGCCAGCCGCTGAAGAACTCCTTCGACGAGATCGAGGGCTCCTTCGAGTTGAAGCTCCTCGAGTCGCCTTTGACGGCGCGCGGCGCGACGCCGGAGGAAGAGCTGATGGTGGACGCGCTCGACCAGGATGTTCAGCAGGCCCTCGAGGCGCTGCCCGAGGACTACCGAACGGCGGTCGAGCTGGCCGACCTGCAGGGACTGTCCTACCGGGAGATCGCGGATCAGCTAGGTATTCCCCTGGGCACCGTGATGAGCCGGCTCTACAGGGGCAGGCGCAAGCTGGAGGCCGTCCTCCTGCAGTACGCCCGGGAGCACGGCTACATCCGCTCTCGAGAGCCCAGAAAGATGCGATCGAGGCAGCAGGACGCGGCCTGAGCATGGCAGAATAGGGCTTCCGGGCATCGCCCGGCAGGTTCTAACTCGTGCGTACTGAACAACTTGGGCGTTGGACCGCAGGTGTCCTGAGCGTCGCTCTCGCGATTTCCCTGGGCTGGCTCGCGATCCGTCCCGCGGCTACGCCCATCGAAGTGACTGCCGCGGCGTCGGGCAGCGTGGCCGAGGACGACATCGCCTTCGCGCTCGACCCGGAGGCACTTGACCAGGTGCCCTTCCCGCTGGAGCACGTGATCCGGAGAGGCGACACCCTCGACGGGGTCCTGCGTCGAGCCGGCGTTCCGGAAGCGGAGCTCTTTCAGGCCAGCACGGCGGTCAGCGAGGTGCTGGACCCCCGCAAGCTGCGCGCGCGCGAGGCCTTCTACTCGATGGTCCACCGGGACGAGGGTCTCGTCGGCGTCACGCTGCCGCGCCGGGGTCAGGGAGTCGTCGTCGCCGCGCGGAACGGCGGCGACTGGACGAGTCGTTACCGGCCCTATCGACGCAGTCACATCCGGCGCCTGGTCAGCGGCGAACTGCGCGGAGCCCTGGAAACGTCGATTCGCCGGGCCGGCGGGCCAGCCAACCTGGCCGACAGCATGGCGAGGGTGCTGCAGTGGGACCTCGACTTCAATCGGGATCTGCGGATCGGCGATCGCTTCGAAATCCTCTTCGACGAGCTCCTCCTGGACGGCCAGGTCCAGGGCGTGGAGCAGGTCCATGCGCTCCGCTACCGGAACCGGGATCGCTGGCTGGAGGCATACCGCTTCTCTGAGGAGGGGAACGGTGAGGGTGGTTCGAACCGCTACTACGACGCCGATGGTCAGCCGCTGCAGCGGCAGTTCCTTCGTTCGCCTCTGCCGTACTCGAGAGTCACGTCCCGGTTTTCGCTGAGTCGCTTCCACCCGATCCTGAAGCGTCGCATGCCGCACTACGGCGTCGACTACGGCGCGCCGGTTGGAACCCCGGTGCGGGCGACGGCGGACGGCACGGTCCTGTCGGCCGGTGTACGCGGCGGCGGCGGTCGGACTGTGCGGCTGCGCCACACGAACGGCTATCTGACAGCCTATCTGCACCTCTCGGGCTACGCCCAGGGCATCCGGTCCGGAACGCGGGTGGATCAGGGGCAGGTCATCGGGTACGTCGGCTCCAGTGGTCTCTCCACCGGCCCCCATCTCGACTATCGCGTGCAGCGCAATGGCCGCTGGATCAACCCGGCCAACCTTGTCAGCGAACCCGTGCCGCCGCTTGCCGACGCCTTGCTCCCGGCCTTCTTCGAACGCCGGGACGTCCTGCGCCACGAGCTCCGCGGCGGCTCGGACGCCGCCGTTCGGCTAGGTCCCTAAGCCTGACCTACTCGAGGGAGCGCGCCCGATCCCGCAGGATCGTGTAGGCCTCGGAGCGCGAGAGGGTGCTGCCGACCTGGAGTGTGTGGGAGCTGCTCCAGGTCTCGTTCGCGGCCGCGCCGGCCGTCTCGACGTAGGTCAGCGTGTTCCCGTCCTCCCAGACGACGATCGCTCCGGTGCCCTTGGGCGACACCAGGATCGTCGGCTCTCCGCTGCCGATCGTGGGCGCGATCCGCTCCGACTTGACCTGCAGCCGGGCCAGGTGCTGGACGTAGTCGTCGCCGACTTCCTGAGCGGCGGCGAGGAGGACGTGGCCGTCACCGCCCGCGGAGCCTTCAAGGAGGTCGCCTTCCTGGGCTTTGGCGCCCACCAGGACGATGTGGACTCTGGCGGCACTCGAAACGCTCGTCAGACCACCGTCAGCGCAAAGGCTCGCGGCACGGCGGACCAGGATTTCCTTGACGTCCGTGGCAATCGGGCTGAGGACCCGGCTGCGAATTCGGCGCCCGACGAGGACGATGTGGACCCGTGCGGCCTCCGCCACACTTGTGAGTGCGTTCGACTCGTTGTTCTCCAGTCTTTGGCAGAGATTGGACGACTCGAGATGGTCCGCAAGGCTGTCGGCGAGTTCCGAGAGTTCCGTCGCCGGAGTCGAGAGCTCCAACTGGACAAGCGCTCCGGTTGCGCTGTCGGCGAAACCGATGACCACAGCGTTCGGCTCGCTACCAGCGTCAACCGTGGGAGCGGAGAGCAGCTTCGCTGCCACTGCGCCGGTGAACGGGTCGTCAGCCAACGCCTGCGACACGTAGTCGTTCAGCCGGTGAACCCGACGCCACGTCGACGCGAGTTCGCCGTCGATCAGCACGACAGGCGCGTACATCACCTTCTCGCCGTCCGTCGTGTCTTCCGACCACACCACATGGAGAACGGTCCGCATGCTCGACTCGCCGGCGGTCGCTCCCGCCAGTTCAAAGCGGTCGTGAGTGACGGCGAGGCGTGGCGCTGACTTCTCGCTGTAGATGTTCCCGGAGACCTCTATCGTCTCGGACCACTCGCTGCCGTCGAAGGACGCGAGGTTGATCCGGGTCAAGGTCGATGCGTTGCTGCTGGACCAAACGACGTACAACTTCTCGGTGGCGCCATCGAAGAACAAGGAGGGTGTCCGGTCGCTGTCGGCTGATTCGCTACCGGGCACCAGGTAGTTCTCGACTGTTCCCGAGCCGCGGCGAGCCTCCAGCCGGAGAACCTCAGCACTGGCGGACGTCTCGTTGCCGTCCGGGAACAGGTCGCCGTAGGTGCCGATGGCCACCTGGTAGACATCGCCGCTCGTTCCCAGCACTGGCGCACTGTCAGTGGCGTAGATGGCACCGCTGCCGAGCAGCAGGGTCAACGCTGCGAAGACAGCCGCGCGGACGGGCTGGACTTCGTTCAGGAACCTGATGAACACGCCGCTCATCACGCCCTCAGGTTCACGACTTGACGGAAATCAACAGACATGAGCAGGTCGGCCAGACCGGCCTGATCCGGATAGAAACGCTGCTCGACTTCCCCGAAACAGTGGCGTGCGGCTTTCGTGTCCGCTTCGAGCAGCGCCACATGGCCAAGGAGATAGAGCGAGTTCTTGATCGTCGCCGGATCGTCGTAGCGCTCGGCCAGTTCAAGGGCGCGCTGGCCGTGTCGTCGCGCGGAAGCCGGCCGTTTCAACTCCAGATGGGCGAAGCACAGGTCAAGATGCGGCAACATGCTGTGCTGCACCGCACCCTCGCGCCGGAAGGTGCGGATGCTCCGATAGATCAGGCGAAGGCCCTCCCGCATTCGGTTGCGCCGCACCCCTCGACTTCCGATTGCACTGACCACCAGGCAGTAGCCCAGGTTCGTTTCGGCGGCCACCTTCCAGGTGGCGGGAACGTTCTTCGCGTGGCTGAGCGCCGTCCGATAGCACGCCGCGGCGTCAGTTTCTCGTCCCTCGGCAACCAGGAGGTTTCCGAGGAGGTTCTGCGCCAGACTCGGGAGTCCGCCGCGCTCGACATACTCCGCACGATCACGGAACAGCCGGGCGTAGAACAGCGCCTTCTTGATCTCGCCCTCCAACTCATGCGCACGGGCCAGCGTGTAGGCGGCCAGACAGCAGTTGTGATCGACCGCACTGCCAAGCAGGATTCGCCGGAGCTCCGGCATCACCTCGGCGCCATTGCCGACTTCCGTCTCCGCAGCGCCCCAGCCGCAAACGGCCTCGTCGGCGAGGTCGGTCTCTCCGGCTCCGGTCGCTACCTCGACGGCTCGCCGGTAAACGGTGGCCGCTTCGCGGTATGAACCCCTGGCAACGAAGTCTCGAGCGCGATCCCTCAGCGTCTCGAAGTCGCCCGTCGTGTCTACCGTGTCCACGACGCACACCTCCGGCTCGGGCGCGGAAACGCGCTCCGGGACAAACGCCGGCTCAGGCGACGAGCGGAAGGGAACAACCGTCGCGGTCATTAGGACGCCGATTCTACACGAAGGTCGCGGCCTTGAGGATTCCGGCGACTCGGAAGACCCGAGCCGTCCGAACTGGACTCGTGACGAGCCGATCCTACACGTCCAGGCCGACCTGACGCATCAGGTCCAGCGCGTTGCTGCGGGTGACGGTGCCCTCGCGAAGCCGGTAGTCGAAGTGGATCCTGCCGTTCTCCAGCCGGTCCTGGAAGTGGACGTTGCGGAGCCGGGACGAGGTCGAATCGCCGGCGATCCGGGCCAGGGCCAGATCGTGCGTGGTCACGAGACCGATCGCGCCGCGGTCGAGCAGGCCGCGAACCAGGGCCTCGGCGCCGACTCTGCGGTCGTGGGAGTTCGTGCCGTGGAGGATCTCGTCCAGCAGGAACAGCACCGGCGTCGGCTGTTCGGTCAGGTCGAGCACGGACTTGAGCTTCGTGATCTCGGCGTAGAACCTGGACTGGCCCTCGGCGAGCGAGTCGTGGAGCTGGATCGAGGAGCCGACCGCCAGCGGCGTCAGCCGCAGGGAACGCGCTCGCACCGGCGCGCCGGCCTGCGCCAGCGCCACGTTCGTGCCGACGGTCCTGAGCAAGGTGCTCTTGCCGGACATGTTCGAGCCGCTGACGATCAGGCACTGGGCCGCCGTTGTGCCATCCGCCTGGGCTTGCGGGTCGTCCTGGTGGGCCTCCCGGAGCGGGCCGGCCAGGAACACGTCGTTCGCCACGCACTCCCGGGCCGGCAGTAGCGGATGCCCGAGCTCCCGGCCGTCGAGCAGTGGACGCCCCTTCCCCGACGGCTCGACCAGTGTCGGGTAGGTCCGCTCCGGGTTCTCGAACGCATGGGAGGCGAGGCTGGCCAGAGCTTCGACTTCGGCCAGTGCCCGGAGCCAGACGGCGACCCGGTCTCCGTGCCGGCGACGCCAGGAGTCGATGGCGTAGGCGAGCTGAGGCGTCCACAACAGCAACAGCCCGAAGGGGGCGAACACGGCGTTGCGCATCGAGTCGAGCAGGTCGACGAGGCGCTGCAGTTGCCTGGCGCTCCGGGAGGCTGTGACGCCGTCGTCGCTCCGTAGCCGCCTGGCCAGTTCGACCAGGCGCGTACTCTCGAGCGGCTCGCGCTCGATGACTTCCAGCAGGGATGCAACCAGGTTCAGGTCACGGCTTGCCCGCCTGACGCCGGCCGTGGCCGCCCGGAAACGCTGACGCCAGGCGAGGCTCCACAGGATCTGCAGCACGGCCAGGCCAAGGAAGGGCGATGGCCCCCAACCCCAGGCCAGCCAGCCCGTGACCGCCAGGACATTGGCGGCGGCGACGGCAACCAGCAGCGTGCGCACCAGGAACTCCCGGCCGCCGGCGCCGGGGAGTTCCGGCTGCCCGTCGCCCTCCGTCCAGGCGCCCTCCGCCCAGGACACGAGGGCCTCGGGATCGAGGTCGGTGCGCGCGATGCGACCCGAGACGGCGAGACGCTCGCGGAAGTCCAGGCCGGGCGCCAGCTCGCGGACGGCCTCCTGGCGCCGCCGCACGACATCCGGCGGCGCGGGCCGGAGCAACCACGACGCCAGAAGTTCCTCTCCGCCGCGGGTGCGGGCCCGGCTCAACAGCCGGAACAGCGAGTCGGGGCCGAACAGGTCGAGGTCCGCGGCGTACACGTGCCCGGCGTGGCCCTCGGCAAAGCGCGAGCCGGGCCGTCCGCCGGCGCGCCAGTCGCCGTCGAGGCGGTCGAGCATGAATCGGTAGAAGGCTCGTGCCCGCTTCAGCCGTTCGGCCCGCTGCAGCACACGCTCGTGGAGAACGACGAGGACGAGAAAGAGCAATACCGGAACTGCCGCCCAGAGCAGGGGGAAGAGCCTCGCCTGGACCGACAGCCAGACCAGCACGGCTGCCGCCAGAACGGCGGCCAGCCGCGACCACGACACCGTCTTCTCGATGCGCCGCGTTCGCCGCAGTTCTCCGTCGCGCTGCGCCGCGCGCGGCTCGCAGATCGAACGCGGATCGCTCACTGTGCTGCCGGCGTCAGGTCAGCGCCGGATAGACGATCGACTTGAGCTGACCCCGGAAGTTGAACGTGCCCGACATCCAGAACTGGACCATGAAGATGACGATCAGGTCCTCCTTCGGGTCGATCCAGAAGGCCGTGCTCGCGGCGCCGCCCCAGCCGTACTCGCCGACCGAGCCGATCGCCTGGGCGACCGCGAGGTCCAGGGTGACCGAGACGCCGAGACCGAAGCCGACCCCCTCGTAGGTCGTCTCGCTGAAGGAGCCGACCGCCAGGTCGGTCAGGTCGCTGCCGTCCGGGAGGTGGTTCATCGTCATGAGTTCCACCGACTTGCGGCCGAGGATGCGGGCGCCGTCGAGGGTCCCGCCGTTCAGCATCATCTGGCAGAAGCGGTAGTAGTCGTGCATCGTCGACACGAGTCCGCCGCCACCCGAGAAGAAGCTGACTTCGCCGGTGTAATGGCTGGTCCGGGGATCGTCGAGCAGAACCAGCTTCTTGTTCCGGTCTCGCCCGTAGTTGGCGGCGAAGCGGTCGACCTTGGCCGCGGGCACCGTGAAGCCGGTGTCGACCATGCCAAGCGGCTCGAAGATGTGTTGATGCAGGTACTCGTCGAACGGCTGGCCGGAGAAGACCTGGACCAGGTAGGCGAGCACGTCGGTGGCGACCGAGTAGTTCCAGGCGTCGCCGGGCGAGAACTCGAGGGGCAGCTCCGCGAGTTGCTCGATCATCTGGCGCAGGCTGCCGCCGGACGGCGGTCCGCCGATGCCGAGCTCGCGGTACGCGGCGTCGACGTTCGTGCGCTCCATGAAGCCGTAGGTCAGCCCCGACTGGTGCGTGAACAGGTCGCGGACCGTCATCGGCCGACCGACCGGCCGGGTGAAGAAGTTCGGGTGGTTCCCGCTCTCGAAGACCCTCAGATCGCGCCATTCGGGGATGAACTTCTCGACCGGGTCGTCGAGCTGGAAATGCCCCTGCTCGTAGAGCTGCATCAGGGCGACCGAGGTGATCGGTTTGGTCATCGAGTAGATGCGGAAGATCGTGTCGGGCCGCATGGCGCGGTCCCGCTCGCGGTCCATCAGCCCCTGCGCGGAGAGGTATGCCGGCTTGCCGCCGCGGGCGACGAGCGTGAGGCAGCCCGCGATCTTCTCCGGCTCCAGGTAGCGGCGCCGCAGATGATCGTCGACGCGCGCCAGTTGCGCGGCGTTCAGGCCGACCTCCTCGGGGCGGGCGAGGTCGAGTTCGGGGGGCGCTGAAACCAGGACGGGTCGTGCCGGCATGGAGAATCCTCCGCTTCTGCAGGTCGGTGCACTAACTTTGGCGCGGCGATCTTTGCAGATCGCGAAACGGGCGGGGCGCATACAATCGCGCAGCCGTGGCCCAAGCCCAAACCCAGGAGCCCCTGGCCTCGACCTGTCTCGAGGTCAACGGCGTCACCCTCTCGTTCGGCGGGGTCCACGCTCTGGACGATGTCGCCCTGGACGTGCGCCACGGCGAGGTGTTCGCCATCATCGGGCCGAACGGCGCCGGGAAGACCTCGCTGCTGAACTCGATCAGCGGCCTCTACCGGCCCCAGCAGGGCTCGATCACCTACACGCCGGAGCCGAAGGCGGCGCCGGTCTCGCTCGTCGGCCGCGCGCCCCACAAGGTGGCCCAGGTCGGCATCGCCCGGTCGTTCCAGAACATCGAGCTCTTCCGCGGCATGACGGTGCTCGAGAACCTGATGCTGGGGCGGCACATCCACATGCGCGGCAACGTTCTCAGTTGCGCCGTCTACTGGGGCCCGCAGCGCCGTGAGGAGATCCGGCATCGGGCCGCGGTGGAGGACGTGATCGACTTCCTGGAGATCGAGAACCTGCGCCACCAGGCCGTCGGCACCCTCGCCTACGGCCTGCAGAAGCGGGTGGAGCTCGCCCGCGCGCTGGCGCTCGATCCCAAGCTTCTCCTGCTCGACGAACCGATGGCGGGGATGAACGTGGAGGAGAAGGAGGACATGGCGCGGTTCGTCCTCGACGTGAACGAGGAATGGGGAGTGACGACGGTCCTGATCGAGCACGACATGGGAGTCGTCATGGACCTCTCGGACCGCGTGGCGGTGCTCGACTTCGGCCGTTCGATCGCCTGCGGCACGCCGGACGAGGTGCGCGCCGATCCGGCTGTCATTCACGCCTATCTGGGAGACGCCGAATGACCGCGCTGGCGGACCTGCCGCGGGACGCGGACACGCTCCCCAAGCTGCTGCTCCGGAATGCCCGCGAGCGCGGCAGCGAGGCCGCGCTTCGGGAGAAGGAGTTCGGCATCTGGCAGAGCTTTACCTGGGCGCAGTACGCCGAGCGCGTCGGCAACTTCGCCCGCGGACTGGTCGAACTCGGACTCGAGCGGGATGACATCGTCGCCGTGTTGGGGGACAACCGGCCCGAGTGGCTGATCGCCCAGCTCGCGTCCCAGGCGGTCGGCGCCCGTTCCCTGGGCGTCTACCAGGACTCGGTGGCGAGCGAAGTGCAGTACCTGGTCGAGTTCGCGGGCGCCCGCTTCGTCATCGCCGAGGACCAGGAGCAGGTCGACAAGCTGCTCGAGGTCTGGGACGAGTTGAGCGGCGCCGCGAACGAGAACGGGCAAGGCATCGCGAACGTCATCTACTACGACTCCCGCGGACTCGGCGCCTACCCGCACGACTTCCTGCTCAGCTTCTCCGAAGTGGAGAGGATCGGGCGGTCCGCCGCGAACAGCACGGCGGACGACTTCGAGCGTTGGGTCGAAGCCACGACGGCCGACGACGTGGCGCTGCTGTCGACGACCTCCGGGACCACGGGCAAGCCGAAGCTGGCGATGCTCTCGCATCGCAACCTGCTGAGCATGGCCCACAGCTTTCAGAGCATCGATCCGATGCAGAGCGACGACGAGTTCGTCTCCTTCCTGCCCCTTGCCTGGATCGGCGAGCAGATGATCGGCGCCGCCTGCGGCATGCTGGTCGGCTTCACCATGAACTTCCCGGAAGAGCCGGAGACGGTGCAGCAAGACATCCGCGAGATCGGACCGCACATGATGTTCTCGCCTCCCCGCATCTGGGAGAACATGGTGTCCGACGTCCAGGTGCGGATCGAGGACTCCTCCTGGCTCAAGCGCAAGGTCTACAACTGGGCGCTGGGCGTCGGCTACCGCTCCGCCGACACTCTGCTCGAACACGGCCGTCTGCCCCGGTTCCTGGCGCTGCAGCGCTGGATCGCGAATGCCGTCTGCTTCTTCTGGCTGCGCGACAAGCTCGGGGTGCGGCGCATCCGGCGCGCCTACACGGGCGGCGCGGCGCTCGGGCCGGACATCTTCCGCTTCTTCCACGCCATCGGCGTGAACCTGAAGCAGATCTACGGCCAGACCGAGGTGTCCGGCATCTCGGTGGCGCACCGCGACGACGACATCAAGTTCCAGACCGTCGGCACGCCGGTGCCCGGCGCGGAAGTCAGGATCGGCGAAGGCGGCGAGATCCTGACCAGGAGCCCGTCCGTCTTCCTCGGCTACTACAAGAACAACGAAGCGACCGAGGAGGCGCTCCGCGAAGGCTGGCTCTACTCCGGCGACGCCGGCTACGTGGACGACGACGGCCACCTGATCGTCATCGACCGCAAGAAGGACGTGATGGAGCTGCACGACGGCACCCAGTTCTCGCCGCAGTTCATCGAGAACAAGCTGAAGTTCAGCCCCTACGTCAAGGAGGCGGTCGTGTTCGGCGGCGGCGAGTACCCGTTCGTCACGTCGCTGATCACGATCGACTTCGCGAACGCGGGGAAGTGGGCCGAGCGCCGTCAGATCCCCTACACGACGTTCACCGACCTCGCCCAGAAAGCGGAGATCTACGAGCTCGTGCTGGAACACACGGCCGGCATCAACGGCGACCTGCCGGAGTCGGCCCGCATCCAGAGGCTTCTGCTTCTGCACAAGGAGCTCGACGCGGATGACGAGGAGCTGACCCGTACCCGGAAGGTGCGGCGCCGGTTCATCGCCGATCGCTACCGTCTGCTCGTCAACGCGCTCTACGGCGGCGACGAGGCGGTCGAGATCGAGAACGAGATCACCTACCAGGACGGTTCGACCGCGGTCCTGCAGACCCGGCTGCGCATCGCCGCGCCCGTCACCGCCTGAGGAGCGGACGATGAACTCCGACGTCTTCCTTCAGCTCACCGTCTCCGGTCTCTCGAACGGCATGGTCTACGCCCTGGTGGCGGTCGGCTTCGTCGTCATCTTCAAGGCGAGCGACGTGATCAACTTCGCCCAGGGCGAGTTCCTGCTCTTCGGCGCCTACCTCGCCTTCGCCTTCATCGGCCAGTTCGGCTTCCCCTGGAGTGTGGGCGTGCTGGCGACGCTGCTCGGTGCGGCCATGATCGGCCTGATCGTGGAACGCCTGGTCCTGCGGCCCCTGATCGGTGAGCCGGTGATCTCGATGATCATGGTCACGATCGGTCTCTCGAGCCTGCTCCGCGCCGTGGTCAACGGCATCTGGGGAGCGCGGCCCAAGGCCTTCCCCAACTTCATCCCGTCGGGAGAAGTCGAGTTCCTGGGCGCGGTCGTCGGTATCGACCGGCTGCTCGTCATCGCGATCGCGGCGATCCTCCTGACGATCCTGACGCTCTTCTTCCGTCACACCCGGGACGGCATCGCGATGCGCGCCATCGCGGACGACCAGCAGGCGGCGCTGTCGATGGGCATCAGCATCAAGCGCGTGCTGGCCGTCGCCTGGGCGATGGCGGCGATCACGGCCGCGGTCGCCGGGATCATTCTGGCGAACACGGTCGGCGTCAGCCACGACATCATCTTCATCGGTCTGCGGGTGTTTCCCGTGGTCATCCTCGGCGGTCTCGACTCGGTGCCGGGCGCGATCGTCGGCGGCGGAGTGATCGGCTTGCTGGAGTCGTACACCGCCGGCTACACGACCTCCGGGCTCGAGCTCATCGTGCCCTACATCGTGCTGATCCTGGTGTTGATGATCCGGCCCTACGGCCTGTTCGGCAAGGAGATCATCGAACGGGTCTAGCGCCCTGCGCGAGGCCGCCTCCGACACTGTCCACCATGGAATCCGGGATCTTCTTCAGCGACTACCGCGCCGACATGGCGCTGCGGCGCATGCCGTTGCAGAAGGTGCGCACAGGGCTGCTCCTGGTCGGCCTCGTCGTGTTCCCGCTCCTGGCCAACCCCTACTGGCTCAACCTGGCCAATCAGATCGCGATCGCCACGATCGGCGCGATCGGCCTCAACATCCTGGTCGGCTACACCGGCCAGATTTCTCTCGGCCAGGGCGCCTTCATGGCGGTCGGCGCCTATGGGTCGGGCCTGCTGACCGTCCGGCTCGACGTTCCCTTCTACCTGAGCATTCCGGCCGCGGCCCTGATTACCGCGTTTGCCGGTCTGGTGGTCGGTCTGCCTTCCCTGCGGCTCAAGGGGCTCTACCTGGCCGTCGCGACACTGGCGGCGCAGCAGATCGTCGAGTTCGTCGTCACGCACTGGGACGGCCTCACCGGCGGAACGGAAGCGCTCGTCGTGCCGGCGCCCGAGCTTTTCGGCGCCCGGATGAACACCGACGGCCGGTTCTACTGGATCCTTGTCGTCGTGGCGCTCGCGGTCGCGCTGTTCGCCGCGAACCTGTTCCGCTCCCGCGTGGGGCGGGCCTGGGTGGCGATCCGGGACCAGGACATCGCGGCTTCGGCGATCGGCGTCAACGTGTTCGGCTACAAGCTGCTCGCCTTCGCCACCTCGTCCTTCCTGGTCGGCCTCTCCGGCGCCCTGCTCGCCCACTACCGGTCGATCGTGACCTGGGAGCGGTTCACGATCGAAGTCTCGATCTCCTACCTGGCGATGATCATCATCGGCGGCCTGGGGACGATCTCCGGTTCGTTCTTCGGGGCCACGCTGATCGTCCTGTTGCCGGCCATGATCAACACCCTGGGGCGCTCGCTGCAGGACACGGCGCCCTGGGCGGCGACGGTCCTGCCGTACGTGCAGCAGGGCGTCTTCGGACTCGTGATCATCCTCTTCCTGGTCCTCGAGCCGGAAGGGCTCGCGAAGCTCTGGCGCAACGTCAAGGACTACTTCCGCGTCTGGCCGTTCTCCTACTGAGGGCCGGCTCGGGGGATATGATCCGCCGGTTACCGACCGGCGATTCCCGGGCGCCCGGCGCCCGTTCCGAGGAGACCTCACCATGAACCGTCTCGTTCTTCCTGCCGTCCTGGCTCTGTTCCTTCTCGCGGGCTGCGGAGGCGGCGATCCGGTCTCCGAAGCGGACGCGCCGATCACGATCGGGGCGATCTTCGACCTGACGGGCGCGACTTCGGACGTCGGCACGATGTATTCCGAGGCGATCCGCGACTACTACGCCCGGCTGAACGACCTCGGCGGCATCGCCGGCCGTCCGGTCGAACTGCTGTGGAACGACTACGGCTACGACGTCGCGAAGGCCGAGCAGCTCTACTCCGAGTACGTCCAGGCCGGATCGGTCATGTTCATGGGCTGGGGCACGGGCGACACCGAGGCCCTGAGGGGCCGGATCGCGGCCGACCGCATTCCCTTCGTCTCCGCGTCGTTCTCCCACGTGTTGGGGGATCCCTCCGAGGCGCCCTTCAACTTCCTGGTCGGGACGACCTACAGCGACCAGCTCTTCATTCTGCTCGACTACCTGATCGAAGAGGCGGAAGCCGCGGGGGCCGAGAAGCCCAACGTCGCGCTGATGCACCATCCGAGTCCGTTCGGTCTCTCCCCGTGGCGCCAGGGAGGCGAGGAGTACGCGATACAACGCGGCATCGAGATGGCGCCGCACGAGATGGCGCGGGGCAACACGGACTTCAGCGCCACGCTGACCCGGATCGCCGAATCCGGCGCCAACACGGTCGTGTTCCAGAACACGTCGGGGCCGGCTTCCCTGGCCCTCAAGAACGCGCGGGACCTCGGCCTGGACCTGCGCTTCGCCTGCCTGAACTACTGCAGCAACGAGGTGCTGGTGGATCTCGCGGGTGAGGCCGCGGAGGGCGTGCTGGCTTCGATCATCTACTCGCCGCCGGGCGAGGGAGTCGACGGCCTGAACGACGCGGCCGAGTACCTCGCGTCGAAGGGCGGGTCGATCGACGAGGAGGGCCTGCTCTACGGCCAGGGCTGGGCGGTCGCCAGCCTGGTGACCGAGGCGATCGAACGCGCGGCCGCGGCCGGCGAAGTGACCGGCGATTCCATCTTCGCCGCCTTCGAGACCTTCGACGACTGGGACACGGGAGGCGTGACGGCGCCGGTCACCTTCACGGCCACCGACCATCGCGGCATCAAGGGCATGAGGATCTTCGAGATCAGGGAAGGCAGCTTCCAGCCCGTGACCGAGATGCGGATGGCATCCACGCTGGAGGCGGCCGAGTAGGCAGGCATCGACTCCATGCTGTCCCTGAACAACGTCGAGGTCATCTACAACGACGTCATCCTCGTGCTCAAGGGGCTCTCGCTCAAGGTGGAGCAGGGCCAGATCGCGGCCTTGCTGGGCACGAACGGCGCCGGCAAGTCCACGACCCTCAAGGCGATCTCGGGACTCCTCCATCCCGAGGACGGCGAGGTCACGGACGGCAACGTCGAGTTCGAGGGCGCGCAGATCGACAAGCTGCCCGCCGAGGACATCGTGCGCCGGGGGATCTTCCAGGTCATGGAGGGGCGCCGGGTTTTCGAACACCTGACGCCGCAGGAGAACCTGCTGGCGGGGGCCTACACGGCACGGGACAAGGGCGGCACGGACGAAGCGCTGGACCGCGTCTACGGCTACTTCCCGCGCCTCAAGGAGCGGGGCGGTTCGATGGCCGGCTTCCTCTCCGGCGGCGAGCAGCAGATGCTGGCCATCGGCCGGGCCATGATGGCGCAGCCGAAGCTGATGCTGCTCGACGAACCGTCCCTGGGCCTGGCGCCGCTCCTCGTCCAGGAGATCTTCGAGATCATCCAGCGCATCAACCGGGACGAGGGCACGACGATCCTGCTGGTCGAGCAGAACGCCAGCCGCGCGCTCGAGATCGCCCACTACGGCTACATCATGGAGGGAGGCCGCGTCGTCCTCGAGGGGACGCCGGCGGAGCTCCAGGACAACGCCGACGTCAAGGAGTTCTACCTCGGCCTGACCCAGGTCGGCCAGCGAAAGAGCTACCGCGACGTCAAGCACTACCGGCGCCGCAAGCGCTGGCTGTCCTGACCCACTGGGTGCGCGGGTCTTCTGACCCGCTGCCGCTGTAGGCGGCCTGGAGTGCGCGCCGGCCGCGAGGCCGGCTCCGCTTTGGCGGCTCAGTCCCCCTCGATCGCCTCCTCGATCTCCCGCAGCCTCTCGCGGAGTTCCTTGCGGGCCTCGGCCGCGAACGGGTTCTCCCGGGCGATCGTCAGGAACAGGTCGTCGGAGTCGTCGCGCAGGTTCTCCTCGATCTTCATCATGTGCCGGTAGGCGACCGTGCCGAGGGCCGGGTCTGGAACGTGAATCTCCCGGAGAGCCTTGGCCATCCAGTGGGTCAGGCCCTGGATGTAGGCCATCTCGGAGTCGTGTTCCTCGGCTGACATCTCGAGCACCTGAAGCTCCATGTCCGACGCCAGGAAGGCTCTCACCGCCTCGACCCGCTCGCTGTCGACCGGGCGCTCGGGAAGGCAGAGCACCACCTTCAGGCCCCGGATCCCGCCGCGGCCGCTCTGGGGGCCGAACATCGGGTGGGTGCCGATGTACTGAACCTGCCGCGGAAGGCGCCGCTCGAGGATCCGGAGCGGTTTCACCTTGACCGAGGCGACGTCGACGACCAGGGCGCCCGCTGCGAGGCGCGGGGCCAGGTCGACGACCAGCCCGTCGAGGTCCTGGACCGGCACCGCCGGGATCACGACATCGCAGCCGGCGCAGCCTTCGAGGTCGGTCCAGCGCGCACCCAGCGCGGCGGCTTCCGCGCTCAGGTCGCGGCGGTCCCAGACCTGAACGTCGAAGCGGGCGCCCAGATGCCGGACCAGGAAGCGGCCGAAGCTGCCCAGACCGATGATGCCGATCGACCTTGCCCAGCAGCCCTGCACCGGGCGCACACTAGCACCGGGATCCGGCCAGCCGGCGGTGTTCCGGCCGGGTTCCCCTACAATCGCCGCTCGTGCGTTTGCCAGGGAAGGGAACAAGGATGAGAAGAAGAACAGGCCCCGTGCTGGGCGCCGTCGTGGCCGTGGCGGTGAGCTATGGTTCACCGCCCGTGACCGACGCCCAGGAGGAACGCGCCAGCCGGGAGCACGTGCTCCGCCTGCTCCGGGAGGTGCCGCTGATCGACGGCCACAACGACGTCCCGTGGCAGTACCGGACGCGGGTCTCGAACCACCTCGACCGGATCGACTTCCGGGACACCACGGCGCTCGATCCGCCGATGCACACCGACCTGCGGCGCCTGCGGCAGGGGGGAGTGGGCGCCCAGTTCTGGTCGGTCTACATACCGACCTCCTACAGCGGGGCCGGCGCGGCCCGGGTCGTGTTCGAGCAGGTCGACCTGACCAGGCGCCTGATCGATCGCTATCCGGACGACCTGGAACTGGCCCTCAGCGCGGACGACATCGAGCGCGTCCACGCCGCGGGCAAGGTCGCGTCCCTGCTCGGCGCCGAGGGCGGGCACTCGATCGAGTCGTCCCTCGGCGTGCTGCGGCAGCTCTACGAGGTCGGCGTTCGCTACATGACCCTGACTCACAACAGCAACGTCGCCTGGGCCGACGCGGCGACCGACCAGCCGGCGCACGGCGGGCTCACGGCGTTCGGCCGTCGGGTGATCCGGGAGATGAACCGGCTCGGCATGCTGGCGGATCTCTCCCACGTATCGCCGCGGACGATGCACCATGTGCTGGACGAGTCCGAAGCGCCGGTCATCTTCTCCCACTCCTCGGCGTTCGCGGTCACCGCCAGCCCGCGCAACGTGCCCGACGACGTCCTGCGCCGGCTGGCGGAGAACGGCGGCGTGGTCATGGTCACCTTCGTGCCGTCCTTCGTCAACGAGAACGTGCGGGCGTCCTTTCAGCGGTTGGATGCCGAACGCCGGCGACTGATGGCCGCGGGAACCGCGCCGGAGGAAATCCGCCGCCGGCTGGCGGCCTGGCGAAGCGAGAACCCGGTTGCCCAGGCGTCCCTCAGCGACGTCGCGGACCACATCGACCACGTCCGGGCCCTGATCGGTACCGCCCATCTGGGCATCGGCTCGGACTACGACGGCATCCCGACCGTACCGGTCGGCCTGGAGGACGCCTCGACCTTCCCGGATCTGTTCGTGGAACTGGTCCGGCGCGGCTACAGCGATGACGAACTGAAGGACATCGCGGGCCGCAGCTTCCTGCGCGCCATGCGCGCCGCGGAGGCCACCGCCAGACGGCTGCAGGCCACGGAGCCTCCGGCCGACGACCTGATCGAAGAACTGGACGGCGGTGAGAATGGCTGATCAGCCGACATCCCCGGTGGCCCGGCACGCCTCGACCGTCCTGCTGTTGCGGGACAGCGACCGCGGGGTCGAGGTGTTCATGGAGCGACGCCACATCCAGTCCGACTTCGTCGGGGGCGCCTACGTCTTTCCGGGTGGCCGAGTCGACCCCGAAGACCGGGTCGACGAAGCGCTCTGCCACGGTCTCACCGACCGCGAGGCGAGCGCCCGGCTCGCGCTCGAAGAGGGCGGCCTGACCTTCTACGTCGCCGCGATCCGCGAGTGCTTCGAGGAGGCCGGCGTGCTTCTCGCCTATGACCGGGACGGCCGGATCCTCGACTTCTCGGACCGGGCGGTCGAGGAGCACTTCGAACGCCTGCGGGCCGAGTTGAACGCCGGCAGGCAGTCCCTGCTCGACATCGCCGCCGCCGAGAGCCTGACCCTCGCCACCGACCGGATCAGCTACTGGGCGCACTGGATCACTCCCGAGGGACAGCCCAGGCGCTACGACACCCGCTTCTTCGTTGCCCGGGCGCCGGTGAACCAGACCGCCGGCCACGACGACCACGAACTGACGAGTTCCGCCTGGGTGACGGCCGGGGAAGCTCTCGAACACGGGCGTCGCAAGGAGTGGATGATCATCTTTCCCACCATCCGCAACCTGCAGAAGCTGGCCGCGTTCAGGACGGCGGACGAAGCGATCGCCGCCGTCGACGCGCAGGAGAGCTTCCCGGTCATGCAGCCCCGTGTGCTGATGGGCCGGACCCAGGACGAACCGGCGCGTCCCGTGCTGCCCGGCGACGAGGGCTACGAAGAAGCCGCGATTCGCCCCTCCGCGGCCAACGCCAGGGACTGGCAGCGGGCCTTCAGCCGCTAGGGCGCCCACGTTGGACTCCCTTCTGAAGGGCACGCCGGTGCGGCTCTCCGACCGCGTGCTGCGGGTCACGCAGGACAACCCGGGCATGTTCACCGGTCCGGGCACGAATACCTGGGTCATCGGCAGCGACGGCGGCCCGGCGTACGTGCTCGACCCCGGGGAAGAGGACGACGCCCACTTCGAGGCCGTGCTCACCGCCGTCGGCGACCGCGAAGTGGCGGCGGTGCTGATCAGCCACACGCATCGGGACCACTGGCCCCTCGCGCCGCGCCTCGCCGAGCACGCGGGCTGCCAGATCCTCGCCTTCAGCGAACAGCCACCCTTCACTGCCGGACGCCGCCTGGAGGACAACGAGCGCCTGTCCGCAGACGGCGCCACCCTGGTGGCCCTCCACACCCCGGGCCATGCCAGCGACCACCTCTGCTTCCTGCTCGAAGAGGAGCGGGCCGTGTTCACGGCCGACCTGGTGATGGGCTGGTCGACCTCGATCATCGCCCCGCCGGACGGCAACCTGAACCAGTACATGGCCTCCCTCGAACGCCTCCTCGAACTCGGTCAGGACGGCGGCATCGACATCCTCCACCCCGGCCACGGCGAGTCGATCAACCCCCCGCTCGACCGGATCCGCGAGATCCACAGCCACCGCCAGCAACGGACCGACCAGGCCCTCGAAGCCATCGCCGCCGGCGTCGCCACGATCCCCGAGATGGTCGAACGCATCTACGCCGACATCGATCCCAAACTCCACGGCCCGGCCGCCTTCTCCCTGCGGGCGCACCTCGACGCCCTGGTCGAAGAGGGCAAGGTCGTCGAGGACCATCCGGGCCGGTACGAGCCGGCGGTCTGACACACGGAGGTGGTAGCCTCTCCCCCCACCCAGGGAGACCGCCAGTGGCAGCGCCGGACATCAAGTTGTACGACAGGGAGCAGGTTGCTCGCCTGCTGGACTAGTTGCCGGAGGAAGACGTAACGGCAGCGGGCCGGTTCCTCGAGAGGCTGCTTGCGGGCCGAGACTCGTTCCTGCGGCACTTGCTGGAGTTGCCGGAGGAAGAAGAGGAGCTGAGCGACGAGTGCAAGCGGCTTCTGGACGAAGGCTATGAAGGACCTCGATGCCGGGCGCGTTCATTCGGCGGAGGAGGTCAGGCGGGAGCTTGGACTCTGAGTGTTGCCCTTGGCTACAGCAGCAGGGCGCTCCGTGATCTGAAGCGACTCGATCGGCCGACCCGGTGCCGGGTCGTGGAGGCGATCGAGCAATACGCCGCGATTCAGTCGGGTGACGCCAGGCGTCTAAGCGGATACGGCCGGCCCACCTGGCGCCTGCGAGTGGCGCGTCCTTTTCACGCATGGCCCCGTCAGCGATTCAATCGAGATTGTGCGAGTAGCCCACCGCAGTCAGGTCTATCGGCGTCCCTGATGCGCACGGGAGTTTCGGGGCGCAGTAGTCTGAAGCGGCTGCGTTCCGTCAGTCCCTCATGAGCAACGAGTCCCGATACGGCGAGCTGATTCGCATTGAGTGCGACGGCGAGTCCACGGAAGTTCTGGAACGGGTGCCGCTGGGGGCGGGCGTCGGGCAAGGAAGTGTCGACGAGGGGACCCTTCAGAAGCTCCTCTTCGACCATCCGGAGTGTCTCCCGATCGCCGCGATCGACCCTTCCTATGGGGCCCCGGTTGCAGTCTGCCGAGAACTCTCGCTGCCCGCCGGGAGCATCGACGCGCTGTACGTCAACGCACTGGGTCGGCTCACGCTTTGCGAATTCAAGCTCTGGCGAAACCCTCAAGCGAGGCGCGAGGTGATCGGGCAGATCCTGGACTACGCCGCTGCGCTTGCATCCTGGAGCTACGAGGATCTGCAACGTCAAGTCTCCCTGGCACTTGGCGGGGAAGGATCCAATGTCCTGTACGAACTGGTCGCCAAGCGGCATCCCGACGTCGTCGAAGCCGAGTTCGTCGACAACGTCACGCGGCATCTGAGACGCGGCGAGTTTCTGCTCCTGATCATCGGCGACGGTATCCGGGAACGGGCTGAGAAGATCGTCGACTTCGTCCAGAGCCACAGCGGCCTCCACTTCAATCTCGCCCTCGTGGAGGCTGCGCTCTACCGGGATGGTGTCGATCGTCTCATCGTGCAGCCGCGGGTTCTGGCGCGGACCGAGATCGTTCAGCGGTTTGTCGTGGAGGGTGCAGTTCCGGCCGAGTCCGTGGTGGATGAAGGAGGCGTTCACGAGAGCGCTCCAGGCGACACGGACTGGGATAGGCAGACCGCCCGGTTCTGGCAGGCGGTGTTCGACGGAGACTTCGCCTTCGCTGATCCGGACTCCGAGCTCGAGAAAGCGGGCTTCCCGAAGAGGGTAAAGGTCCGCGGCGCCGCCAGGAACGGCGAAGCCCTGAGGTTCGTGTTTTCTATGTCTGGATACGGCTCGGCCATCAGTTGCCATCTGGTTGCCAGGGCGGGTGAAGCGCGGGAGGAACGGATCTTCGATGAGATGCGGACCGCGGTCGGGGACTTGAGGCGGGAGATGCGGCCGCCTGCGTCGGAGCGGGATCGTCCTTGGGACGACCTGGAGGAGTGGCGTACTGCGCGCGGCGGTGCCTGCCTCGGCTTCCGAAGGGAATGTACCCCGTCTCTGTTCGAGATTAGCGACGAGAGCGAGGAGTTTCGGGAGGCCGTCGTCTGGATGCGTGACCACGGAAACCGCCTCGTCAGCGTTCTCCATCCGCGCCTCAGAAAGTTGCTTGCCGACGGCTGAAGCGGTCGTCGTACGACGCCAGCTAGGCCGGTCCCTATGGCCGAAGAAGGGTCGCCGGCCTACGGCCGGCGGCGTTTCCCTCTGGCTTCGCCGCTTCGCGTCTGCGCCAGAGGCGGGTCAGAAGACCCGCGCACCCAGAGCACCGCTGTCGACATGGCCTGCCGTTGTGCTGCAATCGGCCTGGAGGATCAGTGAGCGGATGCCGGCCAGAAGGCCGGCGCACCGACACACTCGGTGCGACATGGAGCCAGGCTGAACGCACCCAGCCTCGGCCAGGACCGGAGGGAAGGGGTCCCAGCGGGCTGAAGCCAAGCGACTGCCGTAGACCTTCGTCCTGGTGACGCCCGACCGGAGCGCAGGCGACCGAAGCGAGCGCCGGCCCCCCCATTCACCAAGTGGGCGCAAGCGTCCGCTGGGACCCCTTCCCTCCGGTCCTGGCCGAGGCGGCAGTGACCTCGGTCACCGCGCGGCAGCAAGTCCCGCCACGCCGCCGCCACGCCGCCGCGCGCGTCAGCGCCGCCAGGGCGCCCGAATCGGCCGCCCGGCCTGGTACGCCTCCAGCCGTTCCCGGGCATCCGGCAGCGCCGCGGCGGCGCCGGCGCGTTCCAGGTTGTCGATCAGGCGTTGCTGCCAGGCGACGGCCTGTTCGAAATCGCCGGTCTCGGCGTAGGCGAGGGCGACGACGGCGCCGTGGGCCGGGGTCTGGGCGCGCTGGAACAGGTCCCTGGCCAGGTTCAGGGCCATCGCTCCGTCCCGCACGGAGTCGTCTTCGGAGGCGGCCAGGACTTCGGCGAGGAGGACGGCGAAGAAACCGCTGCCGCCCTGGTCGGGAAGCTCGAGCGTCTGTTCCAGCATCAGGCGGACCCGGGCGTCTTCGCCGGCGAGCAGCAGGGCGGTGACCTCGGCCGCCCGGGCCCTGCTGTCGCCGGGGTCGAGTTCGAGCGCGCGGCGCGCGGCGAGGGCGGCCTCGGTGAACATTCCCAGCCGGCCGAGCGCCGTCCCCAGGTTGAAGTACGCCTCCTTCAGCGTCGGATTGGCCGCGATCGCCCGCTGGTAGTGGGGGAGCGCTTCCTCGTAGCGTTCCTGCCGGGTGCGGATGTTGCCGAGCTCGAAGTGGGCCTGGCTCAACAGGGGCGGTTCGGCTCCGGCTTCGACCAGTTGCTCGAAGCGCCGTGCGGCCGAGGCGGGCCGGCCGAGTTCCTGCTCGATTCGGCCCAGCAGCAGGACGATCTCACGATCGAATCCGAAGTCCGTCAGCAGGGACTCGAACTCGCGAAGTGCGAGTTCCCGGCGGCCGCCAAGGCGGTAGTTGCCTGCCCGGTGGAAGCGGAGATTGCGATCGTCCGGGGCCAGTTCGAGCGCGCGGGTCAGAGCCTCCGCGGCTTCCAGGTGGTCGCCCGTCTCGCCGAGACTCCTTGCCAGCTCCACCCATCCCGGCCCGAACGAGGGCTCGATCTCGACCGCGCGCCGGAGCCGCTCGGCCGCGGCCTGGTAGCGGCCCCCGCTGTTGTAGAGCAGCCCGGTCCGGAACAGGAGCCCGACATCGTTCGGGTTCAGGTCCAGGGCCTCCTGGTACCACATGGCGGCTTCCGCCCGCCGGCCCATGCCCTCCAGCGCCGCCGCCAGCGATCTCTTCGCCGCCGCGCTCTCGGGATAGTCGCGAACCGCTTCGCGGAACCGCTCCTCGGCGGTCTCGAACGCGTTCGCTGCCAGCGCGACGCGGCCGAGCAGCAACTGGGCCCCGATGCCGGTCGCCGATTCCTTGATCTCTGCGGTGATCGGATCGGCGAAAGCCACCGGCGCCTCGCCCCGGAGCTCCATCGCGGCGCGCATCGCCGCGTCGTCGCCTAGCGCGCGGTGGGCAAGGGCGATGTGGTAGTGGAGCGAGTCCGCCCGGGGCTGCTCCCTCAGGGACGTCTGGAAGTGCTGGAGCGCCGTTGTCGGGTCGTCCGTTTCGAAGGCGACGCGGCCGAGACCGAAGTGCGCCGCGGCCAGGGATCCGGGCAGCGCAAGGGCGTGCTGGTAGTGGCCGCGGGCCTCTTCGTACCCTCCCAGTTCCAGATGCACGCGGCCGAGGCGGATCGCGGTCGCCGGGTCGTCGGGACGCAGCGTCCTGGCCAGGTCGTAGGCCTCGACCGCTTCCTCGAACTCTCCCAGGTGCTCGGCGGCGCTGCCGAGGAGATAGCGCCAGCGGAAGTTCCGGGGCTGCAGCGCCGCGGCATTGGTCAGGCAGGCTCTCGCGGCCGGCAGCAGATCGTAGACCAGGTAGAGCTGGCCCGCGTCGCCGAACAGGAGGCCCAGTTGCTCGGCGTCGGCGTCCGTCTCCGCCCCGCGGGCGAGCGCCTCCTCGAGCAGTCCGCGCTGCTGGTCGATCTGGTCGCGCACCGCTTCATCGACCCCGCGCAGGTCGACTTCGGGGACCGGGAGCAGCGTGGGCGTTGCCGCGTCCTGCGCGTGGAGACCGGCGACTGCGAACTGCGCCAGGAGCGCGAGGATGAGGGCGCCGTCCTGGAGACGGAGGGGCTTGGTCATGGTGGTGCGTCGTCTTCCTGTTCGCCGCTTCGTTCGCCGCTGCCGCGAACCAGGGAAGTGTAGGCCCTGGGCGGGGGCGCCGGCCACTCCTCGGTCGTCCCGTCCGTCCACTGGACTTCGATGCGGTCGACCTTGGGGCCACCCGCCGGGACCGTGACGCGGGGATCACCCCAGGAGGCGTAGCTGCCGCCGCCCCCGGCAAGCCGGACGAGCGGCGGCGCTCCCGCGCGGTGAACGCGCACGGTGACGCCCGAAGCCGGCCGGCGGCCGCGTGCGGCGCCGAGCACGGGCGCCACCCCGATCCAGTCGCCCTCCGTCCCGGTCTGGTTGAGCAGCAGCCGGGCGGGGCCGTTGTTGTTCGTGATGATCAGGTCCGTGTCGCCGTCGTTGTCCACGTCGCCGGCGGCCAGACCGCGACTGACGAACGGGGTCTCGCCGTCGAGCAACCCGTCGGCCGCCGGCTCGAAGCGGCGTCCGCCCGCGCCGTCGGCCACGTTCAGAAAGGCCTGGTTCGGTTGATCCAGGGGAAAGGGGTCGTCTTTCGTGCGCGGCCTTCCGGCGGCGAACGTGACGGCGCCGTTGACCGCCGCGAGGTCGAGCCAGCCGTCGTTGTCCAGGTCGACGAAGGCGGTGCCGAAGGCGGTCGCGTCCCAGCTCGGCCGGCCGAGGTCGGTCGCGTTCGTGCGATCCCGGAACTGCGCCGAGCCCGGTTGCGAATCGTTCCGGTAGAGCGTGTTCGTCTCGCGGTGGAAGTGGGTCAGGAACAGATCGGGATCGCCGTCTCCGTCGTAATCGCCCGCCGTGACGCCCATGCTCGCCTCGGCCTCGCCGTCCGCGTTGAGAGCGGCGCCGCTGATCAGCCCGTCCTCGACCAGTTCGCCGTTGCCGCCGTTGAGCCAGAGATGGTTCGGCATCAGGTCGTTCGCGACGTAGAAGTCGAGCCTCCGGTCGCCGTCGAGGTCGGCCGCGAGGATGCCCAGCCCGTTGCCGGGCCGCGCCGCGGCCAGGCCGGCCGCGACCGCCGCGTCCTCGAAGCGTCCGGAGCCGTCGTTCACGAGCAGGGCGTCGGCCGCCGGCTGATAGGCGCTCGGCAGACAGTAGTCCACCTCTCCCCGCTCCGTAAGGCAGGTCTTGTGTGTGGCCAGGGAGAAGTTGAGGTAGTTCACGACGAACAGGTCGAGGTCGAGGTCGCCGTCGTAGTCGGCGGCCGCCGCGGCGACGCTCCAGCGCGGATCGCCCGTTCCGCTTGCTTCGGTCCGGTCGCTGAACGTCCCGTCGCCCTCGTTGCGCCAGAGCTGGTTGGCCCCCAAATTCAGCACGTAGAGGTCGACCCAGCCGTCGTTGTCGAGATCCGCCGCGACGACTCCCATGCCGTAGCCGGTGGCCGCGATGCCACTCTCCTCGGTGACGTCGATGAAGCGAACCGCGGCGCCGTCGTCGCTGGGCTCCAGGTCGTTGCGGTACAGGCGGTCCCGCGGCGGCCAGTCGCCCTTCCACGGCGTGGTCGCGGAGGTCCGGTCTCCTTCGTTGCCGAGGAGGTTGCCCTGGACCAGGTAGAGGTCGAGGTCGCCGTCGTTGTCGTAGTCGAAGAGCGCCGCGCCGGCGCCAACGACCTCCGGGTAGTAGAGGTGCCCGCTCATGCCGTTCCAGTGCCGGAAGTCGAGACCGGCGCTCCTGGTGGCGTCGGTGAAGAGGACCTCGTTCTCTCCTGCCCGGGCCGGGCCGGACAGGACCGCTGACGCCAGCGAAACGGCGATGCCGGCGGCGCGGGCTCTCATCCGTCACCTCCGAGGCGGAAGGAGGGCGCCTGCACGCGTTCGAGGCTCTCCGCATGCTCGGAGACCCGGTACGTCGCCCGCGGCTCGACGTCCTCGAAAACCTGGGCCGTACCGCTGCCGGCCCACCTCACGCGGATCTCGTCGACCCGCGCGGCGTCGCCGAGACCCACTTCGAGCTGCATGCTGTTGCCGCCGAAGGAGCCGCCCGAACCGACCAGACGGTGGATCGTCCGCTTGCCGGCGGGACCGTCGACGGCGAGGGCGACGCGGGAGCCGACGCCGTAGCGGTTGGCCCCCGAGCCGGCGGGGCCGGCGCCGGTGAAGCGCAGGGTGATCCAGGCGTTCTCGCTGCCCGGGTTCTCGAACAGGGCGTTGCCGAACGTGTCGGTCGGGTAGAAGCCGCCAAGCTGGTGGAGGAGGTCCATGTCCCCGTCATGGTCCAGGTCGCCGAAGGCGACGCCGTGACCTTTCTGGAGGTGGCCGAAGCCGCCGGCGAAGGTGACTTCCTCGAAGCGCCGGCCGTTGTAGCGGTACATGACGTTCGGCATCAGGCTGGCGAGATCCGGTTCGCCGGTGCCGAGGTAGAAGTCGAGCCATCCGTCGTTGTCCAGGTCGCCGTAGTTGGCGCCCATCGGCAGGGCCGGCCGGCGGATTCCCAGCGCGCGGGACACCTCGGTCATTCGCAGCCTGCCTCCGCAGCCGGGCTCCGGCCCGCAGTCGTTGCGGTAGAGCAGAGGCTGGCCCACACCGGGGTCCGAACCCATGTAGGAGGCCACAACCTCGGTGGCCTGGTTGCGATAGTCGCCGACGTAGAGATCCAGGTCGCCGTCGTTGTCGTAGTCGAAGAACCAGGTAGCGAAGCTCTCCCGCTCCGGCTCGGTAACCCCTGCCCGGATGGCTTCGTCCTGGAAGACGCCGGCCGTGTTCACGTAGAGCCGGTTGGCGCCGAAGTTGGATACGTAGAGGTCGAGGTCGCCGTCGTTGTCCACGTCGCCCCAGGCGACGCCCTTCGCGTAGCGCAGGTTGTTCACCCCGGCTGCGGCCCCGACGTCCTCGAACGTGCCGTCGCCCCGGTTGCGGAACAGTTGCGAGGGGTACTCGTGGGCCTCGCTCGCCTCGTTGCCGACGTAGAGGTCGAGGTCGCCGTCACCGTCGTAGTCGCCCCAGGCGGCGGCCTGGGTCGGATAGGCGGGTTCGGCCAGGCCGGCGGCCTCGGTGACGTCGACGAAGCGGCCGCCGTCGCCGTCGAGTTCGTTGCGCAGCAGCGAGTTGCGGATGCGCCCCTCCTCCAGCAGCCAGGCGCCGCGCAGCACGAGCAGGTCGAGGCCGCCGTCACCGTCGTAGTCGGCGTGGATCAGGTTCAGCCCACCGAGCTGGTCGCTGAGGCCCCAGGCTTCCCCCGTGTCCTCGAAACCGCCGCGGCCGTCGCCCCGGAATGCCTGGAGCGGCCCGCACGGATCCCACGTGGAGGTGATCAGGTCGAGAACACCGTCGCCGTCGAAGTCGTCGACGACCGCTCCGCCCGCAAGGTCGAGAGCATCGACGCCGAGTTCCGGTCCGCGGTTGCGCCAGCGCCCGCCGGTGAACGCAGTCGACGTGAACACGTCCTCGCCGATCCGGAACTCGGCGGGCACGCCTTCCGGGAAGTCGCCCGTCAACCGGCGCGCCACGTTGAGCAGCCACGTCGCCCGCTGCCTCCACGGCCCGGTCGGGCGGCCCTCCTCCAGCATGTCGAGGAACAGGTCGCCCGCCGCGCGGGCGTGTTCCGGACGGCTGTGGACCGCGGTGGAAGCGAGCGGGAGGATGCAACTGTCGGCCGAGCGGCCCGGGGCCGCGTCGCCATGGTGGACGCAATTCAGATCCTCGGCGCGCTGGAGGTGGGCCAGGGCGAGGTTCCACTCGGGAATGGTCGGCCGGACGTCAGGCGTGGCAGCCAGAGTCTCGGTAGCCGCCGCAAGGTGCGTGATCGCCCCGGCCGTGTCGCCGAGCCGGAGCAGTTCGCCGCCGAGCTGCGCCTGGATCTCGGGGCTGTTGGGGCTGGCGGACAGGCTGGCTCGAAGCTCGTCCGCGAGGCTCGTTCCGAAGTAGGCGTTCGAGCCGTCCCGTAGCCGGCTGCAGGACTCCGCAAGGTCGTCGGAGGCCGCAGCGGCCAGGGGAGCTGCGAGCAGGACCAGACTGGCGAGCCCGCGGGCTGGCATGGCGGGAGACTACTACGCGCGACGCCGCGAGCGGCTCCCGGAGGGCTACTCCTTCTGCTCGCCCGGCGGCTCGGGGACAGGCGGCGTGTCGCCGTCTCCCGAGGCAACGTTCGTGTCACCCGCGTCCCCCGCGTCAGGCTCGTCACCCGCGTCACTCGCGTCACTCGCCGGCGGAGGCGTCGGCGGCACGGTCTGGGCGGCCGCCTTCGAGCCGAAGCGGGACGTGCCGAAGGCGGTCATGCAGGCGGCGCCGAGGCCGATCGTCCACGCCAGATAACAGATCACGAGGCCGGGGAAACCGAACATGAAGCGGAAGAACCACGGCAGGCCGAGGAAGCCGAGCAGGTCGGCCACGAGCGCCAGGGCCTGGATCGTCAGCACGCCGAGGGCGAGAGCGCCGAAGCTCCCGGCCGCGATCCCGCTGGCGCCCTGGAAGCGGTTCCGGAACCAGTCGCCGGCTGCGGCCGCCGCTCCGGTGTACCCGAGCACGAGGGCGAGCGCCAGGGCAACGAGCGCCGCCGGCCAGAGGAGGATGGCGAACGGAATGCCGATCACCGTCACCGCGAGCAGAATGCTGGCGACGATCAGGGCCGGGAGGATGAGCAGTTCGATGCCGAAGCCGACCACGAGCATGATCAGCGGATCCGAAACCGCGGCGGCCCGGACCCGGTCCACGCCCTTGGGCGACACGAGCAGAACCAGGCCCGCGAGCACGATGAGCAGTCCGGTGAAGATGATCGCCCGGACGAACTCGAACATCTTGCCCACCCGGAAGAAGGGCGGTCTCTCGCCGCCCCGGGGGAACCAGTCGCCGCTCCATCCGTTGAACCAGTCGCCGTCCCAGTCCCACTCGAAGTCGCCCCAGTCGACCTCGGAGATCTCTCCGAGGACGGTCGCGCCTTCCTCGCGGCTCACCCTGCCTCCGACGGTGACGATGTCGCCCAGCACCTCCGCGTCCGGACCGAGCTCCACGTCCCCGCCGATGGCGACCACCTCGCCGGTCACGCGGCCGTCGATCTTCGCTTCGCCGCCGATGGCCACGGCGTCTCCACGGACTTCCCCGTCGACCTTGATGCCGCCGCCGATCGACGTGATGGCGTCGGCCACTTCGTCCCGGCCGACCCGCACCGTGCTGCCGAAGGCGACCTTGTTGTCGAGGTCGACCCGCACCACCGGCCCGCTCTCGCCGCCGGCATCTTCGGCTTCGGCCAGGTCACGCTCGAGATCCTCGATGCGCTCGATCGCATCCTCGACCGCACCCTGGGCGCGTTCGCCGGCCTCCTCGAGGGCTTCGTCCAACTGCTCCCGGACCTCTTCGATCGCGGTGGTGGCCTCTTCCCGCGCTTCCTCCTGAGTTGCCTGGGCATCCGGCTCCTGCTGAGGCTGGCCGAAGGCCAGACCCGTGCAGCACAGCCCGAAGGCGACAAGCAGCGCGCCTGCTCTGAAGCCTCGACCTCGCGGCCGCTGGACGGGCCCGCGCGACAGCCGGTGAAGGAGAGCGACTCCCGCCAGGCAGAGCAACGTGACCGCGGTGATCGCGATCGTCGCCGCCGGCGTGTTGAGGATCAGGTCGAGAACCTCGCCGACGCGGACCGCTCCGTTCAGCAAGGCAACGCTCTCCGCCAGCACGGCGGCCGCCAGGGTCAGGAGCCAGACGGCGGCGAACAGCGAGGCCTGCAGACCGTCGACCAGACCCAACCACGAGGACGGAGCCAGCCAGGCGGTGCCGGTGAGCAGCAGGACCGCCGCCGCGGCCGAGCCGGCAAGCGGCAGCCGGGCCCAGTGGGGAATCTCGAAGGGCAGGATCGGCCGCGGGGCCGGCGTCATGGCCGGCCGGCTGGTTGCGGCGACCTGCCGCATGATGCGTTCCGTGAGTCCCGACGGTGCGACGGGATCTTCCAGCGACTGGAACAGCTTCCGGAGGTCGATTCGGTTCCGCATGTTCATCTCCTCGCCCTTCGCCCTACGGTTCGCGGGTCGTCGTGGTTTCACGCTGGTCCCCGATCCGTCGTGTTTCACACTACGCCATCCTGGCGCAGGCGTTCCTCGATCTCGCGGCGCGCCCTGCGCAGGTTCGTCTTCACGGTTCCGAGCGGCATGCCGGTCGCTTCCGCGATGTCCCGGTAGGGGAGTTCCTCCCGGAACCGGAGCAGAACGACAAGTCGATACTCCGGCCTCAGCGCCGCCACCGCCGCTTCGAGAGCAGCCGACAGTTCGCGCCGCTTGACCAGGGTGTCGGGGGACTCCGAGCGCTCGTCCTCGATGCGGTCCAGGATGGACGACTGGTCCGCGTCGCTCGTTTCGATCGGCGTCGTGGGGAGCTTCTTCCGGCGAAGCTGGTCGATCGCGGCGTTGCTCGCGATCTTGAACAGCCAGCTCGCGAAACGTCGCCTGGGGTCGTAGCGGGAGAGCGCCATCCAGGCCTTGACGAAGACCTCCTGGGTGACGTCCTCGGCGACACCGTGGTCCCGAACCATCCGCAGGACCAGACTGAAGACGGGCCGCTGGTAGCGCTCGACCAGCGTCCGGAAGGCGAGTTCCGAACCCTGGATCGCCTCCGCCACCAGGGCGGCTTCATCCTGCGGTCCGTGGGGCATCGGTTCAGTGTGGCATGCGGTGGGGCTGCCCCGTATCATTGCCGTCGTGCGCTTTGACCCGGACTCCAGGAACTACGCGGAACTGGCGGGCGCGGTTTGCGCGGTCCGCATCGCGAGCCGGGTCACCCGGCGCCTGCAGGCGGAGATGGGGGGCGCCTTCCTGACCAAGGACGATCGCTCGCCGGTGACGGTCGCGGACTACGCGGCCCAGGCACTGGTCAGTCTCGCGCTGCCGGCGGAAGACGCCATCGTCGGTGAGGAGACATCGCCGGACCTCGTGACCCCCGAGGGGCGGGAAGTGATGACCAGGGTCGTGGACGCAGTCGGATCCGAACTTCCCGACGTCGCCGCGAAGCAGGTTGGCGAAGCGATCGATCGCTGTTCGAGCGCCGGCGGCGCGAGCGGCAGGTTCTGGGTGCTCGATCCGATCGATGGCACGAAGGGCTTCCTGCGCGGTGACCAGTACGCGATCGCGCTCGGCCTGATGGAGGACGGCGAGGTCGTGGGGGGAGTGCTCGGCTGTCCGAACCTGCCCTCCGCGGACGGTCGCGGGTGCCTGTTCGCCGCCACCCGTGGACGGGGCGCCTGGGAGTTGCCGCTGGATGAGGAGGGGTACGCGCCCCGCCGGATCGGCGTTTCCCCGGTTGCCGACTCGACGGACGCCGTGTTCTGTGAATCGGCGGTGTCCATGCACTCGGATCGGGGCGGGCATGCCGGGATAGCCGAGCGGCTCGGCGTCACGGCGGCTCCCGTGCGCATGGACAGCCAGTGCAAGTACGGGGCGATTGCGCGAGGCGACGCTTCGATCTACCTCCGCCTGCCTTCTTCCGCCACCTACCGCGAGAAGATCTGGGATCACGCCGCGGGATTCATCGTCGTGACGGAAGCCGGCGGCGCCGTGACGGACGCCTTCGGACGGGAGCTCGACTTCAGCCTGGGGCGGACTCTCGAAACGAATCGAGGGGTCGTGGCGACCAACGGTCTGCTGCACCGCGAGGTCCTGGCGGCGGCGGCGGCCGTCCTGCCGCAAGCTCCGGCTGCCTAGCAACCCATGGAGACGCTCCTCGTTACCGGCGCCGCCGGTTTCATCGGCAGCAACCTCGCGGCTGCCGCGCTCGCCGACGCTCGCGGTGCGGACCGCCAGGTGGTCGTGTTCGACAAGCTGACCTACGCGGGCAGCCTGCGCAACCTGGAGCGGGTGGCAGACGACCCCCGTTACACCTTCGTGCGTGGGGATATCGCGGACCGCGAAGCGGTGCGAAGGGTGTTCGCCGAGCACCGGCCGTCGGCGGTCCTGAACCTGGCGGCCGAAAGCCACGTGGACCGGTCGATCGACGGCCCCGGAGCCTTCGTGCGGACGAACGTTCTCGGCACCTTCGAGCTGCTCGAGGCGGCCCGGCTCGATCTTGGCGGGCGGCCGGAACGGGAGCGGGCGGGGTTCCGGTTCATCCACGTCTCGACCGACGAGGTGTTCGGAAGCCTCGGCCAGACAGGGCGGTTCCGCGAGGACACGCCCTACGATCCGAGCTCGCCGTACTCGGCGTCCAAGGCGGGGGCGGATCATCTCGTGCGCTCCTGGTGCCGCACCTACGGCCTGCCGGCGATCGTGACGAACTGCTCGAACAACTACGGCCCCTACCAGTTTCCCGAGAAACTGATCCCGGTGATGATCCTGAACGGAGCATCCGGACTGCCGCTTCCGGTGTACGGCGAGGGTGCGAACGTCCGTGACTGGCTTCACGTGGACGACCACTGCGAGGGGTTGCTCCGCGTGCTTCGGCTGGGCGAGCCGGGCCAGAGCTACAACTTCGGCGGCGATGCGGAGCGAACGAACCTCGAGGTCGTGGAGGCCGTCTGCTCCGCGCTTGAGGCGGAGTTCCCGGCCTCGGAGAATCCTTCACTGGCGGCGAAGGGGGCAGGGAGCTACCGGGACCTCGTGACCTTCGTCGAAGACCGGCCGGGCCATGATCTGCGCTATGCGGTCGACGCCGCCAGGGCGCGGAGAGATCTGAATTGGGCGCCGCGGCGCGACTTCGAAACGGGTCTGCGCGAGACGGTTCGCTGGTACCTCGATCACCCGGACTGGTGCGAGGCGGTCGCTTCCGGCGGCGAACGGCGCCGGCTGGGACTGCAGCGGCGGTTGACGGCGGCAACGTGAGTCCGCTTCGGGGCATCCTGCTGGCGGGCGGGGCCGGCACCCGGCTTCACCCGGTGACGCGGGCGGTCAGCAAGCAGTTGCTGCCGGTCTACGACCAGCCGATGATCCACTACCCGCTCTCCAGCCTGATGGTCGCGGGCGTGCGGGAGATCCTGATCATCACGACGCCGCACGACCAGCCCGCGTTCCGGCGCCTGCTCGGCGACGGCCGGGATCTGGGAATCGAGCTCTCTTACGCCGTCCAGGAGGCCCCCGAGGGGATCGCCCAGGCGTTCCTGATCGGGGCCGAGCACCTGGGGGGCGCCCGGGCGGCGCTGGCTCTCGGGGACAACATCTTCCACGGCCACGGACTGGCGGACGTCCTGCAGCGGGCGGCGGCGCGGCACATGTCCTCGCCCGGCGCCACGATCTTCGGCTACCGGGTCCGGGATCCGGAGCGCTACGGTGTCGTCGAGTTCGACGCGGGGCGGCGCGTGATCGGTCTGGAGGAGAAGCCGGCGGCGCCGAAGTCGCCGTACGCCGTGCCGGGCCTCTACTTCTACGACGACCGCGTCGTCGAGTTGGCGCGGACGCTCCGTCCCTCGGCGCGCGGCGAACTGGAAATCACCGACCTGAACCGGCTCTACCTGGACGAAGGGACGCTCCGGGTCGAACTGCTCGGCCGCGGCATCGCCTGGCTCGACACGGGGACCCACGAGGCCCTGCTGCAGGCGGGCAACTTCATTCAGGCGCTCGAGGAGCGGCAGGGACTGAAAGTGGCGTGCCTGGAGGAGATCGCCTACCGCATGGGCTACATCGACGCCGACCAGTTGCGGCGGCTGGCGGCGAAGACCAGCGACGGGTATGGCCGCTACCTCAGCCTGGTCCTCGAGGAAGGGCGGTGAGCGCCCTGCCAACGGTCCGAGCCACGGGGCTGCCCAGCGTGCTGATCGTCGAGCCGGTCGTGCATCGCGACGGCCGCGGTTTCTTCCTGGAGAGCTACAACGCGGCGACGTTCGCGGAAGGCGGCATCGGCCGGCCCTGGGTCCAGGACAACCACTCCCGGTCGAACCGGGACACTGTGCGGGGGCTGCACCTCCAGTGCCGCCGGCAGCAGACCAAGCTCGTCCGCGTCACCCGGGGCGAAGTATTCGACGTCGCCGTCGACGTGCGGCGCGGCTCGCCGTCGTTTCTGGAGTGGACCGGCTGCCTGCTCTCCGAGGACAACTTCCGCCAGCTCTTCATTCCGCGCGGGTTCGCCCACGGCTTCTGCGTGGTCAGCGAAACGGCCGACGTGCAGTACAAGTGCGACGAGTACTACGACGGCGAGGACGAGCTGGCGATCGCCTGGAACGACCCGCAGATCGGCATCGAATGGCCGATCGAGGAGCCGCTGCTTTCCGACCGGGACCGCGCCGCGGCGACGATCGCGGGATGTTTCGAGCAGTTGCCGACGTTCTCGTACTGAGATGATGGCGCCGACCGCAGTTGAGGAGGACCTGCGCGCCGCCGACCGCGAGCAACTCGAGGCGCACGGCATCGGCGTGGAAGAAGCGCGGCGTCAGCTCGCCATCCTGCGCGACCCGCCGCCGAAGGCCCTGCTGGTCCGGCCGGCGCTGCTCGGCGACGGCATCGACCCGCTGCCTGCCGGGTCCGAGGCGGACCGGCTTGCCGAAGCGGGCCGGGCGGCGGCCTCGTCCGGACGGTTGGTCCGGTTCGTGCCTGCCTCGGGCGCGGCCTCGCGGCTATTCGCCGAGCTCAAGGCGGCCGCCGCCGCCGGCGCCCGGGACGATCCGGTGCTCGGCCGCTTCGAGAAGGTCCGGCGCCATCTCCCCTTCGACGCCGCCGCTGGCGCGGCGGAAACTCTCGAACGGTACGGCGACACCCCGAAGGCCCTGATCCCCTTCCACCGCTATCCCGGCGGCGAGGTCCGCACCGCGCTCGAGGAACACCTCGTCGAGGCGGCCGCCGTCCTCGGCGACGGCGGTGGCTTGGCGGCGCTCCACTTCTCGGTCGCTTCGGGGCACCGGCCGGCGTTCGAGGCGTTGCTCGCCGAGCGGTTGCCGGCGCTCGAGCGGCGTTGCGGGTGCCGCTTCGAGATCGCCCTCTCCCGCCAGTCGCCGGCCACCGACAGCATCGCCCTGAGCGAGCGGGGCGCGCCGTTCCGGCTCGCGGACGACCCGGCGTCCCCCCTGCTCGTCCGGCCCGGCGGCCATGGCGCGTTGCTTCGCAATCTCCAGGGACTGGCCGACCGGGGCTACGAGCTCATCGCGATGAAGAACATCGACAACATGCAGCCGGAACCGTTCCAGGGCCCGGCGGTCAGCGCGCTGCGGATTCTGGCCGGCATGGCTCTGGAGCTGGCGCGGAGTGCAGGTCGACCGTCCCGGGTTTGCGGCGTCGTGCCGACCCTCGGCACGGCCGGCGGCGGCCCCTTCTGGGTGCGCGAGGCGTCTGGCGAAGTCGGGCTGCAGATCGTGGAGACGGCCCAGATGGACATGGAGGACGCGGAACAGTCGGCGATCCTGGGCAGGTCCACGCACTTCAATCCGGTGTTCATGGTGTGCGCGGTTCTGGCGCCCGGCGGCGAACCGTACCGCCTCGAGGACTACGTCGATCACGCCGCCAGCTTTCTCGTGGACAAGAGTCACGGCGGCAGGCCGCTGACCGCGCTGGAGCGCCCCGGCCTGTGGAACGGCTCGATGGCCAGGTGGAAGACGCGGTTCGTCGACCTCCCCGCCGAGGTGTACACGCCGGTCAAGACCGTGTTCGACCTCGCCGGCGAAGAGCACCAGTGTCCGGCGCGAGCGGCCTTCGATGGAGACGAGCGATGAAGGCCGGGCTGGCGCTTCGCATAGCCGCCGTCGTGGCCCTGGTTGTGGCGCTGCTCCTGTTCGGCCGGCGCGTGGCGGGTTACCTGCCCGAGTTCAGCGCCTGGGTGGACGGCCTCGGCGTGTGGGGGCCGGTCGTGTTCGTCCTCGGCTACACGGTGGCGACCGTCGCCTTCATCCCCGGTTCCCTGCTCACCCTCGCCGGGGGCGCGATCTTCGGTCTCGCCGAAGGCACCGCGCTGGTGTTCGCCGGCGCCTCCCTGGGCGCGACGGCCGCCTTCCTGGCGTCGAGATACATGGTCCGGGGAGCGATCGAACGGAGGGTCGCCGCGGAGCCCCGCTTCGCCGCGATCGACCGGGCGGTCGGCCGCGAGGGGTTCAAGATCGTGCTCCTCCTGCGTCTCACGCCCGTCGTCCCCTTCGTCCTGCTGAACTACGCCCTGGGGCTGACGAGAGTGAAGCTGCGCGACTACGTCCTGGCCTTCGGCGGCATGCTGCCGGCGACCCTGCTCTACGTCTACTACGGCAAGGTGGTCGGCGACCTGGCCGAGATCGCGGCCGGCGGCGGCGGGCAGCGGGGCTGGGAAACCTGGGTCTTCACGGGCGTCGGGCTGGCCGCCACGATCGCGGTGATCACGGTCGTCACCCGCATCGCCCGCCGGGCGCTCAAGGAAGAGGTGGGCGAATGACCAGGCCGGAACTGCTGGCGGAGGACAGGCACGACCGGGCGTTGATCGACCGGGTCGCGCCCGCCGACTGGACGAACCCGGAGCCGCCCGGGCGATACCACCTGGTGGTCATCGGCGCCGGCACGGCCGGCCTGGTAACCGCGATCGCCGCCGCGGGCCTGGGCGCCAGGGTGGCGCTGATCGAGCGCCGGCTGATGGGCGGCGATTGCCTGAACTTTGGCTGCGTGCCGTCCAAGGGCGTGATCGCCGCCGCCCGGCGGTGGAGTGCCGGCCGCGCCGACATCGGCTTCGGCGCGCCGGGCGCCGAGCGGCCCGGCGACTTCGCCGCGGCGATGGAGCGCATGCGCCGCATCCGCGCGGCGATCAGCAGGGACGACAGCGCCGAGCGGTTCCGGGATGCCGGCGTCGACGTCTACCTGGGCGAAGGACGCTTCCTCTCCGACCGCGCGATCGCCGTGACCGGTTCCGCCGGCGATCGCGAACTGCGCTACCGGCGGGCCGTGATCGCCACCGGCGCCCGCCCCCAGGCGCCGCCGATAGCGGGCCTCGAGCGCTGCAGCTGCCTGACCAACGAGACCGTCTTCGCCCTGACCGAGCGGCCCGAGCGGCTGGCCGTCATCGGCGCCGGCCCGATCGGCTGCGAGCTCTCGCAGGCCTTCGCCCGGCTCGGCAGCCGGGTGACGACCTTCGACGTGCTGCCCGGCATCCTGCCGCGCGAGGATCCGGACGCGGCGGCCGTGGTCGAACGGGCGCTTCGCCGCGACGGCGTCGAGCTGGCCCTCGGCGCGAGGATCGAGGAGGCGGCGCCCGAGGCCGGCGGCGTCCGGCTCGCCTGGGTCGACAGCGAGGGCGAGAAGCGGGAAACCGTCTGCGACGACCTCCTGGTGGCCGTGGGCCGGGCGCCCAACGTCGAAGGGCTGGGACTCGAGGAAGTCGGCGTCCGCAGCGATGCCGGCGGCATTCAGGTGGACGCGAAGCTGCGCACGACGAACCCCCGCATCTTCGCCGCCGGCGACGTGACGCCAGCGCCCAACTTCACCCACCTGGCCGACGCCCATGCCGCGGTCGTCGTCCAGAACGCGCTCTTCTTTCCCAGCGCCCGTGCCGACCGGCTGGTCGTCCCCCGCTGCACCTACACCGCGCCGGAGGTGGCGCACGCCGGCCTGGACCGGCGGGAAGCGGAGGAGCAGGGAATCGCTCTCGACGTGATCGACGTGTCCCTCGAGGAGAATCACCGCGCCCTGCTCGACGGCGAGGAGGAGGGATTCCTGCGGGTTCTGCTGAAGCAGGGCAGCGACCGCGTGCTCGGGGCCACCGTGGTCGGCGCCGGCGCCGGCGACCTGATCGCGCCGCTCTCGCTGGCCGTGACCCACGGCGTCGGCCTCTCCCGCTTCACCTCGACCATCCTCCCATACCCGACGCGAGCCGAGGTGTTGAAGAGAGCCGCGAACCAGTGGCGGCGGACGCGCTTCACGCCCCGCGCCCAGCGCCTGTTCGCCCGCTGGTTCCGCCTTACGGGCTAGCCCGGATATCTCACCGGGGATTTGAGATCGGGTCTCTTCCGGCGGATAATCCAAGTATTCACAAGTACTTGGGAGATCCACAGGAGAGAGACCCGTGAAGACAGAGTGTACTTCGTCGCAGCTCGAGTTTGGCTT
>JAJDUI010000035.1 GCA_022826745.1 Thermoanaerobaculia bacterium | reverse complement strand
GGCCATAGACCCCCAGAAACGCCGATCCGAACCGACGGATCCGCCAAACCCGACGGACCGATCCACTCGGCTCCAATACAGCTCCGCAACTACCCCGACAACGCCGAACCGGATCACGCGGTGAAAAATGCGGGCTAGCGGCCAAAGCCGGCATCACGCCGGCCCAGCTTGCGATCCTCTGGTGCAAGGACCAGCCAGGAATCACCGCTCCGCTGATCGGCCCCAGGAAGCTCGAGCACGTCGACGAACTCGTCGCGGTCCAGGAGATGACCCTCGACCCGGAGATCGCCGCCGCCTGCGATGCCCTGGTCCCGCCCGGCAGCGCCGTGTCCGACTTCCACAACACGTCGGGATGGATGAAGACGCAACTCACCTGGTAGCCGGCGCGCACCCTCGCTAGCTAGGCCCGGCGCTCAGGCAACCGCTCCCGCAGGCGCCGCACCTGGTCCGGCTGCCAGGAGGCCAGGTTCCGCGACTCCTCCGGGTCGGCCAGAAGGTCCCACAGCCGCCACTCTTCATCGCCGTAGTCGCGGACCAGCTTGTAGCGGCCGTCCCAGGCCATCCGGAAGTCCCGCAGGCCCGAAAGGACGACGTCGCGGTGGCTATCGGTCGCGCCTTCCAGCACGGGCCGAAGGGAGCGGCTGTCCATCTCGGCCGGGACCTCTACGCCGCCGTAATCGAGGAAGGTGGCCGCGAGGTCCATGATCGAAACCGGAGTGGCGGTCCGGAAGCCTCGCCGGACGCCAGGCCCGGCCAGGAGCAGCGGCACGCCGACCGAGGCCCGGTACGGCACGCCCTTGCCCCAGCGCCCATGCTCGCCGAGCATCTCCCCGTGATCGGATGAGTAGACGATGATCGTGTTCTCGAGCTGGCCCCTCTCCTCCAGCCAGTCGATGTAGCGGCCGAGCCACATGTCGATGTTCTCGATCATCGCGGCGTAGTTCCGGCGCGAGCCGAGGTGCTGCTCGGCCGTGAACGAGCCCGTGTAGTTGTGGGGGAGGCCGAGTCCGTCGAGGACGCGCTCGGGGCCGCGCACCGTCCTGTCCATCTCGCGCGTGATGTCCATCGGCGGGTGGGGACCGACGAAGTTCACCACCAGGTGCCACGGCTTGTCCTCCGGCGCCTGCTCCAGGAGGTCGAGGCCGTTCCGGGCCAGCCAGTTGTCGCAGTACGCGTCCGCGTCGAGCGGCGACGGAGCGATGTCTCCCCACCAGCCTTCCGGCCTGCTGGCGTTTCGCCGGACCATGTCCTCTGCGCAGATCGGCCCCTGCGGCGGCTCGAGCGAGTCCAGGTAGGCGTAGTACGGGTCGCTCGGGCCGACCGGCTCCCGCAGATAGGACATGCCGGCGCCCTTGCCGGCGTTGTTGATCATCGCGGAGAAACCCCAGGCATCGGCCCGGTTCGTGCCGTCCAGACCCCAGTCGCTGCTTCCCTTCGACAGGTCCAGCTTGCCGCAGGCCATCGTGTGGTAGCCGCTGTCGCGGAGCAGACCGTGGTAGGTCGGGCGGTCGACCGGATAGTCGTACCGGTTGTCCGGCACGCCGCAGCGGTCGTACTCCATGCCCGAGGCAAGACAGGACCGCGACGGCGCACAGGTCGGCGCCGCGCAGACAGCGGAAGTGAAGTTCACTCCCGTGCGCGCGAGACGGGCCATGTTCGGTGTGGCCAGGGGCGCCGGATAGCCGTCGAGGCCGATCCAGTCGTATCGGTGCTGATCGGGGAAGAAGAAGAGGAAGTTGGGCCGGCGTCCCGCCGCGTCGGCCGGCGTCCGGGAACCGGGACCCGCGCAAGCGCCAGCGAGGCCCGCCAGACCGCTTCCGGCGACCAGGCTCGACGACTGCCGCAGGAACTCGCGCCGAGTGCTCTTGTCGCTCATGCTGCCTGCCTCCAGCAACGGCGCCGCACCTCCGCCAGACACGGCCGCCTGCTGCTAACATTGTAGGAACTTTCAACAAGCATAGACAGGCCGCAGCGGTCAGGCAAGGAGCCGTCATGAACCGTCGAGACCACCTTCTCTCCCGACGCGAGGTTCTCGTCTCCGGCGCCGCGGCGACAGCGGCCACTCTCACCGGCTGCGGCGACGCCCGGATCCCCGGCCCGCGCGCGATCAGGCGGCCGAACATCCTGCTGCTCATCTCCGACCAGCACCGCTTCGACTGGGTGGGGCGGAACCCGGACATCCCGGTTCCGACGCCGCACCTGGACGCGCTGGCGGCGCGCGGCGCCGACTTCACCCGGGCGATCGTGTCGTCGCCGGTCTGCGGCCCGTCCCGGTCGTGCCTGGCCTCCGGCATGGAGTACGAGAACTGCACCGTCGCGCGAAACCGCGACGAGTACAACGCCGCGCTTCGCCCGACCTTCTACAAGCACCTCCACGACAGCGGCTACCACACGATGGCCTGCGGCAAGATCGACCTCCACAAGGGTCCCGCCGGCCGGCGCCCGGACGGCAAGCTGCACATGGAGGAGTGGGGCTTCTCCGACATGCTGATCACCGGCAGCAAGGGCGGCGGAGACAGCGAGCCCTACGGGTTCTGGCTCGAGTCGCTCGACCCGCCGCTCAAGGACATCCACAACGCGGACATCCAGGCGCGGCGGGAGCCCCGGCACGTCAACTGGTGGGGGATGACGCAGGCGACGCCAATCGGCGACCACGCCTACAAGGACAACTACACCGCTCGCACCGGAATGGAACTGCTCGACGGCGTGCCCGAAGGCAACCCCTGGTTCCTGATCGTCAACTTCAACGGCCCCCATCCGCCGATGGACATCACCGAGCGGATGGAACGGGAGTACCGCGGGCCGGACCGGGTGATCGAGGACTTCCCGCAACCGCACAACTACCACGGCATCGCCCGCGGCGGCCAGATGCTCGCGCCGCCGTCGCCGTTCACGCCGGAGCATCACGTCCGCATCCGCCAGAACTACGCGGCGATGATCGAGAACATCGACCGCTGGATCGGGCTCTACGAGGAGCGGCTGGAGGAGCGCGGCGAGCTGGACGACACGATCGTCATCTACACCAGCGACCACGGGGAGATGCTCGGCGACCACGACTACTGGGGCAAGGGCCTTCCGCACGAGGCGTCCTGGCGGGTCCCCATGGTCATGGCCGGGCCGGGCATCGCCGCCGGCACCCGCAGCGACGCCCTCGTCACGAACATGGACCTGGCAGCCACCAGCCTCGACTACGCGGAGACCGGCGTTCCCGAGGAGATGCAGAGCCGGTCGCTGCGGCCGCTGCTCGATTCCGGGGCCGGCGAGCACCGGGAACACATCCGCTCGGCGCTCAACTCGGGCAACGCGGCGAAAGGCCGGTTCCAGGTCGTCCAGGACCACCGCTACAAGCTGGTTGACGGGTTCAGCGAGGAGAAGGAGCTGTACGAGGTGGAGGCGGACCCGTGGGAGGACGAGAACATCGCGGCCGCGAAGCCGGACGTGGTGGCGCGGCTGGAGAAGCTGCTGGTCTGAGAATCGGCGACTCGCGCACGCTGCTTCGCGGCGGCGCCCGGATGCCGGCCAGAAGGCTGGCGCACCGACAGCCGGTGCGCCCAGCGGTTATGGAATCAGGATGAGTTCCGTCTGCGGCGGCGACAGGAACTCGATGCCGTCTTCGGCGGCGAGCGCCTCCTCGTGGGCCCACCAGAACAGGTACTGGCCCTGGCCTTCCGGGCCCGGCGAGGGCAGGTAGAAGAAGTACTCGATAACGAAGTGGTGGTACGGCGCGAGGGGAATGTCCTTCGACCAGTCCGGGCCGAGCGAGCCGATCCGGGGGCCGAAGTAGGTCTCGACGGACTGCGGCCGGGCGCCCTTCGTCTGGCCGTGGGAGTCCATGGAAATGTGCGTCTTCGTCGTGTCGAAGCCGGCGACGTAGGCCGGGTAGTCGTTCTTGGCTGACACCATGTGGAGCTGGTTGTCGCGCACGATGATGCCGGCCTCCTCGAACCTGGCCGTGTAGTCCTCGATGATCTCGCGCGGAGTCCGGCCCGCCTTGATCGTCTCCGCCAGGATCGCATCGACCTTCAGGTACTCGGCCCAGAGTTCCTGGATCTCGGACGGCGGTTCCGTCTCGCCCTCGCGCAGCACGTAGGCGTACATGCCGATGCTCGGGTTCGTGACGATGTCGCCGCCCTGGACGACGGCGTCCTCCCAACCCTCGCTGCGGCCGCGCTGCGACTGACCGGTTCGCATGCGGCGCATGATCGTCAGCTCGGTCTCGTCGATCCTGGTGACGCCAGGCTCGATCGCGTACAGCGCGTCCTCGAACAGCCAGAGCTCGTCGCGACGCAGCCGCTTGAGCAGTTCCACCTCGCTCGGCACCTGGTGGTTGATGTAGTCCATCATCAGCCACTCGGACGAGACCAGCCGGCTGGCGTACGTCCCGCCGAGTTCCTCGGAAAGCAGCAGATAGTCGGTGTGCGAGAGGCCGTCGATTTCACCCCGGTAGGTCGGCCACGGGCCCAGCTCCTGCTTGAAGTTGACCGCGATGACGTCCGGGTCGCGCTCGGCGACGAAGTCCCTGAGCCCCTCGAAGCGGTAGTCGTACTCCGTCTCCGGGCCGCCGACCGGCTCCTGGACCCGGACCGCCGGGGCCACGATGTCGTACGCGCCGCTCTCTTCGACGTACCGGTAGTCCGTCTCGCCCCAGCCGCGCTGGGTGGCGCCCCAGCGCCGTCCGAGGATGGCCCGCTCGATCCGGTCGCCGCCGCGGTCCGTGAACACGAAGACACCGGAAGCGCTGCCGAGTTCGTCGATGCCGAAGGAGTCGGGAATCGACTCCCGCATCACGTGGATCCACATGTCCACGCCGCGCTCCTTCATGATCTCCGGGAGGACGAGATCGAACTTGTCGCGGCGGATCTTCCGGTTCGCCGCTTCATACGGTGAGCGGAAGGTGTACGGCTCGATCTCCAGAAGCGCGCCGTCGTACGTGCCGTCCGGGATGACCATCGGGATCCGGTACTCGGGATCGCTCAGAATCCCGTAGAGAACCGGCTCTCCCTCCCGCACCATCTCGGGCGTGTTGAGCGGCCACTCGTGGCCGATCTGGTCGAGCCGCCCCGGAAGGTCCTGGGCGCCGATGAAGGACGTGTACACCCAGTAGATGTACTCGGACGCCATGCAGCCGTAGTCGCAGGTAACGTCGTCGTAGGTGTACCAGGCGCCCTCCGGGTACTCCTCGGGCGGTCCGTCGAAGGCGCCGCCGCGGGCGATGTCCATCGCGTCGGTGAGCGCTGTGCCCGGCTCCGTCCCGAACACGTCCGGGTAGGCGACGCCGTAGCCGTTGTCCGTGACCATGTGCCAGATCTCCTCGAGCGCCGCGTCGAACACGCCCTGCTCCCGGGCGTCGATCACCGTCTCCTCGTCGTAAAGGCCCTGGCCCCGGGGCGCGTTCCTCCAGTCCATCTCGTGCGCCTCGTCCTGGGTGCCGGTCATGACGATCGTGCCGCCGGTGTCCAGCATCGCCTGGTGGACCTTCGGGTTGTCGATCTCGCCGTCCTCGTCGTTGTCGAGGAACTGGGCGAGGACACCCGCCGCGTGGAGGAGCTTGTCGTCGCCGGTCGTGTTCGTCGCGTAGATCGGCACGCCGTGGACCATTACCTTCTTGACCCAGGTGATTTCGGTCGCTGGCTCGCCTACGTTCTCGTCGGGCGCGGCCGCGCAGCCGGCGACGATCATCAGACCAAGCAGAGCTAAACGTGCCGGCCGTTGGCCGGCGCGTTCTGTTGGCCGCCTGCGGCGGCAGCGGGTCAGAAGACCCGCGCACCCAGTGGTTCTCATGGTCACTCCTCCCTGCAGCGTCAAGCTGCTCTCAGTGCATCGTCCGGAAGGCGCCCGCGGCGCCCCGGACTCAGGGCGCGAGAAGTTCGCGCTTGACGGCGTCTTCGATCAGTTCCTCGGCATAGCGCCAGAGTTCGGGCGCGCCGTCTTCGATGCAGCCATTGATCTCGCGTACCTGGTCGGCGCTGATGCCGTGCTGCTGCCAGGGACCGCCGCCGTTCACATAGTTGAGCACCATCGGCTGCAGGCGGTCCAAAGCCCTCGCGAACTTCGCCTCGGGGCTCTGCCGCGCCTCGAACTCGTCCCAGACGGCCCGCAGTTCGGCCCCGCTCTCGGTCGGCAGCAGGCCGAAGATCCGCTCCGCCGCCCGCTGTTCGCGCTCTTCCTGGTCCTCCAGACCGGCCTGGTCGTAGACGAACGTGTCGCCCGCGTCGATCTCGACCAGGTCGTGGACGATCAGCATCTTCAGCACCTTGAGCTGATCGAGGCCCGAAGCGGCCGCGTGCTCCGACAGCACCAGCGCCATCAAGGTCACGTGCCACGAGTGCTCCGCGGAGTTCTCTCGCCGGTCGTTGCCGACGATCGACGTTCGCCGCAGCACCTGCTTGAGCTGGTCGACTTCGACCAGAAAGCGCATCTGCTGCGCGAGCCGTCCGTGCCGTTCCAGCATCCCGCAACCGTATCCAACACCTCCCCGGCTCCCTACTGTTCCACCTGGACGGTCCCGTCGCTGAACTGCAGGGACTCGATGCCTCGCAGCGTGTCCGTACCGTCCCGGTCCGACTGCGAGTCGGTCACCGTGACCTGGTCCCCCACCGACGCCACTTCGTACTCTGCCGCCGCGCCGCTGAAGACCGCCGTGTCGTCGCCGGCGCCGCCATCCAGCATGTCGTTGCCGCCGCCGCCCTCGAGCCGGTTCGCGCCGGCGTTGCCCGTCAGCACGTTGTCGTGAGCGTTGCCGCGCAGGTCCGCGTCGCCGTCGCCGGTCAGCGCGACGTTTCGCAGATGCTGCGTCTTCATCGTGTACCGCGCCTCCGGATCGAACGTCATCGAGAAGGTCCCGCTGAAGTCGAGCGGCAGTTCGGACGTGTAGGTCAGGTGCGGCGGCACGAACTTCCGGACCAGTGTCCAGCCCAGCGGGTCCTTCTCCTCCATCAGGGCACGGCCGCCGGCGAAGTACACGCCGAAGTGCGAATGGCCATCGGGAATCTCGCCGGGTTCGATGTCCACGGCCTCGTACATCGTCGGCGGCACGGTCCAGAGGTCGTAGTAATTGTCGATCAGCACGCCGACGTACTCGTTCGGGTGGTTCTCCGGCTCGTCTTCCGGCCAGCCCTCCCAGCCCTTCAACTCCGCCTCGTCGTTGGCCGTTCTCATCTCGGCGATCATCTCCGGCAGCGTGGGGACGACGCCGTAGTCGTGGATCAGGTGCCAGATCTCCTCGTAGGAGGCGTCGCGGGTGACGTGGGCCATGTAGTCCGCGTCGCCCGGGGCCGGACACTCGTTGGCCCGCAGGTCCTGCATGCTGAGATCGGTCGCCCTCGCCAGCCCGGAGCGCATCGCGGCGTTCAGCTCCTCTTCCGTGTTGAAGAAGACCATCGTCGCCTTGCGGTCCGCCATCGCACTGGCGATGCCGCTCTTGTCGTCGCCGTAGGCCGAACCCGGGAAGTCGGCCAGCAGGTGCTCCATCACGTTCAGGCCGTGCTTGATCTGATCGCGAGTCCAGACGTCCGAGACGAGGAAGTGGATCCGCCTCCCGTCCGGCGTCGGCACGTACGCGTACCGGTTGAAGTGCTCGTGGAACACGTCCGGCACGTCGGCCGGCAGGTCGACGATGCCGTCAGGCGAGCCGGACGTATCGATCTCCGGCAGGGTGACGAGTTCGCGCGGGGCGCATGAAACCGCCAGCAGTGCGGGAACCGCGATCAGAACGCCTGTCCGAATGAACTTCATCTGCTACTCCAGTTCGACGGTCTCGTCGCTGAACTGCAGGAACTCGACGCCCCGCAGCGTGTCGACGCCGTCCCGGTCCGTTTGCGAGTCGCTCACCGTCACTCCGTCCTCAGCCGTACCGACTTCGTAGTCGGCCGCCGGGCCGCTGAACACGGCCGTGTCGACGCCTTCGCCGCCGTCCAGAGTGTCGTTGCCGCCGCCGCCCTCGAGCCGGTTGGCGCCGGCGTTGCCGGTGAGCACGTTGTCGTGCGCGTTGCCGACGAGGTCCGCGTCGCCCTCGCCGGTCAGTGCGACGTTCCGAAGGTGCTGGGTCTTCATCGTGTACCGGACCTCCGGATCGAACGTCATCGAGAAGGTGCCGCTGAAGTCCAGCGGCAGTTCCGGCGTGTAGGTCAGGTGCGGCCCGACGAAGCCGGTCACCAGCGCGTAGCCGAGCGGGTCCTTCTCCGGCATCGCCGCGCGGCTGCCGGCGAAGTACTGCCCGAAGTGCGAGTACCCCTCGGGGATCTCGTCCGGCTCGATGGGGCGCCCCTCGTACACGGTCGGCGGGACGGTCCAGAGGTCGTAGTAGTTGTCGATCAGGGCGCCCACGTACTCGTTCGGATGGTCGTCCGGCACGTCCCGGGGCCAGGCGTACCAGCCCTGCTCCGCCGCCGCGTCGTTCGCCGTTCTCATCTCGGCGATCATCTCCGGCAACGTCGGCTTGATCCCGTAGTCGTGGATCAGGTGCCAGATCTCCTCGTAGGCGGCGTCCCGGGTCACGTGGCCCATGTAGTCCGCGTCGCCCGGAGCCGGAGCCTCGTTCGCGCGCAGGTCCTGCATGCTGAGGTCGGTCGCCTCGGGCAGTCCACCGCTCATCGCCTCGCGCATGTCGGGCTCGTTGTCGAAGAAGACCATCGTCGCCTTGCGATCCGCCATCGCGGCGGCGATTCCGCTCTTGTCGTCGCCGTAGACCGAGCCGGGGTGGTCCGCCAGCAGGTGCTCCATCACGTTCAGGCCGTGCTTGATCTGGTCGCGGGTCCAGCCGGACGAGACCAGGAAGTGGATCCGCCTTCCGTCCGGGATCGGGACGTAGGCGTAGCGATCGAAGTACGTGTGGAACACCTCCGGCACGTCGTCGGGAAGGTCGACGATGCCGTCGGGGGAGCCGGAGGTGTCGATCTCCGGCAGGGTGACGAGTTCCTGCGGGGCGCAGGCGGTCAGCAGAAGGACGAAAACCGCCACCAGTGCGGACGTTCGAACGAGTCTCACTCTGCTCCTCCTGTTCCTCGTGGACTAGTCCTGCAGGTAAAGCTCCCAGAAGCTGGCCTGACCTTCATCCTGCGAGCGATTCACGATCTTGCCGTCCTTGATCACCATGGACAGGCTCCGCAGGTGCGAGATGTGCTCGAGGGGGTTCTTCTGGAGCACGATCAGGTCGGCGAGCTTGCCGGCCTCGACGGTGCCCAGGTCGTCCAGCATGCCCATCATCTCGGCGCTGTTGCGGGTCGCCGCCTGGATGGCGGCCATCGGCGGGATGCCGTGGAAGACGAACTGCTCGATCTCGAGGATGCCGATCTCCGAGATCGGGTTCGAGTCGCTGCCGGTGGTCAGGCGGATGCCCGCGGCGTAGGCCTTGTTGATCACGTCGCGCGCGTAGTTGGCGTACTCCGGGCTCCGCTCATCGGCTCGGGAGACCCGCACGCGGCCTTCGACGACTTCCGGCGGATCGATGTAGCCGGCCTCCGCGATCTGCCGTTCCCGCTCGGCGATGAACTCGGCGCTCAGGTTGCACTGGATCGTCGGGTCGAGGAAGGTGCCCGCCTCGGCCATCATCCGGATCGTGTCGTCGGTGAGGTCATTGCCGTGCTCGATGCTCTCGGCGCCGGCCATCACCGCGATCCGGGTCGCCTCGTTGTCGGCATGGACGGTGACCGGGATGCCGTGCCGATGGGCTTCCTCGATCCCGGCGATCAGCTCCTCAGGCGGCATCCGGTCGCCAAGGAACTTGATGAGCTGGACCCCTTTCGCGATGTTGTCCGCAACGATGGCCCGGATCCCCTCGGGTCCCTTGCCGGTCCTCACCAACCAGTCCGTGTCGCCGTCGGTCGAGAGCGGCGGACCGCCGGCCACGATCCGCGGCCCGACGAAGGCGCCGGAATCGAACGCCTCCTTCCAGGCCACGTCGATGAAGTCGCGGTCGCCCGTGATCCGCAGCGTCGTGAAGCCGGCCTTCAGCGCGTCGATCGCGTTGCGGCCGGCGCGGATCATGGCCCGCGGCAGCGGTTCGTCGGGCAGCAGGCCCTTGGGATCGGGCAGCAGGTCGCCGAGGTGCGAGTGGTTGTTCCACAGGCCCGGCAGGACGTAACCGCCGCCGAGGTCGACAACCCGCGCGTCATCGCCAGGATCAGGCGCGGAGGCCGACGGCGTGTGGATCGCCGTGATCCGGTTGCCCTCGATGACGACCGCGGCGTCCTCGATCGGCGGCGCGCCCGTGGCGTCGATGACCGTCGCGTTGGTGAGAACGGTGGTCTGGGCGGCAACCCCGATGGGCAGCAGCAGAACGAGAGCTACCAGAAGAACTCCGCGGTTCCTGTTCGTCTTCCGCTTCATCCCTGAGCCCTCCTGCGATGTGCCGATGGCGCTATTGATCCGTTGCCGTGTTGCCGCGCTGGAAGCCTGCCGCCTCCTCGGACTCCGCGAGAAAACCCTCGGGCAGTTCCATCGAGCCGTAGTAGTCCCAGTAGGTCGCCGTCCCGAGCTGGGCGTCCAGGTCGACCATCACGCCGCCCTTGAGCACCATCACGGTCTCGCGGATGTTCGAGATGTTCTCGAGCGGGTTGGCGCCCAGGACGACCAGATCGGCCAGCTTCCCCTCCTCGACCGTGCCGAGATCGCCGAGCACGCCCTGGACCTCGGCCGCGTTGCGGGTGGCCGCGATGATCGTGTCCATCTCGCTGACCCCGGAGAGGACGAACTGCTCCATCTCCAGGAAGCCCATCTCGCCGACCGGCATCGAGTCCGAACCGATCAGGAGCTTGACTCCCGCCTTGGCGGCCTTGGCCAGGATCTGCCGCTGTTCGAGCGCGAACTCCGGCGACCGCTCGTCGGCGAAGGCGACCATCGTCCGCAGCCGCACGATCTCCTCGTCCTCCGCGTAACCCAGTTCGGCCAACCGCGCCTCGCGCTCGGCGATGTACCCGGCGCTCAGGTTGCAGATGATCGTCGGGGTGTAGAACGTCCCCTTCTCGGCCATCAGCTCGATCGTCTCGTCGGTCAGCCCGTAGCCGTGCTCGAGACAGTCCACCCCGGCCTTGACCGCGGCAAGCGCTCCCGGTTCGCGGACGTGCGAGGTGACGTGAACTCCGAGGCTGTGCGCCGTCTGGACCGCCGTCTCCAGTTCGTCCGGCAGCATCTCGACGCTGAACAGCTTGATCACCCTGGCGCCCTTCTGGACGCGTCTTCGAACCTCCTTGCGGATCGCTGCCACGCCGTCCGCGCCTTCCTCGACGTAACCGCGATGCCCCGCGGTCGGACTCACCGGTGCGCCGCTGGCGAAGACCCGCGGACCGAGGAAGAAGCCATGGTCGAACGCCTGCTGCCAGGCGACGTCGATGTAGTCCTCCTCGCCCACCGAGCGCACGCTGGTGAAGCCGTGGCGCAGCCCGTCGATCGAGTTCAACCCCGCGCGGATGACCTTGGACGGCATCTGTTCGCCGGCAAGGGCGGGGTTGTCCGGGAACATCACGCTCAGGTGGGAGTGCATGTTCCAGAACCCGGGCAGCACCCAGGCGCCGTCGAGATCGTGGACTTCGGCCTCGTCGCCGGCGCCCGACGACTCGTACGGTCCCTCCGTGATCGAGGCGATCCGCTGGCCCTCGATGACGATCGTCATCCCCTCCTGGACCGGACCGCCGTTGCCGTCGATGATGTTGACGTCCGTCAGGACGATCGTCTGACCGGCGAGACCGGCCGGCAGCAGGCCGGCAAGCAGTATCGGCATCGCCCGAACCAGACCGGTGCGGAGCGTTTTCATCCCCGGGAGGTTGACCGTCTACTGTACACGGTCACCTCCGAGTTCCGACTATCGGTGCGCCGGCCTTCTGGCCGGCTCCGCTAGTTTGAAGACCGGTACGTCACTTCGACGACCCGGTCGAGCGCATCGACATCCACCGTCTGGCGCGTTCCGTCCGGCCACAACACCTCGACCCGCTCCAGCTCGTCCGCCGACACCAGATCGCCGAGGCCGATCGTCACGATCGGCTCGACCTGGCTCTGGTAGCTCCGGGTCGGCATGACCCGTCGACGCTGGACGACCGGTCCGGCCGCCGTTTCCTGCTCCACTTCGACCCAGGCGCCGATGGCGTCCCGGTTCACGCGCTCGCCGTCGCCGCGGAGCAGGAAGCGCAGCCAGCGGTGGCCCGTTTCCTGGTCGTTGCGCAGCAGCAGGGGCCGGTCGCCGGTCTGGAGCAGCAGCACGTCGAGGTCGCCGTCGCCATCGATGTCGGCGTAGCTCGATCCGCGGCCGACGAGTTCACGGGTGAGACCATCGCCCGGCGCGGGCTCGACCGGCACGAAGGTCGACGCCGCGGCGGGCCCAGCGTTCCAGAACAACTGCGGCGCCTGGCGGTACTGCTGGCTCGGCTCCACCACCTCGATGTCGTCTTCGAGATGGCCGTTCACCTGGAGCAGGTCGAGCCGCCCGTCGAGGTCGTAGTCGAAGAAGAAGAGCCCGAAGCTCAGCACCCGGCGGCTCGGCGCGCCGATGCCGGCCGTGATCGCCTCGTCGCTCCACAGGGTCGGGTCTCCCTGGGAGACGTAGAGGGACGTCATCTCGTTCGCGAAGTTCGCGATGGCGAAGCCAAGCTCGCCGTCGTTGCGGAAGTCGGCGGCGTCGGCGCCCATCGCCCCGGTCGCCGCGCCGTCCCGGCCGTAGGCGAGGCCGTAGAGCTCTCCGTCCTCGGTGAACACGCCGCTGCCGTCGTTGACCAGCAGGAAGTTGCGCACGGTGTCGTTCGCGACCACGACGTCGATATCGCCGTCTCCCTCGATGTCCACCGGCGCCAGTCCGAGGGTCTTCGCCACCGGCGTGTCCGTCGCCGGATTCAGGATGTGCATGCCGGCCTCCTCGGAGACGTCGGTGAAGACGCCCGAACCGTCGTTCCGGTAGAGGTCCATCGTCGTGCCGCCGTAGTTCACGGGCGGCCCGTAGGCCCGCCCCACTCCGGTCAACGTGTAGTCGACCTCGATGTCGATCTCCCGTGACCAGCGCACGTAGTTGCCGACCAGGAGATCGAGGTCGCCGTCCCCGTCGGCGTCGAAGAAGGCGCTGCTGCTGCTCCACTCCGTGTCGGCGCCGGCGACGCCGGCCGTTGCCGTGACGTCCTCGAAGCGCCCGCCTTCCATATTACGAAACAACCGGTTCGAGCCAACCGCCGAGACGAAGACGTCCGTCCAGCCGTCGCCATTGACATCGCCCACCGCGACGCCCGTGCCGTAGAAGCTGACCTCCAGGCCCGAGCCCGCTGTGCGGTCCTTGAACTTCCCGGCGCCATCGTTCTCATATAGCGACATCACGGGTCCGGTACCCGGCCCGACCTCCGCGTCCGAGAGAACCGCGTACCAGGTCGTCGAGTTGACGAGCAGCAGGTCCTGGTCGCCGTCGCGGTCGACGTCGAAGAAGGCCCCGCCGGCACCCATCGTCTCGGGCAGCAGGGCCTCGCCCGCGGCGCCGTTGACGTGGACGAAGTCGATGCCGGCTTCCGCGGTGACGTCTGTAAAGGGCACGACCGGCACGTCCTGCGGCGCCGCTTCCACCGCGCGCGGCGCGGCCACGGGAATCTCGACCGCTTCCTCCGGCCCGGCCCGGAACACGTAGCGGAGCGCCACGACGATCAACGCGGCGGCCGCCAGAGCTGCCAGGACCTTCAACGAACGGGCGAAGACCCGGCCGATGACCGCGTCGTCCTCCGGCGCGAGTTCGCCTTCGGGAACCTCGAGCTCTTCCGGGCCCTCGCCCGGGCGATCCGGCGTCAACCGCCGGCTCCGGCAACACCCGCGCGGCTGCCATTGAAGCGCTCCGGCCGGTGCAGGTCGTAGATCACGATCGCCTCCGCGGCGTGATCGGCCGCGGGGTCGGCGCGCCTGGCAATGGCGATCGCCCGGTCGCGGGCGTTGTCGTCCGGCTTGTAGCGCGCGTGGAGCTCGCGATGCAGGACCGCGCTGTCGGAGTCACCGAGCTGGGCGTGGATCAGCCCGAGGTTGTAGTGCGCCGTCACGTTCTCCGGATCGATGGCGAGGGCCCGCTCGAACGACTCGCGGGCCTCGTGCAGCCGCTCGGCCCGCGCCTCGGCCCGGGCCGGGCCGCGCTCCCGCTTGGCGCGCTCGAACAGGGCAAGGCCCAGTTCGTTGTGCAGCCGCACGTCGCGGCTGAAGTCGAAGCCGCGGCGGCGCATCTCCTCGCTGTCGGCCTCGAGGATGGAGCGGAAGTTCGAGATCGCCTCGTCGACGGCGCCGTTCTGCAGGTTGACCAGGCCCGAGAACCAGGCGACGGACCAGCTCGGCGCCGGCGGATCGAAGGCCGCGGCGCGCTCGAGCGCCGCGATCGCGTCGTCCCGTACCGTGCCTTGGGCCAGGTAGACCCGCGCCAGGTTGAGTGGACCGTCGGGACGGCCCAGTTCCTCGACCCGCGTGAAGGCCTCGATCGCCTGGCGGAGCTCGCCGCGGCCGGTGCCGCCCTTGCGCAGCAGGCCGATGCCGTAGTCGTTCCAGCGCTGCCACAGCGGCTTCCCGGGCTCGCGGGGGACCGGCGAGAGCGACTCGGCGGCACTGCCGGCAGCAGCGGCGGCGCCCACCTGGAACGTCACCGAGTCCCGAGCCAGGTCGAGGATCGGCAGTTCATTCGCCGTCTCCGGGCCGTAGATGTGGCGCAGGTAGGTCGTGTCGAACTTGCGGTAGCGCAGCGCGGCCTCAACCGTCATCGCGGCGGCGGCGCCCGCCGGCGGCACCTCCAGCCGGTAGTGGACCACGTCGCCCGCTCCCGGCGGGATCTGGTGATCGTAGAGCGGCACGAAGATGTCCTCCGCGTTGCGGCGGTCGATCCGCGCGCCGCCGCGGTCGAGCATGTAGACGTTGATGAAGTGCGACCAGGGATCCACCCGGTTGCCCTCGCCCAGGCCGCCGCTGCGGCCCACCAGGTTCCCCCGCTCGTCGCGCACCTCCACGTCGAGCCAGAGCTGGTTCGAGTCCGCGGTGCCCTGGGTCAGGTGGTGGCCCAGGCCCAGGGTGCGCACGACGACCTCCAGCAAGTAGTCCTCCCCCGGCTCGAGCGCGGGGACCTCCGGCCGGAGCGGCGCGATCAACTCGTCCTCGATCGTGCCGCCCGGCTTGACGCCGAAGATGTCGACGTCGACGACGCCCTCGTTGAACTCGCGGTGCGCTTCGATCACCCAGTCCGGGAAGTCGAGCAGGTGGGGAATCCCCGTGTTGGCGGACGGGAACAGGTGGTCGTGGACCTGGGTGACGTCCGGCTGCTCGCTCTCCGGGTAGCGCTGCGAACCGAAGTCCTCCGACGGCAGCAGTTCCATGTGGCAGCCGTTGCAGTTCGGCTCCGCCTTCGGCGGGTAGTAGAAGCTCGCCACCCCGTGGCCGGAAACGCCCGAGAGCAGATGCGAGTCGTAGTGGTTCTGGCCGCGCAGGAACTTGTAGTGGTTCAGTTCCTCCGGCAGGTGGACCTTGTGGCAGGCGCCGCAGAACTCAGAGGTCTCGTGCAGGGGCTTGAGAAACGTCCGCTTGTGCAACTCCGGCTTGGCCTTGACGAGCTGATGGTTGACGAAGCGGAGGACTCCGGAGTCCGAGAAGGCGAACGGATAGTGCTGGGGTTCCTCGATCGTGTAGTCGGCGTTGCCGCGCGGGCTGTTGATGTGGGTGATCGCGTGGCAGGAGGTACAGGTGATCCCGGCATGAGCGGACGGCTGATCCACATCGAACTCCGGATCGTCGAAAGCGCCCGAGAAGAAGACGACCGGGTCGTGGCAACCGGCGCAGAAGCGGGACGCCTGGACGTCGCCCGAGCGCTCGTACGCCTTGTCGCGGGTCTGCTGCACCGAGAAGCTGTACGCCGGGTTGTTGAAGGAGCTGAAGCGGTGGGCGCTGTAGGCCCAGCGGCCGTGAATGTCCTCGTGGCACTCCACGCAGTAGGCGTCGTTGCTCAGCGCGTGCTCCGGGATGAAGCCGCCGCTCGCGGTGCGCGCCAGCGACGGGAAGAAGTACTGCTCGCCCGACGCCGGGCCCTCGACGTTCCAGGCCCGCGGATCCTGGAACTGGAGCACCAGGGCGACGCCGACCAGCACCACGGCCGCCGCGGCCACCCGTCCGCCGATCCGCCAGTTGATCCGCTTGCCGGCCAGCCGGTGGAGGACGAACAGCCAGACCGCGACCAGCGGCGCCAGCACGTGGAGCCAGTAGGCGACGCCGCGGACGGTGGGGTCGTTCACCGTGATCACGCCCTCGATCCGGGTCAGCACGATGCCGCTAAAGAGCAGGACGAGTGCCGTTCCGAACAGCGCGTAGCCGACCTTCACCGCGCGCCGATTGGGACGGTTCCGGGCATTGCGCATGTGGGCGAGGCCGAACCAGATGACCGGCAGCACGAACAGGGCCCCCACCGCCAGGTGCAGCAGGAACATCGAGATGTAGAACCAGTTCTGGTAGGTCTCGCCGGTCGCCGCTTCGGCCACGCGGACCCCGGACAGGTAGAAGGAGTTGACCGCGAGCAGGGCGAAGAGCCCGAAGACCACCCACAGCAGAGGTTTCAGCCTCGGGCCGATGGCCGGCCGGTAGCGCCGGCGAACGGGTCGTTTCCCGCCGCCCGCGTCCGTGGTCACGGTCCCGCTCCGGTCGCTCCCGTAAGCCGCAGCGAATCGCGAGCGGCGGCGTCGATCTCGTCGCCGACCAGACCGTCGAGCGCCCGCAGCAGACGATTCGTCACCGCATAGCCCGCGCGCCGAACGCGCGACGAGGTCGGTTGGCCGGTCACCCGAACCGCGAAGGCGTAGCGAGGCGGCTGCTCGCCGCCCGCGGGGAAGAAGCCGACGTAGTTCACGTGGAATGGCTTGTCCGGACCGCGCGCGGTGCCCGTCTTCATCGCCACCTGCAGCCGCCGCGGGGCGACCCGGTTCGCGGTGCCGCCCGGCGACACGACGGCGCGCATCGATTCGTGGAGCGCCGGCAGCCAGGACGGATCCAGCACCGGGACCGCCTGCGGGTCGTTGGCGACCGGCGTCCGCGGCGAGATGCCGAGCAGGCCGTCCGCCTGCAGGACGAACCTGGGCTCGCGGCGCAGCCCGTCGGAGAGCGTGGCGGCGAACACCGCGGCGCCGAGAGGCGTGATGGACGCCTCCTCCAGGCCGATCGAAAGATCGCCGAGCCGCTTGCCCGGATGGCGGTACTCGTGCACCACGCCGACGGCGTTCTTCGGCACGGCGGCACCCTGAGCGCCGCCGATCACGAAGCCGTAGCGCTCGTACTCCTCCACCAGGGCCCGGTCGCCAACGTCCATCGCGAGGCGGGCGAACGAGACGTTGCAACTGCTCGCCATCGCGTCGGTGAGCCCCCTGAGCCGCCCGCGGATCGCGGCGCAGTAGAGACGCTCGCCGTCCATCAGCACCGAGCCCCGGCAGGTCATGTTGGCGATCTCCTCGTCCGGGTCGAGGCCGGCCCGCATCGCGGCCGTCGTGGTGATCAGCTTGGCGATCGAGGCCGGTTCGCGCGGGTCGAGCACGCTGTCGCCGCGCGCCCGCCAGCGGCTTCTTCGGTTCCGGTTGCTGACCGCCGTCAACACCGCGCCCGACGGGAGCTCGAGGATGGTGATCGCTCCCTCCTCCCGACCCAGCGCCCTGGCGGCCGCCTCGCTCCAGGCCCGGTCGATCGTCAGCCGCAGCGCCCTCGCGCCGGCCGTGGAGGCGGCCATCGCCCCCGGCCCCGCGGCGGCCAGGCCAGGCGGTTGAAGAGCAGGAGGGAGGAGGTGGGTCGCCAGTTCGGGCGGAACGAGTCCCGCCGGCAGATCCTCTTCCAGGGTCAGGGAACGGTCATCGCCGATCGATCCCAGCGGCCGGCCGCGACGGTCGAAGAGCAGTTGCTGGACGCCCGAAGCGTCGACCAGTTGCGCCCGGCGCAGCCGCTGCTCGAAGGCCGACGCGGGCGGTTCGACCACCGACTCCGGCGCCGCCTCGCCCGAGCCGGCCTCCGCACCTTCGGTAGCCGCACGGTTCAAGCCGAGTTCGACCTCGGCGGCCTCCAGCAGTGCCGGCGGCAGGTGCTCGGCGTACTCGTCGTAGAGGTCCGCCACCTCCCGCCAGCGACTCTCTCCGGCCGCCTGCCGGGCAGCCAGGCCGAGCAGTTGCGGCGCCCTCCCGGCGAGCTCTTCGAAGTCCGCGCCCGCTATCGCCGCTTCCGCCATCCGCAGGTCGGCACGCGCCTGGCGCACGTCCTGTCGGACCCGGAGCGAGAGGACGGCCGCCACCGCGAGGGCCAGCACCAGCACCGCCTGAACCCGCCGGCGCGGAGGCCAGAGGACGCGCCACGTCTCTGCGGCGCCGCGCCCAAGGTTCTTCCGGTTACCGCTCATTTCCTCGCCGCGAAAGGGCGGCTCAGAATACCAACTGCACCCACTCTCCATCGATCTGGGTGATCGTCGAGCGCACGCCGGGGAGGATCTGCTCGTCGAGCAGCGTGTCGCGCCAGGAGTCCAGTTCGGCCTCCAGCCGCGCGACGACGTCCGGTTGCTCCGCCGCCAGGTTGTTCAGTTCGCCCACGTCCGCGGCGAGGTCGTAGAGCAGAGTGAGCTGGCCGTGCGGCGAGTCGGTCGGCCAGCCGCCCTCCGGCGGCTGCAGACGGCCGTCCCCGCGCAGGCTGTTGGGACGGAAGTCCGTGCGGTTGAGCTTGATCAGCTTGTACCGCGCGTCCCGGATCGCGACGCTCGCGCCGGCCCGCCAGTAGAGGTAGTCGTGCGGCGCGCCGTCGGCTTCGCCCGTCATGTAGGGCAGCAGGTTCACGCTGTCTTCGGTCTCCGCCTCTTCGCCCGCCGCCGCGGTGAACGTCGCCATGTAGTCGAGCGTGATCACCGGATGGCTGAACTCCTGCCCGCCCTCGACGGCCGCCGGCCAGCTCATGATGAACGGGATCCGGACGCCGCCCTCGTGGTGGTAGCGCTTGAAACCGAACAGCGGACCGTTCGAGCAGGCGTTGCCGATGTAGCCGGCGCAGCCGTTGTCGCTGGCGAAGGCGATCAGCGTGTTCTCGAACACGCCCTGAGCCTTCAGCGTCTCGACCACCCGCCGCACGCTCTCGTCGAGCGAAGCGACCATCGCCGCGTAGACCCGCGTCCGCTGATCCTCGATGTGGCGGTACCCCTCGAGGTACTCGGCCGTCGCCTGCAGCGGCGTGTGCGGCGTCGTGTGGCTGAGGTAGAGGAAGAAGGGCTCGTCCCCGGCCGCACCGCGCTCGATGAACTCGACCGCCTCGTCGGTGAAGACGTCCGTGAGATAACGCTCGACCTTCTCCTCCTCGAATCCGCGCAGCACCTTGTTCCGGCGCTCCGTCGGCCCCTCTTCGCCGCGACGCGAGCCGTACTCCACGCCCGGCAGGCTGGAGTCGATGAAGATGCTGCCGCCTTCCAGGACGCCGAAGTACTCGTCGAAGCCGCGGCTCATCGGGTGGTGCGGCTCCTGATGGCCCAGGTGCCACTTGCCGACCATGCCGGTCCGGTAGCCCAGAGCCTTCAGGCGGTCGGCGAGAGTCGCCTCGTCGAGGCTCATGCCGGCGTTCACGTCGCGGCCCGCCGGGTTGAACTCCCAGCCGTGGCGCTGCTGGTAGCGGCCGGTGACCAGCCCGGCCCGTGACGGGCTGCACACCGGGTGGCTGACGTAGCCGTCCGTGAACAGGACGCCGTTCGCCGCCAGCGCGTCGATGTGCGGCGTCGAGATGATCTCGCTGCCGTAGATGCCGATGTCGGCGTAGCCGAGATCGTCGGCGAGGATCAGCACGATGTTGGGCGGACCGGCGCCAGAGTCCGTGGCCGGCGCGTCGGCTTCGGGCGCGCCGCCACAGGAAATCGAGAGCACAGCGGCCGCTGCCAGAGCCGCAGCGATCGGCCACTGGGTGCGCCGGCGCCCTCGCCGGCTTCCTGAAGAATCACGCCGCGAAGCGGCCACCATTCCGCCGCGCTCGGGGTCTCGCATCGTCATCCCGGCCTCCCTGGGTTCACTACGTGGTTCCGAAGAGCGTAGCGGACGCGGACCCCGTGGGCCGGCCTCGTGGGCTACGCTCCGCTGCCATGACCTCGGAAGCCGCAGACCAGCCGGCGCCGGCCGAACTCCCGTCCTCGGTGCAGCGACTCGAACTCGACGAGCGCGAGGTCTTCCTCGTCGGCACCGCCCACGTCTCGCCCCAGAGCGTCCGCGACACGAAAGAGGCGATCGAAGCACTCGAACCGGACACCGTCTGCGTCGAACTGTGCCCGGCCCGCTACGAGAACCTGGAGAACCAGGATTCCTGGCGCAAGCTCGACATCTTCCAGGTCATACGCGAGGGCAAGGCGGCGCTTCTCCTCAGTTCGTTCCTCATGCACTCGTTCCAGCGGCGCCTCGCCCAACGGTTCGGCATCGAGCCCGGCGCCGAAATGCGGGAAGCGATCGCCCGGGCCCGTGAACGCGGCGCCCGGCTCGAACTGATCGATCGCGACATCCAGATCTCCCTGAAGCGCACCTGGGCGTCGCTCGGCTTCTGGCAGCGGACGAAGGTGATGGGCCAGTTGGCCGGCAGCGCGCTGGTCGGCGACGACCTGAAGGAAGAGGACATCGAGCAGCTCCGGGACAGCGGCAACCTCACCGACCTGATGTCGGCCCTCGCGGAGGCCCTGCCCGGCGTCAAGGGCACGTTGATCGACGAGCGCGACGCCTACATGGCCGAGAAGCTGCGCCAGTCGGCGGGGCCACGGACGGTCGCCGTCGTCGGCGCCGGGCACCTGCCCGGCATCACCGGCCTCGCCGACTCCTCCTGCGACCTCGAGGAACTCGAGCAGGTGCCGGATCCGCCGATCTGGCCGCGCATCGTCGCCTGGCTCGTGCCGATTCTGATCATCGCCCTCTTCGCCTACGGCCTCGTCTGGGGCGACAGGGAGCGCGCCGTCGAATCCGTGTACATCTGGGTCGCGCTGAACGGCGGCCTCGCCGCTCTCGGCGCCGTCATCGCCCTGGCGCACCCGGTCACGATCCTCGCCGCCTTCGCCGCCGCGCCCCTGACCAGCCTGAACCCCCTGATGGCGGCCGGCTGGGTCGCCGGCCTGGTCCAGGCCGTGCTGCGCAAGCCCCTCGTCGCCGACATGGAGAACCTCGCCGACAGCCTGGGTTCCGTGCGCGGCTTCTGGAGCAACCGTCTCACTCGCATCCTCCTGGTCGTCGTCCTGTGCAACCTGGGCAGCGTGCTGGCGACGTTCGTCGCGGGCGCGTGGATCGTCGGACGCACGCTCTGAGCCTTGGGAGGACCGCCAGATCAAGGTGACAAACTAGCGCCGCGATGACGAACGAGCCCGCGACAGGCGGCCTCAAAGGAGCCGATTCATGACGGAACGAACGACCTACGAACAGGTCGGCGACGTGGCCCTGATCACGATGGACGACGGCAAGGCGAACGTCTTCGGACCGCCGATGATCGCGGCCGTGAACGCCCAGCTCGACCGTGCCGCGGACGACGCCAAGGCCGTCGTCCTGACCGGCCGGCCCGGCCTGTTTTCCGGCGGCTTCGACCTCAACGTGTTTCGGGATGCCGGCCCGAATGAGGCCCGCGCGATGGGACTCGCCGGTGCGCGTCTGATGATGCGTCTGTACGGATGGCCGCAACCCCTGGTCGTCGCGGCCAGTGGCCACGCCATCGCGCTCGGCGCGCTCTGTGTACTCACCGGCGACCATCGCCTGGCGGCCGACGGCGACTTTCGGTTCGGGCTGAACGAGGTCGCGATCGGCAGGACGCTGCCACCGTTCGCCTGGCTCCTGGCCAGGGAACGGCTCTCCAAGCGCGCCCTGACGCAAGCCGCCCTGACCGCGAGGATGTACGACGCCGAGGGCGCGCGCGATGCCGGTTTCGTCGACGCGGTCGCACCGGCCGACGAGCTGCGCGACGCCGCCCTCGAGCGGGCCGCGCAGTTGGCCGAACTCGACGCCAACGCGTTCTCCGCCATGAAGAACGGCCTGCGAAGCGAAGGCATCGACGCCGTGCTCGCCGGCCTCGAGGGGGGCTAGGAACGAATGGCCCTTGACGTCTACTTCAGCGCCACGCCCAACGGCTGGAAGATCTCCATCATGCTCGAGGAGCTGCGCGAGGCGGGCGTCAAACTGCCCGAGACGCGCATCCACATGGTCGATCTCTCGGCCGGCGACCAGTTCACGCCCGAGTTCACCGCGATCAACCCCAACCAGAAGATGCCGGCCCTGGTGGACGACGGTCGCGCCGTCATGGAGAGCTGCGCCATCCTGCAGTACCTCGGCGAGCAGTACCCGACATCGCTCTTCCCGACGGACGAGCGGCGCTGGGACGTGCTTCCCTGGCTCTACTGGCAGGCCGCGAATCTCGGCCCGGCCTTCGGCAACAAGCTGAGTTACACGCGCTACATCGACGTGTCCGATGAACAGAAGGCCCATCCGCTGGAACGATTCGGCAGGGAATCGCTACGGCTGGTGGCGATTCTCGGCCGCCGGTTCGAGGAGCATCCCTACATCTGCGGCGACGACTTCACGGTTGCCGACATCTCCGTCTTCCCCTGGATCCGGGCGTACAAGTGGGCGAAGGTCGACATCACGACCCAGCCCAGCGTGGTGGACTGGCTCAAGCGTGTTCGAGCCCGCCCGGGTGTAGATCGCGGCGTCGCCTACGGCGTGCCGAAGGACGAGGTCGACAGCTTCAGCAAGGAGCGCCGGGAACGCTACAAGGCGCGCGGAGCGCAGATTGCCGCCAACGAGAATCTGCGGACGTCGATCTGATCGCAGGCCGGGCAGCCTGAACCGCCTGCACTACTTCACAGCTACAATTCTCCAAACTCTCGGATCGTGCAGCGATGAGCCAGGAAGCCACAGTCCAGCAGGTCCAGCTCATGGGCCACCGGATCCGGCGCCTGCGGCGCAAGAACAAGCTGACGCAGCCGGCGCTGGCCGAGCGGGTCGGCATCCCGGCGTCCGACCTGTCCCGGATCGAGCGGGATGAGCTCCGGGTCAGCCTGGACGTCCTGATCCGCATCGTCGCCGAGTTCAACGTCGGCCTCGACGAGCTGATGGGCAAGCCGGCCGAGGGGCGTGGCCGGCGCCGCTAGCGCCGCCACCATGGGGTCGTCAGTTTGCTCGACCTACGCGATCAACGCGAGATCCGACACACGGCCGCCGCCCCGATCTTCTCCGCGAACGAGCCACGTTCCGGCTCATCCTGCAAGATCGCGAGCATTGCCGACGTATCGATGACCATCAGCGGGGAAGGCCGTCCTCGTCGTACCCGAGAATCTCGTCCGCGGATCTCCCGTCGCGCACTGGCAGCCTGGCGCACCGGCGTCCGATCTCGCTGAGTTCGCTGGCCAGGGTCCGGCCGGACTGTTCGCGCCGACACCGTTCCAGGTGGTTTCGCAACGCCTCGGTGACCGCTTCAGTCTTGGTCTGTCCGGTCAGTCGCGCCAGCTCGCCGGCCAGCTTCTCTGTTTCTGCGTTTCTGATGTTGAGCGCCATTGCTACATGTATAGCACGAGAGCTACACGCATAGTGCTGTCCAACGAGAAGTGAGCGTGAACGGGGGGCGTGAATCCAACGAGAAGTGAGCGTGGACGGTCTGTGTCGGGGATGATGGGAGGATGATTCTGACTCTCCAGACACGCCGCCTTCAGACCCTCGATGAGGTGCG
>JAJDUI010000017.1 GCA_022826745.1 Thermoanaerobaculia bacterium | reverse complement strand
GGCCATAGACCCCCAGAAACGCCGATCCGAACCGACGGATCCGCCAAACCCGACGGACCGATCCACTCGGCTCCAATACAGCTCCGCAACTACCCCGACAACGCCGAACCGGATCACGCGGTGAAAAATGCGGGCTAGCGGTTTCGCGGAAACCCGAGGTCGACCTGGCTCTCCGCCGGGTCCGGCCAGCGCGCCGTGACCACCTTGGCCTTCGTGTAGAAGTGGACGCCCTCCGGGCCGTACATGTGGGTGTCGCCGAAAAGCGACTGCTTCCAGCCGCCGAAGGAGTGGTAGCCGACGGGCACCGGGATCGGCACGTTGACGCCGACCATGCCGGCGTCGGCGTCCTCCTGGAACTGGCGGGCGGCGCCGCCGTCGCGCGTGAAGATCGCGGTGCCGTTGCCCCAGGGGTTCCGCTCGACGAGCTCGACCGCCTCCTGGTAGCTGTCTGCGCGGACGACGCATAGCACGGGGCCGAAGATCTCGTCGCGATACACCGTCATGTCGGGCGTCACGTTGTCGAGCAGCGAGACGCCGAGGAAGAAGCCGTCGCCGTCGAAGTCGGCCTCGCGGCCGTCGACGACCACGGTGGCGCCCTCTTCGGCGCCGGCGCCCACGTAGCCGGCCACCCGGTCGCGGTGCTCGCGGGTGATCAGCGGGCCCATCTCCGAAGCGGCGTCCATGCCGGAACCGATCTGGAGCTTGTCCATCCGGTCCTGGATCGCGTCGACCAGGGGATCGCCGACGCCGCCGACCGCGACGACGACGGACACCGCCATGCAGCGCTCGCCGGCCGAGCCGTAGGCTGCGGATACGGCGGCGTCGGCGGCCAGGTCCACGTCTGCGTCGGGCAGTACCACCATGTGGTTCTTGGCCCCGCCCAGCGCCTGCACCCGCTTGCCGGCGCCGGTCCCCGTCTCGTAGACGTAGCGGGCAATCGGCGTCGAACCGACGAAGCTGACCGCCGCGACGTCGGGGTGGGTCAGCAGGCGGTCGACCGCCACCTTGTCGCCGTTGAGCACGTTGAACACGCCGGGTGGGAAGCCGGCCCGGTCGAACAGCTCCGCCAGCAGCAGCGGCGCGGACGGATCCCGCTCGGACGGCTTGAGCACGAACGTGTTGCCGCAGGCGATCGCGTTGGGGAACATCCACAGCGGCACCATGGCCGGGAAGTTGAAGGGCGTGATCCCGGCCACGACGCCGAGCGGCTCCCGCACCGAGTAGACGTCGACGCCGGTCGAGGCCTGGGAGTTGTAGCTCCCCTTCAGCAGGTCCGCGAGTCCGCAGGCGTACTCGATGTTCTCGAGCCCCCGCGCCACCTCGCCGGCGGCGTCCGAGAGCACCTTGCCGTGCTCGGCCGTCAGCAACCGCGCGAGTTCGTCCGTGTGCGTCTCGACCAGGTTGCGGAAGGCGTACATCAGCTTGGTGCGCACGGCCAGCGACGTGCGCCGCCATTCGCCGAAGGCCTCCCTGGCGGCCGCGACCGCCGCGTCGACCTCGTCCGTGCCGGCCAGACCGACGGCCGCGGTCTGCTCCCCGGTGGCAGGGTTGAACACCGGGTGGGTCCTGCCGGAGCAGGCGGCGAGGCGGTTTCCGTTGACGTGATGCTCGATCGTCTTCATGTTGGTGTCTCCCGCCGTCCAGCCTACTAGCCCGAACGTGCAAGGAAACAGGCCTCACACTGGGTGCGCCGGCGCCCCCGCCGGCATCCGGCGCAGAGCGCCGGCCTCCGGACCCGCTACTTGTCGCAGTCGTCGTAGCGCCAGTGCCAGGGTTCCCAGTCGAAACCCCCGGCGTTGCCGAGCGGGTAACTCTCGGTGAAGCAGAAGTCGGCGGCGTGCTTCCGTAGCCACTCGTACGCGGGCACGTCCTTGAAGTCCGCGTCGCTGGGCACGAAGTCGAGGGCGCGGCCGGTGATGTGCTCGGAGTAGCCCGGCGGCGCGGTCCAGCGGATGGCGTTCAGGAACGGCCGGCCTTTGGCCAGGAGGCCCTCCAGAACCCTCTTCTGGAAGCCGTAGCTGCGGAAGCCCGAGTCCACTTCCAGCCGGATTCCGTGCTCGCGGGCCGCCGCCGCCATCGCGACCACGGCGTCCCGGGTCTCGGGAGTGACGTAGATGCCCAGCTCACCGGTCAGCTCGCTGGGCACTTTCGCCAGCGCGGTCGGGTCCGCGGCCTCCTCGATGCGGTTTCCCCGCCAGGGCGGCGGCACGTCGTAGACGGCGCCGTTCAGCTCGACCTGCTCGGGTGCGGGATTTTCCGGCTGAGCCGTCGCGGGGACGACCGTGAGCAGAAGACAGAGGCCGACCGGTGCTAGGATTCCAGTCCCTTCAAGCACCGGTCCATTCTCTCCCAGCAAGGACTCCGCCATGCGCAAGCTCACTCTCGCCTCGCTCGCCCTGCTCCTCGTCGCTCTTCCGACCCTGGCCGCGGAGGGAGACGGCATCAAGCGGATGCCGAACGGCAAGCCCGACCTGTCGGGCGTCTACGACGCCGGCACGGTCACGCCGGTCGATCGCCCGCCGCAGTACGGCGACAACCTCTACCTGACGACCGAACAGGCGGAGGCGATGGAGGAGGAGAGGGAGAGACTCTGGCGGTCCCTCGAAGAGGATCGGAAGGGTGGCGGCGCCGAGCGGACCGCGCCCAAGAAGGGCGGCGATGGCGACAACCGCTTCGGTGGCGGCGGCGTCGGCGGCTACAACGCGTTCTGGATCGACCCGGGCTCCGAGGCGGTCGTCGTCGACGGCAAGTTCCGCACCTCGATCATCTACGAGCCGAAGAACGGTCGGCGGCCCGCGATGACGCCGGCGGCGATGCGGCGGATGGCGACGAACTTCGCGTCGTTCATCCATAACAACGACGGCACGGCGTCCTGGCTCGACCAGGACGGCCCCGGTCCGTTCGACGGTCCCGAGACCCTGGCCCTGGCCGAGCGCTGCCTGCTCGGCTTCGTCGGCGGACCGCCGCTGCTGCCCAGCCTGTACAACAACTACGCGCGGATCATGCAGACCGAGAACCACGTCGTCATCATGGCCGAGATGGTCCACGACGCCCGGATCGTGCCCATCGACGGGGAGCACGGCCCCGACGAGATCGACTGGTGGCTCGGCGACGGCGTCGGCCGCTGGGATGGCGACACGCTGGTCGTCACCACCCGCAACTTCCGCAACGAGACCGGTCTCCCCGGAGGCAGCGAGACGATGGTGGTGGAAGAGCGCTTCACCCGGACCGAGGACGGGAACCTGCTCTACCACTTCCGGGTCGACGACCCGAACTCGTGGACGGCGCCCTGGGCGGGTGAGTACACGTGGCAGGCGAAGGACAGCCTCGTCTACGAGTACGCCTGCCACGAAGGCAACTACGCGATGGGCAACGTCCTGCGCGGCGCCCGCCTGCTCGAGTCGGAGTACGACCAGCCGCCGAGCTCCGGCGGCGAGTAGGTCCGTCCGACTGTCGGTGCGCCGGCTTTCTGGCCGGCTGAAATCCGCGGGTCGCTTGACCCGCGGAAAGTGGCGACCCTACTGGCTCACTCCCAGCGGAACGCCCACACGGCGAGCCCGAAGCAGAGGACGGCCCACACCGCCAGCCCCAGGATCGGGCCTCCCTGGCTGAACAGCGTCTCGCCGCTGTTCACCATGGCGCGCATCGCGTCCGCGAGGAAGGTCAGCGGCAGCCACTTCGCGAATCCGAGAAGCCAGTCCGGCAGCGCGGTCTGGGGAAAGAACACGCCCGACAGGAACATCAGCGGCAGCGAGACGATGTTCGCCAGGGGCGCCGCGGTGTTCTCCGTCTTCGCGATGCCGGAGATCGCCAGGCCCAGTGAGGCGAAGACGAGGCCGCCGAGGAAGATGAGCGGGATGACCTCCAGCCAGAACAGGGGGTAGCCGGGAGCCACCTCGACCCGGGAGACGAGGATGCCGACGAGCAGAAGGACGTTCGTCTGCATCACGAGCAGCAGGAGCCTGGTGGTGAGCGAGCCGACCAGGAAGTGGTTCGGGCCGATGGGCGTTGCGTAGAGACGCTTGAGCACGCCCTGGTTGCGCAGCCGCACCAGCGTGAAGACGACGCCGAAGAGGGCGCTCTGCATGATCGCCAGCGAGACGATCCCGGGCACGATGAAGCCCTTGTAGCCCTGGCCGCGGCCCGCGACTTCGGTGGCGGAGATCGTCGCCCAGTTCTCGACCCTGTACTCGGCCGGAATGTTGGCGACGGACTTGAAGACGCCTTCGAGCACCTGGCCGAGGATGGACCGGGCGGCCTCCGCCTCCTGGGCCTTCCTGCCGTCGAAGGTGAGGTCGATGGTCGAGGAGGCGCCGAGTTCGCCGAAGCCCTCCGGAATCACCATCACCGCCGTGATGTCGCCGGCCAGGACCTCCGAGCGCAGGAACTCGGCGTCGTCCGCCTCCGGGACGTTGAACAGTGGCTCGCCGCCGAGTTCGCCCTTCAGCACGGACACCAGCAGGGTCGACGCCTGGTTCCTCGCCTGGTCGACGACGCCCACGCTCGGCGGCGCGAAGCTGCCGAAGTCGAACAGGCCGAAGACGACCATCATCACGGTCGGGAACGCCAGCGACCAGAAGAGCGCCGCCCGGTCGCGGAAGAACATCTTCAGTTCGGCGGCGATGAAGGCCGCGTAGATCTTCATCGTGGCGTCCCTACTCGACGAGCTGGTGCCCGGTCAGATCGAGGAAGACGTCTTCGAGCGTCAGGGTGCCGTCCCGGCGGACCGACTGGCCGCCGCGCTTCGCCAACTGCTCGATCAACGTCTGCGGTGCGTCCACCGCGACGATCGAGCCGCGGTCGATGACCGCCACGCGGTCGCAGAGGACCTCCGCCTCTTCCATGTAGTGGGTGGTCAGCATGATCGCCATGCCGTCGGAGCGCAGGCCGTCGATCAGTTTCCACATCCTGCGGCGGGCCTGGGGGTCGAGCCCGGTCGTCGGTTCGTCGAGGAACATCGCCACCGGCTCGTTGACCATGGCGACCGCGATCGAGAAGCGCTGCCGCTGGCCGCCGGAGAGGTGTTTGTACCGGGACCTGGCCCGATCCGCCAGGTCGACCCTGGCCAGCATCTCGTCCGGCGAGGCGTCAGAGCCGTAGATCGTCGCGAACAACTGGACCGTTTCGCGCAGCGTCAGGTTGTCGAAGAAGGCGTTCTGCTGGAGCTGCACGCCGATCATGCTCTTGACCCGCCGCCGGTTCTTCTTCACGCCGACGCAGTCGATGAACGCCTCGCCGCCACCCGCCTGGCGGAGCCCCTCCAGGATCTCGACCGTCGTCGTCTTGCCGGCCCCGTTCGGGCCCAGCATGCCGAAGATCTCGCCGCGGTGGACCTGGAACGAGACGCCGTCGACGGCTACGAGTTCCCCGTAGCTCTTTCGCAGGTCCCGGACGTCGATCACGACGTCGTTGTTCATCGCCGCGGCTGCGATCTCAGTCGTCGAGGCTGGCCCAGACGTAACCGATCCAGACCGGCTCCGGCGACAGCGGGCCGTTGCCGTACGGCGCGTACTTCTCCGGCAGGCCGTCCTTCTGGACGTCCTCGAGCGACTTGCCGGCGCGCTTTTGCCGGTCGATGTGGTCGATCGTCTCCGCCACGTAGTCGTGGTACTTCTGCAGGTCGGCCTTCGTCGCCAGCGGTCCGTGGCCGGGGATGATCTGCGTCTCGTCGTCGACGATCTCGAGCAGTTGGGCCATGTTGTCGCGCAGGCCGAGGGCGCTGCCGCCGACGTCCCGGTCGATGTAGGGATAGCCGCCGAGGTTCGGGAACTGGTCGCCGGCGTGGACCACGTTCGAGTCGCGGAAGAAGATCGCCACGTCGCCGTCCGTGTGGGCGGGGTTACCGAAGAAGATCACGTCGATCGCCTCGCCGTTCCAGTGCAGCGTGACGCTCTCGTTGAAGGTCACGATCGGCAGCGCCTCGGACGGGAACGGCGTGGCCGAGAAGTTCGCGCCGGCGTGCCGGTTCTCCAGCAGGCGCTTGCGCACGTTCGCGTGCGCGACGATCGCGGAGTCGGCGCCGAAGCCCGCGTTGCCGCCCGCGTGATCGAAGTGGTAGTGCGAGTTGACGACGAAGTCGATCCTGCCCTCCTGGATCTTCGCGACCGCCGCCTTGATCTTCGGCACGACCGGCATCATCGCGTCGTCGACGATCAGGATGCCGTCCTCGCCCGCGGAGACCGCGAGGTTGCCGGCCAGCCCGGGCTCGGGCAGGAGCAGGTAGACCGTGTCGCTCAACTGGGTCTGGTGCCAGACGATCTGCTCGCCGGCCCGTTTGGCCCAGTCGTCGATGTCGAGCTGGGCCGCGGCGGGGAGGGCGAGCGCGAGGTTCAGACCTGCGACCGCGACGCAGCGGCCGGCCAGACGAACCCGGTTCTTCAGTGGCTTCTCAGTCATCGTTCCTTCTTCCCTTCGGGGGTTGTGACGACCAACCCTACTCCCACTGCCAGCAATGACACTCTCCGCTGGGTGCGCGGGTCCTCTGACCCGCTGCCGCCGCAGGCGGCGTCGAAGTCGTCGCCGGCCTCCGGCCGGCGGCCCTATTGTCCGGGCTGCGCCGCTCCGCGGCTTCGCCCGTGGGCGGGTCAGAACCCGGCTGGCGCGTCCCCGCGCCAGCCGCGTCACAGTCCGAGCGCCCGTCTTCGGGCGGTCGGATGTCAGACCCGTGTACCCAGCAGAGGCCTGAATCCCATCAACGCCGCGACGACGGCTGCAACCCCCGGCTCTCCTTCGTCGACACCAACTCCACGAGCCCCTTCGCCCCCTCGATCACGACCCGCATCTCGGCATCTCCCTCCGACACCTCGACATCCAGCCCAAGACCCGCCAGCACCGCGCCGAGATCCCCCGCATCCGGCGTCGAAATCCCGAACGACACCAACTCCCCGCCGGCCGGCGTCGTCGTCGCCGGATGCGGCGACTCCCGCCAGTCGATGAAGAACGGCATCCCGTAGCTGCCCCCCTGCGGGAACAACAAGTCCCAGACGAGCAGCCCGCCGTCCGCCGTGCGCCGCCGCGTCTCGACCGGGCCGGCCGACGGGATCCCGGCCTCCTCGAGCAACCCCTTCGTGACGACGAGATCCCCCTGCGCCGCCCAGGTCACCAACCCTCCGGCGCTCATCGCGGCCATTCCGGTGACCATCTGGCTCTCGACCGCCTGCGCCGGGTCCGGCGCGATGATCTCAAGGTAGGTGTCGCCAAGGCTCAACAAGGCATTGCGCGTGCCGAGACCCTCGTGCGAGCCGCCGAAGGCAGGCGCCACGCCGAAGGCTCCCTCGGCCCACGCCATGCCTTCGTCGAGATCGGCAACGGCGTACATGAAGTGGTCGATCTTCATCTGCGGGGTCTCCTCGCCACCTTCGGGCGGTGGCACGGCCGTCTGCCGGCCGCCGTCGCCGGCGCAGCTCCATGGGAACAGCAACAAAACGACGGCGGCGGTCGTCCTTTTCATCGAAGTCGTTTCATTCTAGGGGCGGTCACCAGGCGCAGGCGTTCAGCCGCCAGCGTCGTGGCCGGCCACGATCCACCCTCCGAACCGATTGAGGAGCCTGCCATGAGACAGTCGATCCTGATCGCCGCCGCCGTCGCCCTTGCCTTCGCGCCCACAGCAGCGGCCGCCGACAACGCCCCCGTCCTCGGCAAGTGGGAGTCGACGACCGAGACGCCCCAGGGCAGCTTCGAGGTCGTGTACGAGTTCACGGAAGTCGACGGAGAACTCAAGGGCACCTGGACCAACCCGCGCCGGAACGGCGACCTGAAGAACGTGTCCTGGGACGGCGAGACGCTCAAGTTCGGCCGCGAGATCGGCAGGGGCGGCCAGACCTTCAACCTCAACTTTGAGGCGACGGTCGACGGCGACGCCATGACCGGCAAGATGATCACTCCCCGCGGCGAGCGCGAGTTCACGGCGACCCGCGGCAGCTAGGAAGCCACGCCCACAGCAGAGCGCGCCGCCATGCCGAGGACGGCGCTCTGGGTGCGCGGGTCTTCTGACCCGCTGCCGCCGAAGGCGGCCAGGAAACGCGCCGCGAAGCGGCGACGACTTCCGGCTTCCCTACTCCAGGTGCGTCTTGAAGAACGCGCTCACCTCCGCGAACACATCCTCCGATTCAGGCGACCCCACGAGAATCAGGTAGTCAGCGTGGGCCACGCCCTCGTAGACGTGCAAATCCGCAACCACGCCGGCCGCGCGCAACTTGCGGTGAGTCCGCGCCGTGTCGCTCAGGAACATGTCGCGGGTGCCGGTGATCAGGTACGTCGGCGGGAACCCCTCGAAGTCGCCGTAGACGGGTGAGATCAACGGATCCTTCATGTCATGGCCATCGGCGTAGAGCCGCGCCGCCGCGCCAAGAAACCCGTCGTAGGTGACCAGGATGCGGTCGAGCCCTTCGTTCGTGAACAGGCTGTCGCTGGTCTTCGTCAGGTCAGCCCAGGGCGTTCCGGCGTAGATGGCTCCGGGCACATCGAGACCGAGGGCGATGAAGCGGTGTACCGCCGCGAGCGACAGCCCGCCGCCCGCGGACGTGCCGCCGATGGCGACCGACTTCGCGGACCGGTTCTCCAGCAGGTGCTTGTAGACGGAGACCACGTCTTCGACCGCGGCGGGGAACGGGTGCTCCGGCGGCATGCGGTAGTCGACGGACAGGGCCATGATGCCCGCCCGGGACGCGACCATGGCCGCTTCGGTGACCGAGGCGTCGCCGCCGTTCAGGACGTAGCCGCCGCCGTGAACGTGCAGGAAGAGGTGGTCCGTGTGCCGGGGATGGACCTTCCCGGGCGCCACCCGGTAGACCGTCACTCCCTCGATCTCGTCCTTCTCGATCGACACGCCGAACCCGCTCGCGAGCTGGTCGAGGTTGGCGTTGGCCGTCGCCTTCTGCATCACGAGCCACTGTTCGTCGCTCTGCGGCGTCTGCTGTTTCGACGCGGCGACGTTCGGGGCCGGCGTCGCGGAGAGAGCGGACCGAAGGGCGTCGCTCGCACCGGCCGGCGCCGGCACGATCCGCTCGCCGATCGACCATGAGCCGGACTCCTGGGCCGCAGCGGGCGCGCCGGCGACGGTGAACGCGAGTGCCAGGCTCAGCGCCAGCGGAACGACCGGCAGGGTTCGAGGGCTCGATCTCTTCATGGGGACTCTCCTTTGAGGGCAGTGCCGATCAGGTGTGCCGCGGACGATACCCTCTACCGTTGCTCTAATGCGTGAGAACGTCGCGCCGCGGACTGTCGGTGCGCCGGCCTTCTGGCCGGCCGCCGCCGCAGGCGGCCTCTTGAGACGCGCCGCGAAGCGGCGACCATGTTGTGACCCGTGAAGTACTGCCTGGCACCCACCGTCCTCTCCTTGGCCCTGGCTGCTCCGGCTGCGACCCAGTGGCCACCACCCCTCTACGACTCCGCTAACCCAGCCCGGGCCTGCGAGAGCCTGGCAACCCTCGATCTGCTCGACGCCACCGTCGAATCGGCGAGCGTCGAAACCGCACCGACCGGCGCACCGGCCCACTGCCAGGTCACCGTGATCGCCACCCACCCGCCAGCCGACGATCGCCTCACGATCTGGGTCGCCCTCCCTCTTGAGAACTGGAACGGCCGCTTCCTCGGCACCGGCGGCGGCGGTTTCTCGGGCGGCAGCCCGCGCTCCCTGCCGGCCGCCGTTCGGGAGGGCTTCGCGGCCGCGGCCACGGACACGGGCCACGAGGAGAACAGCGGCAGCTTCGCCCTCGGGCCGGACGGCGCCCTCGAGTGGATGCTGATCCGCGACAACGCCTACCTCGGCATCCACGCGATGACCCGGGTCGGCAAGGAACTCACCGCGGCCTTCTACGGCCGGCAGCCCGGGTACTCCTACTTCCGCGGCTGCTCGACCGGCGGCCGTCAGGGGCTGATGGTGGTCCAGCGCTACCCGGACGACTACGACGGCGTCCTCTCCGGCGCACCGGCGATCAACTGGGATCGGCTGCATCTCGCCCAGATGTGGGGGCAGCTCGTCATGCTCGAGAGCGGCCACTTCGTGCGTCCGTGCGCCTTCCGGCTCGCCCAGGCGAAGGCGGTCGAAGCCTGCGACCTCCAGGACGGCCTCGCCGACGGTGTCATCCCCGACCCGCGGCAGTGCCCGTTCGATCCTGGGGAGCTTCTCGGCGCCGAGGCGGAGGCGGAGAGCGAGAACTGCGGCCCGATCACCGAGGCGGACATCGCCGTCATCCGGAAGATCCTCGAGGGTCCGCGCCGCCGTGACGGCTCCTTCCTCTGGTACGGCTTGGCCCCCGGCACGAACTTCCTCTCGCTCAACGGCACCGCCGGCGACCCGCCGGCGGGCCGGCCCATGCGGATCACCCTCGACTGGTTCCGCTACTTCCTCGCCCGCGACCCGGAGTTCGACTGGACCGGCCTCACCCGCGCCTCCTACGAGCACTACTGGGACCAGTCCGTCGAGGAGTTCGGTCGCGTGTTCGGCACCGACCGCACGGATCTCGCCGGCTTCCGCGACCGCGGCGGCAAGGCGATCGTCTGGCACGGCTGGTCGGATCCGTTGATCTACGCCCAGGGGACGGTCGACTGGTTCGAGGGCGTCCAGGAGCGCATGGGTGAGACGGACGCCTTCCTGCGCCTCTTCATGGCCCCCGGCGCGCTGCATTGCCGCGACATTCCGGGTCGTACTCCGGACAACGCCTTCGCCGCGGTCGTGCGCTGGGTCGAGGAGGGCGTCGCCCCCGAGACCCTCGCCGCCACGCGCCGGGACGAGAACGGCGACATCGTCGAATCTCGCCCCATCTGCCGCTATCCGCGCGTCGCGATCTACTCCGGCAGCGGCGAACTCAGCGACGTGGCGAGCTTCGAGTGCAGGGAAGAGGTCCTGGATCGATGAACGCGAACCCGGAGAGCCCGCCAAGCCCGCCGGCTCGACCCCGACGCCTAAGACGCTGGCTCACGATCATCGGCCTGAGCCTGGCCGGACTGCTCGTCCTGGTGGTTGCCGTCGGGGCAGCCGTGCTTCTCCGCCCCGATCTGTCCCGCGAACAGCTCGGCGAGTACGTGAGCACCGACTCCCGCTTCCTGGAACTGCCGGGCGGCGCCGTCGCCCACTATCGCGACCAGGGCCAGCCGGACGCTCCACCGCTCGTCCTGATACACGGAGGCCTCGGCTCGCTGCACAACTGGGAGCCCTGGATCCCGAAGCTCGTCGAGAGCCACCGGGTCATCCGAGTCGACCTCCCGGCACACGGCCTCACCGGGCGGATCCCGGGCGACATCTACACGCGCGAGTCGATGGTCGAGTTCGTACGCGAGGTCCTGGTGGAGCTCGGCGTCGACCGCTTCGCGCTTGCCGGCCACTCGATGGGCGGCGGCGTGGTTCTGCTCTATGCCCTCGAGCACCCGGACCAGATCGGGTCCCTGATCCTGATCGGCCCGGAAGGCGTCCCGGGCGACGAGGGATACGACGTGGACGGCGTCTTCATCGACCCGGACGCGGAGCCGGCCGAAACCGGGCTCGGCGAGATCGAGTTGTCCCTGCTGGACCGCCTGCTGGCGAAGGTTGGCAGCCCCTGGGTCGTTGGCGAGACGCTCAAGTACATGATGGCCCGCGACGAACTGGTGACCCCGGAGTTCGCGGCGCGCTTCGGCCGCATCCTTCGCCACGAGGGCAACCGGTACGCGGTCGCGCTGATGTTCCGCCAGTACGCCGCCGTCATGCACGATCCGCGCGACCTCGAACCCCGGCTCGGCGAGCTCGAGATGCCGGTCCTCGTGCAGATCGGAGAGCTGGATCCGCTGGTGCCGCCGGCGGTCGGGGAGAAGTTCCACGCCGGGCTTTCCCGGAGCACGCTGGAGGTCTATCCCGGCGCCGGCCACAGGATCATGGAGGAGGCGACCGAGGCGTCCGTGGCCGACGCTCTCCGCTTCCTCGATGCGCTTGACTGAAGGAGTTCCCGCTACCGTAGGGCACCCACTGGGTGCGCCGGCGCCCCCGCCGGCCGCCGCCGCAGGCGGCCAGGGAACGCGCCGCGAAGCGGCGACGATGGAGGTGCTGGATCGATGAACACGCGCTTGGAGCAGACACCCTCGACCGGGGATCGGATCGACTTCCGCGGCCGGGTCGCCGTGGTCACCGGTGGCGGGGCCCGAGGCGACGGAATCGGCAACGGCCGCGCGGCCGCGTTGCTGCTGGCGCGGGCCGGTGCCGAGGTCGTGATCGTCGACCGGAACGAGGAAGCCGGCCGCGGCACCGTCGAGATGATCGAGCAGGAAGGCGGCGCCGCTCGGCTCTTCATCGGCGACGTGACGAGCGAAGAAGACTGCGCGGCCCTGGCCGCGTTCGCCGGGGAAGGGTCCGCGCCGCCGACCGTGCTGATCAACAACGTGGGTATCGGCGCGCCCGGCACCGTCCTCGACACCGAACCGGACTTCTGGGACCGGGTGATGAAGGTCAACGTCGCGTCGATGTACCTGGTCTCCCGCGCCCTGATCCCGGCGATGGCGGAAGCCGGCGGCGGCTCGATCGTCAACATCAGCTCGATCTCGGCGATCCGCCCCAAGGGGCTCACGCCCTACTCGACGTCGAAGGGCGCGGTCGTCTCCCTGACCAGGGCGATGGCCGTCGACCACGCCGGGGACGGGATCCGGGTGAACGTCGTGCTCCCGGGCCCGGTCTGGACCCCGATGGTCCAGCGCCCGACGATGACGCCCGAGATCCGCGAGCGCCGCAAGAACGCCTCGGCGCTGCGGATCGAAGGGACCGGCTGGGACATCGGTCGCGCGGTCGTGTTTCTCGCTTCCGAACACGCGCGCTACATCACCGGCCAGGCGCTCGTCGTCGATGGCGGCGTGACGGTACTCTCTCCCGTCCGCTGACCGTCGCCCACGGTCCCAACCTGCAGGAAAGGTCCTCCAATGGCACGACTTCCCTACCTCGATGTGGACGATCTCGCCCCCGAAGACCGGAGACTGCTCGATCCGCCGCTCAACCTGTTCAGGAACCTCGCGTACTGCCCTGAGGGGGCCCGCCTGTTCGGCCGCATGGGCATCTGGATTCGCTTCAAGACGAAGCTCGACCCGCGCCTGCGCCAGATGGCGATCCTGCGCGTCGGCGCGATCACGCGCACCGACTACGAGTACAGCCACCACATCGAGCTCGGCCGCCGGTTCGGGCTCTCCGACGACGACATCCGCGCCGTCATCGCGGGTCCGGATGCCGGGTCGTTCACGGAGGTCGAACGGCTCGTCCTCACCGCCACCGACGAGGCGACGACCGGCGTCGGCATCGGCGCCGAGACCTTCGAGGCGTTGCAGGGCCACCTCGACGAGGGGATGCTCGTCGAACTCACGATGACGATCTCGTACTACAACGGCGTCGTGCGGATGCTGAACTCGCTCGGGGTCGACGTCGAGCCCGAGTACGAGCGCTATCTGGAGGAGTTCCCGCTGCCGTAGGTGAGTGCGGGCGGCGCGGCGATACCCTCACCGCTTCCTGGCAACGTGGGCATTCCGCCCGCAAAGGAGACTCCCCGTGGCTCGACTTCCCTACCTCGACGTGGACGATCTCGCCCCCGAAGACCGGGAGCTGCTCGACCGGCCGATCAACCTGGCGCGGATGCTCGCGCACAGCCCCTCGGGCACGCGGTCGTTTCGCGGTACCGGGGCCTGGATTCGCTGGAAGTCCCGGTTCGATCAGCGGCTGCGCGAGATGGCGATCCTGCGCATCGGCGTCATCACCCGCACCGACTACGAGTACACCCACCACATCGAACTCGGCCGCCAATTCGGCCTCTCCGACGACGACATCCGCACCGTCATCGCGGGGCCGGACGCCGGGTCGCTGCCGGAACTCGAACGCCTCGTCCTCACCGCCGCCGACGAGGCGACCGAAGGTCTCGAGATCAGCGCCGAGACCTTCGACGCGCTACGGCGTCACCTGAACGCCGAACTCCTGGTCGAGCTGACGATCATTCTGGCGTTCTACAACGCGGTCGTCCGCGTCCTCCGGTCGCTCGAGATCGACGTCGAGCCCGGCTACGAGCGGTATCTGGAGGAGTTCCCGCTCCCGTAGCGCTCGCCGCCACACACTGGGTGCGCCGGCGTCCTCGCCGGCTGCCGCCGCAGGCGGCCAAGTGGACGCGCCGCGAAGCGGCGACCATTCTGCGTCGGAAGCGGCTGCTCTCAGCGCCGCTCCGGCAACTCGGCGAACGTCCCCAGAACGAGTCCTGCGTCGCGGACTTGCGCCACAAGCTGATCCCACACTGCACGAAGCTCGGCGGGCGTTCGGTCGCGACCCAGCCCTCTCGGAGTTCGGAAGGCGGCCGGGTTCAGATACTCGATTGGAAGATCAATGAACGGGCGCCTGAAGCCCGAATCGCCGCACTCGGGACTCGCGGGGAAGAAGCTGAACATGCCTTCGACGAGATCGTCAGGCGTCGCTCCCCGGTAGAGGCGGAGCCGGTCGCGTGCCGTTGCGCAGGTCTTGGACTGCGGCGCGTCGCCGGTCAGAGGCCGGATGGTCACGTCCAGGAACGTGTTCGGAACCCAATCTCTGAGTACGGAGCGTGCGTCGGCTCCGTGGTAGTCCTTGAAGTCCCTGACGACGAGGACGGTATCGAGCATCCATCGCCACGCACCGGCACGCTTCTTGGCGCTCCCGAATGCGATGACGGAGCCTTGGTCAAGTCGTCTCAGGCCGGGCCTGCTCGGCTGGAAGCAGTTCGAGTAGAGGAACCGCGGTCCGAAGATGAAGGGGTCGGTGTTGTGCAGGCCCTCGTAGCTGTTTCTCGGAACGTAGTACGGGCGCCACAGCCACCGCGGATAGAGGAAGTCGCCGTCCGGGGGATTGAGTGGGCGTACAAGCTCGGACTCCGCTTCCCACTCGCCCCAGCCGTACAGATCACCGGACTGTCGTTGATCGTCCCGGTCAATCCACTGGCCGTGCATCTGCATGAACTTCCGCGCGTGAGCGTGTTCCTGCGTGTTCCAGGTCTTGTCGGTGCCGCGGTCGGGTTCGTGCTCCCGTCTGGGGTGGGAGAGTTGAACGAAGCACCGGTCAGCAGCCATCTTCGTAGGTCTCCGTCGCGCTGGCTCCCACCTCGTGCTTTTGGTCACGGGAAAGCAGTTGGAACGGTGTGAAGGCCGCTTGTCCGAAGACGAACAGCGACTCCTCGCCGTCCACGTCGTACCAGCGTGCCCGGACCCTGTATGGCCGCCTGCGGACGTCGCCTCGGCTTGTTCGTTTGAAGACTCTGAGGGAACGCCACTCGTCTATCGGGGGGAACCTGATCCGATCTAGATGAACCTTCGCTACAGACAGGAACACGATCTGAGGTCTGAGTGCCACTAGCAGTTCGTGCCAGAGCGGCACGCCGACTGCTTCGAGGTCTGCGCGATCCCGCCTCAGCTCGCTCCAGGTCGGGTTGGTTGCGACGGGCGAGCAAATGTCGGTGTGGAGGGCTGTCGAGGCCTTCCGAGCGTCGTAGTAGCTCGTGCTCGCGCCGTTGAGCAGGTACTCGTAGGCGCTGAACCAGCGCCTGTAGGGGTAGGTCCGAAAGTAGGCCGACATTGCGGCTAGATAGCGGCTCGGTTCCCGTTCGCGCTGGTTTCGAATCAGGGGAAAGCGCGCGAAGGCGTTGTCCGAAGGGAACTCGTGAAGCGAAGGATTCAAGCCGACCGTCAGCACGCGCAAGGGCGAGCCCAGGTATGCGTCGAGGTCACCGAAGAACAGGATCGGCGCGGCTGGTGTGACGCGCGAAGGCAGATTGCCGGCTCGGTCGAACGCCTGCCAGGTTTGGTCGACCAGCGGGGCAAGAAGCCGTTCTGATTCGCCCCTTGGCAGGGGCTTGGTCCGCAGTGTGCGGACGTAGTGTGCACCCCGGCGTTCACCTCGGCGTCTCAGATCGCCACGGGCCACAAGGCGAGCAAGCAGGGTCAAGGCTCCGGACCGATCGAGTCCCGTGAGTCGCCGTACAGAGGTGTTCGTGAGCGGCGCTTCGCGTGCCGCCTCTAGTACGAGCTTCTCGATCTCGTCCTGGTCGAGTTGCGTGCGGGTTCCGGGAAGGACTTGGCTGATGCGATAGGTGGCGCCGCCACGCTGGCCGGACTGGACGAGCAGGCCGTGGTCGCGAAGTCGCTGCAGGGCCTTGCGTGCTGCGAGGTGATCCACGCCGAGGATCTCCCGGGCGCGCGCGTTGCTGAGCGCCTCGCCGCGTGCGGCCATGACCACTAGCAAACGGTCGGACGCCCGCAGGGATCCGCCAAGTTCGAGTTCGTCGATCCAGGCCCTTTCCTCCTTCGTGACCGCCGTTTCCAGCCAAAGCGTTACGGAAACAGCCGTGCCGCCCGGTTCCTTGAAGAGGGGCGGCCGCAGGAGATTCGCCGCCATCGCGTCCTCCATCCGATCGACGCCGGTGCCGGCGTCTTCTGCGAGCTTGAACCGTCGAAGCGTTCGGATGACGTCGTTGTTGCGGGCGGAACACTGTTCGCGGATGTTCTCTAGCGTTACCGGTTCGGGTAGGCCGCCGGGAGAGATGATGTCGACCCGGTCGGGCCGAATCTCCACGCGGACTGACGCTCCCGCCGTCTCGTAAGAACGATGGGCTACTGCGTTGGCGATCGCTTCGCGAAGAACCTCTTCGGGGAGACGAGGCAGTTGCTGTCTGATCAGGCCCACCACGACGAGATCGAATCCGAGTTCTGCCTGGACGAGTCGAGTGGTTTCGCGGACCTGGGTTGGCAGGGGCCCTTGGACCTCAATGCGTCGGTCGTAACTCGGGCCGTCGTCGCGGTACCGGAAGATCTCGACGAACGTCTTGCCGAGAACGCGGTGAGGCTGCTCGGTCAGGTAGAGCGCCCCGGCTACGGTCAGGCGCTCCTCGCCGTCTTCCCTGGTCACGAGCGACGCCTCTCGAAGCCGCTCGGCGACTGCGTCCCCAGACCAGCCCCACGCCGTGGCCAACTCGCGAAGCAGGTCTTGATCCGCCGCGCGGAGGGGCATCGCGGTTGCGGTTCGCTCGAAGTGTACGAGGGTCCGTCGGGCCATAAACTCGGAGAGTTCGCGCCCCATGAGGGCCGTGTTCGAGGCGCCGCGTCTTACCAGGACCCGGCCGTCCGGAGTTTGCGAGAACCCCTCGTGCCGGCACTGGATGGTCAGCACGACGATGTTCCGTTTCTCCACCGTAAGGTGGCGGACCTTGTAGCGCCCCGGGTTGTGAAGGTTCGCAACAAGCTGGTGCAGCGTCGCCTCGCGGTTGCCGCTGGGTACTACTCCCTTGACCAAGCCGTCGTCACGGACACCGATCAGGATCACTCCACCGTCCGAGTTCGAGAAGGCGACTACGGCTTCCTGGAGCCGACGCTGGCCGAACCCCTCCTTGAACTCGACGAACCGGTCCTCTTGCGGGAACTCGAGGGCGAGTTCCCGCTCGGCAAGTGTGCTGACCGGCGGGCGTCCGGACTCAGGATGGAAGAGCGGATATGACATACATCGACATCGCGCCGTGAGCGCCGACGAAGTTTGTCATAAGTTGTCGACCCCCTCCTTACTCAAGAGTCAGTCTCAGGCGCCGTCAACCCCGTCTGACTCAACAGGAACGTAGCCTCCGCCGCCACGAACTCGAGCCGCTCCGACATGGGCAACCCGCGACTCGCGGCGTGGCCGGCGTACGGGTGATAGCGCATGATGACCGGCAGTCCCGATGACGTCGCCGCCTGCAGCCGGGCCGCGACCTTGCGGGCCTGGAGCGGCGGCACACGGGTATCGAGGTCGCCCTGGGTCAGCATGACGGCCGGGTAGGCGACGCCGTCGCGGATCGCCTGGTAGGGCGAGAAGCCGCGCAGGGACTCGAACTGGTCGGGGATCTCGCCGTCGCCGTATTCGAGCAGGGCGGGCATGTTGTTCGCTTCGGTAAAGGTGTAGAAGCGGATCAGGTCGAGTTCGGGGAAGCCGCAGAGCACAGCGCGGTAGAGGTCGGGGCGCTGGGTCAGGGAGGCGCCGACCAGCAGGCCGCCGTTGCTGGCGCCGTGGATCGCCAGGCGCTCGGGATCGCTGTGGCCCTCGGCGATGAGCCATTCGCCGGCGGAGATGAAGTCGTCGAAGACGTTCTGCTTGTTGTGGAGCATCCCGGCCTGGTGCCACTCCTCGCCGTACTCGCTGCCGCCCCGCAGCGTGGCGACGGCGTAGACGCCGCCGGCTTCGAGCCACAGCGCCGCCAGCGGATTGAATCGCGGCGTCAGGGAGACGTTGAAGCCGCCGTAGCCGTTGAGCAGGGCGGGCGTCGTGCCGTCGGGTTCGAAGCCCTCGCGATGGGCGATGTACATCGGCGCGGAGGTGCCGTCCTTCGAGGTGTAGCGCACCTGCTTCAGGACGTAGCCGTCGCCGTCGAAAGGCGCCTGGGGTTCGCGGAAGACCTCGCGCTCGCCCGTTTCGAGGTCGAGCAGCCAGGTGACGGACGGCTGCAGGTAGGAGGCGAGCGACAGCAGCGCCTTGCCCTCGCCGGCCCCCCGGATGCCGGCGTTGTGGTGCTCGGGCACCTCGACCTCGCCGGCCGGCGTGCCGTCGAACTCGAAGACGCGGATCCGGCTGGCGACGTGGTGCAGGTAGGTCAGGTAGAGCTTGCCGTCGATGACGGCCACGCCCTGCAGGACGTCCTCGGCTTCCGGCACGACCTCGCGCCAGTTGGCAACGGCCGGCCGGTCGAGATCGACCTCCATCAGCCGGTTGAGCGGCGCGCCCAGGTTCGTGCGCACGAACAGCCGGCCGTCGTGGTGGTGGGTGTTGAAGCGGGCCTCCATGCCTTCGACGATCGACGTCGCCTGCCAGGTGCCGATGTCCACCAAATACACGTCGCTCCTGGCCCATCCGTGCTGGACGCCGACGAGCAGCCTCGTGTCGTCGATCTGCTCGGCGCGGACAAAGGCGCGGCGACCGATTCCTTCGCCGAACACGAGTTCGTCCTCGGCCCGGTCGGTGCCGAACCGGTGGAAGCGGATGCGCGAACCCTCCTGGCGATCGCGGACCGCGTAGTAGATGCCGCTGCCGTCCTTGGCGAAGAACGCCTGGTCGTTCAGCGCGCGGGGCAGCTCGAAGTCGAGGTCGACGTTCTGCTCCAGGTCGCGCAGGCGGACCGTCGTCTCGTCCGCGCCGCCGATGCGGACGTTGTAGAGCATCTGCTTCCCGTCGGGCGAAACGCCGACGATGCCGAGGTGCGCGTAGTCGCCGCCGGCTTCCGCCGGGTCGATCACGACCTCGTACTCGCCCGCCGGGTCGATCCTCGCGGGCCCGGCCTCCGCGTCCTCCGGCGCCGGCCGGCGCACGATGGACGCCAGCTCCTCGCCGGCCCGGCGAAGGGTGAAGAGTTCGTACTCGCCGGCCTTGTTCGGGGAGCCGACGGCCGGCGTGTCGATCAGTTCCCGCAGCCGCCGCCGCGCCCACTCGCGCTCCGGGGGCTCGCCGACGATCACCTCGGCGTACTCGTTCTGCCGGTCGATGAAGGCCCGCGTCTCCGGGCTGTCCTGGTCCTCCAGCCAGCGGTACGGATCCTCGAACTCCACGCCATGGAGCGTCTCAGTGAAGGGGAGCTCCTCCGTATCGGGCGGCGGCGGGTAGTCGCCGCCGCAGGCCGCGAGGCCCAGGAGAAGCAAACCGGCGAAGACCAGGGGCCGGGACTTTGGCGAATGCAGGAAGCTTGGCGTCATGGCGGGCAGGACCTTCGTGATTCCGTTGAAGCGGTTCACCTTACCCGCAGGGCTTCCTGAGCGGGTGACGGGCCACTGTCGCGACCTCGGCTTCATTGACCAACCGCTGCACGTCTGGCACAGTGATCAAGGTGAGTCTTCCGTTCAAGCGTGTCGTCGCGGTCGCCGTCCTGCTGGGATGCCAGACGCCGGGCGCGTTTGCGTTCACGGCCGGGCTGGACCTGGCGGCTCATGTCTTCGGGTCGGCGCACGAGCACGACACCGCGGCTCTGGCGAAGTCGGCGACCCACGGGCATCACCACGACGACGAGGTCGTGCCCGACCACGACCACGACGTCACGCTGGATGTGGAAGCAAGCGCGCATCGGCCTGACCCGTCAGCGACGGCCGTGCTCGCCTTGCCGTCTTCGGCGTCCCTGACGCTTGCCGAGGAGTCGCTGTACGACGCGGCGTCCAGACGCGGACCGCCGCCTCTCCTGTTCCGGACTCACTGCGCGCTGCTGCTCTGATCCGCGTCCCTGGCCCGGGTGCGATTCGTGCCCGGAACCTGGACGTGGAAAGGAGTCAGCATGCATCGCTACAGCCTGATCGGCCTCCTTGGAGGCTTCTTCGCCGTCGCCGGCGCTGCCCAGGACGGGCCTGTCGTCACCGAGGCCGAGTTCCTCTCGGTCCTCGATGAGACGCACCCGGCGGTTCGCGAGAGCGCCGGGGCCGTCGGGCTCGCCGAGGCCCGTTTGCTGGCCGCCCGGACACTCGACAATCCGGTCGTCGAGGCGGTCCGCGAGGATCCCGGCGGCCCGATCGGCCAGACCGACGTTCTCGTTTCCTGGCAGATTCCGGGCGCCGCGCGCCGCCCGGAGATCGAGGCCCGGGAGGGTGAGATCGCGGCCGCGCGGAGGCGTCTGACCCACGACCTGCTGGGCTACCGCCTGGCGATGAGGGAGGCCTATGCCGGCTGGGCCGTGGCCGCGGCGCGCCGGCAACGCCTCTCGACCCAGGCCGAGCGGGTCGAGTCGCTCGCGCAGCGCGAGGCAGCTCGCGCGGAGAGAGGGGAAGCCTCGAGACTCGAGGCACGCCGGCTTCGCCTGGCCGCCGCCACGCTCCGATCCCGCGTCGCTCTCGCTGCCGGAGTGAGCGAAGGGGCGAAGGCCGAGGCGGCGGCCTGGCATCCCGGCTTGCCGGCGGGCGCGCGGCCGGTTCTGCCGGAGCTGCCGGACCCGCCGTCGCTGGACGGGGCGGATACGCGGGTGCGGGCCGCGCAGGCCGATCTGGACGCCGCCGAGCTGGCGGAACTTGCGACCCGGCCGATCGCCGCTGCGCCGGAAGTCACGCTGGGTTGGCGCCGCCAGGACCTGACGCCGGGCGCCGTCGACGGGCCAATCTTCGGCGTCGCCTGGTCCGTTCCCCTGTTTGACCGCCGGCAGGCGGCGCGGCGAAGCTCGGGAGCTGGCCTCGAGGCTGCCCGGGCCAAGCTCGAACTCGCGGAGCGCGAGTCGACCGCGGCACGGACTGCCGCGCGAACCAACTTTGCGCGACTTGCGGCCGCCCTCGCCGAGGCGCGGCAGGAGCTCGGCGCCACCGAGCGAATGCTGGACGGCGCGGAGGCGGCCTTCCGCCAGGGCGAGGCCGGCCTGACCGATCTGCTCGAGACTCACCGCTCGGTGACCGAGGCGGAACTGGCGGTGCTCGATCTGCATGAGGCGGCGCTTGCGGCGCACCGTGAACTGGAACGGCTGGCGGCGAGCGGGGAAGGGGGGCCGGGGTCATGAAGTGGAGTGAAGCTGCGGCGGCGGCAGCCGGCCAGAAGGCCGGCGCACCGACACGAGGCGTGCCGGGACGTAGCCTGAAAGCGCTCTTCGCGGTGCTTCCCGTGCTGCTACTCGGTTGCGTCAGCGCCCCGCCCACCGACGAACACGATCATGTTCACGAGACCTGGTCGGTCACGGCTCTCGGCGAGCGGTTCGAGGTCTTTCCCGAGATCGACGCCCTGGCGGAAGGGCACACGGCGATGGTCCACACCCACGTCACGCGCCTGGACGACTTCTCGCCTCTGGCGCAGGGAACCGTCGAGATCGTTCTTGTCGATGGGTCCGGGGAGCAGGTGTTCCGTGCGGATCAACCCGTTGCTCCGGGGATCTTCGACGTCGAGGTGACGCCGCCCCGGGCCGGCGAAGCGGATCTGTTCTTCCGGATCGACGATGGAACGGGAATCGAGGAGATCCCAGCCGGCCGGGTCCGCGTCGGCACGGCGGACCACGCGGAAGACCTGGTGCGGCCGCCGTCGTTCCCCGCCGGTTCCGACGGCGGAGAGCCCGTGGCCTTCCTGAAGGAACAGCAGTGGCAGGGCGGCTTCGAGACCGTCTGGGTCAAGGAGGGCCGCCTGGCCCTCAGCGTCGCCGGCGTCGCCTCCTTCCGTCCCCCGGCGGGCGGCGAGAGCACGATCACCGCGCAGGTGGACGGCGTCGTGCAGCCTCCGGCGGGCGCCCGGTCCTGGCCGTTCGTCGGCCGCCGCGTCGAACGGAACGATCCCCTGTTCCGGGTGGTCCCGCTGGTCGCGCCCGAGCGCAGCCTGGCGACACTGGAAGGGGAGCTCGAGGCGCTGGCGACGGAGCTGGAGAGCGCGCGGTCGCGCAGCTCGCGGCTGGGCGAACTCCTGGCCCTCGAAGCCGTCAGCGACCGGGAAGTCGAAGATGCCGGGGTCCGCGCCCGAATGCTCGAAGCACGGCACCGGGCCGCGGAACGCGACCTCGAGTCGGCGCGGGCTTCCCGCGAAGGCGGAGCGGACAGCGCCGGGATCTCGCCGCGGGCGCCGTTCTCCGGCCGGATCGCCGCCGTGACGACGACGCCCGGGGCGACTGTCGCCGCCGGCGACGCCCTCGCCAGGCTGGTTCGGACCGACGTCGTGTGGATCGAGGTCGCGCTGCCGCCGCAGGATGCGCGGCGGCTGATGGACGCGGGCTTGCGCGGTCTCGTTCTCGACGATCCGGAGAGCGGCCCGGTGCGCGTCGAAGGCGACCTCTCCCTCGTCTCGGTCTCGCCGGAGCTCTCGCCGCGCACCGGCACTGTCACCGTCCTGCTCGAGGCGCCGGGCATCGCCGGCACGGGCTTCGCGCTCGGATCGACCGTCGCGGCGCAGGTGCTGATGGCCGGTGACGAGAGCGGCATCGTCGTGCCCGCCTCGGCTCTCGTCGACGACGGCGGCGTGCCGGTCGTGTTCCTGCAACTGGGCGGCGAGGACTTCCAGCGGCAGACGGTGACCGTGCTCGGCCGCCAGGGGGACCGGGTGCTGGTGGCCGGTCTCGTGCCCGGCCAGCGCCTGGTGGCCCGCGGCGGGGACGCCATCCGCCGTTCGTCCCTCATGGCGAGTGGCGAAGCTCACGGCCACGTCCACTGAAGGCCGGAGAGTGGGACCCCTGGAGCGACTGCTTCGATTCTCCCTGCGCCACCGCCTGCTGGTGGTCGCGGGGGCCGCGCTCCTCACGGTGGTCGGGTCGGCGTGGATCCTGAACCTGCCGGTCGACATCTTTCCCGACCTTTCGGCTCCCACCGTGACCGTAATCACCGAGGCGCCGGGGATGGCCGCGGAGGAGGTCGAGCTCCTGGTGACGTACGTGGTCGAATCCGCGATCAACGGATCGCCGGGCGTGCGGCGGCTGCGCTCGATTTCGGCCGACGGGATCTCGGTGGCCTGGGTCGAGTTCGACTGGGGCACCGACATCTACCGCGCCCGCCAGGTCGTCAGCGAGCGGCTGCAGCGGGTCGACCTCCCGGCCCAGGCAGAGTCGCCGGAGCTGGGGCCGATCTCGTCGATCATGGGCGAGATCACGTTCATCGCGATGACCTCGGCGCCCGTGGAGGAGGGCGGCGTCACCGCGATGGAACTTCGCCGCGTCGCCGAGACGGTCGTCCGCCGGACTCTCCTCGCCCTCCCCGGGGTGTCCCAGGTCGTCCCGATCGGCGGTGAACGGCGGCAACTCCAGGTCACGGTGCGGCCGAGCGCCCTCGCCCAGAACGGCCTGCCCCTCGCAGACGTCATCGACGCTGTGGCCCGGTCCAGCCGCGTGCTCTCGGCCGGGTTTCACGAGGAGGCCGGCGAGGAGCACATCGTCCGCGTCCGCAGCCGGGCGCGCACACCGGGCGAGGTGGCCGCGGCCGTCGTGCGGGTCGACAGCGGGATCCCATTGCGGGTCGGCGACGTGGCGACCGTCGAGTGGGGACCGGCGCCCGTTCGCGGCACCGGTTCCTACCGAAACCGTCCGGCGGTCATCCTGTCCGTTCAGAAGCAGCCGGGCGCGAACACGCTCGACCTGACCCGCGCCATCGACAGCGCCCTCGCCCGCTTGGAGCCGGTGCTGCCGGAGGGCGTCGTGCTCGAGAGCGAGAACTTTCGCCAGGCGGATTTCATCGAGGTGGCGATCGGCAACGTGTCCGAGGCGCTTCGCGACGGGGCGATCCTCGTCATCGTCATCCTGGCGCTCTTCCTCGGCAGCGTCCGCACCACGTTCATCTCGGCGTTCGCGATCCCGCTCTCCCTGGTCACCGGGGTCCTGGTGATCGCGGCCTTCGGGCTGCAGATCGACACGATGACGCTCGGCGGCCTGTCGATCGCCATCGGCCTGCTCGTGGACGACGCGATCATCGCGATCGAGAACATCTTCCGCCGGATGAGAGACGAGCGACGGCTGCCGGAAGGCGATCGCCGGCCGGCCGAAGAGGTCGTCGCGGCCGCGACGAAGGAGGTGCTGAGCCCGATTCTCCTCGCCACCCTGATCGTCGTCCTGGTCTTCGTGCCGATCTTCTTCCTGCCGGGGCTGGAGGGTCGGCTTCTGCGGCCTCTCGGCTTCGCCTTCATCGCGGCGCTCTCGGCCTCACTGGTCGTGGCGCTGACGGTCACGCCGGTGTTGGCGCTGCTGTTCCTCCGCCGGACGCGGGCGCTTCGGGCCCGCGGGCCATGGCTTCTGCGTGCCTTCCAGTGGGCGTACACGCCAACTCTCGACTGGTGCCTCTCGCATCGCTGGGCGGTGCTCTCTTCGTCGGCCCTGCTGGTCGTGCTTGCGGTTGCGCTCCTGCCCGGGCTGGGCCGCAGCTTCCTGCCGGCCTTCAACGAGGGCTCGCTCACCGTGTCGGTGGTGAGTCCGCCCGGGATCCCGCTCGCCGAGAGCGACCGGCTGGGCAGCCGGGTCGAGGAGGCGCTGCTCGCCTTCCCCGAGGTCGTCTCGACCAGCCGCCGGACGGGCCGCGCGGAGAAGGACGAGCACGTCCAGGGAGTCAACGCCTCCGAGATGGAGGTCGTGCTGGCGCCGCTCGAGGACGGCCGTTCGAAGTACGAGCTGGTCGCCGGGATGCGCCGGGCGGTGGCCGGGATACCGGCGGTGACGGTCTCCTTCGGGCAGCCGATCAGCCACCGGATCGACCACATGATCTCGGGGTCCCGGACGAACCTGGCGGTGAAGGTCGAAGGACCCGACCTGGCGGTGCTGCGGACGCTGGCCGCGCGGATCGAACAGATCCTGGCGGCCGTGCCCGGCATCGTCGACCTGTCGAACCAGGAGCAGTCGCCGGTGCCCCAGATGGTCGTTGACTTCGACCGCACGGCAATGGCCCGCTACGGCCTGAGTCTCGCGGACGTGGGCGAGGCGGTGGAGGCGCTCTTCCAGGGCGTTGTCGTCGGCGAGATCGTGGAAGACGGCCTGGCCTCCGACATCGCCGTCCGCCTGCCGCCGGGCCTGCGCGCCGAGCCGGACCGGGTCGCGGCCCTGCCGGTGTCGACGCCGGCAGGTGATCTCGTCCGCCTGGGCGCGGTCGCGGAAGTGCGCCACGCGCTCGGCCCGTCCCTCATCCGCCGCGAGAACGCCCAGCGGGTGGCGATGGTGACCGCCAACGTCGCCGGCGCCGACCTGGTCGGCGCGGTCGAGCGCGCCCAGGCCGCGGTCGACGCCGAAGTCGACCTGCCGCCGGGCTACCTGGTGACCTTCGGAGGGCAGTTCGAGGAGGCGGGCCGCCGGATGTACACGATGGGCCTGCTCGTCGTGCTCATCCTGGCCGGCATGTACGGGCTGCTCTACCTCGAGTTCGGCAGCCACCGCGACACCCTGGCGATGCTCGTCAACGTGCCGCTGGCCCTGGTCGGCGGTGTCGTCGCGGTGGCCCTGGGCGGAGGCGTCCTGTCGCTGGCGACGGTCGTCGGCTTCGTCACCCTGTTCGGGATCGCGACCCGGAACGGCGTGCTGCTGGTCAGCAACTACCGCCGCCTGCTCCGCGAAGGACTGTCACTGGAAGCCGCCGTCCGGCGCGGGTCGGAGGAGCGCATGCCGCCGATCCTCATGACGGCGCTCACCGCCGGGCTGGCGCTGGTGCCGCTGGTGCTGGGCGCCGGCGAGCCGGGCAACGAGATCCTGAGTCCGATGGCCCAGGTCATCCTCGGCGGCCTGTTGACGTCGACGTTCCTCAACCTGGTCGTCGTTCCGGTGCTTTACGCTAGGAAGACATGAGTCACCTGGTCCGCGTCGCCGCCGTCATCGCCCTTCCCGTCCTCGCCTGCAGCGCCGAGATCTCCCGCGACGGCGGCGCCGACGCGGACCTCATCGCCGCCGCCGGCAACGAATACGTGGATTTCGTCGCCGCCCGCGACCCCTACCTCAAGTTCCGCCGCGGCGAGAAGGTGGAGAGCTTCCCGGACTGGACGCTCGAGGCCGCCGAGGCGGACGCCGCCTTCGCCCAGGACCTGCTCGACCGGCTGGCCGGGGTCGACGACGAGGCGGTCGACCACGAGGACTGGATCTCCCTCAGGCTGCTGCGCTGGAACCTCGGCATGCTGGTCGAGGCGCCGAAGCACTACTGGGCGGACTTCAACATCACGCCCTACGCGGCCGGCGGCTTCAGCCTGAACATCCTCCACCAGGTGCTCGGCGCCGCGCCGGTCGGCACCGACGAGGAGCGCGCGCACTATCTCCACCTGCTCGACGAGTACGCCCAGGGGATCGGGCAACTCGCCGACAAGGTGGCGGGCCAGAAGGAACGCGGCATCCACCTGCCGAAGGCCCAGGTCCCGGCGGTGGTCGGGATGTTCGAGGGCTACCGGAGTCGGCTCGACGAGCTGTTCGTGCCGGCCGCCGACCGCGTCGGCGACGGAGCCGACGACTTCCTGGCCCGGGTCCGCGAGGCAGTCGAGACCGGAATCGACGGACAGTTCGGCCGCCTGATCGCGGAACTCGGCGACGACTACCTGGAGGCGGCGCCCGAGCAGGTCGGCCTGAGCACCGTGCCCGGCGGCCGCGAGCTCTACGTTCACCGGGTCCGGATGCACACGACGACCGATCTCACTCCAGAGGAGATCCACCAGCTCGGCCTCGACCAGGTGGCGCGGATCGAAGCGGAGCTGGCGGAGCTGCGCGAGGAGATCGGCTTCGAGGCCACGTCCGAAGAGACCGCGATGAAGGAGTTCCTCGACCAGGTCCGCTCCGACCCGAGGTTCATCGCCGAATCGCCCGAGGAGGTCGAGGAGCGCTACATGGGCTACATCGAGATGATCGAGCCCCACGTCGCCGACTACTTCGACGTCCTGCCGGAGGCGCCCTACGGCGTCCGCCGACTCGACCCCACCTCCGAGGCGACGATGACTTTCGGCGTCTACCAGCTACCGACCGCCGCCAACCCGCGCGGCGAGTACCGCTACAACGGCTCCGATCTCGAGAACCGCTCCCTGTTCTCGGCCCAGGGGCTGATCTACCACGAGCTGATCCCCGGCCATCACTTCCAACTCGCCCTGGCCAACGAGCGCGAGGACCTGCCCCGCTTCCGCCGCGAGACGATCGGCTACGGCGCCTTCACCGAAGGCTGGGCCGAGTACGCCGCCAACCTCGCCAAGGAGATGGGCCTCTACGAGAACCCCTACGACCTCTACGGCCGCCTGGTCATGGAGATGTTCATCTCCTGCCGCCTGGTGCTCGACACCGGCATGAACTACTTCGGCTGGGACCTCGATCGCGCCCGCGAGTACATGAGCGCCCGCGTCGTCTACTCCGACGTCGAGGTCGCCACGGAGTTGCTGCGCTACTCAGCCGACATCCACGGCCAGGCCCTCGCCTACCGCATCGGCAACCTGGAGATCCTCCGCTTGCGCAACAAGGCCGAGGAAGCGCTCGGCGACCGCTTCGACATCAAGGCCTTCCACGCCGCCGTCATTGGCAGCGGCGCCATGCCGATGGTCGTGCTGGAGGAGCACATCGACTGGTGGATCGGGGAGCAGGGGTAGGCGGCGGGGCGCTCCCGTTGGCGGAGCACGCCCGGTCCCTGCCGATAGGGTGAGCAGCCCGTGAAAGCCCTGCTCTTCGGCCTGCTCTGCGCCGTCTTCTCGCCGCTCCTGCTGCAAGCCGCTAACTGCCGTACGAGGAGACCCGCCCATGACCGCTCTTGACGTTCTGCTCCCGCGCGCCGCGAACAACGACTATCGCGGAGGCCGCGTTCCGCTCTACTTGTTCTACGTCCTTGTCGCGGTGGCGACTTTCCGCTCGTTCGCCCACTTCCTCCTGGACGACAGCGGCGTGAACTCGATCGCGTCGATCGTGCTCTTCTCCGGGACGCCGGATCCGAACAACGTCGTCTACATGTTCAGCTCTCTTTGGGGATCGCAGCAGGTCATCATGCTGATGGTCTACGCCGCCGTGCTCGCCCGCTACCGAAACCTCATCCCGCTCATGTGGGCCCTGATGCTCGTGGAGGTCCTGTTTCGCCTCGGAGTCGGCGTGATGCATCCGCTCACGCCCGAGTACTACCTGCGGACGCCGCCCGGCAAGATCGGGAACCTGCCGATGCTCGCGCTCAGCCTCGCCATGGTCGTGCTTGCGATCCGCAACACGAAGATCAAGCAAGGAACAGGATGAGCGACACCGGAAACGGGCTGGAGCCGCCCCTGCAGGCATGACGCCGAAGCTCCATCCGCTCAACCGGGACTTTCACTGGGAGCCCAGACCCGGCCCCTACCGGCGCATCTCCTCAGCGCAGGCCCGCCAGTGGAGCGAGCAGGGCTTCTTCGTGCTCGAGGACGCGGTCGAGCCCGCCACCCTCGAACACCTGATCGCCGAGATCGACCCCTGGGAGGCCAGGGCCGAAGCGGCGCTGCGCGAACTGCCGCAGGGCCGTCGCTTCATCGCCCGCGCCGACGAGATCACCTTCACCGTCCACCTGGTGCTGCGTTCGGCCTTTCTCCGCGACTTCTGTGCCGGGCCTCTCTTTCGGGACCTCGCCTGGGACCTGGTGGGCCCCGACGTCCGCCTCTACTGGGACCAGGCGGTCTACAAGAAGCCGAGCGTTCCGGCCCCCTTTCCCTGGCACCAGGACAACGGCTACGGCTTTCTCGACCCGCAGGCCTATCTCACCTGCTGGATCGCGCTGACCGACGCCACCACGAGCAACGGCTGCCCGCGGGTGCTCCCGGGGCTGCACCGCCACGGCACCCTGGAGCACTGGACCACCGATCTCGGCTACTGCTGTGCGGCAGAGGACGCCGAAGGGGTCGCCGCGCCGGCGAGAGCCGGCAGCATCGTCGTCTTCTCCTCACTCACTCCGCATGCCACCGGGCCGAACCTCACTTCCGAGGTCCGCAAGGCCTACATCGTTCAGCTCGCCCCCGACGGGGCTCGCCGCATGGAACCCGACGAGAGCGGCGGCTACCGGCCCGTTCTCCAGAACGATCCGGATCGGCAGTTCCCCATCCTCAGAAGCGGACGCCGACCTTGAGGCGGAACTCCCGCGTGTACTGGTAGGCGTCGAGGGAGCCGAGAGGATTGCCGTTCCTGGTGTTGATCCAGATCACCGTCTGCTCGTTCGTGACGTTGGCCACCTCGCCGCCGATGATGCCTTGCACTCCGCCCCTGATCGGGAACTGGTAGGTGGCGTTCAGGTTGAGGGTAAAGAAGTCGTCGAGCCGGTTGGTGCCCCTTTTCTCGCGGAGAGTCGTCGTGGTGATCGTCTGGCCGGACACCGGGTGCCTGACCTGGGTGGCGGGCTGCAATCCCCAGGGCTCGCCGTCGGACAGATGTGCGCTGACACTGGTCATCAGGTCATGGCGACCGAACGTCCAGCGCTTCATGCCGACGACGTTGACGATGTAGTCCCGCTGGTAGCTGATGGACCCGAACCAGTTGGGGCCACTGGTGGGATTGAGAATCCCGGTCGAAACCTCGATGCCGCCGAAGCCTTCCAGGTGGTCGTCGTTGTCGTTCCGGGACTCGTTGTTGCCTTCGTTCCAGTCCCTCGCGTAGTTCATCTGCAGCGACCAGCCGTCGCGGAACGCCCGGTTGAGCTGGAACAGGATGCCCTCGTACTGGCGCCTGTTCTGCGGCCAGTTTCTCAGGTCGCGAACGACCGCGCCCTGCTCGTCGAACTGCAGCGTGCTGTGGAACATGTTCTCCATCTCCCATGAGGTCACGCGCGACTTGAAGACCCAGTTGTTCGAAAACTGCCAGTCGAAGCCCATCGAGATCTCGTCCTTGTAGTAGGGCTCGACGGAGGAGGCCAGGGGGTCGCGGGCCTCGACGCGACGCTGGAAGACGTCGTAGAGCTGGGTCTCCGGATTCCACCCGTACTGCGTGTAGGCGTTCTCGCCATTGGCGCCGGCCGTGAACTCCGTGAAGACGACGCCGAGGCCGATGTAGTCGAAGTAGCGTCCGGCGGATGCCTTCACCAGCATCCTGCCGTCGGCGTTGACGTCGTAGACCGCCGACAGGCGTGGCGCCACTTTCTGGAAGTCCATGACACTCTGGCCGAGGTTGTTGTAGATGTCCTGGGTGTCCTGGCGCAGACCGAGGCTGACGGTGAGGCGGTCGCCGACCGTGATTCGGTCCTGGAGATAGAGAGCACCCAGGTCACTGGTGAAAGCGGTTTCGCAAGGGGAGGGGCAGTCGAAGACCCGCTTGTTGACCGGGCTCTCGTAGCCGCCTGGTATCGAGCGGCCGTAGCCGCGGCCGCGATACTCGGTGTCGATGCTCACGATCGTCGAAAAGGTGACGTCCTGGACGTCGATGCCGGCCTTGAGCTCGTGCTTGCCCCTGAAGAAGGTCAGCGAGGCGTTCGCCTGATCGCGCGGAAAGTCGTTTCCCCCGGCGCCAAGGCGCTGCACGGGAGCGTTGTAGCGCCGACCGTCGGCGAGATCCCGGTAGCGGAAGTTGTTGCCGTCGGGTGTGTCGGGAGACGCGCCGGGAAGGATCTCTGCCGGCGGGGAACCAATGCGGGCTGTCTGTAGCTCGCGGTTGGCGGCCTTGACTTCGAGGAACGCCGAGTTGGTCAGGGCGAAGCTCCAGGTCAGGGTCTGGACCCTGTTGTTCCAGCCACTCCTGGTGACCGAGTAGATGTCGCCGGCCGACCCGGGTGGATTGAGGCGGTCCGACGGGGAGTCGATCGCGGTCAACGCAAGCTGGTGACGGTCGTTGGGCTGGGTGTTGACCTTGCCGACGAGGGGCTCCGCCGTGCGGTTCGTATTGATCGTGTTGCCGTCGCGGGTCAGGTCGAGCCGGTTGTCGTTCATTTCGCTCAGGGAGGCATAGAACCAGGCCTTGTCGCGGAAGAGCGGCCCACCGAGACCGGTTTCGTAGCTGTTGATCATGGAATCCGGCCGCTCCATCTCAAGCCAGTTCTCGGAGCGCCACGCCGGGTTCTGGCCGATGTAGAGGAAGTCGCCGTGGAACTCGTTCGTTCCGGTCTTGATCGTCGTGTTCAGCACGCCGCTGATCCCTCGGCCGTACTCGGCGCTGAAGCCGGCGGACTCCATCCTGTTCTCGGCGACCACGGTCGACGGAAGGTAGAAGCTGAGCTCGCCGCCGCGACGATTGTGGGAGATGTCGACGCCGTCGATGAAGACGACGTTCTCCTGGGTGATACCGCCGTTGACCCCGGGTCCCTGATCGAACTCCTGTTTGTACGACACGACGCCGGCCATCAGCTTCATGTTCGACCAGTAGTTGCGGGTGGCCTGAGGGACGTGCTGGAGCGCCTCTGCCCCGAGGGCGGTGACGGCGCCGGTGTCGTACTTCGTGACCAGCGCCGCCTCCGAGGTGACGGTGATCTCCTCGGCCGTGGCGCCGAGCGTGAGGTCGACGTCCTCGCGCTTCCCGAGTTCGAGGACGACCGCCCGCTCGACCGAGCCCAGGCCCTCCAGGTCGGCGGTGACGGTGTAGTCACCCGCCTGGAGAAGGGCGAAGCGGTAGTCGCCGTTGGCGTCGGTGATCTCGGTCCTCGTGTTCTGAGGGCCGGTCAGGGTCACGGTGACGCCGGGCAGGCCGTCGCCCTGGGCGTCGCTTATCGTGCCGTCGATGGTCGATGTCTGCGGGCCGTCTGCCAGGAGCGGCAGTGCGCAGAGGGCGATGGCGAAGGTCCAGATAGAGGACCTGGTGGCGGTGGTTCTCACGATTTTTCCCTCCAGAACCCTGTTGGAATCTCAAACACTGTACCACGATGGAACGTCGTGGGCTCCGCCCGCCTCGAAGCTAGACTCGTCGCTCCATCGCACAGGCCCGTCGTCGATCGTGTTCCATGAGGAAGAGAACCATGCGTGAACTTCGTTGGTGTCCGCTCGCCGGTTTCCTGGTCGCCCTGGTGAGCGCGACCGCCACTTTCAGCCAGGCCACGGAATCGGCCGAGCCCTTCAAGGTCGGAACCTTCGACATCGACGGCGTGCCGCGCGTCGGCCTCGTCCTGCGGGACAGCCTGGTGGTCGACATCGCCGAGGCGAACCGGGGACTCGAGTCCGATCCCGCCTTTCCCGTGATGCCGATGCCGGAGGACATGCTCGAGCTGATCGGCCGCTACGAGTACGGCCTCAAGTACCGCCTGTACGAGATCGTGAACCACCTCGTCGGGAACGATCTCCTCGGGAGCGAGGCGCCGGCATACGTCCACGCGGTCGACGAACTCAGGATCCGGCCGCCGATCATGTATCCGGGGAAGATCCTGAACGCCGCCGTCAACTTCTACAGTCACGTCAACGAATCGGGAACCGAGGAAGGGCGAGCCGCGGCCCGGCGCCAGCGCCGCGAGAACCGTGGCGTCCCGTATCTCTTTCTCAAGCCGTCCCGAGGCGCCGTCGTCGGCAGCGGCGACGAGATCGTGATCCCCTACGGCCGCGATCGCACGGACTGGGAAGTCGAGCTGGGCGCGGTGATCGGACGGACGGCGAGGTACGTCTCCGCCGCCGAGGCCCAGGACCACGTCTTCGGTTACATGGTCTCCATCGACGTCTCCGACCGCGGCGGGCGGCCGCCGGGGGGCAACCCCATCCGCAGTGACTGGTTCGTCGGCAAGGGGCACGACACCTTCGCGCCGCAGGGCCCGTGGATCGTGCCGCGCGAGTTCTACGGCGATCCGATGGAGAACCTCCGGCAGACTCTCAGCGTCGACGGCACCCTGCTTCAGGAGGCGCGCGCCGGCGACATGATCCACTCGCTGTGGGAGCTGATCGAGTACGGATCGTCGATCATCACCCTCTACCCGGGTGACGTGATCAACAACGGCACCTCGGGCGGCACGGCCGCCGGAGCGGCCGCGACCCGCGGGCCGGAAGATCGCTTCCTCAAGCCGGGCGAGGTCGTCGAGGCGTCGATCGACGGCATCGGCACGCTGCGGCTCCCGGTCGTCGCCGGCGAGAAGCCGCCGGGCGAGACGGGGGCGCGGCTGCCGCCGGTCAAGTCGTATCGCTGACCTGTAAGCGCCGCCGGAAACGGCGCCTCCGGGCGCATCGGGTAGAGTGGCTTGGGGCCTTGGACCCGCCCTCCTCCAAGCATCTTCGGAGAGCCCCCGATGAACCTGGCTACGCGCGTGGCCCGCGTTGCGGGCGCCACGGCAACAATCTTCCTTCTGGCGCCGGCCATTGCCGCCGGCCTCAGCGTCGATCAGCCCACGTTCGTCGACGACGTGGCGCCGATCCTCCACGCCAACTGCGTCTCCTGCCACCAGCCCGGCGAGATCGGGCCGATGTCGCTGCGTACCTACCGCGAAGTGCGGCCGTGGGCCCGGTCCATCGCCCGTGCGGTCGAGAACGGGGACATGCCGCCCTGGGACGCTGATCCGGGCTACGGGCCCTGGTTGAACGACATCAGCCTGAGCGAGGACGAAGTCGCGGCGATCGTCCGCTGGACGGCGAACGGCGCGCCCCGCGGCGAAGGCGACGAGCCGGTCCATGTGCGGCCGGAAACCGAAGGCGAGTGGGCCTTCGGAGAACCGGACTGGGTGTTCGAGTTCGATCCCCACGAAGTGACCGCGGAGGGACCGGACGAGTTCCGCGACGTGCCCATCACGACCGGATTCGACGAGGATCGCTGGATCCGCGCGGTCGAGATCAAGCCTGGAGACCGCAACGTGCTCCATCACTTCATTCTCTGGCGAGCAGCCGAGGGCGCGACCTTCCAGGAAAGCTGGATGGCCGCCTGGACCGCGGGCAGCAAGCCCTACGAGTTCCCGGCGGGGTCCGCCCGCCTGCTGCAGAAGGGCCGCAAGCTGATCGGCGACTTCCACTACCACCCGAGCGGCGAGGCGGCGATCGACAGCAGCCGCATCGGTCTATGGTTCGCCGAGCCCGAAGAAGTCGAGAAGGAACTGATCACCCTGCCGGTCTGGAACGCGGGCATCCACCTCCCGGCGGGCGACCCGAACTACGAAGCGGAGGCGAGCCGCGTCTTCGAGGAAGACGTCGAAGTTCGCGCCTTCACGCCGCACATGCACTACCGCGGAAAGTCCATGCACTTCAGCGCGGAGCTTCCGGACGGCAGCACCAGGGACCTGCTCCGGGTCAGCCGCTACGACTTCAACTGGCAGACGACCTACCAGTTGGCCGAGCCGATCCGGCTGCCGGCCGGGACGCGGGTCCATGTGAAGGCCGTCTTCGACAACTCGGCCGGCAACCCCAGCAACCCCGACCCGACGGTCGACGTCAGGTGGGGCCTGGAATCCACCGACGAGATGCTGAACGGCCTGGTCGACTACGTCGCGGCGGCGCCTCCAGATCGGTAAGCTGCTCTCCTGTAGAGGCGGTCGATGCGTGGATTCGATCGACTACTACTGGGGAGGGCAACGCTGTGAGCGCCATGTACGACCCCGCACACCCCGGCGAGATCATTCGGGACGCGATAGAGACCGAGGGCTGGACGGTCTCGGACGCGGCCTCCCGACTCGGTGTTACCCGGAACACGCTCTCCCGCGTCGTCAATGGCCGGGCCGGCGTTTCACCTCGGTTGGCGTTGGCCTTGGAACGGCTCGGCTGGAGCGACGCTGGACACTGGGTACGCATGCAAGGCGCCTACGATCTCGCGAGAGCCCGGCGGGCCGAGACGGCGGCCTAAGGTCGCCTTCGAGGAGAACCCGATGCCGGACGGTTACAACTATCCCGCAGATGTCGAACGCGACGAAGACGGACGCCACGTCGTTTCGTTTCCGGACTTTGGCTGGGGCGCCACGGACGGCGCCACGAGAGAGGAGGCGCTGGCCGAAGCCAGGGATCTGCTGCGGGAGTTGATCGCGACGACGATACGCGAAGGCGGCCCTCTGCCCGAACCGTCGCCCGCCGACGAGCAGCGGCCCACGGTCGTGCCGCTGGTTTCAGATCGCCCAGAAAGCGCGGCTTGCTAGACGGCGGCTCGTGGTCGTTTCGTAGCGGCTGCGACAAGGCAGGTGAGCGCCAGCGCAGACAAGACTCCCACGAGGGCCCATCCCGTTCCACGATTCCAGACGACCTGCTGCGCGACAGCCATTGCGCCCATCACCGTGAAGACTCCGACCAGCAGCTTCAACAGAGAAGTCTGCTGAGTCGGCGTGAGCTGACTTCCAGCCCAGAAGCAGATGGCCGAGAAACCGAGTGCGGCTGCAGCGAACATGCGAATGAACGTGAGCTGCCGGAAGAACTCCATGGTTGCCGGATCGGTCGCAGTGCCTTCCGGCATAGGACTCACACCCAGCGATACGGCGACGTAGCCCGTTCTCACCATGAGTACTGCGCCGCCCAGCAGCAGCACGCATCCCACAAGGCGAATCACGGTCGGTTTCGACATCGCTTCCTCCCTCTAGATAGCCAGATCGTTCAGGTTGTAGTCGCGGATCACGCGCTCGAACGTCTCGTCGTTGAAGCGGAAGTCGTCCTCCAGGCCGGCGAACGGCTGGTAGACGAACGACCGCTCCTCGGGCCGGCGCTGCCGGCGGGCGTCGATCGCCACGGCGATCACGGACGAGCGATCGAAGATGCGCTGGGCGTCGTGGACGACCTCGTCGGCTTCGACGCCCAGGGCGCCCTTCTGCCCCTCCACGGCCCTTCGCCGGTGGAAGCCGAAGGTGAGCGAGATGCGCAGCTCGGACGAGGTGTTGGCGAACGAGGCGTGGAGCATCTGGCGGTTGACGATCGTGACGTCGCCGGCGTCGCAGACGAGCGGCAGGGCGCCCGGGAGCTGCTCGCTTCCGCCGTTCGCCCGAACCCGCTCCTCGATGTCGATCCTCCCGAGTTTGTGCGTGCCCGGCACCACCCAGAGACAGCTGGCCGGGGCCGTGGGATAGAGCTGCACCTGGAAGTTGAAGCCGTGAATGCCCTCGTCCCAGTCGGGAGAACCCCAGTGGGTGACGCCGTCCTGGTGCCACGCCACGGAACCGCCGAGACCGGGCTGCTTGACGAAGATCGTGTCGGTGAAGGGCACGAAGTCGTCGCCGTTGATCGCCGCGGCAATCTCGAGGAGGAGCGGGTGGCCGTAGAGCCGCAATCCTGAGGGCATCGCCTGGCACATGGAGTTCATGAGGAAGACGATGTCCGCCGGCGCGTCCCGGTCGGGCAGGGGCTGCGTCATCTGCGTCGGGTGACGGCCGCTCAGAAGCCCGGTGCCGCCCCAGGGGTCGGCCAGAGGCTTGGCGAAGAGATACGGCGGGCGAGCGTAGTCGAGCCCCAGCGCCGGGCGCCCCTGCGCGTCCACTTCCGCGTCCGGACCCACCGGCGCGCGCTCCAGCATCTCGTTCGCGTCGCGGCGCAGCTCGGCCACCTCGTCGCCGTCGATGAGCCCTTCGAAGACGTAGAACCCGTGCTCCCAGTACGCCGCCAGGATGTCCGGATGGAGCCTGCCGCCGTCAGTCAGACGAATCGGCCCCCGGTTGCCGATCTCGTCGGCGATGCGCAGACCTTCTTTCTGGTACGCCGCCAACCCGGCCGCGTGCTCCGCCCGGGTGGGCGACATCCCCGGGTCGCTGGCGCTCTGCGTGTCGTTCATGGGGGTGGAGGGAGTCTAGCGGTCGGCCGGCGAGTCGTCCGCCGAACGCCGAAACGCCCACAGCGCGCTTCGCGTGCGGAGGTACATCGTCGTCCCGTCGACCGCCGGCGTCGCCGTGGCCAGGTCGTCGAGGTCCGAGACGGCCAGCGGCTCGAGTGAACCATTGCTCGGCAGCACGACGAGCTTGCCCGACCTCGAGAGCAGGTAGAACTTGTCGTCCGCCACGATCGGCGATGCGTAGTAGCTGTCGATCGCTCCCTCGAGGCGGCCTTCCTCGATGAGCTCTCCCGTCGCGGAATGGAGCGTCGTCGTGATGCCGTTGTCGTCGACCATGAGGAGGACTCCGTCGTCGACGATCGGCGACGGAAGCTGCGGGATCTTGCGGTGGTAGGTCCACCGTGTGTGGCTGGCCGTCAGGTCTCCTAGCAGGCCGGCCTCCGGCAGTTCGATGGCGAGGATGCCGTTGCGGCTGTCGAGCGCCGCCTGGAAGTACGTCCAGTCCCCTTCGTCGAGGTGGCCGTCGCCCGCCAGATCGAAGTAGGACAGGAGGTTGCTCACCAGGCCCTCCGGCGCCTCGTCCTGGGAGATCTTCCCGTCCCCGTCGCCGTCGTGCTCGGCGACGACTTCGCTGAAGGGGTCGAGCCGGACGTGGCGCCCTTCCTCGTTCAGCGGCATCGCGTAGCCGTTGATGAAGAGGAGATCGTCCTCGACCGCCGCGGTGGACTTCATCTCGAACGAGAGGCCGCTCACCCACCAGAGGCGCTCGCCCGTCGCGGCCGAGTAGCCGGTGAGGAAGAACGAGCCCGGCACGACGATCTGGAGTTCGCCGCCGTCGGGATGGTGGAGGGTGGGCGTCTAGTGGCCGCTTCTCGCGGCCGGCCGTTCGGTGCGCCAGACCGGCTCGCCGGACCCGGCGTCCACGGCCAGGATGTAGGAGTCCCGCTGCTGGTCGACCGCGAGAACCACGTTGCCGGCGGCGAGGATCGGCGAGGCGCCCATGCCGTAGATGTTGTCGAAGGGACCGAGGGGATGCCGCCAGAGTTCTTCGCCGTCGACGGTGTAGCAGAGCAGGCCGAAGTCGCCGAAGAAGACCCAGACGCGCTCGCCGTCCGTGACCGCTGACGGCGACGCCGGCCCGTTGCGGTTGTCGAGCGTCTCGGTCCGCGGCCTGGGCGCCTCGCGCCGCCAGAGCTCCGATCCGGTCTCGCGGTCGAGGGCGATCGTGTAGAGCGCCTCGCCTTCCGAGGCCGTCAGGAAGATCCGCTCGGCGCTCAGCACTGGCGACGAGTCGCCGGCCGGGATCTCCGTCCGCCAGAGGAGGTTGCGGTCGGGTCCCACTTCGACCGGCAGGGCGCCCGCCTCGATGGCGCCGCCGCCGTTCGGGCCGCGGAATCGCGACCATTCCGCGGTCTCGGCCCAGGCGAGCGCCGAAAGAGCAAGGGCGCCCAGGATCAAAGCAGATCGCCGCCGCAAGCGGAAGCGCAGGTGCCGTGCGCCTCGAAGGCCTGCACGACGTTCTTGCCGCTGCGCCAGCGATGGACCTCGTCCGGCCCGTCGACCAGGCGCTGGGCACGAATGCCGCGGTACCAGCGGGCCAGCGGCGTGTCCATGCTGTAGCCCAGCGCGCCGTGGAGCTGGATCGCGGTGTCGACCACCTGGTGCACCATGTTGGCGAGGAAGACCTTCGCGATGCCGTTCTCGACGCGCAGGTCCATGCCGTTCTCCGCCTTGTAGGCGATATGGAGCAGCATGAGCCGGGCCTTGTAGAGCTCGGCGGCGCAGTCGGCGAGCATCCAGCGCACCCCCTGGCGGTCGGCGAGGCGCTTGCCGAACGTCACCCGCTTCACCGTGTGCCCGACGGCGAGGTCGAGGGCGCGCTGTGCCATCGCCACGTTGTGCATGCCGTGACGCAGCCGGCCGTAGGCGAGGCGGTGCTGGCCCATCGCGAAGCCCTGGCCGCGGCCGCCGAGGAGGTTCTCCTTCGGGACGATGAGGTTCTCGATGCGGATCTCCGAGTGCGAGCCTCCGAGCTTCAGGCCGAGATCGGTGTGCGGCTGCATCGTCTCGATGTCGCGGACGATCCTGTAGCCGGGGTTCGGCAGCTCGACGAGGAACGTCGAGAACTGCCGGTGGCGGGCGACGTCGGGATCGGTCTTCGCCATGACGAGGGCGACGTCGGCGACGCTCGCGGAGGAGCTGAACCACTTCTCGCCGTTCAGCACGTAGTTGTCGCCGTCGAGAACGGCCGAGGTCTGCATGCCCGTGGCGTCCGCGCCGGCGGCTCTCTCGGTCATCGAGTAGCAGATGCGCTTCTCGCCCGCCAGCAGCGGCTTGAGGAAGCGTTCCTTCTGGTCCTCGGTGCCGTTCTCGAGCAGCGTCAGCATCGTCGCGTCGTCGGGACCCTGCGTGTTGAGGGAGAGCGCTCCCAGGAAGCTCTCGCCGAGTTCCATCTGGACCAGCGCGTTGGCCAGTGGCTTCAGGCCCATGCCGCCGTACTCCTCCGGGATGAAGGGACACCACAGCCCCTGCGACCTCGCCTTCGTGCGGAGCCCGGCCAGCACCTCGTCGAAGTTCTCCGGCGTGCATCCCTCTTCGGCCGGGATGCACTCGTTCTGGACGAAGTCGCGCACCCTGGCGCGCACCGCCTTGGTCTCTTGTGGAATCTCGAAATCGATCATTGTCTCTCCTTCAGTGGTTCTATTGAGGTCGGTCTCAGAAAATCGCCAGTGCGTTGATCGGCGAGCCGGTTCCGGTTTCGACGGCCAGCGGCCCCGCCACGAGCAGGAACTCCCAGCGACCCAGATCGGCCGCCGTTTCGGCGACGGCTTCGAGGTCCTGGTTGTCAAAGATGTCGAGGCCCATGGCGACGATCGTGAGGGTGTGGACCGGAAGATCGACCCCCTCCACCTGCGATGGCACCACGTCGAGCGCGGCATCCGAGCCGATGAACGAGATGTCGCGGGAGCGCACCCAGGGCATCGTCGAGGCGTGGAGGCCGGCGGCGTTCTGCGACACATTCCAGGGTCCGAGCTCGGCGCGCCGCGCCCAGCGCCCGGTGCGGATGAAGATCGCGTCGCCGGAACGGACGCGGAGTCCGGCCATCTCCTCGAAGGCCTCGAGATCCTCGGTGTAGATCGGCGTGCCCGGCTCCAGATACTGCACACCCTTGAGCCGCGGAATGTCGAACACGATGCCCCTCGTGACGATGCCGCCCCGGAGGTTGAAGATGGAGGATCGCGTGCAGCCTTCCCCGGTCACCGTGTCCTGCGAGTAGCCGTTGTACATCTTCCCCTTGTAGAGGATGTGGCACAGGGCGTCGATGTGGCTGTGCGAGTAGCCGTGGTAGCTGATCTCGTAGCGGTCGCTCACGCCGCCGCGAAACGCGGGCTCCTCGTCGGGATCGGGAAGCCGCAGGATGGCGCGCTCGAACGGAAACGGCACGTCGACGGCCTGCTCGATGATCAGGGGATGGGCGAGCGAGACGGAGATGCCCTCCGTCGCCAGCGCCAGAGCCTCGAGGCGCTTCTCGGGCGTGATCAGGTTGGCCGTCCCGAGCTGGTCGTCGTCGCCCCAGCGACCCCAGTTGGAGAGCTCCTCCATCAGGCGCTCGATGTCCGCCTGGGTGAGATCGCGCGATTCGGGAGAGTAGGTCGGGGCGGGTTCCGCCGCCGGCTCGGTCTCCTGCTCCTGGGCCGCGCAGGCGGCAACCAGCAGCGTGCAAGCCATGCCGAGCCCCAGATGTGTGGCCTTCATATGCTCCCCTCCTCTTTTCGATCTCGGCCGATTCTGCCGCATCGGGGCACCGGCCAAGTAGTCCTCCTCACAGTCGCACCGTGGTACAACACACAGACATGCATACCACCAGTCTCCGCAAGGTCGGTGGCTCTGTCATGCTCGCGGTGCCGCCGGTGCTTCTCGATCTTCTGAACCTGGCCGCTGGCGCCAAGGTGAATATCGGTGTCGAGGGCGACCGCCTGATCGTTGCGCCGAGAACCCGTCCCAGTTACTCGCTCGACGAGTTGCTGGCGATGTGCGACGAGACCGCCTCGCCCGCCGACGGAGATCGGGCATGGCTTGATGGCCCGTCCGTCGGCAGAGAACCGTTGTAGTGCGCCGCGGCAACGTCTCGAATCCACCTCCGGGTAGATCATGGACGAGGTACTCGCTCGCCTCGCCGCAATCCTGACCTAAAGGAGCCGAAGCCAGTGGATGCAAGGCTCGTGGTTCTCTCACTGGTGTCACTCGTGGCCATCGCGGCAGGCGGTCAGGCGCAGGAGCCGAAGACCGTTCGCATCGACACCCTGGGCGTGATGGACACGCTCTACCACCTGTCGGGCGGCGGGGCCAACTCGCTGGCGTTCATCGACGAGATCAACGGCGGCGTCGTGTTGATCGACACGAAGCGCCCGGGATGGGGCCAGGCGGTGCGGGAAGCCCTCGACGGGGTGACGGATCTTCCGGTCACGACGATCATCAACACCAGCGCGCATCCGGATCATGCCGGCAGCAACGGCGAGTTCGGGAGCGCCACCCTGATCGTGGCGCACGAGAACACGAAGGCGAACATGGCCCGGACGGACCTCTACTCGGGTGCGAACGCCGCCTCGCTGCCCACGAGGACCTTCGCCGACCGGTTCTCGCTGCTTGAGGACATTGACCGCATCGAGCTGTACCACTTCGGACCCGCCCACACCGATGGCGACATCATCGTTGTCTTCCCTGCCAAGGGGGTGGCGTACATGGGAGGCCTGTTTCCATCGAAGGCGGCGCCGGTCATCGACAGGCAGAACGGCGGTAGCGGCGTCGCCTTCCCGGACACGCTGGCGAAGGCGGTCGCCGGGATCCGGGGTGTGAGCCGTGTGATCACGGGCCACGGCGAGGCTCCCGTGACCTACGCCGGAAGGGGTCGCCGCGAAACCGGGGCGGACCGCCCCTGGACGGGGTTCATGACGTGGGAAGATCTCAAGGAGTACGCCGACTTCAATCGCGACTTTCTGGAGGCCACGGAAGAAGCCTTCCAGGCCGGCCTGAGCGTCGAGGAGGCGGCGGCGACCCTCGAGCTGCCCGAGCGCTACGGGGACTACGGCATGGAACACGCGAGAGCGAACATCGAGGCGATCTATGACGAGTTGGCGAACCGGTAGCGGGCCGCACATGACCGGACGACTCACGGCGCCTCTCGTGTGCGCCGCGACCATCCTGGTGGGTTGGACCCAGGCGCGTGCCGACGACTGGCCGGAGTTTCGAGGCAAGGGCCGCCTCGGCGTCTGGCACGAGACCGGGCTCCTGGAAGAGTTCCCCGCCGAGGGCCTGAAGGTGCGCTGGCGGACGCCGATCAAGGCCGGCTTCGCGGGTCCCGCCGTGGCCGACGGCCGCGTTTTCATCACGGATTTCGAAGCCACCCACGGCATGCGCGGAACCGAGCGGGCGCTCGCGCTCGACGAGGCGACCGGCCGCATCCTGTGGACCCGGGAATGGGAGGCCGATTACGCGGGGATCCAGTGGGAAACGGGCCCTGGCGCGACGCCGACAGTCGACGGGAACCGCGTCTACACCCTGGGACGCACGGGCGTCCTGTCGGCGTTCGACATCGAAACCGGGGAACTCCTCTGGCGCAAGGACTACGCGGAGGACTACGGCGTCGACCGGTTGCAGTGGGGGTTCGACTGGGGCTTCGCCAGCGCGCCGCTGGTCGACGGTCCGCGGCTCATCTGCTTCGTCGGCGGCCCGGAGAACGCGCGGGTCGTGGCGTTCGACAAGATGACCGGCGAGGAGGTCTGGCGCGCGCTCGACAGCGAAGCGGACCTCGGCGTCGCGCAGCCGATCATCATCGAGGCAGGGGGCGCGCGGCAGCTCATCGTCTGGAATCCGGAAGAGGTCGTATCGCTCGATCCGACGAACGGCGAGTTCTACTGGCGGCAGCCCTACACGGTCGGCGGCGCGATGACCGTCGCGACGCCGGTGCAGGTCGGATCGCAACTGTTCTTCACGACCTTCTACGACGGACCCCTGATGCTGAACCTCGACCAGGACAGGCCCGGCGCCACCGTCGCCTGGAAGGGCTCGAGCAACAGCGAGATCCAGACCGACGGGCTCCACGCCGTCCTGGCGACGCCGATCATCGAGGGCGGGACCATCTACGGCATCTGCAGCTACGGCCAGTTGCGCGGCCTGAACGCCGAGACGGGCGAGCGTCTCTGGGAAACGCAGGAAGCGACCGGAGAACGACGGCGCTGGGTGTCCGGCTTCCTGGTCCGGAACGGCGATCGGGTGTTCATCAACAACGATCGCGGCGACCTGATCATCGCCCGACTGAGTCCTTCCGGCTACGAAGAGATCAGCCGGACGCACCTCATCACCCCCACGTCGCGCCCGGGTAACCGGCGCGAACTGCGCTACGTGAGCTGGGTTCACCCGGCCTACGCCAACAAGAACGTCTACGTGAGAAACGACGAGGAGATGATCGCCGCGTCGTTGGACCAGGCGGATTACCAGTGACGTCCGGAGCCACGATGCGACCTCCCCGACTCCTTCTCCCGGCGATCCTGGGGCTTGTCCCGGCGGTCACGGGGCTCTCGCCTGCCGCGGGCGAGGAGCGCTCCGCGTTCTTCGGCGACCTGCACGTGCACACCGCCTACTCGTTCGACGCCTTCTCGTTCGCCACGCGGACGACCGCCGACGACGCGTACCGCTTCGCTGCCGGAGAGGCGATCCTGCATCCCTCGGGAAACGAGATCCAGCTCGACCGGCCGCTGGACTTCTACGCCGTGACGGACCACGCCGCGTACCTGGGGGTCCTGCGCGCACTCGCCGACCCCGGCCACCCGCTGGCGGGCGACCCCGAGGTCGAGCGCTACGTCGACCCGACCACGGTGAAGGCGAGGGGAGGCTACCTGCCGGGCGCCTCGGACTTCGTGGCCGGGCACGCGGATCCCGAAGTGGTGCGAACGGCGTGGGAGGAGATCGTCGCCGCCGCGGAACGCCACTACCGGCCGGGCAGCCTGACGACCTTCATCGCCTACGAGTACACCCCCTCGCGGGACGGCGGCAACCTGCACCGGAACGTGATCTTCAGGGGCGGCACGGCACCCCGGGAACCCTTCAGCCGACTCGATTCGCCGAATCCCGAGGACCTCTGGAGCTGGATGGATCTCCTGCGTGACCAGGGCATCGAGGCGCTGGCGATCCCGCACAACTCGAACGGCTCGGACGGCTGGATGTTCCAGACCGAGACGTTCGCCGGCGGCCCGCTCGACGCCGATTACGCGACGAAGCGGATGCGCAACGAGCCGCTCGTCGAGATCACGCAGGTCAAGGGCACCTCGGAGACCCATCCCGTTCTGTCGCCCAACGACGAGTGGGCCGACTTCGAGATCTTCCCCTTTCGCGTCGGCCAGTGGGCCAGGAGCCGACCCAGGGGCAGCTACGTCCGCCAGGCGCTGCTGGACGGCATCGCGTTTCAGAGCCAGGAGGGCTTCAACCCGTATCGCCTTGGGTTCGTCGGCGCCAGCGACACCCACAACTCGGGGTTCGTGTTCGACGAGGAGAAGCACACCGGCAAGGTCGGCGTGCATGACTTCGACCCGGTCAGCAGGGGCTCGGTCCCGATCGACATCGTCGACGGCGTACCGACGTATCGCGAGGTCTTCCGCCGCTTCTACAGCAACTCGGGCCTCACCGGCGTCTGGGCCGAGGAGAACAGCCGGGAGGCCATCTACGGTGCCCTGCGTCGCAAGGAAACCTTCGCCACGTCGGGCACTCGCATCCGGTTGCGGACGTTCGCCGGCTACGGCCTGCCTGACGACCTTCACCTCCGTGACGACATGGCAACGGTGGGCTACGAGCGCGGCGTCGCCATGGGAGGCGAACTCGACGCCGACCGAGCCGGCAGCCCTGTGTTCGCGGTCCGCGCGCTGCGCGATCCGTCCGGCGCCCCGCTCCAGCGTCTCCAGATCGTCAAGGGCTGGGCGCAGGACGGCGATCAGCACGAGCGGATCTTCGACGTCGCCTGCTCCGACGGGCTGGAGCCGGATCCCGCGACCCAGCGATGTCCGGACAACGGCGCCTCCGTCGACCTGTCCAACTGCGCCATCAGCCAGGACGTGGGCGACGCCGAGCTGGGAGCGACCTGGAGCGATCCCGGCTTCGACCCCGGGCAGTACGCGTTCTACTACGTCCGCGTCCTGGAGAACCCGATTCGCCGCTGGTCGACGTGGGATGCCGTGAAAGCCGGCGTGGCGCCGCGCGTCTCCCTGCCGGCGACGATCCAGGAGCGCGCCTGGTCGTCGCCGATCTGGATCGTTCCAGACGGTTAGCTAGGGCGGCGCCGGATCGAGGCCGACGTCGTTCGCCGCGCCGGCCCTGTGGGAGCGGCCCGGCAGGAGCTCGGTGAGGCGACGCTCTTCCTCGGGCTGATCGCCGAACTGCAGCACCTGCTTGCGCGAGGGGTTTCGCGGCAGCATCGCCCGAAGCCGCTCCTTCGTGCCGGCGTGTTCGGGGGCGCTCGCGAGGTTCCGCCACTCGTTCGGATCGGCGTCGTGGTCGTAGAGCTCTTCGCCGTCGGGATAGGTCGTGTAGCGCCAGCGCTCGGTACGGATCGAGTGCCTGTCCGGCGCGTCGGACGTGATCGCGGGGTGATCCCACTCCGCCTCGGGATCCTCGAGCAGCGGCCGCAGGCTCTCGCCGTCGAGGTCGTCACGCCCGGGGATCCCGGCGAGGTCGGCCAGCGTGGGGTAGATGTCGAGCAGCTCGGCGGTCCGGTCGCAGAACTCTCCCTGCGCCTCGATCCCGGGGCCGGCGAAGATGATCGGCACGCGGCAGGAGCGCTCCCAGAGCGTGTACTTGCGCCACTGGTTCTTCTCGCCCAACTGCCAGCCGTGGTCGGTCCACAGGACGATGACCGTGTTCCCGGCGTGCGGCCCCTCGTCGAGCGCTCTGAGCACGCGCCCCACGTTCGCGTCGGTGAAGTTGATGCACGCCAGGTAGGCCGCTATGGCGCGCCGCCACTGCCCCGTCGCCGTCACCAGCTCGTGGTCCTCCAGGCCGCGCTCCGTGGGCGCGGACATCGGCACGTCGTCGAGGTCGTTCGCCAGGTAGGGCGGCAGCTCCATCTCGTCCTCGGGGAACTTGTCGAAGTACTTCTTCGGGGCGTAGAACGGCAGGTGCGGGCGATAGAAGCCGCAGGCCAGGAAGAACGGCCTGGAGTGATCTCTCGACAGGTACTCGGCCGCCCAGTTGGCGAGCTGGGTGTCGGTCGTCTCTTCGTCGTCGACGTCGAGGGAGCCCCAGTCGAAGCCGCCGCGGTCGAGCTCGTTCACGGGGTAGCCGGAGGCCCAGAGAAAGCCACGGAAGCTGTTGTAGTAGTGCCACGACGCGGCCTCGTTCTGGCTTTGGTGGAACGTCTTGCCGCCGCCGATCGCTTCATAGCCGTGCTGCATGAAGTGCTGCGGCAGGGTGACGGCCAGCGGCATGGCGTCGCGCCAGACGTCGCCGTTGCCGTAGCAGCCGGAGGTGGTGGGACGCTGGCTGGTCATCAGACTCGCCCGGGAGGGGTTGCAGGCGGGCGTCTGGCAGTAGGCCCGCCGGAACGTGACGCCGCGCCCGGCGAGCGCGTCGATGTTCGGCGTGAGCGTCTGCGGGTGTCCGTCGAGGACGCCGATCCAGTCGTTCAGATCGTCGATCGAGATCATCAGGACGTTGGGGCCGTCCGCCCGCGGTCTCCGACTGCCCGCGCAGCCCGAGGCCAGGGCGCCGAGCCCCAGGCCCCCGAGCCCCAGGCCCCCGAGCCCCAGGTTCCCGAGCAATTCGCGTCGCGAGAGCATTCCGGTCACAAGGCTATAGTGCGCGCGATGGCCCCCGGCAAAGACAACCAGGCGCGCGAGCGGGTGCTCGCGAGCATTGCGGAGCTCGGTCTCAACGAGAACCTGCTCGAGCTCGAGACCAATGGGTACACGGTGCTCCCGGGCGTGCTGTCCGAAGACCGGATCGAGCGCGCCAAGGCGGCCATCCTGCGGCGCGTTGAAAGGACAACGGGCAGGAAAGTCGATCCCGACACGGCCACGTCAGACGACTTCAGTGGTATGGCGTATCAGCACTACTTGATCTTCGAGGATCCGGTCTTCCCCGAGATCCTGCTGGAGCCGAAGCCGCTCGCGATGATCACCTATCTGCTGGGTGAGAGTTGTGTGTTGTCTTCCATGGGCAGTCACTTTCGCGGGCCCGGCGGCATGCCTTTGTCGGTGCACGCCGATGGGGTTCGAGTCGGCATGACGGAGACGTCCCTGGTCGCCAACTGCAACTACGCTCTGACGCCCTACAGCCGGGAAGCGGGCGCGCTGGTGCTCTTCCCGGGCAGCCATCGAAAACAGCGCCAGCCCACGGCTCACGAGAACTGGATGGCGGGTCATCAGACCGTCCCGGAGATCCTGGCGAAGAAGCTCGATCCGGAAGAGCTGGACGCCCTCGAGTGGAAGGTGCCGCGAGGCGCCGTGACCATGGAGCTCGATCCGGGAGATGCCGCGATCTGGCATGGCAACTCGTGGCACGGCGGTTGGCGACGGGAGTTGCCGGGCGCGCGGATCAATCTCGCGGTTTACTTCTGCCGGCCGCATCTCTCGACCCAGGAGCGACGCGGCGATACGCGGTATCCCGAGGTGTTCGAGCGCTATGCCGACGAGCCCCGGTTCGCCCGTTTGATGGGAGAGAGGATCTTCAACGGCTGGCGTGAAGAAGGGCCGGACTTCACGGGCGCGAAGAACTCGCCCAGCGGCCTTTTCGACTGAGCGCCACTGAGCGGCTCGCGGAAGGGCGGAAACGGGCTACTTGCCCTCGGCCGCCCAGCGCTTCATCAGGGCGATGTTGCGGCTCAGGATGGCCGCGGATTCGGGGTTCGCGCTGACGCGCGCTGAGTACGCGGCCATTTCGCTGTCGTACATGGCTGCTGACTCCGCGCCGTGGTCGTTCGTGCGCTCGATCCAATCGTCCATGCGCTTTCTGAGTTTCTTCAGTTGCGCCTGGTGCTTCGGATCGCCGGCCAGGTTCCGGACTTCGAACGGGTCCTCCGACAGGTCGTAGAGCTCCTCCGCGGGCCGAGTGGGGGTGAAGAGAAGCTGCTGCGTCTCGTTCAACGTTCCGGCAGCATGAGCCTCCCGCAGCGCGATGACAATGCTCTTTCCGTCCTTGTAGAGGTTGGGTTGCAGGTGGGGGCGGTCGGGCAGGAAGTTGCGGATGTACTTGAAGCGCGCCGTCCGTAGCGCCCGGATGTAGTCGACCGTCTCGTCGCAGCGGTCGCGAGCGGCGAAGACCGCCGTCCGCTCCTCGTAGTCCCCGGCGAGGATGTCGCGGGAGTGCATGTGGCCGGGAATCTCGATGCCGGCGAGTGCGAGCGAAAGGGCAGCGATGTCGATGTGCTCCACGAGGTCTTCGCGCACTTGCCCCGGCTCGATCTTCGGTCCGGCGATGACCAGGGGCACGTGCATGCCTTCGTCGTAGAGGAACTGCTTCCCCCTGGCATGGCTGATCCCGTGGTCGGTCATGAAGAGAACGACCGTGTCCTCGAGGTCGCCCTCGTCCTCGAGCCGTTCGATGACGTCGCCGACGAAGCTGTCGGTGAGCCGAACCGAGTCGAGGTAGGCCGCCCAGTCCGCGAGCAGGACCGGATCGTTGGGATAGTAGGGCGGCAGCTTCACGTCGGAGGGGTCCGTCCTGCTCCCCAACAGCTTCTCGACGCGATCGCTGATCCGCCGGAAGGACTCGAGTGATCGGCCGCGGTGCTTTCCGCCGGGGAGGTGGACCTGGGCGAAGAAGGGCTGGCCGGGTCGACGCTGACTCCAGTCGGGGCCGTCGTACATGGCTTCGTCCCACTCGAAGTTGTAGTGCGTCTTCCCGATGGTGGCTCGGTCCGTGTTGGGCCAGCCGGTGATCGCGGTGTAGTAGCCGGCTTCCTGGAACAGCTCGGGGATCGGCCGGATGCCGGGAGGCAGGTGGATCTTCAACTCCCCCTGGCTGCTGTTGTGGTGATGAGCGCCGATGGACGTCTGGTACATCCCGGTGATGAACGCCGAGCGGTTGGGCGAGCAGACCGGCGCCGTGACGTACGCATTCGTGAAGCGCACTCCGCGGCTCACCAGGCGATCGAGATGCGGCGTCTCGATCACCGTCTCTCCGTAGGCGGAGAGATTGGCCGACATGTCGTCGACGATGATCCAGAGGATGTTCGGCGGTTCGGCCCCGTGCAGAGGAACGCGCAGGGGAAGCGCTGCCAGCGCTCCCAGGGCGAGGACGAGGGCGGCGGTGCCAGCTCGGTGCGTTGTCATGGCCTGATTGTCGCCTACGGCGTCAGATTTTTCCACCTGCGTTAGAATCCCGGCCATCATGATCACACGCCGACAAGCAGTCAAGAGCGTCGCCGCCGCGTCGGTCGGGTCCACCCTGGGGGCCGCGTTCAGCTTCGCGAAAACGAACCGGGCGAACCTGCTCTTCCTTTGCTCGGATCAGCACCAGACCGCCGCGACCGGCTGCTATGGCAGTGGCGAAGCGCAGACCCCCCACATCGACGAGATCGCCTCGGACGGCGTCCGCTTCGACCGCGCCTACTGCAACGCGCCCGTCTGCGTCCCCTCCCGCGGGTCGATCGTCACCGGCCTCCACCCCTGCAGGCACGGGGCGAAGATCCTGCGGGACCCGCTGCCCAACGAGGCGCGCACGGTCGCCCACTACTTCAAGGATCACGGCTACGTCACCGGCGCGATCGGCAAGATGCACTTCGTCGACGAGACGCGGCGGCACGGCTTCGACCACAGGCTCCATCGCCCCGATCACGACAGACGGCTCACCCAGGCCGAGCAGCAGGCGTTTCGAGACGATCAGTACGTGAACTACCCCGCGGACGGCGGGTACGCGACGGGGCTGAGCGGTTCCGCCTCGACCCTGCCGGAACGGTACTTCCCCGACACCTTCTTCGCCGAGGAGTCGGTCGCCTTCCTGCGCGAGAACAAGGACCGGCCGTTCTGCCTGTGGACGTCGTTCTACATGCCGCATACGCCGCTGGTGCCGGCGAAGCAGTACTGGGACATGTACGACGGAATCACTCTCAGTCTGCCCGAGCGTTCGGACCGGGAGCTGGAGGACGGCTTCGAGGGGCACCTGATTCGCTCCAGGCAGCGCGGCTGGTACGACCAGGAGGACGACTCTCTGCGCGAAGCGATCCGCGGCTACTACGGCAACATCTCCCAGACGGACGCCAACGTCGGGCGGGTGTTCGACACGTTGCGCGAGCTGGGGCTCGACAAGAACACGGTGGTCGTCTACACCTCGGACCACGGCGAGATGGCCGGCGCGCACCGCACGTGGACCAAGCACAACATGTACGAACAGAGCGTCAGCGTGCCGCTGATCGTTCGCATGCCGGACCGGATGGAAGCCGGGACCGGCCGCACGCAGCTCATCGAGCACACTGATCTGCTGCCGACCCTGACCGAGCTGTGCGGGCTGGGGAGCCCCTCCTCAGGGATCGATGGCCGGAGCTTCGCGCCCCTGGTCCAGGGCGGCGCGTACACGCCGCGCGAACACGTCTACTCGGAGTACTACTTCTGCCACCGCAGCTTCACGGTGGACGACCGCTACGTCGGCAAGCCGCCCATCCTGATGGTGCGCACCGGCAAGTGGAAGCTCAACTACCTGAGCTGGGCGCGCTCGGAGCTGTTCGACCTCGAGGCCGATCCGGGAGAGTTCAACAACGTGATCGACGACACCGGCAACTCCGGCATCGTCAGGGAGCTGACCGCCGTCGCCGAGCGCCTCTACGCTGGTTGAAGAAGCTCCGTATCATGCGGGCTCCATGACCTGCTGCGCCCCCTCGCGTGATTCCGGCCGGCCGGCCGGGGCGGCGCCGGCGCCGGCCTCGGGACCGGGACCCAACGGCCGCGACATGGTGCGTCTCGACGGCGGCCGATTCCTCATGGGCACCGACTCGGCCGACGCCATACCGGGCGACGGCGAGACGCCGGTGCGCGAGATCTTCGTCGACCCATTCCGCATCGACGCCTGCGCCGTCTCCAACGCCGACTTCGCCGCCTTCGTCGACGCCACCGGCTACCAGACCGACAGCGAGCGCCTGGGCTGGTCCTTCGTCTTCGAGGGTCGCCTGTCGCGCAGTCTCCGGCGCACGGCAATCGAGGACCGGCTGCCGGGCGCCCGCTGGTGGTGCAAGATCAGCGGCGCCGACTGGCGTCATCCCGAGGGACCGGGATCGTCGATCGCCCGGCGCGGGGACCATCCCGTCGTCCAGGTGTCGCACAACGACGCCGTGGCCTACTGCGCGTGGGCGGGATGCCGGCTCCCGACCGAGGCGGAGTGGGAGTTCGCGGCCCGCGGAGGGGTGGAGCAGACCGCGCAGCCCTGGGGCGACGAGCTCGAGCCGGATGGCGAGCATCGCTGCAACGTCTGGCAGGGCAGCTTTCCCGATCGCGATCTAGGGCTCGACGGCTGGCGCGGCACGTGCCCGGTCGATGCCTTCGAGCCCAACGGCTTCGGCCTCTACAACGTCTGCGGCAACGTCTGGGACTGGTGCGCCGACTGGTGGAGCCCCCGTCCCGCTGCGCCGGGCGCCCGCAATCCGCGGGGTCCCGCCACCGGCACGGCGCGCGTCACCCGCGGCGGGTCGCACCTCTGCCACGTCTCCTACTGCAGTCGCTATCGGCTGTCCGCCCGCACCCACAACACGCCCGACAGCGCGGCGGGACACATGGGCTTTCGCTGCGCCGCCGACGTCGCCCTCAGACCTTGACGCCGACGGTCAGTGAACCGCGGTAGCCGCCGTCCGTCTCCGTCATCTTGAGCCAGCTTCCGTCGCCGCCCTTTGACTGGCTGATGACGAAGTCGTTCAGGTTGTTGTAGGGCGACGGCGGGCGCTGGTTGTAGGGCTTGCGCAGGGCGACCGTCCGGTTCAGCTTCTCGGGGAAGTAGAGCTGTACGGTGGCGGCGACCTTCTGCTCCAGGACGATCCGGGCGTGGATGTGCTGGACCCGGGGGGTGTACCAGCCGGGATAGATCGTCTGGAAGCGGACCATGCCGGCTTCGTCCGAGACCTGGCGGCCGCGGAGGAAGGTCTCGTTGTCCGAGGCACTGGCGCGGCCGCTGGGCCAGACGTTGGGATCGTAGGCGGTGTAGTGGCTGTAGAAGCCCAGTGCGTCGCAGTGCCAGAGGTCGACGGCGGCCCCGGCGATCGGCGTGCAGCCGTCGGCCTCGACGATGCGGAGGACGATCTCGAGCGGGAGTCCCTCGCGATCCTCGCGGATGTCGCTCCGCATCAGGACCGGGTCGTCGACATAGAACGGTCCCTCGATGGCCCCCGCCGAGACGACGCATTGTCCGGAGTCCTCGAAGCTGTGGCTGACCGGATCGAAGCCGGAGTTGTCGGTCTCGATGAACCGGCGCTTCAGGCCGGTGGTGAACCTTGACTCCCCCTCCTGCCGTCGTTGCGGCAACGCGTTGAGCTTGCGAGCCGCGGCCGCGAGCAGGCCGAAGAGGAGCGTGCGTCTTTGCCACCTTGGCGTGTTCATCCGGTCACCTCGCCGTCCATTGAGGTTGGTGGCGAGTATCGTACCGGCCGGGCCTTGAATGGAACTCGCCGTCCGCTGGGTGCGCGGGTCTTCTGACCCGCTGCCGCCGCAGGCGGCCAGGAATACGTGCCGGCCGCAAGGCCGGCCCCGTTTTGGCGGCGAGTTTCATGCGAGGAACTGCCGAGCCTCACATGAAGATACTTGTCATCGCGGACGTGCACGGGAACGCCGAGGCGCTCTCCGCGGTGCTTGAGACGGAACGCGACGTCGACGCGACGGTCTTCCTCGGCGACACGGTGCTGTCGGGGCCGCAGCCGAACGAGACGATGGCTCTGCTCGCGGACCTCGACGGGGTCCTGATCGAGGGCAACCACGACGTGGAGATGTTCGAGCCCGAGCGGTTCGAGGGCTGGCCGGCTCCGTGGAGGGCCTACACGAACTGGATCCTCGAGACCCTGGAGCCGGCGGGTTGGGAGTTGCTCCGCGGCCTGCAGCCGGAAGGCGAGTACGAGGTCGGCGGCCAGCGCGTGTTCCTGCAGCACGGCGTGCTGCCGGACGAGCCCCGGCAGGCGTTGCCCGATACGGCCGACGATCGCCTGGCCGCTCTGGCCGGGGGCACCGATTGCCCCGTGGTGCTCTTCGGCCACTCGCACATCCAGTTCCGGCGTGCGATCGACGGCCGGGAGTTCGTCAACCCCGGCAGCGTCGGTCAGCCGCGCTGTGGCCGGCGGGTTGCCTGCTACGGGGTGATCGAGGACGGTGTGTTTCGGCACTGCCAGGTGGAGTACGACCCCGGTCCGTGGCTGGAGGCGCTTGACGGCATCCGGCCGCTCGACGGGTTTCCCGAGTTGCGGGAGTGGCTGAGGAAGGCGTTGCTGAGTGGATACGGGATCGGGGAGCGGGAGCCTTGGACGCGGTTTGCTCGGGAGGGGTACGTGTAGAGCGCAGGCCGCTTCGCGGCCGCGCCCGGATGCCGGCCAGAAGGCCGGCGCACCGGCGGCGCACCGGCGGCGCACCGGCTACAGCTCTTCGACGGCGATCGCGCGGACCCAGGTGGCTTCCAGCCGCTCCACGCTAAGCGGCATGGCGATGAAGAAGGCGCGGTCCTTTTTCAGCTTCTCGACGTTCACCAGCGGGTAGCAGATCGGGATGTTGTTGCCGAGCATGTTGCGGTGGGTGGGAGAGTTGTCAGGTTGCGGCGTCTGGAAGTCCGACTCCCAGGCGATGCCGGGGGCGCCTACGGCCAGCAGCTTGATGCCGGTGTCGGCCAGCCACCTGGTCGTCCCGGCCGGCAAGGTTGGCTGCTCCGCGCCTCGGAACGGGCTGCCGAGGAGGACGATGTCGCCTTTGCGGACGTGCGACAGGTGCTCGGGCAGGATCGGCTGGCCGACCTTGACGACTTCCCCTTCGTCGTTCTTCTGCTCCACCGGTTCGAGTTCGTCGAAGAAGCAGATGGCAGCGGGGCCGAAGAACGTGTCGAGGGGCAACTCCCACAGGCCGCGGACGTCGTCGGGGAGGCCCTCCCAGTGGTCCATGTGGCCTTTGCCGCCCTCGATGTGCGAACCGCCGCAGTGGGCGCTGACCCTTCCGGGCGGCCAGTAGGAGTCGCCCTCCTTGCCGCCGACCAGCGTGTAGAGCGTGTCGTCGTAGGGCACGCGGCCTTCTTCCAGGATCCATGGCAGGCCGTAGATGTCCTTGTTCCCCTCCTCGACGGTGCCGTCGAGCCGGGTGATGCGCCCGACCATCCGCGGGCTGAGGTCCACGACGTGATGGCCTGCAAAGTCAATCATCGTCCTCTCCGTTTACGTGAGCGGCGTCCTTGTGACCGGGGGTCTTCTGACCCCCGGCTTCTGGTTTCCCTTCAATCTTCCAGCTCCGCCGACCACTCGCCCAGAGTGGCCAGTCCGCTCATGCGGGCGCGGTGGCGAAGCGCCGTCTGCCCGCTCGATTCGTCGGTCTTGCCGTCCCAGGCCTCGATCGGGGCGCGGCCGATCGCGCGGCCGAACGAGAAGCTCAGCGTCCAGGGCTGCGGGTCGAGCCGGTTCATCGCGTCGAGGTGGGCCGTCGCGTCCAGGTCCGACTGGCCGCCGGACAGGAAGCCGATCCCCGGCAGGGCGGGCGGCACGACCCGGCGCAGGCAGCGCAGCGTCTCCCGCGCCACGGTGTCGATGCCGGCCTGCTCGGGACAGTCGCTGCCAGAGACGACCATGTTCGTCTTCAGGACGATCTCCTCGGGCGCGACCCCGTGCTCGTACAGCGCCTCGAACGTGCGGTGCAGGAAGCGCTCGGTGACCTCGAACTGGCGTTCGATCGAGTGATCGCCCTTCATCTCGACCTCAGGCTCGACGATCGGGACGAGATCGAACTGGTGCGCCAGCGCCGCGCACTCGGCGACGCTGCGGGCGTTCGTGACGAGCGCGCGCTCCGTGGGAAGGCCGGGGCGGACGCGCGCGGCCACCCGCCACTTGACGAAGGCGACGCCGCGCTCACGCCAGGCTTCGAGCCGCTTCGCCAGTCCGTCGAGACCGCGGGGGACGTACTCGTGCTCGGAGCCTCCGAGGAACTGCCAGCCGGTGGTCGGCGTGATGCCGAGCAGCACGCCCCGCTCGGCGATGAGTTCGACGAGCGGCGTGCCGTCGGCGGCACGGCGGTCGAGGACGTCGGGGAAGACGATGATGCTCGACAGGTGCTCGCCGAGTCCGGGCGTGCGGCAGATCATCTCCTGGAAGTCGGCCGCGTCCTCCTCGGTGCTGGCGTGGGTCGACTCGCCCCACCAGCCGCGGACCAGGCCCTTGAGCGGCACGTCGGCGGCGAAGATGCCCTTGCCGGGGGCGACCATCCGCTGCGCGGTCGCGGCCAGGGTCGATTCGGCGGTCATGCGCGGCCCCCGTTCGCGGCCGCGGCTAGCTTGGCGCGGTAGAACTCGAGGCCCTCGCGGGCCGCCTCGTCGAGCTCGCGGCCGGCGGTCATGTCGCGCCACACCCCGAGCAGGTTGCCGACGCCGCCGCCCATGTGGACGATCGGCTCCATCACGGTGTCGCGGTCGAAGTCGATCTCGTGCAGCGCCGCGACGACTTCGTCCCAGGGAATGTGCCCCCGGCCGGGCGGCCGGCGGTTGTTCTCGCCGATGTGGAAGGTGCCGAGCTGGTCGCCGGCGCGGACGATCGCCTCGCCCAGCGAGTCCTCCTCGATGTTCATGTGGTACGTGTCGAGCATCATCTTCAGGTTCGGGCTGCCGACGTCGTCGAGGAAGCGCAGCGCCTCGTCGCAGGTGTTGATCAGGAAGTGCTCGAAGCGGTTCAGGACCTCGAGGTGGAAGGTGACGTCGAGGTCCTCGGCGGTCTTCATCGCCTCCTTCATGGCGCCGACGGCGTGGGCCCAGCAGCGCTCCTTGTCGCGGCCGTCGAGCCCCTGGCGCATGACGCCGGTGATCGCGCCGCCGACGTCGGCGGCGCCGCCGCCCGCCATCTCCTGCATCTCGCTCGCTGTCTCGGCAAGGGCGCGAAGGTGCGCGATGCCGCGCTGCCGGTCCTCATCCGAGTCGGAGTTGATGTCCTGCTTGGGGCCGAGCCCCGCCATGTAGTTGATCCTGATCTCGTGTTCTGCCGCCGTGGCGACAAAGCGCTGCTTCTGCTCCGCGGTGTACAGGAAGAGCACGTCCTGGGAGAAGGACATCAGGTCGAAGCCGATCGCCGCGGCCCGGGCCATCCGGCGTTCGTACTCCTCGATGTCCTCCATCCACTCGTTGCCCCAGTAGTTGAAGGTGATGCCGATTCTGCCCATGCTCTTTTCTCCCTGAACCCTTACGGCGCCGTCGCCGCGGCCGCCGCCGTGCCGGCAGGCTGGGCCGCCATCAGTGCCTCGACCTCCGCCATCGACGGGATTCCCTTCCGGTTGCCCAGCACCGTGCAGTGCAGGGCCGCGACGGCCGACGAGAACGACGCGCAGCGTTCGAGATCCCAGTCCCTGGCCAGGCCGACCAGGTAGGCGCCGTGAAACGTGTCGCCGGCGCCCGTCGTGTCGACGACGTCGACTTTGAACGCGGGTGTGTGGAACTCGGCGTCGCGGGACATCGTGTAGCTGCCGGCGGCGCCCTCCGTCTGCACCACCACCCGCGGCCCGAGGTCGAGGGCGGCGCGGCCCGCCCGCCACACGTCGTCCTCGCCGGTGAGCATCGGGGCGAAGCCGGAGCCGCAGATCAGGACCTCGGTCTCGGCCACCAGAGCGCGGGCCGGTTCGAGAACCTCGTGGCTGGTGGCCGCGGCGTCGAGCACGACCGTGCCGCCCGCCTCCTTCATCCAGCGCGCCGCGGCGAGCGCCGCGGCGCCGTGACTGCCGTCAAGGTGGAGAATCCGCGCCGACTCGATGTAAGCACGGTCGAGTTCGGAGGCGTCGACGGGCCGCGAGAGAAAGCCCTGCCGGAACGAGAACACCCGCTCTCCGGTCGCGGCGTCGACGTAGACGACCACCACGTGGTCCTCCGGCCCCTCCCGCGGCACCAGCCGGCTCGTGTCGACGCCTGCTTTCTCCAGCGACCGCCGCCGGTGCTCGCCGAGATCGTCGTCGCCCACCGTGTCGACGAAGCCGGTGCGCAGGCCGAAGGTCGAGGCGACGAAGCAGGCCGTGCCGGCGGGCCCGCCGTCGGCAAGAGTGAAGTCCAGGAGTCCCCTCGGATCCTCCCAGACCGGCATGCGGTCCACCCGCAGCACGACATCGACGATGGCGAGGCCGAGGCCTACGACGTCCAGGCGACTCTCCCGGCTGCCTACTTGGAGCCGCGGCCCGAGCCGGCCGCGGTGAGCTGCCGTTCGAGACGGCGAAGCTCCTTCTCGATGCCGGGGCGTACCTCAGGCTCGGCGATGGCGAGGAGGACGACGTAGAAGCCGGAGAGGCTCTTGAGCCGGAGCGTTTCGTCGTCGATGAGACCGAACGCCCACTGGTCGATCGCCAGCCCCCAGCCCGCGTAGAGCTGCGCCTCGAGGAACCCCTGCCCGACGGTCTTCCGAAGTTGTCCGCTGGCCTGGGCTTCGGCGACGGCGGCGCGAATCGCCTCCTTGGCGGACCGGAAATGCTCGCCCTCGTCCGCCTGGCCTAGCGTGGCCAGGTAACCGGTACCGAAGTGGGCCACGATGAGCGGCCGCAGCAGGTCTGCGTTGTCGATCATGTAGCGGAGGACGCTCTCCATGGCCCTGGAGGCCCGGCGCAGAGGGGTGCGGGCGGCGCCGGCGTCGGGCGCCGCCGCCTCGAGCCGCTGGTCGGAGTCCCTGATCAGGGCTCGCAGGATCGCCTCGCGGGAGCCCAGCAGGTTGTAGAGCGTGGTGACGCTCAGACCGGCGTCCTTGGCCAGCTTGCGCATCGAGAGGCCGTCGGGACCCGACTCCTTGAGCAGCGTGCGAGCGGACTCGAGAATCCGCTGCCTGCGCGCGGCGACGTTCGCTTCGCGCCGGCCTGCCGGCCTCGTGGCCGTCTCACTCTTGGCTTCGGGGCTGGTCATGCGTCAGTTGCTCGGCGAAATGATACGCGGGTCCGGTTGGGGTGTGCAGGAAGATGGTACATTGTTTCAACTTTGACCGGGGAGAACGAGAAGTGACCGAGATCAACGTGGCCGACCTCGAACCGGTGGGGGAGTTCGGTTCTCTTGCGTGGTGCGAGGCCTGCGCCGGGTACGGCGTTCAGCTCCTCGAAGACGGCGATCTTCCGCCGGACACGGCGTGGGGATTCACCGAGATCTACACCCACGCGCCGGCGCGGCTGCTCGAGAACGGCCGCGAGATGTCGGCGTACTTCATCATGGTCAAGGACGGCCGGATCACCGGCGGCGACGGCGCCCCCGCGGAGTGCCGCGCCCTGCCGGGCTTCCACGTCGAGTACCCCTGGGCCTCGATCTGCAACCAGTCCCGCACCAAGTACGGCCGCGAGGGCCAGATGCGGCGGTCGGCCCAGGAGAAGGTCATGTTCCAGCAGATCGAGGAGTACGTCGGGCGGCCGAATCCTCTCGGCCTGGGCGGCGGCCCCAAGCACGTCTGGCCCCGCGAAGTCGGCATGGCCCTGGGCAAGGGCATGGAAGAAGGCGGCGGCCTCCACAACATCGCCGCGAGCCTGCAGACGCCGTCCCCCGAGTTCGCGGACCTTCCCACGACTGACATGGCCGTCCCGGACTTCGAGGCGATGACGGACGAGCAGAAGCGGCGCTTCCTTGCGCTCCTCGCCGTCGACGCCTGAACACTGGGGGTGCCGTCCAGAATCGTCGCCGGCCTTCGGCCGGCTGCCTTGGTCCTCCGGTCTACGCCGCTTCGCGGCTTCGCCCGGGGCGGGTCAGAAGACCCGCGCACCCAGAGATACGGCGTCGGCGCGGCCGTGCTCCTGTTCGGGAACCGAAAGGGCGTCACCTAGAACGGTGGACTTGCAGTGGAGATGTCTGGCTGCGGGAAAAGCGGTGCTCTGGGTCCGCGGGTCTTCTGACCCGCCTGGGGCGAAGCCCCATGGAATCAGCCGCCGGCCTTGGCCGGCGACCTTGCTGTTCCCCCTACCTGCCGTCCAGCGAGAACCGGACCGCCGTCCGGTACGTAGCCCCCGCCGGCTCGCCGTCCTCCACGGCCGGCCGGAAGACGGCCCGCCGCATCGCCGCGACGGCGTTCTCGGTGAGGCCGTGGGGCAGACTCTCCAGCACCTCGACATCGACGACACAACCTTCCTCGTCGATGCTGACGCCGAGGCCCACCACCCCCTCGACGCCGGCTTCTATCGCTTCGTCCGTGTACTCGTGGGCGACCCGGTAGATCATCTCGCCCGGCCTTCGGTCTGAGTCGCCGACGGCGTCCCCCTGCGGGTTCGTGGCCTCCTCCCCTGCCACCCCCCGCGAGTGACAGACGAGGATCCTGGCCCGGTCGGGGATCGGACCCTCCGGCGAGGTCGCCAGGATGCCCCTGGCCTCGTCGACGCCCGCATCCGCGCGGCCGGAGTCCACCAGCAGCCGCGCGAGGCTGTAGCGCGGCGCCACGGAGGCCTCGTCGTCCATGACCGCGATCACGCGGCGGAAGGCGTCTTCGGCCTCCACCACGTCCTGCTCGCTGCGGCCGGGCTTGTCGAAGAGGGCCACGCCGAGCGCGTTGTACGCACGTGTCCGCAGACGGATGTCGTCGGTCAATTCCAGCGCCCGGCGCGCGGCATTGGCCATCTGTTCGAGCTCGGAGCGCTGGTAGTGCGCGGCCGCTTCGGCGAGCCACTGCTCGGGCGTGTCCGGTCGGGGCGGCGCGTCGGGCGCCTCGCCGGCCGCGTCGCGGACTTCGGCCACGGTCGGGGCGTTGCCGGCGTCCAGGTCGAAGGTGACGACGGAGGTCGTGGCGGCAAGATCGTCGCGCACGCCGACGGCGACGCGATGCGGCCCGGGCGCGGTGACCACGTCGACCGCGAACGGCCAGGAGAGTTCCCGTGCGTCCTCGATCTCGCCCTCCTGCACCAGGACGGGAACGGGATGCTCCGTGACCTCTGAAAGGCGCGCCTCCCCGTCCATCACCTGGAACCACAGGCGGACCCTGGCCTCGTGACCGTCGGCAACCGGGGCGAGAGTCAGCGGGCCGATCGGGATCGCGACGAGCATCCGCGACCGGATGTCGCCGTTCTCCAGCTCGACCTGGCTGCCCGTGCCGCGGACCGGCGCGATCCGGACCCCCATCGGGTTCGCGGCCTCTCCCATCGAGAGGGCGGCCAGGGTCAGGTCCGCCATCTCGGCTGAGATCGGCTTGTCGACATAGCTGTCCCGGTGGCGAATCGACAGGCGGCCGCGGTAGCGCCGCTTCGCCTCGTCGGTCAGCTCGACCTCGATCCGGTGGGTGCTGCCCTGCTCGACGTGGGTCGCCGAGTAGCCGAGCGAGTAGCGGTTCTGGAGGTCGCTCGCGATGCGGTCGAGGCCGCCCGCGAAGTTCCGCGTGTTGACGATCGCCCGGCCGCCGGTGCGATCGGCCAGGCGCAGCAGCGGCTCCTCGAGATTGGCGGCGCGCGTGAACTCGATGCTGTTGGAGAAGCGGAGGTCCGCGGTGTTCATGCCGTTGATGCGCGCGCTGGCGGCGGCGACGCTGTGAAAGGTGACGCCGTTGGCGTTGGCGAGGGAGGCGAGCTCGTCGAATCGCCGGGAAAGGTCGTACTGGTAGGCCTCGAGGGAGGCGTTCGCGGCATCGGTGCTCCGTGGGTCGCGATACAATTCGACGTCGACGAAGGGCGACTGGTTGGTGACACGCCACCGCCCGCGCCGATCGTCGAACCTCTCCTCGAGCGCCCGGAACAGATCCTCGGCCGGCCGCATGGGCAAACCGTTGCTGATGTAGAGGATGGCCTTGCGCCCCGGCAGGCCCGCCATCGTCCGGATGGCGTTCTCCAGGTTCACGATCGAGACATCGACCTCGCTTCTGATCATTGCGGCGAAGTCGCGGATCAGCTCCATCGCCGCGCTGTAGCGGGGCGGAACCTCGTCGTCTCGGTTGAGTTCGCGCAGGATGTCGAGGCGCTGCGACTCGATGCGGTCGCGGCCGCCGACGACCCCCGCGACCTCCCCGGTCGTCTCGGCAACGCGCCAGGCCTCGGTGGTGAAGGGAAGCGCGACCTCGAACCGACCCTGGTCGTAGACGGCGAGCATCGCGCGGTCGTAGGGGCTGAGCTGAACGCTCAGGAAGTTCCGCAGGAACGGCAGCAGCCGGTTGCGGTCTGTCGGCGTCAGGTTGTTGTTGTCGATGTAGACCATCAGGCTCAGCCGGTGCTCCGGCGGCGGCGGTTCGGCCGGGACGAAGCGGTCCACGTCGCTCTGCCGGGGCCGGCGGTCGCGGAAGGTGGCGGCCTCCCCTTCGCGCGTGCTCGCGTCCAGGCCGTCCGTGAACTCGAAGAAGTTCGACAGCTCCACCGGGCGGCCGTTCTCCCGCACCTCGAAGTCGTCGGCGCTCAGGCCCGTCACCGGGTCGCCGTCGCGGTCGGTGACCCAGACGTCGACGTTGACGACGCGGACGTCGATCGTCTCGCCGAAGGTCTCGGGCGCCCCGGGTTGGGGCTGCGCCTGTGCGGCGCCGCTCACGGAGAGCAACAGCAAGAGCGCGGCGACGATGGCAAAAGGCTTCATCTGCGCCAAAGCGTATCTCCCGGCTGCGCTGGTCTTCGTCCGCTGGGTGCGCGGGTCTTCCGACCCGCCCCGGGCGGAGCCCGGAAGGAAGCAGCCGCCGGCCAGAGGCCGGCGACGATACTGGAAGCCGCCTGTGGCGGCAGCGGGTCAGAAGACCCGCGCACCCAGTGACTTCAGCTCTCCTCGTGAAGCGTCACGACTCCCGCGTCGCCGTCGACGCTGATCTCCTGCCCCTGCGCCACCCGCTGGGTGATGTTCCCCGTACCCACGACCGCCGGAATCCCGTACTCCCGGGCCACGATGGAACCATGGCCAAGGATGCCGCCGATGTCGGTCACCAACCCCGAGGCATGCGCGAACAGCGGCGTCCACGCCGGATTCGTCATCGGACAGACGAGGATGGAGCCGGACCGCATCCGGTCGAACTCGGGCGGCGACTTGATCAGGCTCGCCGGCGCGGTCACCGTGCCGGGGCTCACCGGGACGCCGCGTAGCGTCGGGCTGTTCGGGTCGTTCCTGGCCTGCGTCTCCTTGAAGGCGATCGACGGGTGCTCGCTCGCCTCCTCCGGCACGGTGCCAGGCGGGTGCAGGCGCTTGCGGGCCTCGCGAAGCTCCCGGCGTTCGGCAGCGAGCCGGCCGATGTCGGGCCTCGCCTCGCCGCGGGCGCGGGCCTCGATCGCCCCGCGGAGCTCGTCCGTGACGCAGAAGTAGACGTCATCCGGTTGGGTAAACGTGCCGGCCTCGACCAGGCGCCGCCCCAGCTCCGCCGCCAACGAGCGCAGGACGGGCCAGGAACTGCCGAGGTAGAACATCGTCTCCTCGCGGATCGGGTAGAAGAGGTAGGTGAACCACAGGCGGAAGCGGAACTGCCAGTACTCCAGGCCGTCGAGCAGCCCTTCGATCTCGGCAAGCGCCTCTTCCTTCTTGCGCCGCGCCTCGATGTCGTGCTGCTCCGGGCTGTAGTCGCGGTTCGCGACCATCGTCTTCAGCGTCGCGAAGAACGGGGTCGGTTCCTCGCTCTGCGGCGGTTCGACGAAGTCGAGCGTGTAGCCCTGGTGCCCGAAGGTCTGGAGGTAGTCGTCGATCGCCTCGAGCGCGGGGCCGCTCGCCGGGTGCTCCTGGAGCGCGTCCATCAGCCGTGAGGCCGGGGTGACCATGACGAGTTCCCACAGCGAGTCGTTGGCCCGGATGCGCTTCGCGACCTCGTAGATCGCGTTGTTCGCTTCCATCGTCTTCGACTTGAAGCCGCTCAGGAACTGGCCGCTCGTGAAGCGGTGGTCGGGCAGCGTCTCGCGCAGGAAGCACTGGAGCTGGTCGTCGGTCGACTTGGCGACGCCGAAGGTGTGCCCCGTGTCGTTCGACCAGTAGTCGCCCTCGGCTACGCCCAGGTCGACGATGCCCTGGAGCAGCGTCTCGTCGGAGGCCGACGCCGGATCGACTTCGCGCCACTCGCCGGTGATCCGGACCAGGCGCGGCATCGTCTCTTCCCGCCACTTCCTGAGCACGCCCTCGTTCCACTGGGTGCGGTTGAAGGCGATGAAGGTCGGGTTCCTGCTCTCGGGCATGGTCACCCGCTGCGCCAGCGACTCGCCGGGATCCGCTGAGGCTGCCCAGGCGTCGAAGGCGCGGCGGTCCCCGTCGCCGAGCGCGTCGCGAAACAGCTTCAGGTCGTGCTCCGCCATCTCCAGGTTCTCGGCGGGGGAGTCCTTGCGGCGCTCGGCCATGGCGCGTTCCGCGGCCTCCATCTCCTCCTCGGTCGGCTTCCTGATCTCCGTGTTGTCGCCGTCCGGGAAGAGCATCTGCCAGTCGCCGCGCTGGTAGGCGAAGCCGTTCATCGTGACGAAGACCGGGCCGCCGCCCACCATCATGCTCTTGCCCCCGCGGGCCTTCTCGAGGCCGATCGTCAGGTAGAGCTCCTCGAACAGCGGGCAGATCGGGTCGGGCATGTTCTCGACGATCTGGCGGCGGGTCAGGATCCGGGCCGGAGGAGTCGGCACCCACTCCACCTCGATCGGCTGCGGCGGCAGGTTCGTGATCGGCCGCGACTGCAGCAGGTGGAGCCTGCCGCCCGAGATCGCCCACTCGATGTCCTGGGGCACGCCGTCGAACCGAGCCTCGACCTCGATCCCCAGGTCGACGAGCTCGCGGATGGCCTCCGGCGACAGCGACGAACGGCCGCGCTCGGCCTCGTCGACGTCTTCGAGCCGCGTGCCCTGGTCGCCTTCCTGGACGATCTGCTGTTCCTTGGTGCCGATGATCGTCTCGGTGGCCTCGCCGGTCGCGCGGTCGACGACGAAGGTGTCGGGCGTCACCTGGCCGCCGACGACCGCCTCGCCGAGGCCGAAGCTGGCGGTGACGATCGCTTCGGAGCGCTCGCCCGTCGCCGGGTTCGCGGTGAACAGGATGCCCGAGACCTCGGACGGCACCATGATCTGCACGACGACCGCCATCGCCACCTTGCCCTGGTCGATGCCCATCTGGTGGCGGTAGGCGATCGCCCGCGGCGTCCAGAGGGACGCCCAGCAGTCGCGCACCGCCGCGACGACGGCTTCCTCGCCGCGCACGTTGAGGTAGGTGTCCTGCTGGCCGGCGAACGATGCGTCGGGCAGGTCCTCGGCGTTTGCCGACGATCGGACCGCCACGGGCGGGCTCGCCGTTTCCAGTCCGCGGTAGGCGGCGGCGATCTCGGAGACGGCGAGGTCGGACGGGGCGTGTTCCGCCAGGAGTTCCTGGATCGCGGCCGACGCCTGGTCGAAGGAGACGGCGCCGTTCACGAGTTCGGGCTTCGCCAGCGCCACGATCCGCTGCTGCAGGCCGTGCTCCGCCACGAAGGCCCGGTAGGCGGCCGTCGTGACGTGGAAGCCGCCCGGCACCGCGAACCCCGCGTTCGAGGCCCGCGCCAGCGAGCGGCCCTTGCCGCCCAGCAGGTCGAGGTCGTCGTCGCGGGTGTCGAGCGGGCGGACGAAGGCGGTTGTTGCTTCGGGCGGCGTCATCGGCTCCGGAGACCGGCGCCGCGCGCCGGATGCCGGCGAGGGCGCCGGCGCACCCAGTGTGGGAGGACGTCGCTTCGCGTGGGACGCCGGCGCACCCGGTGGTTCGTGGCGCACGTCGCTAGTTCCAGAAGCGGTCGAGCCGCGTCCAGGACCGGATCGGGATCACCTCACCGGTCAGGAGCGCCGACGCCGGCGAAGCGAGGAACAGGCAGAGATCGGCGACGTCCTCGGGGTCGGGCGGACGCTCGAGGCGCGGCACGGGCGTGCCGTCCTCCTTCTCGGCAGGCTGGATGACTCCCCACTTCACCATCGCGGGCGTCGCGATGAGCCCCGGCGCCACGCAGTTGACGCGGATGTTGTGCTTCGCCCACTGGAAGGCGAGGTTGTTGCTCAGGCTGATCACGCCGGCCTTGGCCGCGGAGTAGTGGAGCATGCCGGGGTGGCCCTTCGTGCCGGCCACGGACGAGATGTTGATGATGTTGCCGGTCTGCTGCTGGATCATCTGCTTGCCCGCGGCGATGCAGCAGAGCCAGGTGCCGGTCAGGTTCAGGTCGACGATGCGCTGCCACTCGTCGTAGGGCGTGTCCTCGGGCATGCGCGGCGTGGCGCCGCCGCCGGCGTTGTTCACCATCACGTCGAGCCGCCCGAAGGCGCCGACGGTCTCGGCGATCAGCCTGTCGACCTGGTCCGGGACCGTGATGTCGCAGCCGACGGCCAGGGCCGTTCCGCCGGCTGACTCGATCTCGCCGACGACGCCGTCCAGGTTCTCCTTCTTGCGCGAGGCGACAACGACTCTGGCGCCGGCCTCGGCGTAGGACTTGGCGATGCAGGTGCCGATGCCGCCAGCGCCGCCGGTGACGATGGCGACCCGGTCCGTCAGATCGAGCCTGGACATCTACTTCTGCCCGTCCTTCTTGGCGGCGCCCTGCCCGGCGCAGAGTTCCTCGCAGGAGATGGTCTCGCCGTTCTTTTCGAACGTCTCGGTGAGTGCCTTGCACTGCTCCAGGCAGCCGCCCGAACCGGCGTCCGGCGAGTTCGTTGTCAGCACGCCGCCGGTCGGGATCCCGCCGGCGACGTCTTCAGCCGAACCGGGAACGATGCGCGCCTCGCAGCCGCCGCCCGGCGGGATCAGCCAGTCGCAACCCGGCGTGTTGGCCGGGCCGTTGTCGTGGCAGGCGAGAAGCGCCTCGTAGTCCGCCTTCAGGCTGCCGGGCCTGCGCGGCGGCATGAACTCGTTCACGTGCACCTGGCCGGCCTCCAGCAGGCGGGCGGTCCGGGTCGGCGCGCGGTGGCAGTCGAGGCAGGCGTTGCCCTCAATGTGCGGCGTCCTCATGTCCCAGTGCGTTCCGCCGACCACCCAGTAGGGCGCTTCCGGGTCCACCCACCCCGGCAGGACGGGCTCGCTCGGGTTGGACGGCAGCTTGGCGCCGTCGATCCACGGGTCGTGCAGGAAGGCGTTGTTCTGGTGGCACTGAACGCACTGGACGCCGGGAGGCGGCGGGATGAAGGCCTTGTCGAAGTCCTCGTCGTCGGGACCGGGGAGCTTCCCGGCCAGCAGGCCGCGTTCGTCCATGTGAAGGTACTCCCTGCCCTGGATGAGATCGCCCTTTCCGTCCGGCGACTCGAAGAAGCAGGTGGCGCCCGTTGTCTTGTTGTGGCCGATCATCTGGACGGACGCAATGCCCTTCTCCAAGAGGTCCCTGCCGGCGGAGCGGCAGAGGTACGCCCAGACGACGTCGTCCAGCGAGCTGCCGTCGGCCGCCTTGCCCGGCACCCTGCCGATGCGCGAGCCGACGTTGCAGTTGCCCTTGAAGTCGGGCGTGTCGCACTCCCGGTAGCCCGGACTCTCGAACACCTCCACGCCGTCGACGTGGATCGGGATCCGAACGCCTGCGCCGCAGTCGACCGTCGGCGGCACGCCGACGTGGGGCAGGCACATGGCGGCGTACTCGGACGCCGTTTCCGGCATCGTCTGCACCTTGCCGCCCGGTACGCAGGCGTCGTCGGCCGCTACTACGGGCTGTGCCAGCACGGCGAGCAGCGCGCAGGCGGTTGCGGCCAGCGAAGTCGTTGGGTTGCTCATGCGGCGCCTCCTCATGGAGGCTCAGGCTACGCGAACCTGTAACAGTGTGTCAACTTGGGGTGGATCCAATGATCCGGAGCCGTGGTGTTCGCAGAGTTGAAACGCTGTATCATGTTTTTCCGTACCCTCTTGACTGTGACGTCCCAGCGCGATCGTGGAGGAACCGCCGCTTCGGTGGATCCGGCCCTTGGGCCGTCGCGTAACCAAGCCCGGAAGCAACAAGGAGCTCCGTCATGAAGAGCAGGCCTCCTGCTGGTCGAACGACTCTGGAGTGCGTCGCCGTGACGTTGCTCGCAATGCCAATGCTCGCCCTGCCCGCCGCGGCTCAGGACGGCAGCGTCTCGGGAACGGTCTACGACCGCGAAGGCGGCGCCCTGCCGGGCGTCACGGTCAGCCTGCAAGACGCCGACGGCGACGACATCGGCAAGAGCGCGCAGACCGACGCCGCCGGCGCCTTCCGCATCGACGGTGTCGAAGACGGCGCCTACACGGCGACGGCGTCGCTCCAGGGCTTCCGTTCATCGAGCGAGGCGGTCGACGTCTCGGGAGGCATGGCCTCCGTCGAGTTCGCGCTCGGCCTCTCCGTGGTCGAGCAGATCTTCGTCCAGGGCGAGATCGGCGAAGAGAACGTCCTGAGGCGGCCGATGACCGTCACCGGCTTCAACGAGGGGATGGTCGTCGAACTCGGCATGAACAACAACAACGATCTCGAAGCGCTCACGCCGGGCCTGCAGATCGGCCATCAGTCGCCCGATTCGGGTCACGGCAACCACCTCTACCTGCGCGGCATCGGCTCGCAGCGCAACCAGGAGTTCTTCCAGGCGACCGCGGTCGCCACCTACGTCGACGGCATCTACACCGACGAGATCTACGGACTCGAGCCCGGCAACCTGTTCGACGTCGAGAGCATGAACGTGGCGCGCGGCCCGCAGGGAACCACCGGCGGCCGCGCGGCGATCGCCGGCGCGATCAGCTTCAACACGATCAAGCCGACTGCCCAGTTCGATGTCAACGCGCTGGCCGAGTACACCGACCAGGCGTCGCAGCGCGGCGACCTCGCGATCGGCGGGCCGATCGGCGACAGCCGGGTGAGCTGGCGGCTGACTGCCGGAAGCTGGCAGGGCGAAGGCGCGCAGCCCAACATCGGCCCCGGCGGCGACTACGACGAACCGGACAACACCCATTGGGCGCCGCAGCTCCGCTACCTCGGCGAGACCGTCGACTTCAACCTTCGCTACGCCGGTCGCGAGGACAGCGGCGCGCCCCGCACCTCGGTCGAACTGACCGGCCGCGATGTCACCACGGAGTGTCTGCTGACCGGCACCGACCCGGAAGGCAACCCGACCTGCCTGTTCCCCAATCCCTTCCTCGGCGCCGCGAACCAGGCGCCGTCGGTCAGGGACTGCGATCTGAGCGATCCGAACCAGCTCATCTGTCCGGGCGACGACCTGCGCAACGTCGTCGACTACAACACGCCCGGCAACGAGGACTCGGAACTTCAGATGGCCGTCGCCGATCTGAACATCCGGCCCAGCCGGGGATTGTCCCTGTCCTACAAGGGCGGCTACCGCGAGACGACGGAGAACGCGCAGACCGACACCGACGGCACCTCGCGCGTCGGCGGTCCCGACAACCCGTTCCTCGACGCGAACGGCTACCCGTTCTCCGACACGATGACGAACTACTTCCGTTACTCGGAGCAGACCTCCCACGAGGTGCGGCTGGCGTCGAGCTTCGCCGGCGACTTCCAGTTCGTGCTGGGCGGCTTCCAGCGCGACGGGGACGAGCCCTACGACGCACGCTTCTTCGACTTCTCCAATCCCGCCTTCAACACGAACACCCTGGCGACCTGCCAGGCAGCCCTGCCGTTCTTCGGGCTGCCCCTGCTGAGCGACTTCGGCACCACGTCCGCCCAGTCGGGTCAGGGCGGCGTCTGGGCCTGCCCCGGCGAACTGCTCGACTGGTCGAACGCGGGCGCCATCGGCGCGTTTTCCGACGGCAACATGAATGGTCACTGGCTCGACTTCTACGGCCACTCGCAGTTCGAGACGCGGGCCTGGTACGGAAACGTCGAGTACCAGCTCGGCGACAGGTGGACGCTGTTCGGCGGCATCCGCCACGACCAGGACATCAAGACCCACGTCCAGAACGACGTCCGGATCGGCATCAACTTCGGCTTCGCGGTCGATCTCTGGATCTTCCGCAACGCGGCGGTCGAGGGCTTCGAGGGCAAGAACGACGCGGAGTGGAACCAGACCACCTGGAACGCGGGCTTTCAGTACTCCGCGAATCCCGCCAGCATGTGGTACGGCCGGGTCTCCAAGGGCGGCCGCCCGGGCGGCTTCGTCGGCTTCGGCAACATGAACGAGGTCACCTTCGACTCGGAGGAGCTGATCAACTACGAGGGCGGCTGGAAGGGCCTGCTGGCGGACAACCGGCTGCAACTGGAGGCCGCGGTCTTCTACAACGACTACCAGGGCTACTGGATCAACTCCAGCCGCCTGCTGCCGGTCGAGCAGCGGATCCCCGGCGAGAGCATCTTCGAGGGCGAGATGAACACGATCGACGGCAGTTGGATCTCAGGGCTCGAACTCACGGCGGCGTTCCGGGCCACGGACCGCTTCACGATTCGCGGCTGGTACAACTACCTCGACTCGGAGCTGGGAGACTTCGGCACGATCTATTGCTGCGACCCGGCCGCACCGACCGAGACGGTCGAGTTCCAGGATCGCGAGGGCAACACCTTCACGCAGGAGATCGCCAGCCTGACGAACTTCGGCGGCAACCAGATGCCGTTGCAGCCGAAGCACAAGTTCTCCCTGACCGCGATCTACGACCTCGGCAACCTCCGGTTCCTGGGCACGCTAGGCCACACGACGGACAAGAACACGGACATCAGCAACCTGCCGAAGTACAAGATCCCCGAGTACACGCGCCTCGACCTGCGGGCGATCTGGTTCACGCCCCGCGAGGGCCTGCAGATCCACGCCTTCGCCAAGAACGTGCTCGACCAGATCGCCGTGCAGCAGTGGCGGCCGAACGAAGGCTACGGCTTCGGCACCGGCGTGATCCGCGGCTCGCTGACCGACCAGCGCGAAGTCGGCGTGACGGCCAACTTCCGTCTCGGCGGCCGCAAGACCCTCTACGGCCTCGGCGGTGGAATGGGTCCCTCAGCCGGCGGGAAGTAAACACCACTGGGTGCGCGGGTCTTCTGACCCGCCGCCGCCGGAGGCGGCTTCGAATCGCCGGCCGAAGGCCGACCTTCTCCTCTGCGGCCCGGCGCCGCGTTGCTTCCGTTAACCTGCCCACGAGATCACGACTCCATGAAGATCTACACCTACCTGCAGGACGGATGGGCAGATTGGGAATGCGGCTATGTCCTAGCAGGGCTCCGTCGCAATCTGGGTTGCGAGATCGTCATCGCCTCGCCAGACGGAAGACCTGTGACTTCCATCGGCGGGATTCGCACTACGCCCGAAGTCGGGTTCGACTCGGTCGAGCCGTCACCGGACGCTGGTTACTTGTTGATCGGGAGTGATGACTGGATCGAGTTTGATTGCGAATCAACGAGAGAAACACTCACTCGGGCCTTCGAGCTGGGGTGCCCCATCGGCATCGTGTGTGGAGCAACGGTGTTCGCGGCAAGAATCGGGTTGTTCGAAAACCGCGGACACACAAGTAACGGTTTCGAGTTTCTGCGGGAACACGCCGGCGACTATCCGGGAAGCCAACACTACGTCTCCTCTCCATCTGCGGTTTCCGACCGGAATCTGGTTACCGCATCCGGCCTCGCGGCGCTCACCTTTTCCCGCGAGTACCTGAAGCTGGTCAAAGGCGCCACGCCGTTCGATGAGGAGCGGTACTTCGCCATGTACAGCAGAGAGAGGTCGCCAACCCGGTCGTCTTAGTCGAGCTGCCGATGCGGATTCGCGCCGCCAACGGCTGGAAGTAGATTGCGGCAACGTCGTAGCTCTGGGTGCGCGGGTCTGTTGCCGCGGGTCTTCTGACCCGCGGAGAAAGCGCGCCGCAGGCGGCTTCGAATCGCCGGCCGAAGGCCGACCTTCTCCTCTGCGGCCAACATCGTCGCCGGCTTCGCCGGCGGCGCCTCAAACCGGGCTACGCCGCTCCGCGGCTCCGCCCGGGGCGGGTCAGAGGACCCGCGCACCCAGCGGACGGTGCCCTTCGCTGCGTTGGTCCGCTAACCTGCCGCGAGTGAACGGCGCTTCGTCCGGCTGGACCGCCAGCCTCCTGCTGGCCTGCTTCGTCGTCGCGCCGCTCCAGGCGCAGCCGACCGAGGCCGCGGCGGACGACCCGGCCGAGCTGATCGCCCGGATCGAGGCGCCGCGCGAGCCGGGGTCGAGCGAGGACGCCGGCAAGGGCCTTGCCGAACTGATGGAGACGCACGGCATCTCCGCGCTGAGCGTCGCTGTCGTCGAGGACTACCGGCTGCACTGGGCCGCGGCTTACGGTGTCGCGGACGAAGCGACCGGCGCCCTCGCCGACACCGAGACCCTGTTCCAGGCCGCTTCGATCAGCAAGCCGGTCTCGGCGATGGCGGTGCTGCGGGCGGTGCAGGAGGGTCTCTTCGAGCTCGACGACGACATCAACTCGATCCTCCGGTCCTGGAAGCTCCAGGACGATGCCGAGCTGCTTGCCGAGACGCCGGTGACTCCCCGGATGCTGCTGAGCATGACGGCGGGCACGACGGTTTCGGGGTTCCCAGGCTACAAGCCCGACGCCGATCTGCCGACCGTCCCCGAGGTCCTCGGGCGCAAGGGTGAGGAGACGGCCGCGAACACGGATCCGGTCGTCGTCGGCTGGCAGCCCGGCACGCGCTACGAGTACTCGGGAGGAGGCTCGACCATTCTGCAGCTCGCCCTGAGCGACGTTCAGGGCAAGCCGTTCGAGGAGATCCTCCAGGAGACCGTCCTCGACCCGCTCGGCATGACTCGCAGCTGCTTCTGCCAGCCGCTGCCCGAGGCACTCCACGGCAACGCCGCGCGGGCCGGCAGCTCGACGACAGGCGGGGCCCGCGAGGACGGCAAACCGCGCGCGCCCTGGCACGTCTACCCGGAGCTCTACGCCGCCGGGCTCTGGACGACGCCGACGGACCTGGCGAAGTTCCTGATCGAGGTCCAGCTTTCGCTTGAAGGACGGTCGAACAACGTCCTCACGCCCGAGTTCACGCGCAAGATGGTGACACCCGGAGGCGTGGGCCACTACGCTCTCGGCTTCACCACCGGCGCCGAGACCCCGCACCGTCCCGCGCCGCCCGGAGAAGCGGACCGCTACTTCGGCCACACCGGCGGCAACTGGGGCTTCCGCGGGAACTTCGTCGGATCGCTCGAAGGAGGCAACGGCTATGTCATCCTGGCCAGCGGCAGTGTCGCCAACCCGGTCATCTTCGTCGAACTGCCGATGCGCATCCGCGCCGCATATGGATGGGAGTAGTGGTGCGGCAACGGCGTAGCTCTGGGTGCGCGGGTCTTCCGACCCGCCTCGGGCGACGCCGCGAAGCGGTGGCGCCCGAACGAAGTAGCCGCCGGCCTCCGGCCGGCGACGATGTTGGACGCCGCCTGCGGCGGCAGCGGGTCAGAAGACCCGCGCACCCAGCAGACGGTGCCATCCGATTCCTCTTTGCAGCCACATCCGCAACCATCCTGACCCTGGCCTGCGCCGCGCCACCAGCCCCCGACACGACATTGACCGAGACCGAACGCCTCTTCCAGCAACGCCTCGACGAACTCCGCGCCGAACTCGGCTTCGTCGGCGCCACTGCCGCCTTCGTCCTCCCGGACGGCAGCGAAGGCGTCGCCGCGACCGGCTACGCCGACCCGGAGAACGACCTGCCGATGACGCCCGAACACCGCATGCCGGCCGGCAGCATCGGCAAGACGATCGCCGCCGCGACGGCGCTCGGCATGGTCAACGAGGGCCTGCTCGGCCTCGACGACCTGGCGTCGCGCTGGCTCGGCGACGAGCCCTGGTGGACGCGGCTTCCCAACCACGAGACGATGACGCTCCGCCACCTGCTCAGCCACTCGAGCGGCCTGACCGACCACGTCTACGACGAGGCCTGGCGCAACGAAGCCCAGTCCCGGCGCGGCCCGGCCGGCGACCCCGACGCGTACTTCGAGCCGCGGGATCTGGTCCAGTACGTCCTCGACAAGGAGCCCCTGTTCCCGGCCGGCGAAGGCTACGCCTACACCGACACCGGCTTCATCGTCGCGGGCCTCGTGCTGGAGGCCGCCTCCGGCGGCGCGTACTACGACGAGGCCAGGCGCCGCGTTCTCGACCGCCACGACCTGCCGCGCACGGTCGAGCAGATCGGCCGCTCGTTCCCCGATCTCGCCCCCGGCCACATCGGCGAGGACAACCCCTTCTCGCTTCCGGCGAAGACCGCCGAGGGCGACGTGATGGCCTTCAGCCCGCAAACGGAATGGACCGGCGGCGGCTACGTCTCGAACTCCCGCGACCTGGCCCGCTGGGCGAAGATCCTCTACGAGGAGCGCGCCCTCGACGGACCGTACTTGGAGGAGATGCTGAACTCCGGCTACCGCGGCGAAGACGCCGGCGCGACCTACGGCCTCGGTGTCTACCGCGGCGAGTCGCCCCACGGCGAACTCGTCGGCCACGGCGGCTGGTTCCCCGGCTGGCGCTCCACGATGTACTACCACCGGGACTCCGGCATCGCCGTCGCCGTCCAGTTCAACCAGAACGAGCTCGACTTCCGCAACCAGGTCCGCGACGCCCTTTTAGCGCTTCTCCTCGACCGGCATTGAAGCCGTCCCTGCTGGGGCTCCGCTGGGTGCGCGGGTCTTCCGACCCGCCCCCGGGCGAAGCCGCGGAGCGGCGTAGCCCGGCTTGAACGCTGCCGGCCGAAGGACGGCGACGATGTTGGCTGGCGGCGGAAACAAGGTCGGCCTTCGGCCGGCGATTCAAAGCCGCCTGCGGCGGCGGCGGGTCAGAAGACCCGCGCACCCAGCGGAACACGGCCGGCGACGATGCTGGACGCCGCCTACGGCGGCAGCGGGTCAGAAGACCCGCGCACCCAGTGGGCGGCGCCGTCCGCGGCTTCGAGAAAGCGGTCGATCTCCGCGTCGCCCATCGGCGTCGACAGCGCGCCGAACAGGCCGCGGGCGCCCATCAGCATGCCCCGGTTGAGCATCTCCAGGGCGATCTTCTGGAGTTGCGGCGCGGCGGAGCGGGCGGTGAAGACGGCGCGGAAGTCCTTCGGCGGCTCGTCCCCCGGGACCACGGAGAAGAGCGAGCCCCGGCCGGTCGCGACCGCTTCAATCCCGTGCCGCCGCAGCACCTCCTGCAGCCCGTCGCGGACCCGGTCGCCCAGCCGGTCGAACTCGGCGAAGACGTCCGGCGTCAGGCGCTTCATCGTCTCGTAGCCGGCGACCATGGTCACCGGGTTGCCGTTGTAGGTGCCGCCGTGGTGGACGAGCTCGCCGTCGCGGTGGTCGAAGACCTTCATCACGTCCGCCTTGCCCGCCACTGCGCCGACGGGGAAGCCGCCGCCGATGATCTTGCCGAGCGACACCAGGTCCGGCTCGATCCCGAAGCGGTGGCAGGCGCCGCGATAGTCGATGCGGAAGGACAGCACCTCGTCCGCGATCAGGAGCGCGCCGCACTCCCTCGTCTTCGCCCGGATCGCCGCCACGAAGTCAGCCCTCGGCGGGATCAGCCCGAGCGCGGCGGGCAGCGGGTCCATGACGACCGCCGCCAGGTCGTCCCCGTGCTCGTCGATCAGGGCGCCGCAGACCTCGATGTCGTTGAGCGGCAAGGTGACGACCTCCGTCTCGAGGCTCTTCGCCATGCTCGGTTCGAGCGTCGTCGCCGGCCGCTCCGACTCGCCCCAGTTCTTCGGCCGCGAACTGTCGGAAGCCTGTGCGTAGTCGTAGATGCCGTGGTAGCAGCCCTCGAACTTCGCGATCTTGCTGCGGCCGGTCGCCGCGCGCGCCGCCCGGATCGCCAGCAGCACGCCCTCGCTGCCGGAGTTCGCGAACCGCACCTGGTCGATGTAGGGAATGCGCTCCACCAGCAGCTCGGCTAGCCGGATGTCCGTCTCGGTCGGCAGCGAGAACGCCGTGCCCTGCCCGATCACCCGGGCGACCGCCTCCGTCACGCCGGGGTGCGAGTGCCCGAGGATCAGCGAGGTGTAGTTGTTGACGAAGTCGATGCGCTCCTGGCCTTCGACGTCCGTCACGATGCAGCCATGTCCCGACGCCGCGTAGATCGGGTACGGGTCCATGACCAGGGTGTGCCGGCTGTTGCCGCCGGGCATGACGTTCAGCGCCCGCTCGTAGAGCGATTTCGACGTGGAGTCCTCGCCGAGGTAGCGATCCGTACTGCGGGGGGCGGCCGTGGCGGCGGCCACGGGCCTCGAGACGTCGTTCACACCCGATCCCTTCTGTTCGTCGTTTGACGGCGGGCGAAGAGTGTACTGCGGCCCGAGCGCAACCGCCGGGGCGAGACGGGCCCGCGGCTCCGCAAGGATCAGACGCGGATGGCCAGGGCCTCCTTCAGGTCGTCGTGCTCGAACGCGCTCGCCATCCGGTCGATCTCCGCCGGCGCGGCGCCAACCGCCTGGCCGACCTCGCGCCAGCCGCGCACCGCGGCCCCCACCTCCCGCGTGATGCGCCGCGCGGCGGTGGGCGACAGACCGAAGTAGCGTGCGGTTCCGAGCGCGAGGTCCAGCGAACACGTTCCGTCGTCGAGGTCGATGCGGGTCGAGAGAACGCGGGCCTTCACGTCGGTCGGCGTGGGGTTCAGATCGTAGGCCGGCGACAGCCGCCAGCCCTTCCCGTCGAGCCGGAGAAAGCCGTGATTCCGCAGATGATCGTCGACGTTGGAGACCAGCACGTTGAAGACCATCCGCCGATAGAGCGCGGCCGCGTCGGCGCGGGCGTCCGCGCCGTGGCGCGCGATCTCGTCGGCGATCTCCGGGTAGCTTCCCGGTTCGCCGTCCATGGAACCCGTGAGCGACATGGCGGAGACGAAGGGAATCCGAGCGTTGGCTAGCCGGTCGAACCGGCGCGACAGGAGCACTGACCGACCGGCGAATCGAATCAGTTCGCGCCGAGGCGTTGGAATCCCGGCCCGCTCCGCAAGTCGAAGGGCGACCTCCTCCCACGTCTCCAGGCTGTACTCGTCGGTTTCCCGGGGGAACTTGGCCATCGCGAGCCTGCCTTCCCGGTCGAGCACCGCGGCCTTGGGTCGGGCGCCGCCGAGCGATGACCCGGGCGCCAGAATCAGCCGCAGGTCCTCTTCCGTCTCCTCGTCCCGCAGGAGCCGGCCGATGATCGTGGCCATGCGGCGGATGTCGAGCAGACCCGGTACGGCATCCACGCCGTAGGCCATGAACCTCCGTTCACCGGCAGCCCGGAACCGAAGCGCGCCCAGTCGCACGTCGTCCAGGACCCCGAGCAGGTAGTCGACCTCCTGCAGAGTGCGGGTCCGCCTGCCGGCGTTGCGGGCCCGCAGGTGGGCTGCCCGCCGCATCAACTGCCGGCCCCAGGTGTCGGGCGCGGAGTCGCTCAGCGCACCCGAGAGGCGTCCCCGGCGGGTCACCTCGAAGACTCCGGGCGTGAGCGGGAGACCCGGGTCAAGCGCGAAGCCCCCATCGCCGGCGAGCCAGGCGGGGTCGTACTCGAAGGTCACCGCCTCCGCCCGCTGCCGGCTGGAGTGGGAACGCAGCAGACCCACCGGTCGAGGCCCGCCCGTGAGGTCCATGCAGACCTCGACCTGCCGGGGACTCCCGCGGCGCGGTTCCTCAGTCATCGGACCGCGACCGGGCAGGCCGTCGACTTCTTGCGCGGCGGGGCAGCTCGGCCGTCATCAGCGCGTGGCCGAACTCGTCCCGCCGCCAGTCGGCTACGTCTCCGAGGCCGTCGAGTAGTCCCAGGGCATGGATGACGGAAGCGTAGATCCCCATTCCGACCCGGTGGTCGCCCGCTTCGATCCGCTGCAGAGTCGACCGGGACGTGAAGGCCCTGTCCGCAACGATCTGCATCGACAGCCGGCGCCGTCGCCGCGCATCGCGCAAGTCAGCGCCAAGCTTGCGCAGAGTCCTGCGGACTGCGGCTGTCGGATAGTGGGGAGTGGGCATGTCGTGACTCGTTGAGACTTCGTATTGTAGTACGAAGATGACATTCGTGCAGCGCACGGAGTGCGGGGGCGGCGCTCGAGGCGGCGGACGACACCCTTCCGGCCACCCTCGGCTATTGTGACGAGCCGTGAACCCCTCTCCATCCGCCCGGGCTGGCTTCCGCGTCGCCGCCGCGGCCGCTATCGGCGCGCTGTGCTGCCTGGGCGCCGCCGCGGCGCTCGGAGCCCAACAGAGCACCGGACCCAGCCACGCGATCGCCTACTTCGGCGAACCGAAGTACGCCGCCGACGTTCCCCACTTCGACTACGTCAACCCGGATGCGCCCAAGGGCGGCGAGGTGAGGCTCTTCGTCCCGGGCACGTTCAACAACCTGCACCCGTACTCGGACAAGGGACGCCCCGAGCTCTTCAACTGGTGGCGGCGGTCGACGATCACCCTCGATCGCCTGATGATGGCCTCCGAGGACGAACTCTCGACCCTCTACTGTCTGCTGTGCGAGACGGTCGAGATCGCGGAGGACTACAGTTGGGTCGCCTTCACGCTTCGGCCCGAGGCGCGGTGGCACGACGGTGTCCCGGTCACGGTCGAGGACGTCGTGTGGACCTTCGAGACGCTGAAGACCGATGGCACGGTCAGCTTCAAGGCCACCTGGCGCCACGTGGTGGGCATAGAGCCTCTGGGGGAGCGCTCGTTTCGCTTTCTCTTCGCCGCCGACAGGAGAAACCGCAGATCGGTGATGGAGGCGGCCGCCTTCTTCCCGATGCCGAAGCACTACTGGCAGGACCGGGACTTCACGGCGACCACGATGGAGCCGCCGCTCGGCAACGGCGCCTACCGCATCGGCGAGGTCGACACGGGCCGGCGCATCATCTTCGAGCGCGTCCCCGACTACTGGGCGAAGGACCTCAACTTCAGGCGCGGCTACAACAACTTCGATCGCTTCGGCGTCCTCTACTTTCGCGACATCAAGGCGGGCATCCAGGCGCTCAAGGCCCGCGTGGTCGACTACTACCGCGACCAGGACGAGCGTGAGTTCGCTACCGCCTACGACTTCCCCGAGGTCGAGATGGGGCTCTTCAACAAGGAGACCTACCGGATGGCGGAGACCTACGGGATGCACTGGTCGGTCGTCTTCAACACCCGCCTGCCGCTGTTCGAGGACATTCGCGTCCGCGAGGCCCTGACCCTCGCCTACAACTTCGACTGGGGCAACCGCACCCTCCAGTACGGCGCGCTGCGGCGCAACGCGACGTTCTTCCTGGGTTCGGAGATGGCGTCGCGCGGTCTGCCGTCGGCCGAGGAACTCGCACTGCTCGAGCCGCTGCGGGCGCACGTCCCCGAACGCGTGTTCACGCAGGAGTACACCCTGCCCGAAACGGACGGCTACGGCCGCAACCGGGAGGCGCTCCTGCGCGCCGGGAAGCTGCTCGAAGAGGCCGGCTGGGTCGTGCGCGACTTCCGGCGCGTCAACGCGGCGACGGGAGAGCGGCTCCGCTTCGAGATCATGGTCCAGTTGAGGGAGCACGAGCGCATGCTCGTGCCGTACGTGGAGAACCTGAAGCGGCTCGGCATCCAGGCGACGGTCCGCCGCGTCGAGGCGAACATCCACACCAATCGCGCGCGACGCTACGAGTTCGACATGACGATGCAGAAGATCTACACGCACCGCATCCCGCGGCCGACGCTCATGCGAAGCCTTATGGGGTCCGACGGCGCCGAACTCCCGAACCTGCTGAACTACGCGGGGATCGACAGCCCCGCCGTGGACGCCCTGGTGGAGCAGGTGATCGCCGCCGAGACCGAAGAGGAGATGAACATCGCCGGGCGGGCGCTCGACCGGGTCCTGCTGTGGAGCTTCTACGTCATCCCGGAAGGCGCCCCCAAGGGACGGCACCTCCTCTACTGGGACCGCTACGGCCATCCGCCGCTCGGCCGCGAGCACCTGAACTGGACCGGCTTCCCGCACCTCTGGTGGTTCGACGCGGAGAAGAGCGCCCGGGTCGACGCGGCGCTGGGCGAGACGCGGTAGGACCCGAGCCCTCGCCGTCGCCGGACGCTTCCCATGTTCTTCTACGTCCTGCGCCGGATCCTCCTCATGGTGCCGACGCTCGTCGGCGTGCTGCTGGTCAACTTCGTCATCATCCAGGCGGCGCCCGGAGGACCGGTCGACCAGGCGATCGCCCGTCTGCAGGGGACCGGCCTCGACGCCGGAGTCGGATTGCTCGGCGGCGGCGCGGGCGCGACCCTGGAGGCCGAGCTCACCGCCACCGGCGGCATCGACCCGGCGCTGATCGAGGAGCTGGAGCGGCAGTTCGGTTTCGACAAGCCGGCGCACGTGCGCTTCTTCATCATGCTGCGCGACTACCTGCGCTTCGACCTGGGCGAGAGCTTCTACCAGGACGTGCCGGTCCTCGACCTCGTCCTGGACCGGCTGCCGGTATCGATGTCCCTGGGACTCTGGACGTTGCTCATCGTCTACTCCGTGTCGATTCCGCTCGGCATTCGCAAGGCGACCGCCGACGGTTCCCCGTTCGATGTCTGGACCAGCGTCGTCATCCTCGTCGGCTACGCGATCCCCGCCTTCATCCTCGCCGTCCTGCTCATCGTGCTCTTCGCGCGCGGCGGGATGATCGAGTACTTCCCGCTGCGCGGCTTGGTGTCCGAGGACTTCGGCGACCTGGGTCTCTGGGCCCAGGTGAAGGACTACTTCTGGCACCTGGTGCTGCCGATCACGGCCTTGGTCGCGGGCAGCTTCGCCACCCTCACCATGCTGACCAAGAACTCGTTCCTCGACGAGATCCACAAGCAGTACGTGCTGACGGCCAAGGCCAAGGGCCTGCGGACGCGGCGCGTGCTCTACGGCCACGTCTTCCGCAACGCGATGCTGATCATCATCGCGGGCTTTCCACGGGCGCTCGTCGGGGCGCTGTTCACCGGCGTGCTGCTGGCCGAGATCATCTTCTCGCTCGACGGCCTGGGCCTCCTCGGCTTCGAGGCGATCGTCACCCGCGACTACCCGATCATCTTCGGGACGCTGTACATCTCGACGCTGCTGGCGCTGGTGCTGCAGCTTCTGACCGACATCACGTACACGCTGACCGATCCGCGGATCGACTTCGAGAGCAGGGAAGTGTGAGCAGCCTCGCCAGGAGGCGGTGGGCGGCGTTCAAGGCGAACCGCCGGGGCTGGTGGTCGCTGCGGGTCTTCCTCGTCATCTTCGGCGCCACGCTGTTCGCCGAGGTGCTGGCCAACGACAAGCCGCTGGTCGTTCGCCACGAGGGGCGGCTCTACTTCCCGATCGTCGCGACCTACGCCGAGACCGAGTTCGGCGGCGTGTTCGAGACGGAAGCCGACTACCGCGAGCAGTTCGTCAAGAACCTCATTCGCGACGCCGGCGGCTGGATGATCTGGCCGCCGATCCCCTACGCGCACGACACGATCGACTATGAGCTGCCCGGCCCGGCCCCCTATCCGCCGTCGGCCCGGCACTGGCTGGGCACGGACGATGTCGGCAAGGACGTGCTCGCGGGCCTCATCTACGGGACCCGGCTGTCCTTTCTGTTCGGGCTGGTGCTCACCGCGCTCAGTTCGATCATCGGCGTGCTGGCGGGCGCCGTCCAGGGCTATCTGGGCGGCAAGGTCGATCTCTTCGGCCAGCGCCTGATCGAGATCTGGGCCGGGCTGCCGGTGCTCTTCGTCCTGATCATTCTCTCCAGCATCGTGGAGTCGAACGTGTTCTGGCTGCTGGGCATCCTGGTCGCGTTCAGTTGGATGGCGCTGGTGGGCGTGGTGCGGGCGGAAGTGCTGCGCGCGCGGAACTTCCAGTACGTGACCGCCGCCCGCGCCCTGGGGGTGGGCGACCGGACGATCGTCCGCCGCCACGTTCTGCCGAACGCGATGGTCGCGACGTTGACCTTCCTGCCCTTCATCCTCACCGGGTCGATCACCCTGCTCACCTCGCTCGACTTCCTCGGCTTCGGCCTGCCCGCCGACTCGCCCTCGCTCGGCCGGCTGCTCGCCCAGGGCCGGATGAACCTGCACGCCCCCTGGCTGGGGCTCGTGTCCTTCTTCACCCTGGCGACCCTGCTCACCCTCGTCATCTTCATCGGCGAAGCCCTGCGCGACGCCTTCGACCCCCGCCGCACCTGATGACGAAGCGCCATACACCGGGTGCCCCGAGTGTCGGTGCGCCGGCCTTCTGGCCGGCATCCGAGAACAACACGGCGCCATTCCTCCAGATCTCCAACCTCGCCGTTGCCTTCGACGACGTCCAGGTCGTCCACGGGCTCGACCTCCGCCTCGACCGCGGCGAATCCGTCGCCCTGGTCGGCGAGTCCGGCTCCGGCAAGTCCGTCACCGCACTCTCCGTCCTCCAACTCCTCTCCTACCCCCGCGCCTCGCACCCGACCGGCTCGATCCTCGTCGACGGCGACGAAGTCATCGGCGCGGACGAGCCGCAGATGCGGGCCATCCGCGGCAGCCGGATCTCCATGGTCTTCCAGGAGCCGATGACCTCGCTCAATCCGCTCCACACGATCCGCAAGCAGGTCGAGGAAGTGCTGGCCCTGCACGGCGGACTGCGCGGACCCGAGGCCTTCGAACGGACGGTCGAGCTACTCGAACTGGTCGGCCTCCAGGAGGCGCGCGAACGGCTCGACTCCTATCCCCACCAGCTCTCCGGCGGCCAGCGCCAGCGGGTGATGATCGCCATGGCGATCGCGGGCGATCCCGATCTGCTGATCGCCGACGAGCCGACGACGGCGCTCGACGTCACCGTCCAGGCGCAGATCCTCGCGCTGATCAAGGAACTCCAGGAGCGGCTCGGCATGGCGCTGCTGCTGATCACTCACGACCTCGGCATCGTCCGCGCGATGGCGGACCGCGTGTACGTGATGGAGCAGGGGCGCGTCGTCGAGGAGGGGGCCACCGCCGACGTCTTCCAGCGCCCGCGCCACCCCTACACGCGCAAGCTGATCGACGCCGAGCCCCGCGGCGCCTGCCCGATCCCCGAGGACGACGCGCCGGCTCTGGTCGAAGCGAAGGACCTGACCGTGGAGTTCCCCCTGCGCGGCTGGCCGCGGAAGAAGACGCTGGTGGCCGTCGACGACGTGTCGCTGCGCGTCCGCCAGGGCCACAGCCTCGGCGTCGTCGGCGAGTCCGGAAGCGGCAAGACGACCCTGGCGATGGCGATCGTCCGGCTGCTCAGGAGCCGCGGCGAGATCGTCTTCGACGGAGGCGCGATCGACAGCCTGGGCTTCCGGCAGCTCCGGCCCCTGCGCCGGTCGATGCAGATCGTCTTCCAGGATCCGTACGGCAGCCTGTCGCCGCGGCTGACCGTCGAAGAGATCGTCGCCGAGGGCCTGGGCATCCACGAACCCGGCCTCCCGGCGGGCGAGCGCCGCCGCCGGGTCGCCGAGATCCTCGGCGAGGTCGGCCTGGAACCCGGGATCCAGAGCCGCTATCCGCACGAGTTCTCCGGCGGCCAGCGCCAGCGGATCGCCGTCGCCCGGGCGATGATTCTCCGCCCCCGCTTCGTCGTCCTCGACGAACCGACCTCCTCGCTCGACATGACCGTGCAAGCCCAGATCGTGGAACTCCTGCTCGATCTTCAGCGGCGCCACGGCTTGACCTACCTCTTCATCAGCCACGACCTGAAAGTCGTCCGCGCGCTCTGCGACGACATCGCCGTGATGAAGGACGGCCGCATCGTCGAGCACGGCCCGGCCGACGAACTGTTCGAGGCCCCGCGCGACCCCTACACCCGCGCCCTGATGAACGCCGCCCTCGATCTGGGCAGCGACCCGACCTAGAAGCCGCCTGTCGGTGCGCCGGCCTTCTGGCCGGCTGCCGCCGAAGGCGGCCGGAAGTACGCGCCGCGAGGCGGCGACCACTCCGCACCGGTTCCCATACAATCCCCGCCGCATTGATGAGCTAGCCGCGCGGCCTGGTCGGCATGTAAGCCCCCCGGCCTGCAAGGTCCGCGGCAACACAGCCATCACAGAGAACGAAAGGAGCGCGTCCATGACCCGGACGACGAGACACTCGCTGCTGGCGACGGCAGTCACCGCCTCACTACTGCTCGCGCCAGCCGCCGCAACGGCCCAGGAAGCGGAATCCGCCGAAGACGAACAGGCCCAGGCGGAGGCAGACGAGCAAGCGCCTGAACGCGAGTTCGACGAGCAGATCGTCGTCCTGGGCAGCCGCGCGCACGCCCGCTCGGTGACCGAATCGCAGGTCCCCATCGACGCGATCCCGGTCGAGGACATCACGCGCCAGGGCGCCTCCGCGATCGACTACCAGTTGCGGAACCTCATCCCCTCCTTCAACGTGGCGACCCACCCGATCAGCGACGCGGCGACCCTGGTGCGGCCGTCGAGCCTGCGCAACCTCGCGCACGACCACACGCTGATCCTGGTCAACGGCAAGCGCCGGCACCGGTCGTCGGTCGTCGCCTGGTTCGGCGGCGTGACGGACGGCGCGCAGGGGCCCGACATCTCGACGATCCCGGCCATCGCCCTGCAACGGGTCGAAGTGCTGCGCGACGGCGCGTCGGCACAGTACGGCTCGGACGCGATCGCGGGCGTCATCAACTTCCTGCTCAGGGACGACGCCTCCGGCGGCGCGATCGAGCTGAACAGCGGCAGCTACATCGCGGGCGACGGCGCCGGCTACAGCGTCGCCGGCAACTTCGGCCTGCCGATGGGGGCCAACGGCTTCGCCAACTTCAGCTTCGAGTACGGCGAGGCCGACCCGACCAGCCGCAGCGTCCAGCGCCAGGACGCCGCCGCGCTGATCGCCGCCGGCAACCACGACGTCCGCCAGCCGGCGCAGATCTGGGGCAACCCGGCGGTCGACGACGACGTGAAGCTGTTCGCCAACATCGGCAGCCGTTCCGACGGCGGCCTCGAGTTCTACGGCTTCGCCAACTTCGCCGAGAAGAAGATGACGGAGGGCTTCTTCTTCCGCAACCCGAACTCGCGGCAGAGCATCTACAGCCTCGACGGCGGCCAGACGCTGCTGATCGGCGACGTGCTCCGGGCGCAGGGCATGGGTTCCGCGAACTGTCCCGTCGTCACGGTGACCGGCAACGTGCCCGACCAGGACGCCCTCGCCCAGGTGTTCGCCGACCCGAACTGCTTCTCCTTCCAGGAGATCGCGCCGGGCGGCTTCACCCCGCAGTTCGGCGGCTTCGTGACGGACAGCTCGATCGTCGCGGGGTTCCGCAAGGAGCTGGACAACGGCTTCACCTGGGATCTCTCCGCCAGTCTCGGCTCGCACGAATCGGACTTCTTCTTCATGAACACCGTCAACGCGTCGCTCGGCCCGGACACGCCGCGCGACTTCGACCCCGGCCTCTACGAACAGGAAGATGTCAACCTGAACTTCGACATCTCCTACCCGGTGTCCGACAGACTCAGCGTTGCCGCCGGCGCCGAGTGGCGCGACGAGAGCTTCACGATCGACGCCGGGGGGCGGCCGTCGTGGGAGGTCGGCCCCTACGCGGAGCAGGGCTTCATCCCCGCCTCGAACGGCTTCCCCGGGTTCCCCGACTACACGGCCGGGAAGTGGAGCCGCGACAACGTCGCCGTCTACGGCGATGTCGAGCTGCACGGCGAGGACGACCGCTGGGGCTTGGGCGCCGCGCTGAGGGTCGAGGACTACGACGTCTTCGGCAACACGACGAACGGCAAGCTGTCGTTCCGCCGCGAGCTGAGCGACACCGCTGCCCTGCGCGGCGGCGTCAGCACCGGATTCCGCGCGCCGACGCCCGGACAGCAGAACGCGCTGAACGTGCAGACGACGATCGATCCGGTGACCCTGGAACTCGTCGACAGCGCCACCGTGCCGTCCACCTTCATCGCGGCGGAGCTGCGCGGAGGCAAGCCGCTGGAGCCCGAGGAGTCGGTCCACACCACGGCCGGCCTGGTGATCGACAACGGGCCGTTCACGCTGACCGCCGACATCTTCGACGTCGAGATCGACGACCGGCTGTCGCTGTCGCAGGTGATCACGCTGACCGAGGACGAGCGCGAGCTGCTGCTGTCGCAGGGCATCACGTCGGCGCGAAACCTCTCCTTCTTCCGCTTCTTCATCAACGACTTCTCGACCCGTACCCAGGGCATCGACCTCGTCTCGACCTGGATTCCGCTCGCCCTCGGCGGCGACACCGAGTTCAGCTTCACCCTGAACTACACCGACACCGAGGTCACGAAGGACTCCGACCTGCTGAGCGCGGCGGACGTGCTCTCCATCGAGCGCGGCGTGCCGCGTCTGCGCTGGAACTTCGCCGTCGGCCAGCAGGTCGGGCCGGTGAACCTCCTCGGCCGCCTCAGTTACTACGGCTCCTGGATCGACTACTACTACACGCGGCTGTGGGTCGACTCCGCGCCGCCGGTCCAGGACACGGCCTACATCGTCGACTTCGAGGCGAGCATCCCGATCGCCGGCGACACGACGCTGTCCATCGGCGCGCAGAACATGTTCGACGTGCTGGCGTCGGCGCCCGCGCCGCTGGTCGACGTGCTGGGTTCGCGGTACAGCCCGGTGACCCCGTGGGGTCTCAGCGGCGGGTACTACTACGCCCGGCTGAACTACCGCTGGTGAAGTAACCCACCGGGTGCCCCTCTGCTGGGTACGCGGGTCTTCTGACCCGCTGCCGCCGAAGGCGGCGTTGAATCGCCGGCCGAAGGCCGACCTCCTCCTCTGCGGCCAACATCGTCGCCGGCTTCGCCGGCGGCCGCCTTGTTCCGGGTCGCCTGTCGGTGCGCCGGCCTTCTGGCCGGCATCAGGCGCGCAGCCGCGAAGCGGCGAGCGCGAGCCGCCGATACTCATCCTCCAGCACCCACAACCGATCCTGCCCCCACACCGCCACCGACCCCACGCGAAACGAAGGCACGCCCCAAAGCCCGAGATCAAACAACTCCTCCCGATTCCGCTCCGCCTCCTCCCGCCAGGCCGGATCGTCCAGGTAGCCACGCCCCTCCGACCAGTCCAGCCCCGCCTCCTCGACGATCCGCCGCAATCCCCGGTCCGATCCCGCATCGACAGCCTGCGAGAACACCAGCGTCATGAACGACCGGAAGTACTCGATGCCCTTGCCCTGCTCGACAGCCCAAGGCAGCAGCGAGTAGCCCCGCTCCACCGGCTTGCCGACCGGATCGGAGATGGGTCCGAAGGGAACGCCGCTACGCCGCGCCTCGCGCGCCGCATCGAGCAGGATGTAGACGCGCTTTGACCGCTTCACGGGGAGGCCGCGCATCACCATCGGCAGGACGAAGCGGATCCGCAGGTCGACGCCGAACGCTTCGGCAAGCCGGATCACCCGCTCGGTCGAGATCCAGGTGTACGGGCTGCGGAACGACGCGAAGAAGTGCAAGTCGGGAAGGTCGGCAGCTTCGAGGGCGCCGGCCGGAACCGGCTGTTCGAGCAGCCGCGGCTGCGCGTAGATCGGCGTGATCTCGCCACGACCCACCGTCGGTGCGTCCCCTGCCTGTGTCGGTGCGCCTCCCGTCGGTACGTCTCCTGCCGATGCGCCCCCTGTCGGTGCGCCGGCCTTCTGGCCGGCATCCGGGTCGCCGCCCGGTCGCCGGGCCCCCAGATCGGCCAACCGCTCCTCCAGGTAAGCAAGCCGATCAATCCCCCAGGTCCACTCGCCACCGTAGAAGCAAGTACCACCCAGGTAGTGCCCCAACTCCGCGCGCCGTTCCGTGCCCGCGTTGAGCGCAGCCTGCACTGACGCCGCACGCTGGGTGCGCCGGCCACTCGACTCGTTCTCCCACAGCTCCCTGCTCAGCGCCACCGCGGCCTCAAGCGTGGCGCGGCCTCCCGCTTCCTCCGGCGTCGCCAGAGTCGCGACCAGTTGCTGCTGAACATCGAGCACCCGCTCAGCGCTCGGCGGCGCCGCGGCCGTCGGATGCAGTCCAGCCTTCTCCGCCAACCGCCGCGCATCAACAAGCGAGTACGACTCCAGCAACGCCCGCGCCGGCGCCGCCCAGTCCTCCGGCGGCTCCACCAGCCAGGTCACCACCTCGACCTCGTAGCGCTCCTCCAGCTTCACCAGCGCCTGAGCCAGCAGATGCGAGTACGGGTCGTCGACCTCGTGGAAGAACTCGATCCGGTGCGGCTCCCCCTTCCGCCGGCGTTCCCGCTCGACGCGTGCCCGTGCCTTGTCCCGCCGCCGCTCGTCAAGGAGGTGGGTCGAGAACTGCTTCGAGGCGAACGACTTGATCGACATGAATGCTCCCCGGGTGCCGTAGGCCGGCGAGGCTATCCCCGCGCACCCCTTGCCTGGAGGGCTTCTGCTGGGTACGCGGGTCTTCTGACCCGCTGCCGCCGGAGGCGGCGTTGAAATCGTCGCCGGCTTCGCCGGCGGCCGCTTTGATCCGGGCTCGACCGCTCCGCGGCTCCGCTAGGGCTACGGCGAAGGCCCTTCGACGGCCGGAACTCTCATTAGAGACGATCTTTGTCCATCTTAAGTTGACGATTGCGGCCGATTCCGCCACAATCACGATCCAAACTCGCCTGATCGGAGGCTGTGTGCTCATTTCGTTCGCCGTTACCAACTACGCCTGCTTCAAGGACCGCCAGGAACTCACGCTCGTGCCGCCGCGCAAGACGGATGACGACGAGTTCTCGTTCGACACCGGCGTACGCCGTGTCCCTTGGCTCCACCGCGCCGCTGCGCTCTACGGCGCCAACGGGAGCGGCAAGTCCCGGCTCATCCGGGCGCTCGGCTTCGTTGACTCGTTCGTCATCGGTTCCTCTAAACGACGCCAGACCGGCGAGCCGATTCCCCACGAGCCGTTCCGGTTCGACGCCGAGAGCCGGTCGCGTCCCACGACCTTCGAGATCTCGTTTGTCGAGACAGGGTCCGTCTACGAGTACGGCTTCTCGGTGGACAGCGAACGCGTCCACGAGGAGTGGCTGTACCAGTGGCCGGTCGGGGGACGGCAGCGAATGCTGCTTGATCGAGAGTACGACCCGGCAACAGGCGAAGAGTCCTGGAACTTCGGGGCTTCCGTGCGCGGCGAGAAGAGAGCTTGGCAAGCGAGCACAAGGCCGGACACGCTGCTCGTCTCGACGGCTGCTCAGCTGAACAGCGAGGTCTTTACGCCGGTCGTGGGGTGGTTCCAGCAGCGTCTCCGAGTCGTAACGGCGGGAGGCCTTCTTCCTGCCCTCACCATCGCGATGATCGACGGCGACGAGCGGGCCACCGAGAGAGTGCTACGGGTGCTACGGGAGGCGGATATCGCCGTGTCCTCCTTGCGAACCCGCAAGGAGTCGGTCCGGGTAGACGACCTGCGTCCCAGCCCGCCGCCGGAGATCCTGAAGGAGTTCAAGGATGCGGGCCACACAACGCTGGACCTCTGGGAGGCCGATCTCGGTCACCGTCCTGAGGGGTGCACCGAGACGCACTTCCTGGACCTCGATGAGGAGTCTGACGGCACTCAGCGGCTCTTTGCGCTAGCAGGTCCGTGGCTCGATGTGCTCGACAACGACCTTGTGGTCGTCGTCGACGAGCTGGACTCCAGCATGCATGCGCACCTGACCGCCGCGCTGATTCGACGGATCAACAGCGCTCCTCCGGAGAGTGAGGGTCGGTGCGCTCAACTCGTCGCAACGCTCCACGACACGACGCCGATGAAGGGCGCCCTCGACCGGGATCAGATCTGGCTGGTCGACAAGGATGCGGCTACGGAGGCCTCGAACCTGACGCCGGTGAGCGCGTTCAAGCCGCGTCGCCGCGAATCGCTGGACCGGGGCTATCTTGGCGGACGCTACGGCGGCGTGCCGGTGATTGCCGAGTACGGCTAGGGCCACGAAGGCAGTCGATGGCGCCACGACGCCAGCCGCGGAGACCGTATCGGTCGCTCTCCCTTCCCAGACCCAGGATTCTGGTTCTTTGTGAGGGCCAGAAGACGGAACACGTCTACTTCTCCGCCCTGAGGGTCGAGATGAGACTGCCCAGCGTCCACGTGTGGCGTCCTTCCAAGGTCAGGGGACTCCGCGGCCTGACGAAGGCCGCCGACGAAGCCCGTTTGAGCGATCCCGGCCTCGACGAGATCTGGTGCGTTCTGGACCACGATGGGCGCGAAGAAGAAGTTCGGAAGTTCCTCGCTTGGCACGAGCGTGCCGGGAAACGTCGGGGCGGCCCGAAGATCGAAGCGGTGATTTCGGATCCGTGCTTCGAGTACTGGCTGCTGCTTCATTTCGAGTACACGACGCGGCCGTTCCACAAGGTCGGCGGCTGCGAACAGGCGACCAGAATGCTGCGAAGACACGTGGACGACTACCGGAAGGGGGACCGTCGTTTCTTCGACAGCCTGAGCGACCTTCGCGACACGGCCATTCAGAACGCCGAGAAAGCCGCGAGAGCGGGCGCGTCACCTGGTACGGACATCGGCCGCCTGATCAAGCGCCTGCAGGACCTCGGATGAACGTCGGGAGCGGAAGGACTCGGTCGATGTGGGAGGCCCACACCGGTCGGACCGTGCCTTAGGCTTGGCGTATGTCGAATGCTGACGACCGGAAGCCATTCCTTGCCGAGGTTCTCTCGCGGCTCGCTCCGCTGGAAGAGGACTTCCCGAACATCGAGGATCCTCCGGTCGAGCCGGAGGAGGTCCTTGTTCACGGAAGCGGGAACGTCTTCCGAGACTTCGGTGACCCCGAGGCCGACCTGAAGCAGGCCAAGGCCGTCTTTGCTGCGCGGATCATCGCGGTGTTGAACGACCGCGGTCTGGCCGAGCGCAAGGCGGCGAGTCTTACCGGGTTCGCGGCGGCGGATTTCTCCCGCATCCGCAACGCCGACCTCGGGCGCTTCACGCTGGACCGGCTGATGAAGATGTTGGCCGCGCTGGACGCCAACGCCAGGGTCACCGTCAAGGTTGACCTGTCTGGGCCGGCCTAGGTAGCTGCGTCGAGTTCCGGCTGGGCTACACCGCTGACGCTCCCTGCGGGACCTCGCGGGCGGCGTCGCGTCGCAATCGTCGCCGGCTTCGCCGGCGGCCGCTTTGATCCGGGCTCCACCGCTCCGCGGCTCCGCCCGGGGCGGGTCAGAAGACCCGCGCACCCAGCGGAACCCGGTGGCCGGGGTCGCTAGCCCGGATATCTCACCGGGGATTTGAGATCGGGTCTCTTCCGGCGGATAATCCAAGTATTCACAAGGACTTGGGAGATCCACAGGAGAGAGACCCGTGAAGACAGAGTGTACTTCGTCGCAGCTCGAGTTTGGCTT
>JAJDUI010000020.1 GCA_022826745.1 Thermoanaerobaculia bacterium | reverse complement strand
AGCCAAACTCGAGCTGCGACGAAGTACACTCTGTCTTCACGGGTCTCTCTCCTGTGGATCTCCCAAGTCCTTGTGAATACTTGGATTATCCGCCGGAAGAGACCCGATCTCAAATCCCCGGTGAGATATCCGGGCTAGGCTCGCCGACCATGCTCGACGTCTGGCCCTGGGACGGTGATCTGAACGAAGTGAGGACGGCCCTTGCCGACGGGCGGACTCTCGCCATACCGACCGAATCCTCCTATGGTCTGGCCGTCGATCCGCGTTCCGCCGCGGGCGTCGAAGCGATCTACCGCCTCAAGGAGCGCGAACGCGGCAAGCCGCTACCGGTCGTCGCAGCGGACGTTGACCAGGCCCTCGGTCTCGGCATCGAGGCGAACGAGGCGATTCGGATGGCGGAAGCACACTGGCCGGCGCCGCTTACCGTGGTTGTGCCGCTTCGCGCTGGCCTGTCCGTGCCCGCGGCTGCGGGAGGAGACACGCTGGCGGTGCGGGTGCCGGACCATGACCGGCTCCGTGCGTTCCTCCAGGCCCTCGGTCATCCGCTCACCGCGACCAGTGCGAACCGGAGCGGTGAGCCGCCCGCGTGCGGCCTGGCGGACCTCGAACCGACCCTCGGCGACTCCGGCGCACTGGTGATAGGCGGCGAGCGGACCCCCGGGGGGCTGGCATCCACCGTGGTATCTTGGAGTTCCGCCGGTTTGCGGGTGTTGCGCCGCGGGCGCTTCGAGTTCTGATCCCCGCGGCCCGCGCAGTCGTCAGGTCAGAGACTCAAAGACCGTGAGCCGATCCGCCGTTTCCCTCGTCGCGCTCCTCTGCGCCGGGCCCTTGCCGCAGGCGGTGCCGGTGGCGGCTCAGGAAACCGTCGCCACGGCGCGTACCGACGGTGCGCCGGCGGTCGACCTGGCCGGGGACGAGATCGGGGTCGACGAAGTCGCGCGCGGCCAGACCGGCTACGGCCTGTCCGTGTTCGCGGGCAGCGAGCCGGAACGCTTCGGGGTCGAGGTCGTCGGCGTTCTGCGCGAGATGGACCCGGGCACGAGCTTCATCGTCGCCCGGTTGAGCGGCAAGGGGCTCGAGGAGTCGGGCGTCGTGGCCGGAATGAGCGGCAGCCCGGTTTACATCGACGACCGTCTGGCCGGCGCCGTGGCCTACTCCTGGGCGTTCACGAGCGAGGCTCTGGCGCTGATCACGCCGATCGCCGCGATGCGGCAGTTGAGTGCGCTCGACCCAGGCGAAGCGGCCGGCGGGTCGCTGGGGCTGTCCGCTCCGGGAGCATCCGCGCCGTTCGAGCGCTCGGTGCGGCAGATTCTCGAACCGCCGGAGGACGTGGCCGAGGCGGTCAGCGAAGTCGTGGCCGAGCAGCTCGGGGCTCTGCTGGCGCCGGCCGACTGGGGCGGCCGCGGCGCCTCGATCGCCACGCTGGGCTTCGGCGAGCCGGTCCGCCGGATGCTCGCCGCCGCTCCCGCCGGTCGCGCCGAAGCCTCCGACGCACCCGAGCTCGGCGCGGGCAGCGCGGTCGCGGGCGTCCTGATCGACGGTGACCTGAAGCTCGCCGTCGGCGGCACGGTGACCCGGGTGGAGGACGGCGAAGTGCTGGCCATGGGCCACCCCTATCTCGGGGTGGGACCCCTGGGCGTGCCGATGGCGACGGTCGAAGTGGTCGGCGTCGTTCCCCGGCTCAACAGCTCCACCCGGCTCAGCAACATCGGACCCGTCGTCGGCGCCTTCGACCAGGATCGCTTCGCCGGGCTCAGGGGCACGCTCGGCGCCGAGGCCCGGACGATCCCGATGACGATCGACGTCGAGACGCCGAACGGCGAGTCTCGCCGTTTCGACCTCCGGCTCGCCGACCTGCCCATCATGCTGCCGTCGCTGGTCGGCATTCCGACGATGCAGGCGCTCGATTCGGCCTCGTACGGCGGCGGCGAGAGCAGCCTCGACATGACCGGCACCTTGCGGCTGCGAGGCCACGCCGAGGTGCCGCTGCGCCAGGTCTTCGACGGCTCGAACCCCGGCACGCGCGCCGCCTTCTACCTGATCGCGCTGGTGGGCGCCCTGGTGAACTCGGACTACGAGGCGGTGGAGATCGAGAGCATCGACCTGACACTGAGGCAGGGCCACTCCCCGCGCACGATCACGATCGAGCGGGCCCAGGCGTCTTCCAGCCGTGTCCGCCCGGGCGATACGGTCCAGGTCGTCTTCGATCTGCGCCGGCATCGCGGCGACCGCTTCCAGGAGACGCTGGACGTGGTGGTGCCCGAGGACCGTCGCCCCGGCCGCTACTACCTGTTCGTGGGCGACGGCGTCAGCATCGACGCCGCCCGGCTCCAGCTTCAGCCAGCCAGGTCCTCCTCGCTCGAGGACGAGCTGGATCTGCTGCGGTCCTTCAGGTCCCAGGGCCGGCTCGCCGCGCTCGGCGTCGTGCCGGCGCGCGGGCTGATCGTCGAAGGCCGGCCGATGCCCGACCTGCCGGCCACCGTGCGCTCGATCTGGCAGGCGTCGCCGCTGCAGGGCGAGCCGCGGGCCCTGAACCTGGCGATCGTCAGCGAGCATGGCCGCGATCTCGGCACGCCGCTCGACGGTCTGTTCCGGATCGACCTCCAGATCCTGCCGGGTACCGCGCCGTGAGGAGCCGACGCCGTACCGCCGCGGCTCTCGCCGCGGCGGCAAGCCTGCTGCTCGGCGGCGCAGGGCTCAGCGCCGCCTCCGAGGTCCAGATCTGGCGAGCCGACAGTCAGGCGGCCTTCCTTGCCGGCGAACTCGTCGACGTCAGCGTCGATCGCCTCGGCGTTCTGAGGCTGGCGCAGCGGGCGGAGCAGTTCGCCACCCTCACCGAGCCCTTCCTGTTCTCCTTCGCCGGCGCGAACGGTCGCTTCGCCGCCGGCACCGGCAACTCGGGCAAGGTACTGGAGATAACCGCCAGTGCCGACGCCGGTTCCGTCGCGGAGCTCTTTGCCGCCGAGGAACCGGAGATCTTCGCGGTGTGGGTCGACGGCGACGGTGTCGTGTACGCCGGGTCGTCGCCGGACGGCAAGGTCTACCGCAAGCGTCCGGACGGGGAAGTCGAGGTCGTGTTCGATCCGGAGGCAAAGTACATCTGGGCCCTTCTGGGCGACGGCGACGGCGGTCTGCTGGTGGGCACCGGTCCGGAAGGCAAGCTTCATCGAGTCGACCTCGCGAACGGTGAGTCGACGCTCCTTTACGACAGCACGGATCTCCACATCCGCTCGCTCGCCCGGCGCGCGGACGGCACGTTGTTCGCCGGCACCGCGGGCGAGGGCCTCCTGCTCGAGATCGACGCCGCGGGTTCGGCCCGGACCCTCTACGACGCGGCCGGGCCGGAGGTGCTGGCGATCGTTCAAGGCGACGAGGGCGCCTTCTACGCCACGGCGCTGGCCTCCGAGGCGAGCTTCGTCGACCTGAGCAGCGCGCGCAGGTCCGCCTCCAGCAGCTCGTCGAGCAGCGCGAGCAGCGGCTCCGCCGGCACCGGTGGCGGTGCAACGGAATCGAACAGCCAGACCACCCAGGTCACGTCCCAGGCGGGCGCGATCTCGGTCGGCAGCCGCGCCGCCTCGTTCAAGGGGCCGCGTTCCGAGGTGCTGCGGATCGACGGCAGCGGTTCGGTCGAGTCGATCTGGAAGTTCGAGGCCGAGACGGTGTACGCCCTGAGCTACCAGCAGGGCAGGCTGTGGGTCGCCACCGGCCAGGAGGGCAAGCTGTTCAGCTACGAGAACGAACAGATGGTGCTCGAGAAGGACCTCGACCAGGGCCAGATCGTCGGCCTCGCGGAGGGTCCCGCGGGCCCCGTCTTCGCGAGCACGAACGCTGCCGCCGTCTACGGCTTCGTCGGCGGCGGGTCCGCCGGTCTGGCGGAACGCGGCACGGTCACCGCCAAGCCGCTCGACGCGTCGTCCGTGGCGAGCTTCGGCTCGATCCGCTGGCGCGGCCGCGCCGGCGACGGAGTCGAGGTCGCACTCTCCGCCCGCAGCGGCATGAGCTCGACGCCGGACGAGACCTGGTCCGGGTGGACCACGGCCTCCGCGGCGCGGGAGGCGCCGCTCTCCGACCTGCCGCCGGGCCGGTACCTGCAGTGGCGGGCCGAGCTCCGCGGCAGCGGCGACCGGACCCCCGAAGTCGTCGCGGTCGAGGTCACCTACCGGCAGCACAACCGCAAGCCGGAGATCAAGAAGCTGGACGTGCTGCCCGCGGGCACCATCCTCGTGCCGACGAACTTCAACCCGTCGAACCAGGCGTACGAGCCGGCGCACCCGAACCGGGACCGCATCTTCACGGTCGTCGGCGACCCGGCGCAGACGCAACAGGGCTCGACGAAGACCCTGTGGAAGCTCGGCTACCGGACCCTCCGCTGGGAAGCCGAGGACCCGAACAAGGACCGTCTCCGCTACCGGCTCTCCTTCGCCCGCGAGGCCGCTCTGGCGGCAGCCGGAGAAGGAGACGACGATTCCGGCGCGCTGTGGCTCGAGGTGGCGGACGACCTGAAGGCGACGTTCCTGAGTTTCGATGCCACCGTCCTGCCGGACGGCGTCTACCGCTTCCGCGTGGAAGCGAGCGACCGGCTCGACAACGTCGCCGGCGAGGCGCTGGAGGCGGAGGAGATATCGGCCGCGACGGTGGTCGACCACAGTCCTGCCCGGCTCGTCTCCGCGACCCGTGACGGCGACCGGGTGACCGCCGTGGTCGAGGACGCCTGGAGCCCGTTGCGCGAGGCGCTGATCAGCGTCGACGCCGGCGAGTGGCGTTCCGTCCCGGTCGAGGACGGCCTCCTCGACAGCCAGCGCGAGACACTCTCCATCGCGGCGCCGGCCGGGGCGAGCCTGCTGCTGCTGCGGCTGACCGACGCCGCCCACAACGTGACCACGATCGACCTGTCAGGTCAGCTAGGCTCCGGCCGATGAGCCAGCGGATAGGCGTTTTCCCGGGTTCCTTCGACCCGGTCCACAACGGCCACGTCGACCTGATCGAGCGCGCCCGCCGGCTCTTCGACGTGCTCTACATCGCCGTCCTCTACAACGAGCAGAAGCAGGCCCTGTTCTCCGTGGAGGAACGGATCGATCTCCTGCGCGACCTCGTCGGCGACTCCGGCGACTGCCGGGTCGAGAGCTTCAGCGGCCTCCTCGTCGACTACGCCCGCGAACGGAACGCCACCGCCGTCGTCCGCGGCCTCCGCTCCGGCGCCGACTTCGACTACGAGCTGCCGATGACCCTGATGAACCGCCGCCTCGCGCCCGGCATCGACACGATCTTCCTGCTGCCGGCGCCGGAGTGGATCTACCTCTCGAGCCGGCTGACCAAGGAAGTCGGCAGCCTCGACGGCGACCTGACGGGGGTCGTGCCGCCCGTGGTCCTGGAGGCGCTGCGCCGGAAGCTGGGCTGAGGGGCGCGCGGCCGACAGGCAACGCGCCGGGCGCCTCCTAGTTCGGACTGACGGTCCCCGTCGACGTCAGGCTCGTTCCGGTCAGCGGGTCGTGGACCGTGATGACGTAGGAGTGCTCGCGCCGCCGGAGTTCCAGGTCGGTCTGGTAGTAGAAGATCTGTCCGGGCTGCGGCTCTTGGGGGCCGGAGATCGGGACCCTCTCGAAGGACACCTCCGAGCGGTTGCCGCCTTCGTCCATCGCCGTGACCCGAACCTCCACGACGCTCAGCCACTCGTCGCCGGTGGGCAGGAGCTGGATCTCGTCGAGCGGAATCGCCACTTCGACGGGGACGGACATCCTGCGCCGGCCGATACGAACGGGTTCGGAGAGCTGTACGTCGAGGGCGAGGGCCTCCGGCGAATCGCCGAAGAGCAGAGCCGCCTTCGCCGTCATGTCGAGTTCGTGGTCGCGCGACATGTCGACGTAGCCTTCGCGCGTGCGTGCGTCGAGGTCGGCTCGGCCTGTTAGCCGGACCACGATCTGATGGAATCTGTTGTCCTCACGGCGCTGGGGCTCGAAACCGAGCCAGTAGTACGAGCGCGTGTCCGCGACCACGCTGGCCAGCGCGACATCCCGGCGCGCGTTGATCAGCGGTACGCCTCCTGTCGAAGACGCGAGGAGGTGCAAGGCGCTGTGGATGGTGTCTTCTGTCTGGAGCGCGCCCGGCGCCGGACCGGTCGTGTCGGGCTCGGCGTTGGCGCCGAATCCTCTCGACGCGTCTCCGAAGAAGTCTCGGGTGAGGCCCGGCACGTCCACCGGGTAGAGGGAGAAGCCGATCAGGTTCGCGGTCGACACGAGCGGCCCGTACAGGTCGTGCTCGCTCATCACTCTGCGGTCGACGGGGAGGGTGCTGCCGGGCAAGCGCTCCCGGGCGAAGATCTCTACCGACCCTGGCCAGCCGCCGGTGAGCAGCAGCATCACCTTGCGGCCGGGCCGGTCGGCGAATCGGCGCATAGTGGCCATCGCCGCCAGCACGGAGCTCTCCAACTGGTTGCTCAGCTTCTCCCGATAGCGGAGGTCCATTCGGGAGTCATCGCCGCTCAGGCCCGATGCGACCTGCTGCCCCGCTCCGAGTAGTCCGCTCTGATCCCTGCCGGCCTGGTGTTCGGCCATCAGTTGTTGGTCCCGAGCGACCTGGTTCCGTTCCGAGAGTTGCAGCAAGCCGTGGGATGGCCGGGAGCGGGCTCGGTCCAGCGCGTCTCTGAACCGGTCTGCCGAGTTCGTCCACTCCGTCAGCGTTTCCACGGTCTGGCCGTCGTAGGCGATGGCGGCGATCCGGTCCGCCGGACCGAGTTCTCCAAAGTCGTCAGCCAGGTGGTCGAGCACTCTGTTGCGGTCGCGCTCGATCGAGAAGAGGTCGTCGATGAAGATCAGGAAGTTCGTGCCGACCGGCGCGTTCAGATCCAGGGCTGGTACCCCTGAGATGTCGGCGGTCGCTCCTCCGGCGGCGAGGCCGTCCTCGATCTCCGTGAAGTAGGCGATCGGCGTTGGCTCGCCGTCGACCAGGAGCTCGAAGTCCGACGGTTTCAGGCCCTGGACCCGGTTTCCCTGCCGGTCGGTGACGACGACCTCGACGTTCACCACGCGAACGTCGATCGTCTCCGAGAACACCTCCGGGATCTCCACCTCCTGGCCCGGTGCCGGGACGGCCGTCCACACGAGGGCCGCGAAGAGCAAAGCGGAGCCGGCCTGGCGGCCGGCGCGTGTCCTCCACGGGTCAGAAGACCCATGGTCACGCGCCTTCGGCGGCGGCGGGTCAGAAGACCCGCGCACCGACGGCCCGGAGCGTTCGCCTGGTCTTCACGATCGTTGAGGTTGGTGCCGCTGTCAGTTTGCGCCGCGGTGGACGTTGCCGCCGGCGTCGACGGTCCAGGTGTCCGTGCCGTGGATCAACTGGTCGAGGGTCTGCGGCCGCGCCGTCGTCAACTCGTCGATCTGATCGATGACGCCGGCGTCGTAGGTCGGGGCGTCGACCGCGCGGAGCACGCCCAGGGGGACCGGGAAGTCGCCGAGGCCGTCGCCGGTGGAGATGCTCGCCATCTGGAACGCCAGGGACGGATTCGCGTGCTCCTCGTCCCACACGAGGCAGTCGTCTTCGCTCTTGCCGTTGCCCAGTTCGATGACCTCGAAGTCCGTTCCGGTGAAGCGCAGGCCCTTGTCCTTGTTGTCGCCGAACACCAGGGGCTTGCCATGCTCGAGGTAGAGGCCGTTCTGCTGCCGGCCCGTCTTGTCGGTCAGGGCGGCGAACGCCTTGTCGTTGTAGATGTTGCAGTTCTGCATCACCTCGACGAACGCCGATCCCTTGTGTTCGGCCGCCCGCTTCAGCACCGCCTTGAGGTGGGGCATGAAGATGTCGACGCTGCGGGCGACGAACGTGGCGCCGGCGCCGATCGCGATGTTCAGCGGGTTGAAGGGGAAGTCGACCGAGCCGTGAGGCGTCGACTTCGTCCGCTTGCCGAGTTCGCTGGTGGGCGAGTACTGGCCCTTGGTCAGGCCGTAGACCCGGTTGTTGAACAGCAGGATCTTGAGGTTCACGTTCCGGCGCAGGGTGTGGATCAGGTGGTTGCCCCCGATCGACAGGGCGTCGCCATCGCCGGTGACGACCCAGACGTCCAGGTCGGGCCGGGTCATCTTGATCCCGGTCGCCACGGCGGGCGCGCGCCCGTGAATCGAGTGGAAGCCGTAGGTGTTCATGTAGTACGGGAAGCGGCTGGAACAGCCGATTCCGGACACGATGACGAACTTCTCGCGGGGAATCCCCAGCTCCGGGAACACCTGCTGGACGGCGGAGAGGATGGCGTAGTCGCCGCAGCCGGGACACCAGCGGACCTCCTGGTCGCTCTGGAAGTCCTTCCTGGTCAGCGGCGGCGCTTCGGTGGTGTTCATCTCTGGTTCGACTCTCCGGTCATCTGTTCGATCCGGTGGAGGATTTCGTCCCGCGTGAAGGGCTTGCCTTCGACCTTCGAGTAGGTCTCGATGTCCTTCAGGTAGCGGGCCCGTAGCAGGAGGGCAAGTTGACCCAGGTTCATCTCCGGCACGAGGACGCGCTCGAAGCGGTCGAGTACGTCGCCCAGGTTGCGGGGGAAGGGGTTGATGTGCCACAGGTGGGCGCGGCTGACCGTGAGGCCGTCGGCCCGGGCCTGGTTCACGGCGCCGGTGATCGCGCCCAGGGTGCTGCCCCAGCCGAGCACGAGGAGCTTGCCGCTCTGCGGCCCTTCCACCTCCAGGTCGGGGATGTCGTTCACGATCCGGGCCACCTTCTCGGCGCGGAGGCGCACCATGTGGTCGTGGTTCTCCGGCTCGTAGTTCACGTTGCCGGTGACGTCCTCCTTCTCGAGGCCGCCGATCCGGTGCTCGAGGCCGGGCGTGCCGGGGATGGCCCAGGGCCGGGCGAGCGTCTGTTCGTCGCGCATGTAGGGCATGAAGCCCTCGGCGTTCTGGTGGAAGTCGACCCGGAGATAGGGAAGCTCTTCGACCTGGGGGATGCGCCACGGTTCGGCGCCGTTCGCGATGTAGCCGTCGGAGAGCAGGATGACGGGCGTCATGTAGGCCGTCGCCATGCGAACGGCCTCGAGCGCCGTGTCGAAGCAGTTGGCGGGCGAGGACGCGGCGATCACCGGCACCGGCGACTCGTTGTTCCGTCCGAACATGACCTGCAGCAGGTCCGCCTGCTCGGTCTTGGTGGGCAGTCCGGTCGAGGGTCCGCCGCGCTGGATGTCGCAGATGACGAGCGGCAGCTCGACCATGACCGCCAGGTTGATCCCCTCCGCCTTGAGCGCGATCCCGGGACCGCTCGAGCAACTGACGCCGAGGTTGCCGCCGAAGGACGCGCCGATGGCGGCGCAGACGGCGGCGATCTCGTCCTCCGCCTGGTAGGTGGTGACGCCGAAGTGCTTGTAGGTCGCCAGTTCGTGGAGCACGTCGCTGGCCGGCGTGATCGGGTAGGCGCCGAGGAACAGGGGCAGCCCGCTGCGGCGGCTGGCGGCGACCAGGCCGATGGCGAGCGCCGAGTTGCCGTGGATGCTGCGGTAGGTGCCGGGCTCGAGCTTGGCCGGCTCCACGTCGTACCGCACCTGGAAGGCGTCGGTGATGTCGCAGAAGTTCCAGCCCGCCTTCATCACCTTGACGTTGGCCTCGGCGATCTCGGGCCGGCGCCGGAACTTGACCCGCAGCCAGTCGATCGTCGGTTCGAGGGGCCGGCTGAACAGCCAGTAGATCATCCCCAGGGCGAGGAAGTTCTTGCAGCGGTCCTTGGAACGGACGTCGAGCTCGCTCTCCTCCAGTGCCCGCCGGGTCATCGTCGTCAGGGCGACCCGGTACAGCCGGAAGGCGTTCAGGCTGTCGTCCTCGAGCGGGTTCGACTCGTAGCCGGCCCGCTTCAGGTTGCGCGGCGTGAATTCGTCCGTGTTGACGATGATCACGCCGTTGTCGCGCAGGTCGCGGAGGTTCGCCTTGAGCGCCGCCGGGTTCATCGCGACGAGCACGTCCGGCGCGTCGCCGGGCGTGTGGATGTCGTGGTCGGCGATGCGGACCTGGAACGCTGAGACGCCCGGCAGCGTCCCCGCCGGCGCCCGGATCTCGGCCGGGAAGTCGGGCAGCGTCGAGAGGTCGTTGCCGATCAGCGCCGACGTGTTCGTGAACTGCGTTCCCGTGAGCTGCATGCCGTCGCCGGAGTCGCCGGCGAAGCGGATGACGACATCGGAGACGGTTGCTTCAGCGGCTTTGCCGGCATCCGTCTGCCCTGCGATCGGGAGGGTCATGGTGGTTCCTGGGATGTGGCAGCCGGACGCTATCGGGGGCGAAACTCTGCCCGCCGCCGCGCCAGCGGGCTCCGTCCGCGGGACAGTCTGGTGGCAGATAGTACCATGACGCTGCCCCGCGCATCGGCGAGAACCTCAGGTGCCCAGTCGCGAGAAAGAAGCGAGCCGAAGCAGGCCATGGCGGCGAGTCGTCTGGCTGTCTGCGGCCGCTCTCACGCTAACGCTCTCGATCGTCACGGTGTCGCTGGATGCGCCTCTGGCGCTCGACTTGCTCGCGTGGACCCTGATCACCGTCATCGGGGGCGCGGTGGGTTGGGCGCTCTTCGTCTGGCTGCAGCGCCGGTTGCTGTGGCGGGTGGGCCGGCGACTCGCCTTCAGCTACATGTTGCTGGGTCTGCTGCCGTTCCTGCTCAGCCTGGTGCTGGTCATCGTTGCCGCCTACCTGCTGTCCGGCTCCTTTCTGGGCCATCTCTACCGCGACGCTGCGATCGGTCTCCACGAGGAGCTCGAGGCGGTGTCCGGCTTCCTTCTCCAGCCTCTCGAGATGGGGCTGCTGGATCCCTCCGCCCTGCCTGCCGCGCAGGGCGGCGCCGCGTTGGCGTACTACCAGGGAGGCGCCCTCGCGGGCGGGGATCCGAGGGCGCCGACGTCCTATCCGGCGTGGCTGGAGACGGACGGGGCGACGGATGGGCAGCGGCGCCGGAGCAGGGTTCCGCCGCTGGTCGTCCTGCCCGACGGTTCGGCCACCCTGGCAGCAGTGTTTCGCCGGGGGACCGCGGCGGTCATTGCTTTCTACGACCCGGCGGCCGGTGGGCCGCTGGAGCGGGAGCTGAGCCGCCGAAGCGACGTCTGGACGCAGCTCCGCGGCCCGGGCGAGACGGGCGGCACGGGTTGGACGGTCCAGATCCCCGGCGGCGCGCAGTTCGTCCTGCAGCCCCTGGCGCGGACTCAGGGAAGCGCGGAGCGCGAGGAGTTCTTCGAGTCCCTGAACGCCAGTTTCCCCTTGAGCATCGTCGGCGTCGAGATGGCCGGACCGCTCCATGCGTTCGCCGACGGCGCGCCGGTCTCGCCACCGGTCCCGGTGTCGCTCGCGGCGACCCAGCGAATCGTCTTCCGCCATCTCTTCTCGCCCTCGAGCCAGGTGGACACGCTGGGCTGGATCTTCTTCATCATTCCGGCCTTCCTTCTCTTCGACGTCTTCATCTCGGCCACCATCATGGCCATGTTCATGATCCTCGGGCTCAGCCGCGCCGTGAACCGGTTGAGCGCGGCCACCGGGGCCGTGCAGGCGGGAGACTTCTCGGCCCGCATTCCCGTGCGGCGCAAGGATCAGCTCGGCGCTCTCCAGCGGTCGTTCAACGAGATGGCGGCGGGCCTCGAACGCCTTATCGCCGAGCGCACGGCCCGGCGGGCCCTGGAGCGGGAACTCGAGTTCGCCCGCGAGGTCCAGAAGAACCTGATTCCGGGCCAGGGACTGCAGGTGGAAGGGGTCGAGTTCGCCACCTTCTTCGAGCCCTCGGCGGCTATCGGCGGCGACTACTTCGACATCCTCGAGCTTCCCGGTGAATGGGAAGGCGACAGCGGCCGGCTCGGCGTGGTCATCGCGGACGTGGCCGGCCACGGCCTCTCGGCCGGCCTTCGCATGGCGATGCTCAAGGCCGGCCTGCTGACCCTGGTGGGGGAGGGCAAGCCGGCGCGGCAACTGCTTCCCGCTCTGGACGGGCTGGTGCGCAAGGCGAGCAGCCGCAGCACGGAACGTGCTTCCGCGGCGCCCGGTGACCGCGACCGTGTGTTCGTCACGGCGAGTCTCTCCCTGATCGACGTCTCGACCGGCGTGGTCGAACTGACGAACGCCGGCCATCCTCCCGCCTACCTGCTGCGGAACGGCGAGATCGAGGAGATTCTGCTTGCCGGCTCTCCGCTCGGCGCGCTCGGCGCGGACTACGGCTTCCGGCGGTTCGAGCTCGAGCCCGGCGACGTCATGGTCTGGCTCTCGGACGGCTTCATCGAGGCCGCGGACAAAGGCGGCGAGGTCTTTGGCTACGAGCGCACGATCGACTCGCTCAAGGGCTCGGCCGACAGCGCCATGGAAGTGCGGGACCGGATTCTCGGGGACATCCGTAGCTACACCGAAGGCGTGGGCGCCGAGGACGATCTCACCCTGGTCGTGATGCGCTACCAGCCGGAGGCGGCGACCTCCGAGACGCCGGCCGACGAGCTGCTGCGGGCGGCCGGCGGCTGAGGAGAAGGGTGCGCGTCGTCCTCCGGGTCGCCCTGGCGGCCACGGTCCTGCTGGCCGCCGCCGCGGCGGCCGGCGCCGAACTCGCGATTCTGACGAACGGCCACCGCTACAAGGTGACGGAGTGGGAAGTTCAGCACCCGGGCCAGGCCGTGGGGACCGAGCGGATCCGCCTGAGCCTGGAGGGCGGCGGGACGGTGACCCTGCCGCTGATGCAGGTCGAGCGCATCGTCGATGACGAGATCGTCGAGGAGCCGCCGCCGGACTCTCCGGCGGAACCCGGTTTCACGTTCGACTTCCGGCCCGGGCAGACGGCGCCGCCGACGCCCTACGGGGAACTCTTCCTCGAGGTGGGCCGCGAGCACGAACTGAATCCCGATCTGCTGGCGGCCCTGGCGAGGGCCGAGTCGAACTACGACGCGGGCGCCGTGTCCAACAAGGGCGCCCGGGGCCTGCTCCAGTTGATGCCGGCGACCGCCGAACGGTTCGGCGTCTCGCCGCGTGAACTCCACGACCCGGCCCGGAACGTCCTTGCGGCGGCCCGCTACCTGACCTGGCTCCGCCGTCGCTTCGAGGACGATCTGCCGCGCGTGCTCGCCGGCTACAACGCCGGTGAAGGCGCCGTCGACGCCCATGACGGCGTTCCGCCCTACCGCGAAACCGTGACCTTCATCGGCCGCGTCTACGGCTTCCTCGGCCTGTAGCCGGCCTCACCGTGCCCGCGGGTGGTACTGGTCGTAAAGCGTCCGCAGGCGGTGTTCGTGGATGTGGGTGTAGATCTGCGTCGTCGTGATGTTCGCGTGTCCGAGCATGACCTGGACGGCGCGCAGATCGGCGCCGTGCTCCAGCAGGTGTGTGGCGAAGCTGTGGCGCAGCACGTGGGGCGACAGGTCGGGGATGCCGGCGCCCCGCCCGTAGTTCCTGAGCAGCTTCCAGAAGCCCTGCCGGGTCAGTCCGCTGCCGCGATAGCTCACGAAGACGACATCGTGGCGGCCCTTCGCCATCGCCGGCCGCACCTCCTTCAGGTAGCGCTGGAGCCAGGTCTCGGCCGACTCGCCCACCGGCACGACCCGTTCCTTGGCTCCCTTGCCGAACGCGATCAGGAAGCCGGCCTCGAGTTGGAGCTGGCTTCGTTCGAGGCCGACCATCTCGCTGACGCGGAGCCCCGTGGCGTAGAGCAACTCGATCATCGCCCGGTCCCGTACCCCGGGAGGCCGGCCGGTGTCCGGGGCGCGGAGCAGTGCCTCGACCTGCTCTTCCCGCAGCACCTTGGGCAGGCGTCGCGGCAGCCGTGGCGGGTACAGGTTGACCGCCGGGTTGTCTTCGCGGTCGCCCTCGTTCACCAGGAAGGCGTAGAACCGGCGCATCGAGACCAGGGCGCGGCTGACCGAGCGGGGCGACAGCCCGTCCCGGCGCAGGCGCCGCAGGTGCTGGCCGAGCTGGTCGACGGACGCCGTCAACAGGTCGCCGCCGGCGTCCTCCAGGTTGCCAGCCAGCCGGACGAGATCGCGGCGGTAAGCGTCCACCGTGTGCTGGGACAGGCCCCGCTCGACCAGGAGCCCGTCCAGATAGCGGTCGAGTGTCCGTTCACTCTCGGACACTCTGGCGGGCCTGCTCAGCGTGTTCGTAGCGGCCATTCCTATAGCGAACAATCTATCAGTCGCCAACCACTGGGCGCGCCGCACACTGGGTGCGCCGGCGTCCCCGCCGGCTGTGGCCGCGGGTCTTCTGACCCGCGGAAGAACCGGTCGCGAAGCGGCGAGCCCGAGTCGCGCCGCGTTACGATTCGACCATGACCAAACGAGTTCTCGTCCCTGCGTTGCTTCTGTTCTGCGTCTTCGCCGCCTGCGGCCAGCCCGCTCCCGATACCGCGACCCTGCTCGCCACCTGGATTGCCGACCTCTCGGACGACGCGATGGAGGGACGCGGCCCGGGTACCGCCGGCGACGTCACGGCGCGGCAGTACATCGCCGACGTGATGGCCGAAATGGGCCTCGAACCCGCCGCGGCCGATGGAAGCTGGGAACAGCCGTTCGACATCGTCGGCATCGACGCAACCGTGCCCGAAACCTGGACCTTCCGTTCGGGCGGCGGCGACAGCGTCGACTTCACCTTCTGGGACGAGTTCATCGCGCACAGCGGCGTGCAGTCGGAGCAGGCCGCGATCGAAGACGCCGAGGTCGTGTTCGTCGGTTACGGCATCCAGGCGCCCGAGTACGGCTGGGACGACTACGGCGACGCCGACCTCGCCGGCAAGGTGCTCGTCATGCTGAACAACGACCCGGACTGGGATCCGGACCTGTTCGAGGGCAACCGCCGCCTCTACTACGGTCGCTGGACTTACAAGTACGAGAGCGCCGCGGCTCAGGGCGCGGCCGGCGCGATCATCATCCACACGACGCCGTCGGCGGGGTATGGCTTCAACGTGGTCCAGACATCCTGGACCGGTCCGCAGTTCGAACTCCCCGACGAGGGCGAGCCCCGCACCCAGATCAACGCCTGGCTGACGGAAGAGGCGTCCCGGCGCCTGTTCGAACTGGCCGGCGTCGACTACGACGAGACCCTGGAGTCGGCCCGCAGCGCCGACTTCACGCCGGTGCCGCTTGGTCTGTCCACCAGTCTGTCGCTCACGAACACGGTGACGAGCGAGCAGACGGCCAATGTGCTCGGCGCCCTGCCGGGCAGCGACCCGGATCTCGCCGACGAGTGGATCGTGTTCACGGCCCACCACGACCACATCGGCATCTCGCCGGACGAGAGCCTGGAGGACCGCATCTACAACGGCGCCCTCGACAACGCGGCCGGCGTCGCCCAGGTGCTCGCGATCGCCGGTGAGCTGGCCGCGCAGAGCCCCGGGCCGAGCCGCTCCATGCTGTTTCTGCTGGTCGGGGCGGAGGAGCAGGGCCTGCTCGGATCCGAGTACTACGCCGCCCACCCGACGGTTCCGCCGGGCAAGATGGTTGCGAACATCAACTACGACGGCGGCAACCAGTGGGGCCGGACCCGCGACGTGACCTACATCGGCTACGGCAAGTCGAGCCTGGACGCGGTCGTCGAGGCCGCGGCCGCCGAGCAGGGTCGCACCGTGCTACCCGACCAGTTCCCCGCCAACGGCTACTTCTACCGCTCGGACCAGTTGAACTTCGCCCGGATCGGCGTGCCGGCGATCTACCTCGACAACGGCACCGAGTTCGTCGACCGGCCGCCCGGCTGGGGCCGCGAGGTGCTGAAGGCCTGGACCGACAACATCTACCACCAGGTGTCCGACGAGTACGGCGAGGACTGGAACTTCGACGGCATGGTCGACGACGTCGAACTCGGCCTGGCCTGCGCCCGCGCCATTTCCGAGAACCCCGAATTCCCGACCTGGAACCCGGGCGACGAGTTCGAGGCCGCGCGCCTCGCGGCGCTCGCCGCCGTGGCCGGCGAGTAGAGACGCTGGTGGTGGAGCGAGTTGGAATCTGAAGCATCGCCCGCGTCAAGTCCGGAGGGTATGCTCCTCCGAGCGATCGTTCGAGCTTGGTCGGCTAGAGGGGTTTGTTCTTGACTCCGTCATGATTCGGGCGCCGTGGAATCCGCACCTTGGGATCCTGTTTGTGGTTCCTGCAAGATCTCGGAGATATCGGCGTTTCCTGAGTGATGGTAGAGGACCCGGATCAGATCGTCTGGCCCGAGGCTCGTCTTCCGAGGCCCCAGGTCTCTCCTAAGTTGGAAGAGGCACTCGGCTAGCAAGCTTTGGGGATCCTTGATGTGGTCCTTTGCTGCCTCGGGGAGAGCGCTGAGCATTGATGCCGCGAACATCAGCTTGCTGTAAGAACGGACAAGATCATCAGAAGCTGTAATCGCGAACTCGTACAGCGCGAGATTGTACTCAGGTGAATCGGCCGATCCTGCTAGAGCCTTGACTGGATTCTGGCCCTTCCGGCTTGCTGCCAGAGTGACTGCGAAAGGCCGGAGCAACTCTCGGTAGAGAGGAGTCCTCACCTCGCGGAGTGATCGCGCTTCCTCTCGGTGCCTCTGCGCGCGGCGGTCCAGCCAATGGTTAATCAGCGCGCCTAGTCCACCGCCGCCGAGAGCCACCACAAGTACTTCCGTAACACCCATCTCCCTGTACCTCGCTTGTCTTGGTCTAGAGGTTTGTATTCATATCTAATTCGCTTTGTACGGAGTGGCGACCCGGCAGGGGGCCGCCCGCTCGGCCGTTGCGGCGCATCCTAGCGCACGGGATTGCAGACTCGCGCGAGAAGATGCTATCTTCGCAGGTCTGCGAACAGCCTGAGGAGGGCAGATATGAGACCAGAGCTTGTGCAGAAGCTCTTGGCTGAGTTGCGGCTGGACCGCCGCAATCCGAGACTAGGAACTGTCGACTCTCACGACGACGCTCTGCTCGGACTGATCGACCTCAATCCACGCCACTTCCGAACGCTCATGGAGAGTATTCGCGAGAACGGACTTGACCCTGGAGACAGCCTCTACGTCATTGAGGAAGATGATGCCTACACTGTCTTGGAGGGCAATCGCCGACTGGCGGCACTCAAGGTTCTCAGCGACCCAGGACAGCTGGCCAAGCTGAACCTCACCGACGTGACGCGCAACTTCCTGGTCAGGGAAGCGGCTGGTTTCGACTTGGTTGGTGTCGAGCCGATCAGCTGTGTCCTGTTCGCGAACCGCGACGATGCGAAGCCATGGATTCGCCGGCGGCATACGGGAGCACGTAACGGCGAAGGGCGAATCCAGTGGAAACCACTGGACAGCCAGCGTTTCGACGAGGACTTCTCGATCGCAGACGTCATCGATTTCGTCGAACGGCACGAAAGTGACGAAGAGGAACGCAGGCGAATCGATACGGTCCTGAGAGGCAAGTCGTCGACACTCGAGAGGATGATCAAGACTGGAGCGTGCCAGAGACTATTGCGACTTGGTCTCACCAAGCGGGGCGAGACTTCGATACCAGTTCTGGGTGTTCGGCCGCAGAAGGCTGTAGCACTCCTGAGGCGGATCGCAGATGACATCGGAGCAGACGTCGTCACCTCAAGGAAGATGGACAAGGTTGAGGACCGTGAGAGGTACTTTAGGGAGTTGCCCGCAGAGCTGCGCCCAACGGGCGACGACTTCCTGGCTTCGCCTGTCGCGTTCAGAGCTGTTTCGAGCTTCCAGGCACCACCGCGGCCGAAGCCCAAGCCACCATCCAAACGGTCGCCCGGCAGAGGAACGAAGCTGGCGACCAGGGAGCACCCGTTCGACACGTCGGAGTCGAATAAGCTGGCCATGCTTGCGTATGAGGCAGAGCGGCTTCCTGTTCGCAGCTATCGGTTCGCATGCGCCCTGGTGCTTCGTGCAACAGTTGACCTGGCGGTGAACGACTACATGAAGAGAAACGAACTGCCTCTCGGCCAAAGAGGCGGACAGCAGCAGTTCCCGCTGCGCGAGAAGGCGTCGCGAGTTCTGCAGAACCTGCGTGTCAACGGTGCCTTACCGGCGGATTATCGACCGTTCGAGCGCAATCTGCTCGCTCAAAGGGCACCGTGCTCTATACAGGCCCTAGCCCGCATTTTTCACCGCGTGATCCGGTTCGGCGTTGTCGGGGTAGTTGCGGAGCTGTATTGGAGCCGAGTGGATCGGTCCGTCGGGTTTGGCGGATCCGTCGGTTCGGATCGGCGTTTCTGGGGGTCTATGGCC
>JAJDUI010000023.1 GCA_022826745.1 Thermoanaerobaculia bacterium | reverse complement strand
GAAGCCAAACTCGAGCTGCGACGAAGTACACTCTGTCTTCACGGGTCTCTCTCCTGTGGATCTCCCAAGTACTTGTGAATACTTGGATTATCCGCCGGAAGAGACCCGATCTCAAATCCCCGGTGAGATATCCGGGCTAGGCCTGTGCGAGGCTGAGAATCACACCCGGCGAGGAAAGAAGAGGGCGAACATGCGCAGAGGCCCTGAGTATCTTCCACGTCTAATCGAAACAGTGCCCCCAACGGGCGAGAAAGGAACCACACTTTGAAGAAGACCGCTCTGACCATCCTGCTAGCTTCCACGCTAGGTTGCATAGCCATAGCCGTTCTTGCCCAACCAAGAGACAACCTTATCGAGCTGAGGCGCGAGTTGCTCGACCGCGTCGAAGCTGCCTACACCAGAGGCGATTCTGCGACACTATGGCGGATGGCAGAAACAGAACGACGCTTGGACAGGCTCAATCAGAGTGAACGCCCGTTCGTCACTGAGGCAATTGGCGCGAACATCGTCGCGATTTGCCCCCAACACTACAGCTACTCTCCAACGAAGGGGGCCTGCTTCGCGAGTTCACCTTCCGTCTCGGCAGGGCCCGTTCATCCGTTCGTGTTGACCGTACCGTCAGGCCCCGCGGAGCAACAGCCGTCAAGTGCGACGTCTTCCGTGTTTGTTCCTCTACCTCCACCAGGGCTCGGTCCTCCGGCAATTTCACCACCGAACTACACGCCTGCAGACTGCCACACCACCCACAGTGCTGCAGTTGCTTGCACACAAGAGGCGCAGGCCATCTGTGAGGGGAGCAACGCTGCCCGCTGCCAGGAAGCGCACGCCGCGTGTTTTGCTCTATGGGCGGAGGCGGATCTCATCTGCGAGGACTAACTCGAAGTAGCGTAACGAAACCCGACCAATGCACCTGCAATGAAGGGGGAGAGGCCTCGGCCCTCCCCCTTTTTCCTTGCCGGCAAGCGGCGAGCCGGCGAAGTCGCCACCTTTGATCCTTTCTTCGGCGACTGGGCCTGACGCTCAGTTTGGATCGTGAGGGACTCATGACCGGCGCGATAGGCCACCGCGCCGTGGACGGTCCGTCCAAGGTACGCGGACTGTCACTTTTTGATGCCGCGACAGCTCTCCCCGAAGTAGCCGACACAAACCAAGCGCAGTGCCGCCAGTGCTTGCCCGGAAAGTCGAAGAGGCTGAGCAGGCAGTTCTGGTTCTTCGTCAGCGACTTGACCGGCTTCGGATGCTTAGCGCCGTAGTCCTCGACGAAGTGTTCGACCTCCGCCTCGACGTCCTCCCGGCAGTCGGCGTACATGATCTCGTGCAGTGCCCCCTTGGCCTTCTCCTGGAACCGCCTCGGCAGTTCGTCCGACACGTTCCTCAACCGATGCACCCACCATCGTTGCTCCCCTGGTCTCGGACCAGACGTTCCCGCACGGCCCGCCAGAGGCCCAGGGCAGGCCCGCTCGAGGATCGCCAGATGGTCCGCGCCCGGGCCGACGATCCGCGCGTTGGGCCGCGAGGCCAGCTCGGCGACGAAGGCGAGCGCCTGATCCAGCGTGGAAGGAGGCGTGAAGTGCGGGGGTTGATCACGATGCGCACGAAGCCGCGAGTACAAGGACCGAGAGTGCAAACGGCTCGGCGCCGGTCGCCACCTCCGTCAGCTACGCGGCGTACCGTGGGTGATCCACACTCGGAATCCTCTCGGTGGGCGTACACGAGAACATTCACGTCCGGCAGCAGCAAGGCGCGGTTCCCGGCTCAACGACCGCGCCGGCAGACGCCGGACGTTGAGCCGACGCAAGCCACTCCGATCCAATCGTCTGGATCCGAACGGCCCCACAAGGGGAATCCGCCCCGTTCTTGACATCTTCTCCGTCCGTCGTATAGTGCCCTTCTCGCATTCCCTACAACTTGATCCGAGGAGGAGCTTATGAAGCGACTCGCAGTGGCTCTGATGTTGCTGGTCCCGTTCGGCGCCCTTGCCGACGCACCGGAGACCGCAACCGTCAGCGGCACGATCGTTGACCCGGGAGGCTCAGCGCTTCCGGGCGTCAGCATCACCCTGTCCAGTGAACGCGGCGACAAGTTCGCGATTACGGACGAGAACGGCCAATTCCGGTTCGTTGGCGTGGTCCCCTCGGACTACAGCCTCAGGGCCGAGCTGCAGGGCCTGGGCGAGGCGAACGCTTCGTTCCATGCCGCCGCCGGCGACCGGAAGTCGATCGACCTGACGTTGCAAGCGGCAATCGAGGGCGAGGTGACCGTCACCGGCGAGACGCCGATGGTCGACAAGTTCAACATCACCGCGGGCAGCACCGTGACGTCCGAGATCGGCGAACAGACCGCCGGCACCACGCGGACGTACTACGGCGTCATCAACGCCCTGCCGGGCGTCACCGCCGACGCGGAGAACGACGACATCCAGCAGACCCGCCCCTCGGTCAACGGCACGCACTTCGCCGACCAGGGCGTCTACATCGACGGCGTCGACACGACGTTCGCCAAGTTCGGCGGCAGCCGCGTCTTCCTGCCGACCACGGCGGTCACCGAGGTCTCGATGGAAGCGGGAGGCGCCTCGGCCGAGTACGGCCGCTACATCGGCTCCTCCACCAACGTCATCGTCAAGTCGGGCACGAACCGGTGGCACGTCGACGCTCTCTGGCAGCGCCAGGCGATCGACTGGGGCGCCGACTACAAGGATCAGCCGGCCCTCAACGAACGGCAGAACAAGCCGTATCCGGTCGACTGGTTCAAGCGTTGCCACGGCGACGACCGGGACGCGGGCCGCGGGCGGATCCCCGCCGGCGACCTGAGTTCGGAGCTGTTCACGACGAACCGCGAGCCCTGCCTGCCAGGCAGCGACGAGTGGGCCGGCGCCTCCGACGGCTACGAGTTCTCGGCCGGCGGCCCGATCCAGCGGGACAAGTTCTGGTTCTTCCTCGGCGTCAGCGAGTTCGATGACGCGTACTCCGAGCGGCTGATCGGCGGCGACCCGTACGACATCAGCCTGTTCAACGACGCGCGCATCTTCAAGCTGAACATGCAGCCGACGGCGAGCCACTCATTCGCCGCCTCGGGGATCGATACGCCGGCGTTCCGGAACTACTTCCATATCCCGTCCTCGGACTACTGGACGCCGACGCCGCACGAGAACGACAGCGTGCTGTCGACGGTCAACTGGAACTACGCCGTGTCGAGCAACTGGTACCTGGAAGCCAAGATCGCCTTCCAGGAGACGCAGGAGAACAAGTACCTCGCCTGCTACAACAAGCTGGAGCAGGAAAACCCCGACGTCCTGAACGTCGACGGCGTTCCTATTCTCGAGTGGCTGGCCCAGGACAACTTCCCCAACGCGTCGGCGCGCATGGTGGAGACCTGCCTGCAGGCGAAGTCGCTCGACCGCGGACCGATCGCCGGCCACATGGCGACGAACACCTCGGGGGGCGACACCAGCTACCCGCTGCGGTTCCCGTTCAAGCCGGAACTGGGCATCTTCTACCCCGGCAACAACTACAACGTGTACCGGGACAACGAGAACCTGCAGGCCTGGCACAACGGCTGGATCCTGTCCGACGGCTTCGGCTTCAACGCGTTCCCGCGCGAACAGGCGAACGTCGGCCTGACCCAGTTCATCGGCGCCAACCACGAGCTGAAGTACGGCATCGACTACCAGGACACGAAGTGGGAGGGCGAGAACGCCCGCGTGCCGCTGTTCAACGGCTGGGGCTTCGATGCCACCAATCCCTTCGGGTACTACCAGGCCGGGTCCCTCGAGGACGATGCATGTTCCCTTCTGCGGGGCTACACGACGTCGCCTGAGAACCCGAACTTCCTGGGAGCGACGACGCGCGGCCGCGGCTGCTACTTCGTCGACTACAACTCGCCGCTCCTGACCTGCGAGGGCAACCACACCGACGGTCTGCCTCACCGGCCGACCCAGATCGAGCGAGTCAACGGCGAGATCGTCCGCACGGTCGGCACCTGCGTCGGCCGCGGCAGCGGCGACACGGAGGTCCGGGACATCGGCTTCTACGTGCGCGACCGCTTCACGATCGGCGACCACTGGGTGATCAACCTCGGTCTCCGGGCGGAGCAGCAGGAGGCCTGGAACGACGTCCGGCGCCAGGTCGTGGACGACACGTACTTTGACCCGCGGATCAACATCGCCTACGACATCAAGGGTGACGGCGCCCTGTTGCTCAACGCCACCTGGGGCCAGTACCACGCGATGCTCAACCAGGCGTGGATCTCGGGCGGCGACGTGGCGCGTCCCAGCATGCACGACCTGTGGAACGGGTACGAGGGCAGGGAGGTCTTCCTCTTCTGCGATCCGCTCGACATCGTCGGGATGAACATCCTGAGGTCCATCGGGTACGTCAGCTATGACTGCAACCACCCGTCGCGGCGCGACACGATCCGCAACGGCACGGTCGGTCAGGGAATCCCGGGCTACAACCTGTCCTGGGAACTGGCGCAGCCGGGCCTCATGTGGGACGCGGTCCAGGAGGGCTACTACGACTTCGACATCCAGACCTACTACAAGCAGGAGGCGATCATCGGCCTCGAGTGGCAGTTCCGCCCGGATTGGGCGCTGGATGTCAAGTACATCGACTGGCAGTTGCAGGACATGATGTTCTCCAACTTCCAGCTCGACTACCGGGGTCGCGCCATCGGCATCACGGAGAACTACCACGACCTCGAGAAGATCGTTCTCGCGTTCGACGACGCGAGAGCGCAGAGGTGGGCGGAGGCCGGCTTCGATGAAGCCGACCGCGTAAGCGCCGTCAACCGCGAGGCCCTGGCCAACGCGGATCCGGCGAAGAACGCCTACCGGGGTCTGCAGGTCCAGTTGAACCGGCGGTTCGCCGACGGCTGGGCGCTCTACAACAACGTGGCATGGTCCGAGACGGACACCACGGGCGGGGGCGTCTGGTGGAACAACACGGACAGCGGCTACCTGGAACTCGCTCATGTGAACCTCAGCGAAGCTCACATCGCGGATTGTCAGGAAAGCCAGACGAACCCTGATCGCCGCACCGGCAGGACGCGGACGTTCCCGGAGGACTGCTTCGCACGGCTGAGCGACTTCATCGGCCTGCCGGGCAGCATGATCAACCAGCGCGGCCCGAACCACGTGTACGACCGCACCTGGATCTACAACTCCTTCGGGTTCAAGACCTGGCGGATCGGTAACCAGGATCTGACGCTGGGCGGTCACCTCACCTTCCAGACCGGCACTCCCTGGTACCGGTCCGAAGGCGCCGGCATCAGCGCCACGAAGACCTGCGCCCCGGGGAACAGGCCTTCGGGACTGCGGACCTGCCCGCCGATCACGCCCTCCGACCCGACCAGCGACGCGCGGCCGGGTACGGCGAACGGCGGAATCGGCGTACGGCTCTTCCCGGCGGGCGCCGAGGGACACCGGACCGCGGATGAGTACACGGTCAACCTGAGCGGCGCGTGGGGCTTCCCCATGGGCTACCGGGAAGTTCGTGGCGAACTCCGGGTCGAGGTCCTGAACGCGACCAACCAGCAGCGCCGTCGCGATTGGGACGGTCGCGGAGAGGTCTACCCCGTGCGCCGGTTCTTCCAGCGCCCGCGGACGATCCGGGCCAACATCAAGTTCCGGTTCTAGGCTGGAACAACAGGACCGGGGGTTTCGGCCCCTGGTTCGAGGGAATCGAGGGGAGAGGGCTTCGGCTCTCTCCCCTTTCTCTTTGCGCGCTTCGACATCCCCTCAAGGCTGTCGATATGGTCTCTCACATGCTTCTCGCGGAGTCGACCTGACGAACGTTCTCGGGCACCCCGCCCCGTCCCCGCCGCCGGCACTCGTCGTGCTGCTGATCGCTGCTGCCGGAGTCACCGCCTGCTCCGGGGATTCCCGCACGCCGGACGGCCCCGAGCGAACGGGTTCGGACGCACCCGCGCCGCCGACCGAGCCCGCCGCCTTCGACGAACGAGCAGCCGAGGCCGGCCTCGCCTTCCGGCACCGAAACGGCGCCCGCGGCCGCTACCTCCTGCCAGAGATCATGGGTTCGGGCGCGGCGCTCTTCGACGCCGACGGCGACGGCGACCTCGACGCCTACCTGGTGCAGGGAGCCCACCTGGAACCAGGAGCCGCCGACGGCGGCTCCCCCGCCGGGGACCGCCTGTTTCGCAACGAGCTGCTCGAGACCGGTGAGCTTCGTTTCGTCGACGCGACGGACGGCTCCGGCATCGAGGCGACCGGCTACGGGATGGCCGTCGCCGCCGCGGACTACGACGGGGACGGCCGGATTGACCTCTACGTCACGAATCTCGGCCCCAACCGCCTCTGGCGGAACGTCGGCGGCGGTCGCTTCGAAGACGCCACCGAGGCCGCCGGCGCCGACGATCCCAGGTGGAGCGTTCCGGCCGCCTTCTTCGACTACGACGGCGACGGCATGCTCGACCTGTTCGTCGCCAACTACGTCGACTTCAACCTCGGCAGCCACACGCTCTGCACCTTCGGCAGCGGCGAGCCGGACTACTGCAGCCCGAAGACTTACCGTGCCGAGCCGGACCGTCTGCTGCGCAACCTCGGCGACGGCCGCTTCGAACAGACGACGGACCGCGCGGGTCTCGCCGCGGAGTTCGGCAACGGCCTCGGCGCCGTGCCGGCCGACCTCGATCTCGACGGCCGGCTCGACCTCTACGTCGCCAACGACGGCACCCCGAACCAGATGTGGATGAACCGCGGCGGCGGCCGCTTCGAGAACCGGGCCCTGTTCGGCGGCTCGGCCGTCAATCGCCGCGGCGAGGCCGAGGCCGGCATGGGCATCGGCGCAGGCGACATGGACGGAGACGGCGACGAGGATCTCTACGTGACCCACATCACGGGCGAAACGAGCACCCTCTACCTGAACGACGGCGACGGCCACTTCACCGATGCCGGCATGCCCGCCGGCCTGGACCCTCCCAGCCTGCCGATGACCGGTTTCGGCACCGGCTGGTTCGACTTCGACAACGACGGCGACCTCGACCTCCTGGCCGTGAACGGCGCCGTGCGGCGCCTGGACCGCGCCCGCTCAGGCGACGCGGCGGCCGCCCGCGCGGGCGCCGGCACCGACCACGAGCGTCGCTTCGGTCAGCCGAACCAGCTCTTCCGCAACCTGGGCGGCGGCCGCTTCGAGGACGCGTCCCCGCTTGGAGGACCGGCCTTCGCGGCCTATGAAGTCTCGCGTGGAGCCGCCTTCGGCGACGTGGACAACGACGGCGACACGGACGTGCTCATCACGAACAACGACGGACCGGCACGGCTGATGATGAACCTGGTCGGCCAGGACGGCGGCTGGATCGGACTCCGGCTCGTCACCGCGGACGGCAACCGGGATGCACTCGGCAGCGTGGTCCACGTCGCGCTGGACGACGGCCGCGTCCTCATGCGCCGCGCGCACGCCTCAATGAGCTACGCCTCGTCGAGTGACCCGAGAGTCCTTGTCGGCCTCGGCGACGCCGGCGTCGAGGACGTCCGTGTCCACTGGCTGGGAGACGGCGAGGAATCCTTCGGGCCGCTTGCGCCGCGTACGTACCACGAGCTTCGGCAAGGCAAGGGCCGGTGATGAACCGGTACTGCCTCGCGGTCGCCCTGGCCCTCCTCGGCTGCGGGACCCCCGAGCGAGTAACGCTCCCCGCGGTCCACCAGGCCCACGACCCCGCGGTGCGGGCCCAGGTCAACGGCCTTGAACGGCAAATCCGTACACTCGAAGGCGGCAACCCGGACGACGCGGAGCTCGGCGCGGCGGTCGGCGAGCTCGGCAGGCTCTACCACGGCGTCCAACTGCTGGACAACCACGCCTTCACCGCGCTCGAGGCCGCCGAGGACTGCTACCGGGAAGCGCGGCGGCTCGATCCAACCGATCACCGCTGGCCCTACCTCCTGGGATTCGCGGCGGAAACTCGCGGCGATCACGAAGCAGCGGCCGCCTCCTACCGCGCCGCACTGGCGGTCGAGCCCGACCTGGTGCCGGCGATCCAGCGCCTCGCCCGATCGGAGGTCGAACGTGGCCGGCCCGACGAGGCCGCCGCGCTGTGGAACCGCGCGCAGGAACTCCGGCCCGGTTTTCCGCCCGCGCTCTACGGACTGGGAAGTCTCGCGCTCGAACGCGGCGACGCCGAGACAGCGGCCGACTACCTCGAGCGCGCCGTCGCCGTTGAACCCGGCGCCGGCCGCGGCCACTACTCGCTGGCCATGGCGTATCGCCGCCTCGGCGACGAAGGCCGCGCGACCCGTCACCTCGCACAGGCCAGCCACACCGACTTCCCGTTCGAGGACCCGCTGATCGGTGAACTCGCCTACCTGCCGGCCGGCAGCGCCGCTCTGGTCCAGCAGGGCCTGATCGCGGTGCAGGCCGGCGAGTTCGCCGCCGCGGCGACCGTCTTCGCCCGCGCCATCGAAGCGGATCCGACGAACCTGGAAGCGCACAGGCACCTGGCGCTCGCCCACGTCGACGCCGGTCAGTTCGAGCAGGCCGAAGCCGCCTACGAAGAACTCCTGGCGCTCGACCCCGACCAGGCGTCGGCCCACTTCGAACTCGCCCAGCTCCTGTCCAACCGCGGCCAGGCGACCGAGGCGATCAGGCACCTGACCCAGGCCATCGGACTGGCCCCGGACTACAAGCAGGCGCACTACCAGCTCGCCCTGCTCTTCGACCGGGCGGGCCGTCCCGCGGAAGCGCTGGAACGCTACGACCGCGTGCTGGCGCTCGACCCCGACTACGCCGAGGCCGGGACACGGCGCGCCGCCGCCATCGCCGCGGCGGGTCGGCCGGCGGAGGCGCTCGAGATCCTGACCGCGCAAGTCGCCCGAGCCCCTTCGGACGCCGCCGCCGTACAGGCGTTGAGCGTCGTGCTGCGCCAGCAGAACCGCCTGCAGGAGGCCCGAACCGCCCTGGAACGAAGCCTCGGGCCGGAGCACTTCGCCGCCGCCGACGAGGCCCGGCTGCGCACCGAACTCGGCGGCATCCTGGCCATCGAAGGCCGCCTGCGGGACGCCGCTCGCGAACTCCGGGCGGCACAGCAGCTCGACCCGACGGAACCCCAGACCAGCTTCGTCCTCGGCATGGTCCTCCTCGACCTGCGCCGCCCCGAGGAAGCCGCAAGGGCCTTCGCCGCAGCCCTCGCCGTCCGTCCCGACCTCACCCTGGCGCGCCTCCGTCTCGCCGCCATCCTGGCCCAGACGGATCGCTGCCACGAAGCCCTGGCTCTTCTCGACGATGGCAGGCGCTTCGCCACGAACGACCCCATGTTCGCCCAGGCCTCGCAACAGTTGCGGTCTGCCTGCGCGGAGCAATGAGCTGAAGCCTCCAGCCGGCGCCGGGTTCGAGGGGAGGGTCGCAGGGGGCTAAAGGCGAGCGACTGTCGAGAACCTCTCAGCAACCGAGGACCTCCCGGAGCGAAGCCGACCGCAGCGAACCCCCAACCTCCCATCCACCAAGAGGGGGTGAGCGTCCCCTGCGACCCTCCCCTCGGACCCGGCGCTGGCGGGTGCACGCAACGGACGCTGCCGCCCTACGGCACCACCGCGTCGCCGTCTAGCCGAAAACGATCGCGCGGTTGTCGACGACCAGAACGCGGTGTTCCAGGTGCGCCTGGACGGCGCGGGCGAGGACGACGCGTTCGAGGTCCCTGCCGCGGCGCACCAGGGTGGTCACCGAGTCGCGGTGGCTGACCCGCGTCACGTCCTGCTCGATGATCGGGCCCTGGTCGAGTTCCGCCGTCGCGTAGTGCGCCGTGGCGCCGACGACCTTGACGCCGCGCAGGTAGGCCTGGCGGTAGGGACTGCCGCCGGGAAACGCCGGCAGGAACGAGTGGTGGATGTTGATTACCCGGTTCGGGAAGCACTCGAGAAAGCGGGGCGTGAGGATCTGCATGTAGCGGGCAAGCACCACGAGGTCGACCCGAGCCTCCTCGAGAATCTGGATCATCCGTTCTTCCTGCTCGCTGCGGGTCTCCGGCGTCACCGGCAGGTGGTGGTACGGCAGCTCGTTGTACTCCGCCTCCGCCGTGTGATCGGGATGGTTGCTGATGATGCAGACGGGGCGCCCGGGAAGCTCACCCAGCCGCCAGCGGGACAGCAGGTCGTGCAGGCAGTGCGCCGGCTTCGAGGCGAGTACGCCCACTCGCTGTTCCTGGTCCGAGAAGGCGATGCGGCTCCTGACCGAGAAGTGGTCGCCGATCTCCCATTCGAGCAGCGGCTTGATGGTCTCCCGGTCCAGTTCGAAGTGGTCGATCTCGAACTCGAGCCTCTGGAAGAACTTGCCGAGTTCCTCGTCCCGGTGGGTCTCGGACGAGCAGATGATGCCTCCGTGCTCGTTCACGAAGCCCGTGACCGTCGCGATGATGCCAATCGCATCGTCGCAAGAGAGCAGCAGCGTCGCCGTCACATCGTGTGGCGCCCGGGAACCGTGTCGGTGCGTGGCCAAGCTAGGAGCGAGTGTACAGGCGACCGCCGTCGGCCGCCGCCTTACCGGGTATGATCACGACCACGATGCCAGGCTGCTCGCAGCGAACGGGATCTGCGGTCGTCGCCGGTCCGGCGATGCTGCTTGCCTTGCTATGCGCGGCCACCGCCGCCGCCCAGACGGCCCAGACGCCGGCCGACGGCATCAAGCTGTTCGAAGAGAACGTCCGGCCCGTCCTGGAGCGGAACTGCTTCATGTGCCACTCGGACCCGGAACGGGCCGAGAACGGCTTCCTGCTGACGACCAGGGCCGGACTGCTTCGCGGCGGCGAACGGGGACCGGCGATCTCCACCTCCGAGCCCGCCCTGAGCCTGCTCCTCCACGCGGTTTCGTACGACGACGAGCAGTTGCAGATGCCGCCCTCGGGCCGGCTGGCCGACGCGGACCTGGAGGCGATCCGCCAGTGGGTGCAACTCGGCGCCCCGTTCGGCGGCGACGAGGACCAGCTCACGGAGGTCGCACCGGCCGAGGACGCCTTCGAGATCACGGACGCCGACCGGGAATGGTGGTCCGTGCGGCCGCTCGAACGGCCGGACGTCCCGACCGTCGCCGACACGGACTGGCCGCTCAACCCGGTCGACAACTTCCTGCTCGCGAAGATCGAGGCGGCCGGCCTCGAGCCGCCGCCGGCCACCGGCCGCCGGGCACTGATCCGGCGGGCGAGTTACGACCTGACCGGGCTGCCGCCGACGCTCGAGGAGGTCGAGGCCTTCGAGCAGGACCGGCGCCCCGACGCCTGGGAACGCCTGATCGACCGCCTGCTGGCATCGCCCCACTACGGCGAACGCTGGGGACGGCACTGGCTCGACCTCGTCCGCTACGCGGAGACGGACGGCTACGAACGGGACCGCAAGAAGCCCTCCGCCTGGCGCTATCGCGACTGGGTGATCGACGCGCTGAACGCGGACATGCCGTATGACGAGTTCCTGACCCACCAGCTCGCCGGCGACGAGATCGACCACCCGACGGCCGCATCGATCGTCGCCACCGGCTATCTGCGGCTCGGTATCTGGGACGACGAGCCGACGGACACGGCGCTCGCCCAGTACGACGACCTCGACTCGGTCCTCGACACGACCTCGCGGGTCATGCTCGGCATGTCGATCGGCTGCGCCCGCTGCCACAACCACCGCGGCGACCCGATCCCGCAGACCGACTACTACCGCATGCTGTCGTTCTTCCGCGGCATCGCGCCCTACAAGGTCGGCGGCGGCAACCAGCCCACGCCCGAGAACTACACGGACTGGATCCCGCCGGACCTGGGGACGGCGGAAGGCGAGCGTCCCGTGGTGGAGGGGCCGCCCCACCTGATGGAAGTCCTGCGCGTGAAGGAGATCGGCGCCGAGGCGCCGGCGACCCATGTGCTGATCCGAGGCAACCCGCATGCGCCGGCGGAACGCGTCGAACCCGGGTTCCCTCTCATCCTCGGCAACGCCGATCCGGAGCTTGGAGAGCGCGCGGTGGACTCCCCCACGACCGGCCGCCGTCGCGCCCTGGCCCGCTGGATCGCGGACGACGGCAACCTGCGCACCTCCCGGGTGATGGCGAACCGCCTGTGGCAGTACCACTTTGGCCGCGGATTGTCGCCGACGCCGAACGATTTCGGACGCTTCGGGCAGGAAGCGACCCATCCCGAGCTCCTCGACTGGCTGGCAACCGAGTTCGTCGCCCGCGACTGGAGCCTCAAGGCGATGCACCGGCTGATGATGACCAGCCGCGCCTACCGGATGTCCTCGCGGCCACCCGCGGGGGCCCTCCAAGCCGACCCGGGCAACGACCTGTTCAGCCGCTTCAACATGAGACGGTTGACCGCCGAGGAGATCCGGGACTCTGTTCTCGCCGCGACCGGCCGACTCAATCTGGAACTCGGCGGACCCAGCGTCTACCCGCCGATGCCGGAAGAGGTGCTGGCCACATCTTCGCAGCCCGACAAGGCCTGGGGCGAGTCGTCCCCCGAACAGGCGTCGCGGCGCAGCGTCTACATCCACGTCAAGCGCTCGCTCCTGCATCCGCTGCTCGAGAGCCTCGACATGGCCGACACGGACTCGACCTGCCCTGTCCGGTTCACGACGACCCAGCCAACGCAGGCCCTCATGATGCTGAACGGCGAGTTCATGAGCGATCAGGCCGGCGCGCTCGCAGCGCGGATCGGTAGCACCGACGGTACGGTTGAAGGGCGCGTGACCGAGGCGCTCGAGACGGTGCTGGCGAGACGGGCCCATCCGGTCGAAGTGGCCCGCGGTATCGGGCTGATCGAGGAGCTGCAGCGCGAGGAGGGCTTCGAAGCCTCGGCCGCGTTTGCCAGCTACTCCCTTCTGTTATTGAATCTGAACGAGTTCGTGTACCTCGACTGAGGAGCAGAACGATGACCCGCGATCCAGACCGCCCCCGCAACACCTTCTGTGGCCAGACCCGGCGCGAGTTCCTCTGGGAAGCTGGCGGCGCCTTCACGTCCGTGGCCCTGGCCGGCATGCTCAGCACCGACAACTTCCTCGCGGCGCAGACCGTCGCGGCCGACGGGACGACCGAGTGGAAGAACCCCCTCGCCGCCAGGCCGCCCCACTTCGACGGCCCGGCGAAGGCGGTCATCTTCCTCTTCATGTACGGCGGGCCGAGCCAGGTCGACACCTTCGACTACAAGCCGGACCTCTACCCCCTCGACGGCAAGACGATCGAGATCAACACCAAGGGCCGCGGCGGCACGCGCAACGAGGGCCGGGTGGTCGGGCCGAAGTGGCAGTTCAAGCAGTACGGCGAGTGCGGCAAGTGGGTTTCCGATCTCTTCCCGAACATCGGCGGCTGCGTCGACGACATCGCCTTCATTCACTCGATGACAGCGGACGCGCCGCTTCACGGCTCCGCCATGCTGCAGATGAACAGCGGCCGCATCCTCTCCGGCAGTCCCGCCCTCGGCTCCTGGGTGAACTATGGCCTGGGCACCGAGAACGAGAACCTGCCCGGCTTCGTCGTCATGCTCGACCCCACCGGCGGGCCGATCAGCGGCGCGAAGAACTGGTCGAGCGGCTACATGCCGGCCAGCTATCAGGGCACCGTGATCCGGTCGAGCGGCACGCCCATCCTGGCCCTCGACCCGCCGCCGGGAATGTCGCGCGAGGCGCAGCGCCGCCTCCTCGACCGCCTGCGCGAGTACAACGAGGAGCACGCCGCGCCGCGCGCCGAGAACAGCGAGCTGGCCGCCCGCATCGCGAGCTACGAACTCGCCTACCGCATGCAGCAGCACGCGCCCGAGGCGGTCGACCTCTCCGGCGAGTCGGAGGAGATCCGCAGCCTCTACGGTCTCGACCAGGATCGCACGAAGGACTTCGGCCGCCGCTGCCTGCTGGCGCGTCGCCTGGTCGAGCGCGGCGTCCGCTTCATCCAGGTCTACTCCGGCGGCAACCACAACGACAACAACTGGGACGCCCACGGCGACCTGGTCAAGAACCACGAGTACCACGCCGGCGGCACGGACAAGCCGATCGCCGGCCTGCTGCGGGACCTCAAGCAGCGCGGTCTGCTCGACAGCACGCTGGTCATCTGGGGCGGCGAGTTCGGCCGCCAGCCGACCGCGGAGTACGCGGAGGGCACCGGCCGCGATCACAACGCCTACGGCTTCACGATGTGGATGGCCGGCGGAGGAGTCAAGGGCGGCGTCAGCGTCGGCGAAACGGACGAACTCGGCAACCGGGCCGAGGTCGACCGCTTCCACGTCAAGAACCTCCACGCGACGATCCTCCAGCAATTGGGCCTGGACCCGAACGCCCTCTCGTACTTCCACGCCGGCCTCGACCAGAAGCTGGTGGGCGTCGAAGGCGCGGAACCGATCCACCAGATCGTCGCCTGACGGCCGTTGCCTGTCGGTGCTCACCCGCCTGGCCGGGAAAGCGAGGGGGGCATCGCCATCGGTCGCTCGCGCTTACGGAGAACATGAGAGGTCAGCGCTCGCTTCGCTTCACTCGCTCCGGTTGGTCCTTGTTTTCTGGAGGGGCGCCGGGTATCGCTCGTTCAGAGCCCGCTGGACGACGCCCCCCTCGCTTGCCCGGCCAGGCTGGAGGTAGTCGTTGATGTCGAGGACGGTCGGGACAACGGCCGCACTGTGGGTTTGGGCTGCGGCTGCGCTGTCAGGCCAGCAGACGGTGACGTTCGAGGCGGAGGGGGCTTCGGAGCGGGACCTGCTTGCTGAGCTGGAGCTTCGGATCGACGGAGAGAACGTCGAGATCGAGGCCGTCGCGCGGGCGGAGAGCGGCTGGCAGACACTCGTCTATGTCGACATGGCGCTGACGACTCCGGGGCCGGTGTTTCAGCTTGCCGAGGCGGTGCGCGGGCAGTTGGACCTCCTTCTCGCCGCCGGCAGCCTGGAGATCGTGGTGGCGGATCCACTGGCAAGGACGATTCTGCCGCCGACTCGGGATCGCGATCTGGCGGAAGCCGCGCTGGACCGCCTCGCCACGGGCGAGGAAGCGGCAAGCGCCCTGGTCGAGAGGCGGCGCCTGTTCGCCAGCGAACGGGACATCGAGATCTCGAGGGCCCGGAGGCAGACAGCGGCGGGCGGTGACCTGGAGTCCGAACTCGAAGCGGTGCTGCAGCAGATGGCGACGGACGCGATTCGCGACGAAGCGGCAATGCGCCGGAGCCAGATCGACGAGATCGTCTCGTTTCTGGCGGCGCGGGAGGATCTGAGGCGCGAAGCTCAGCGCGGCCCGGGAACCGTCTCCGAGGAAGAGGCGCCTGCCTCCCGCCGACACCTCGTCCTGCTGGCCGACGGCCTGGTCACGGATCCGTTGAGCTACTACCTCGAACTCGTGCCGACGGCCGGCGCGCTCGCCGTCGAGGCGGCGACCATGCCAAGCCTCCGTCCGGTGGCCCAGACCGCGGCGGCCTTCGGCTGGACCGCTGCGCCCGTGGCCTTTGCCGCGGGCGACGACGGCGATGGTCTCAACATCCGTTCGAACGATGTGACCGTCGGCTTCACGTTGCGCTTCAACCGGCCGCGTTCCGGCGACACGCAGACGGTCGAGGAGGAACTGGGCCTCTTCGTGCAGCCGGCCGACTGGGCGGTGGCCGCCGACGCCACGGGCGGCGAGGTGCTCCTGAACGAGGTCGCCATCGCGGACTGGATCGAGCGGCTCCCCGGCCGCTTCGAGGCGAACTTCGACCTGCCGGACGGGACCGCTGCCGCCGGTTCGTTCGACCTGAGCGACGGCGCCGGCGAGCGTGAAATCAACGCGCCGACCGTCACTCCGGGAGCGGGTTCGCCCGACGAGGTCGCCGAGGTAAGACTGCGGCGCGCCTTCGAGGGCGAACTCGACAGCGAGTTCGAAGGCGGCGACGCCGGAGTCGAGGTCGTGGCGTCGATCCGGATCGAGTCGGCCGCGCCTGACCGGGTTGTCGGCCGGCTGACAAGCACCATCGTGCCGCCCGCCGGCTCGCCGCCTGCCGACGCCTCGACGTGGCGAGTCAGCACGGGACTCCACCGCGAGGACGGCAGCGTCGTCACCAGCCACGGCGTTCCGTTCGGCGCCCCCGGAGCGGAAACCCTGACCTTCGAACGACCGCTTCAGCTTCCGCCCGGCACGGACTCGGCGATCGTCCTGGCCGAGAATCTCCGCGACGGACGCTGGGGCTACGCCGTGGTCGACTTCCTCGACCTCGTGGAACAGGCGGTGGACTCCGGCGCGACGACACGAGCGCGGGCGATCAGCCTCCGGCCGGAGGACCCCCTTAACCGCCGCAGCCGCGCCACGTTCGTGGCCGAGGTCCTCGACCCCTTCACCGACCAGGTCGAGCGGGTCGTCTTCTACTTCAACGGCCGGCGCGTCGCGGCCCGCAACCGGGCGCCGTACCGGGCGCGGATCGACCTCGGCCGCGGCGACCGGCTCGGCCGCGTCGAGGCGGTCGCCTTCGACGCCGAGGACAGGGAACTCGACCGCCACGAACTCCTGGTCAATCAGCCGCCGCATGCGTTCTGGGTCCGCATCACCGAGCCCGGGGAAGGACTGCTCGCCGGACCGGTGGAAGTCGCCGCCGAGCTCAAGCTGCCGCGCGGCGGCCGCCTGATGGAGATGCGCTTCTTCGTCAAGGACCGGCTGGCGGGAACGGCGACCGAGGCGCCGTTCCGCCGCGAGGTGCTGGTGCCGGTCGGCGATCCGGAGTCCTACCTTCGGGTCGAGGCCCAGTTGACGGACGGGCGGATCGCCGAGGACGTCCTGTTCCTGAGCCGTCCGGGCCTCTCCGCCCGCATCGGAGTCGAACTCGTCCAGCTCTACGTCGTTGCCACCGACCGTTCCGGGCAACCGGTAAGGGATCTGACGGCCGCCGACTTCGCCGTTTTCGAGGACGACCGCGCCCAGGAGCTCGAGTCCTTCCGGATCGCGTTCGACCTGCCGCTCACCCTCGGGCTGGCGATCGACACCTCGAGCAGCCTGTTCCTCCGCATGCCCGACGTGAAGCGGGCGGCCGTCGGGTTCCTCGAGTCGCTCGAGCCGAGGCGCGACCGCGCCTTCCTGGTCGGCTTCGGAACCGAACCACGCCTGGTCCGGGCCGCCACCTACAACCTGAACTCGGTGCGGGGCGGTATCGGAGCGCTCAGGCCGCGCGGCCGCACCGCCGTCTGGGGCGCCCTGTCGCTGGCCCTGGATCAGCTCGAGGGCCTGCGCGGCCGCAAGGCGCTCGTCGTCTTCTACGACGGCGACGACGAGGACTCCGACGCCGCCTTCCGGCAGAGCCTCGAACAGGCGCGACGCGCCCGGGTACCGGTCTACCTGGTCCTGATGAACGACGAGGCGGCGCGCACCGACGGCCGGAGCTTCAGCACCCGCACCTTCGTCAGCAAGCTCGAGCGAATGGCGAAGGCGGGAGGCGGCCGCGTCTACTACGTCCGCCACGACGAGGACCTGGAGCCGATCTTCGACTCGATCAGCCGCGAACTCCGTAGCCACTACCTGCTGACCTACTACCCGAAGGAGGAGCCGGGCGGCCCCAACTGGCGCGAGGTCAGCGTGGAACTCGAACGTAGAGGGGTCGTGGCCCGGACGATCGAGGGGCGGGAAGTAAGGTAGAAAGAGATGATCTCCGCCCGCTCGCGGAGCGGCCTCCTGCCGGCCGCCGCTGCGCTACTCACCGTTCTGTCCCCCGCCCTCGGCGCGGCGCAGGTGCTGAACCGCAACGCTGAGATCATCCTCCAGGTTCCATCCTCGGCCCCTCCCCGCCAGCTCGACAGGCGAAGCGTCGAGATCCTGGAAAACGGTCAACTCCGGGAAGTCCTGGCGGTCGAACCGATAGAGGAGCGCTGGCGAGTCGTCGTCTACTTCGATCTGCCGGGCTCGACACCCGAGGGGATCGAGGCGGCGGCCGCCGCGGTGGGAAACGCGGCCGATGCTCTGGTGACGCTCGGCGACGTCGAGATGATCACCGCCGACCGCATCGCCGAGGTCGAACTTGCACCGACAGCGAACGCCGGTCTGGTGCGGGCGGCTGCCGAGGCAGTCGGCGCCCGGGCCGGAGCAGCGGGCGCCCTGTTCGAGCGGCGCCGGGAGATGCAGGCGGCCGCCGACGAACGCTCGGGCGACCCGGAAGCGGACGCATTGCGCACCGCCGACCTGCTCGAGGGATTCCTGCTGGAGCTCGACACGCTGCGATGGCAGCGGGCGAACCTGCTCGAGTCGCTCGAGTCGCTCGGTGGCGGCTCCTGGACCGATGGGCCGCCGCGGGTGCTGTTCCTTGTGCGCGACGCGACCGATCTGGACGCGGACGCGTTCGCTCAGGAGTTGCTGGGCGAGCCCATTCCCGCGTTCGAACGCGCGGCCCTGAGCGAGCAGCAACAGCAACGCAGCCTGGCTCGAACCGTCGCGGCGCTCGGTTGGCGCGTCCACGCCCTTCAGCTCGCGCCGGCAGCCGGAGAGGTCGAGGGTCTCCTGCCCGGAAGACTCCAGTCGACCCGGGAGTTCGTGGCGGCCAGCGGCGGCGAGGTGCTCGCCGTGAGCGGCGCGATCGCGCCTGCGCTCGAGCGGCTGCAAGAGTCCTGGCGGGTTCGCTACCGTTCGTCCGGCCCACGCGACGGCGCCACCCATCCGGTCGACGTCCGCATCGCATCGACCACTGCGTCCGGTGGACCTCCGCCGGACGTCCTGGCACGCCGCTGGGCCACCGTCGCGGCGCCCGCGGACCTGGTCGCCCTGCGCGCCAACCGCGCGCTCGACGCCCTGAGCCGGGATGGCGACGGCGCCACCAGCGACGGCAACGGTGAACTCGCCGTCCGGGGCGTCCTGCTGCCCCAGGGCATCCAGTCGGCCACGGAGGGTGCGCCCGCCGAGTTCGTCACGCTCGACGGCCTCGCCACCATCGGTACCAATCCCCCACCCTCCAGCGACGCACTCCGGCTCACGGTCTATGGCCGCGGCCTGGACGCGCCGGCCTTCCTGCTTCACCGCGCGGGAACCGGAGCCGACCTCAGGAGAGGAACGTGGCGCTTCCGCACTCTCTTCGACCTGCCGGTGGCCATCGACGAACTCGTCCTGATGGTCGAAGACCTGCGCAACGACCGCTGGCAGGTCGAGTTCCTCGAAACCGCGTCAAGCCCCATCGATGACCGCAGCGACATGGAGCTGCTGGTGTCGGAACCAGGCGCCGGTTCGCTCACGGCCGCCCCGACCGAGGCCGAGATCCTCGCGGCGGCCAGGACCGCTGCCCGCCGGGCCGGCTGGGCAGGTGGCCGGCGGGAGAACATCCTCGACCCCGCGGCCGGCTCCAGCCTCGTGCGTCTGATCCCGCCCCGCGGCGAACGGTCCGGGCTCAGCGGCAGGAAGTCGTTCAGCACGGTGACCACGAGCGACGTCGTGCGACGGGTGGAGTTCTACCTCGACGGCGAACAGGTCTTCGACGATCGACGCAAGCCGTTCCAGACCACGATCGACCTGGGGCCGGAGGCGCTGCCCCACACGATCCGGATCGTCGCCTACGACCGCTCGGACCGCTGGCTGGGCGAGGACGAACTGACGATCAACGAGCGTCAGAGACGGGTCGGAGTCGGTATCGCGGCAGTGGAGGCGCAGCCCGGGGGCCGCTACGCCGTCGAGGCCCAGGTCGAGCTGACCCGCGGCCGTGCTCTCGACCGGGTCGAGTTCTACCGCAACGACCGCCTCGCGGCTACCTTGACCCGGCCTCCGTTCCGCACCGTCCTGCCCGGACCAGCAATCCCGGGCGCCGACTTCGCCCGCGTTGCCGTCCATCTGGACGACGGCACGATGATCGAAGACGTGGAGTTTCTCTCCTCCGATACGCCCATGGCCGAAACGGTGGTCAACCTGGTCGAGGTCTACGTCGTCGTCAACGATGAGGAAGGCAAGCCGATCACGACCCTCGAAGCCGACGATTTCGTGCTGCGGGCCGATCGACGTGAGATCCCGATCGAGCGCTTCGCGGTCGCCGAAGACGTGCCTCTGGTGCTCGGCCTGGCCGTCGACAGTTCCCAGAGCATGTTCGCCTTGATGCCGGACACCCGTCGGGCGGCGGCCCGCTTTCTCGGCAACACCCTCACCCAGATCGACCAGGCGTTTCTGGTCGACTTCGACACCCGGCCGCGCCTGCTCTCGGACACCACCGCCGACGTCAGCGAACTGATCAGCACCCTGGGACGGATCCAGGCAGACGGGCAGACCGCCCTCTACGACGCCATGCAGTTCTGCCTGGTCCATCTCGCTCGCGACCAGGGACGGCGCGCCCTGGTCGTGTTGACGGACGGCGACGATTACGGCAGCCAGAGCAGCTACCGGCGGACGTTCAGGACGGCCGGAAACACCGGCGTGCCGATCTACGTCATCTCGATGAGCCAGGGCGAAGACCGTTGGGGACGCGGCCCCCGCAAGCTGGACCTTGAAGCGATCACGAAGGCGAGCGGCGGACGCGTGTACTACGTCGCCAGCATGGACGCCGTGCTCTGGGCCTACGGGCACATCGGCGAGGAGCTGCGCAGCCAGTACATGCTCGGCTACGCCACGAGCGAGCCGCTGACTCCCCGCGAGGTTCAGTCCATCAAGGTGGAACTGCGGGACCAGCGGCAGGATCGCGAAGTGCGGATGACCGTCGGCCGCGGCCGAGGCTGACCTGCACGACTCCGCTGGGTGCGCGGGTCTTCTGACCCGCTGCCGCCGAAGGCGGCTTCGAATCGCCGGCCGAACGCCGACCTCTCCTCCGCTAGGGCTCGGCGACGACCGGGTTCTCGAGCACTCCCAGCCCGTCGATCTCGATCCGTACCGTGTCGCCGGCTACCAGGAACTTCGGCGGCTTGAAGGCAAGGCCCACGCCCGCCGGCGTACCCGTGCTCACCACGTCGCCTGGTTCGAGCGTGCACATGGTCGAAATCGTCTCGACCAGCTTCGGGCAGTCGAAGACGAGTTCGCGCGTGTTCGAGTCCTGGCGCAGCTCGCCGTTGACCCAGGTACGGATGCCGAGCGCGTTCGGATCCTCGACCTCGTCGGCGGTCACCAGGTAGGGCCCCATCGGACCGTGCGTGTCCCAGCCCTTGCCGAGGATCATCGTCGGCGAACGGCGCTGCCAGTCGCGAACGGAGACGTCGTTGACGATCGTGTAACCGGCGATGGCGCCGGCGGCGTCTTCCGCGGCCACGCCCCGGCAACGGCGGCCGATGACGAAGGCGAACTCGCCCTCGTAGTCGACCGCGGAGGACGCCCGCGGGATGTGGATGTCTCCTCCCGGCCGGTTGACGCAGGTCACCTGCTTGTTGAAGACGGTCGGGAACTCGGGGAGCTTCTGGCCGGTCTCGGCCGCGTGGTCGGCGTAGTTCAGGCCGATGGCGAAGAACTTCCGGGGCTTCGGGACCGGCGCCAACAACGTCTGATCGGCGAGCGGCACGCGGCCGGCGCCCGAGTCCAGGGCGCGCCGGGCCGCCTCCATCGCTTCGTCGCCGGCGCCCAGGAAGCGGCACATGCCGCGCGGCAGGTCCGGAGCGGCGACGCTCAGGTCGACGACGGTTTCCTCATCCGCGAGCACGCCGATCGCGGACCGGCCGTCGCGCAGCAGCGAAAGGAGCTTCATGGCCCGGCCTCCGCCGCCGGCAACGCCAGGGCGACGATCTCGGCCTTCTCCGCGCCGCCGATCGCGAGCGCGATGTACTGGCGGCCACCGATCGCGTAGGACATGGGCGTCCCGCTCGGGGACGCGTCGAGCTCAATCTCGTGGATCACGTCGCCGGTCTTCTTGTCGTGCGCCCGTAAAACGGAAACCTCTCCGCCGCCATCGCCGCCGGTCAATCCCGGCGCGCCGCCCTGGGCCTGGAAGAGGAGCGTCTTCGTCAGCAGGGGACCGGCGGCGGGCGGCCCTCCGAGCGGACCGGGATCCTCCCCGGTCATCTGTTCGACCTGCCGCCGCGGCCCGTCGCCAAGCGGCCTCATCCAGGCATGCTCGCCGGTGTTCAGGTCGATCGCCGTCATCCGGCCGTACGGCGGCTTCGTCAGCGGCAGGCCCTCGGGGCCCTGCAGGAAGAAGCTCTCGATGCCGCTCATGCCACGCACGTAGCGGAAGTTCGAACGGGCGCCGTCCGGCTCGACCAGCTTGACCACCATCGGCCCCGTGAACGACGGGATGTAGATCGTGGACGTCTCGGGATCGACCGCGGCGCCGTACCAGTTCGCGCCCCCGCCCCAACCCGGCAGCAGGAGGGTCCCCTGTAGCGAGGGGGGCGTGAACAGCGGCCCGTACACCCACTTGTCGCGGATCTCCCTGGCCGCCTCGTGCAGTTCGGGCGTGAACGAGATCAGCATGTCGTCGCTCTCGAAGCCCTGGTGCTCGTAGGGTGCCGGCTTGGTCGGGAACGGCTGGGTCGGCGAGGTGCGCTCACCGGGAACGTCCGTCTGCGGCACCGGCCGCTCCTCGATCGGCCACACGTGTTCGCCGGTCGCGCGGTCGAAGACGTAGATGAACCCCTGCTTCGTGATCTGGGCGACCGCCTTGATCTCCTTGCCGTCGACCGTGATGTCGACCAGGTTCGGCGCCGCCGGCACGTCGTAGTCCCACAGGCCGTGGTGGACGAACTGGAAGTGCCACACCTTCTCGCCGGTCGCCGCGTCGAGGCAGACCAGGCTCTCGGCGTAGAGGTTGTCGCCGAGGCGGTGGCCGCCGTACCAGTCGTTCGTCGGCGTGCCGATCGGCAGGTAGACGTAGCCGAGTTCCGGATCGCCGCTCATCACGGTCCAGACGTTCGTGTTGCCGCTGTACGTCCAGGACTCGTCTTCCCAGGTCTCGACCCCCGGCTCGTCTCCCTGGGGAATCGTGTGGAAGATCCACTTCTGCTTGCCCGTACGGACATCGAATCCGCGGACGTGCCCCGGCGGCATCTCCTTGCGAGTCGGGCCGTCGAAGATCGAGGAACCGACGACGACCGTGTCGCCGATGATCATCGGCGCCGAGATGACCGAGTAGATCCGGCGCTGGACGGACCGCCCGAGCCCCTCGGTCAGGTCTACCTTGCCTCCTTCGCCGAAGTCGCCGACCGGCTCGCCGGTGTGGGCGTCGATGGCCCAGAGGTACGCCTGATTCGTCGGCATCAGGATCCGCGCCTGCTCGCCGTCCGTCCAGTAGCCGACGCCGCGGTGGTTGTAGCCGAGGTTCGTCGGCCGGCTCGTGCGCCAGTCCTCCGTGTCGAACACCCACTTCTGCTCGCCGGTCTGCCCGTCGATCGCGGCCACCTGGCCGAAGGAAGTCGCCGCGTAGAGGACTCCACCCACCATCAGCGGCGTCACCTTGTAGGCCCCCGGCTGGAGCATCCGGTGCCGCTCCGCGGCCTCCGCGTTGTCGGGAGACGCCCAGCGCCAGATGACCTCGAGGTCGGGGACGTTGTCCCGGTCGATCTGGTCGAGCGCGGTGTACTTCGTGCTGCCGTAGTCGCCGCCGTAGGACGGCCAGTCGCCGGCGTCGACGCCGTGCTGGGCCCAGGCCGTTGCCGAAGCGAGGGCCAGCAACGCCGGCATCAGCACCGACGTCGCGAGTCTTCGTTGTGATCTGGTCAAGGGCCTCTCCTTCAGTCCTTCCGTCGTCCTCGGTGTCGGCTCGTATGTCCGAGTGCCGGTGCGCCGGCCTTCCGGCCGGCATCCGCCTGCAGTCTTCGGTCGCTCCGCGGCCGCGCGATCATACCGGCGGCAAGCGACACAACGGCCGCCCATCTTGTGTACGGCAACGAAGGCCGCGAGTTTGTGCCGTATGCTTGCCCCTTCACCGACCGACCGTTCGGACGCTTCCACGACCAACCCGATGCGCACCGCCACCGTGATCGTTCCGGCGATGACTGCGCTCCTGGCCCTGGCCCCGGCGCCGGGTGCGGGCCAGGACGCGGCCGGCGATCCGCGGCTGCCCGAGGCCTCGCGGCGACTCCAGCAGTACCTCCGCATCGACACGACGAACCCGCCGGGCAACGAGAGCGAGGCCGTCGCGTTCTTCGCGGAGATCTTCGAGCGAGAGGGCATCGCCTACGAGACCGTCGAACCTGAACCCGGACGCGGCAGCATCTGGGCACGACTCGAAGGGGGCGAGGCCCCGGGCATCATCCTGCTCCACCACATCGACGTCGTACCGGCAGACCCGCGCTTCTGGAAGCATCATCCGCTCTCCGGAACCTACGAGAACGGCTACCTCAACGGCCGCGGCGCCCTCGACACGAAGGGCCTGGGCATCATGCACCTGGAGGCCTTCCTCGCCCTCGCCCGTTCCGGGGAGCCCCTCGAACGCGACGTCATCTTCCTGGCCACGGCGGACGAGGAGGCGGGCGGCCGCCACGGCGCAGGCTGGATCGTGCGGAACCGGCCGGACCTGCTGGAAGGTGTCGGTCTCGTGCTCAACGAGGGCGGCAGCGGGCGGGTCCTGGGCAACCGCGTGGTCTTCAGCGTCGAGGTGACGCAGAAGGTGCCGATGTGGCTGCGGCTGAACGCGGTAGGACCGGCCGGCCATGGATCGAGCCCCACGACCCGCAGCGCGGTGACCGACCTGATCGAGGCTCTCGAGCGCCTCCGCCAGGACCCGTTCGCGCCCCGCATCGTGCCCGCGGTCGGCGACTTCTTTCGCGACCTGGCGGAACTCGAATCCGCGGCCGCCGAACTTGCCGACCCCGAGGGCCTGATCGCCGAACCCGACCGCCTCGCCGCGCTGCACCGGACGAACCCGTCGCTTCACGCTCTCACCCGTAACACCTGCGCCGTCACCCGGCTTCAGGCGTCGAGCAAGATCAACGTCGTTCCCCCCGCGGCGACCGCCGAGCTGGACTGCCGGCTGCTTCCCGACCAGGAGCCGCGCGCCTTCATCCGTGAACTCAGGAAACGACTCGATCAGCCCTCCATCTCGATCGAAGTCCTGCTGTCCTTCAAGGCGGCCATCTCCTCGACCGACACGGACCTCTACCGCGCCATCGAAACCGTCACCGCCCGCCGCTTTCCCGGCTCCACCGTCATGCCGGCGGTCACCGCCGGCTTCACCGACAGCCACTTCTTCCGCGATCTCGGGATCGTCGCCTACGGCTTCTCGCCGGCCGTCATCCCGGGCAGCGACCAGGGCGGCATCCACGGCAACAACGAGCGGATCTCGGTCCAGAACGTCGAACGCGGCTGGCGGACGATGCTGGACCTTCTTGAGACCATCGCCGTCGCCCCCACCCGCCGCGTCGCGCCGGCGGACTTCACCCCGACCGCCGGCGGCCAGGACTGAACCACTGGGTGCGCGGGTCTTCTGACCCGCATCAAGCGCGATGCCGCGAAGCGGCGAGCCCGAGCTGACGGCTAGGATCGGTCACCATGAAGATCCCGTCCAGCATCAGGGCCACCCTTATCCTCCCTCTCCTCCTCGCCTGCTCCGCTGCAGAACCCGCGGACCCCTTCCTCGTCCAGACCGACACCGGCCCCGTCCAGGGCTTCGCCCCCGAAGGCAGCGACGACGTGGCCGCCTTCCTCGGCATTCCCTTCGCGCAGGCCCCCGAAGGCCACCTGCGCTGGCGACCTCCCATCGCCGTCGAGCCCTGGACGGAGCCCCTCGAAGCCAACGAGTACCGCCCCATCTGCCCGCAAGGCCGCGCCCAGCTGCCCCAGAGCGAGGACTGCCTGCACCTGAACGTCTGGACGTCGGCCGACCGCTCCGGCACGGAAGCCATGCCGGTCATGGTCTGGATCCACGGCGGCGGCTTCCGCGCCGGCAACGGACGGCTCGGCGAAGCCCCCGTGACCGGCCGCGGCGGCGGCTTGGCAGAGCGTGGCGTGGTCGTGGTCAGCATCCAGTACCGACTGGGCGCACTCGGCTTCTTCGCCCACCCCGCCCTGGCTGCCGAAGCCGCGGCCTCCGGCGAGCCCGAAGGCAGCCACGGCGTGCTCGACATGATCGCCGCCCTCGAGTGGGTGCAGCGCAACGCCGCGGCCTTCGGCGGCGACCCTGACCGCGTGACGATCTTCGGCGTCTCGGCCGGCGGCATGGCCGTCAACACCCTGATGAGCGTGCCGGCAGCCGCCGGCCTGTTCCACCGCGCGATCGCCCAGAGCGGCTACGGCACCTGGCGGCTGCCCCACCTCAGCGAACCGCGCTGGGGTCTGCCCTCGGCCCGGGACCAAGGGGCGTCGCTGATTGCCAGCGCCTTCGACCTCGGCGACGATCCTTCCACCGCTGACCTGCGCACCATCTCCTTCGAGGACCTGAACGCCTTGGGCACCGGCTTCTGGGTGCCGATCACGGGCACCGTCCTGCCGGACGAGCCCGGCATCGTCTTCGCCCGCGGCGAGCAGCACGACGTGCCCTACATCACCGGCGGCAACAGCTTCGAAGGGACGATCTTCCGCGCCTTCCGCATGGCGCCCGGCGACTACTTCGCCACCTTCGGCGAGCGAGAAGAGCACGCGCGAGCCCTCTACGGGGCGGACGCCAAGGCCGATACCGACGCCGGGCGCATCGCCGCCGCCACCTCGTTCGGCGACCAGCGCTACGTGATCTCCGCCCGCTACCTTGCGGACCAGATGAAGACCGTCTCCTCGCCGGCGCGCACGTACTACTTCCAGTTCGTGCCCGAGGCGCAGCGGGAGACGTTCCCCGGCGCCCCCCACGGTTCCGAGGTCGCCTACGTCTTCGGCGATCCGGGCGAGCCCGGATCGGAGAACTACCGCGGCGACGACGGCGCCGCCCTGGCGGACGCGATGGCCGGCTACTGGACCCGCTTCGCCGCCACCGGCGACCCGAACGGCGACGGCGCTCCGGAATGGCCGGAGTACGACGCGGAGAGCGACACCTGGATGGTGCTTGATGCCCCGGAGCCCAAGGCAACGCCGGACGTGCTCAAGGACCGGCTCGACCTGCTGGAGGCGGTGTACCTGGAGCGGATCGGGGCGGAGTGAGTTGCGGCCATGCTGGTGGCTCGGGCGGGCCTTGGGCGTCGCGGCGCCAGTCGTTGCTGCTCAGTCGCGTTGAGCCGACGGTTGGCTCGACAGGGGTCAGTTGCCGTCGCCGCCGTCCGTCTCTCCATCGGGCTCGTCGGGCTGCGGGTCGAAGGGCAGCAGGCGAGGTTCCGCGAGCGTTGAAGGCTGCACCGTCGCAGCCGCGGAATGCTGCTCGCCCGCAAGCGGAGTCCCGGTCACGTTCTGGCCGAGAGCGTCTTCGAACTCCCTGGGGCCCTGAGGATTCGGCCACGCGAGAGCCCCTCGAGCCTCCAACGCAGAGAGGCCTTCGGAACGATCCAGCGTCGACCTAACGTAGACCGGACAGACCGAGCCTCTTTCGAGCTGCGCCGTAGCGCCTGCCCAGGTACCGCCCCGGTCTACCAGCGCCTCAACCACCAGTGCGGCGTCGGCAAGGCTGTAGACCGAGTGGTTCCTCTCCATCGCGTGGCCGGCCATGAAGCGCGCTGCGGGATCGTACGGCGACACCAGGGCGAGCCTCCCGTCGAGTAGAGCACCCCTGTTCTCCCGGTGCGTCGAGGCCCGGGCAAGGTCGTTTGCGAGGACGCCGACCGCCCAGCCACCGGCACTGAGCGCGGCGGCCATCGCAGCCCGATCGACCCCCCTTGCGCCTCCGGAGATGACCGCCCGACCCGAGTTGGCTGCAAGCACACCGATCTCGTGCGCATAGCCGATCAGGCTTGCTTCCACGTCGCGCGGCCCGACCACAGCCAGCCCCCCCTTGTCCACAAGATGCCGGCGACCACAGCCGTAGAGAACAGGAGGCGCATTCTCACGGAGCCGTGCCTTCAGGCGCCTGGGGTAGTCGGCATCGGCTCGACTCATCACCCAGATCGCCCGGGTCTGCCAGCGTTCTACCGCCAGGCTCAACTGGACTCCCCGTCCCAGCAGCGACTCGACCCGCTGGCGATCGAGTCGAAGCCCGGCGACCGTCAGACACTCGTCGAGCACGGCCGCACCGTCTATGCCGAGCAGGTCCGCAGGCTGCCGCCCGATCTCATGCAGACGATTCGCCAGCTCCGAGTACTCGCGTTTCAGAGACAGTGGCCTTGGCGCCGGGTCCCTCCGTTCCCCACGACCCACGATAAGCGGTGCGGTCAGCAGCAAGATGGCCTTGGTGTTTGGCGAAAGCGACTCGCTCATCGCCACCCTCACGCCTGGGCCAGGACCACATGACGGACCGCACCCTCCTGACCATGCCGGAACGCTGCCTCAGGCAACCCGGTGCCAAGCCGGAGGAGTTCCACCGCTCTTCGTGCTTCGTACTTCACGACACCTCAACCACCGATCACCGCTATTGACCAAGACGCTAAACCACCGCCGGACGTTGGCTCGCCTGCTCGTACAGCGCCGGCACGAACTTCTCCGTCTCGCCGCTCTCCTCGATGTTGTGGACGATCCAGGCCCGGAGCAGTTCTTCCGTGAACTGCCGGCGGATGATCCAGTTCAGGAGTTGGCCGATGATCGGTACCCGCACGCCGATTCGGGCCTCGGTGTAGAAGGAGCAGCCGCCCTCGACCTCGGCGTAGAGGTGGTCGAGCGAGCCGACGCGGAACAGGCGGCCGAGCAGCAGGTCGAAGTTGAACGCCTCGTCGTCGAACCGGCTGACCCGAGCCTTCGCCCGGACAGGGTGCTTACCGCCAAGATCTTCATGAATCTCGATCACGCTTCCCGGGCCGAGGCGTCCGCGAACATAGACTCGGCGGCGCCAGCGGACGGCGATGTGGTCGAAGGGGTGCCAGTAGCGGTAGACCGGCACCAGGGGGCCGCTGAAGTCACTGCCGTTGTAACGGGTCCAGGTATCGATGTTCTCGAACCACCAGCGCAGCATCTCGGGCGAGACGCCCTTCATCGTGTCGTGTTCGATCGAGGCGTGCAGGCGGCCGCCGGTGAGGCGCTCGACCGTGTGCCGGGCGGAATCGAGCCCCTTCATCGGGCCGAAGAAACCGGTCTTGGGACCGGATCGCGTGTCGGACATGGAACCTCCCGCGGCAACGTATCAGCCGTGCGGCCGGTGGCTCGCAGCCCTTCTCGGCCTGATCGTGTCGATCGGCGCGGCGGCCGCGGCGAGCGGCCAGAGCACCAACGGCGAGGACGCGTCCGCAGCAGCGGCGGAAGCGGTCGCCGACCTCGGCCGGCAGGCCTTCCTCCGCTACTGCCGGGAATGCCACGGCGAGGACGGCGACGGACTCGGCAAGTTCAGCTACACGACCGGCGAGCGGCCCCGCAGCTTCCAGTCCGGCCGTTTCAAGCTGGCGACCACCGAGAACGCGATCCCCTCGGACCGTGACCTCGAGGAGACGATTCGCCGCGGCATGCCGGGCACCGGCATGTCGGCCTGGGGCCAGGTTCCCGAGGCCGAGATCGCGGCGATGGCGCGCTACACGCGCAGCTTCAGTCTGGGGGCCATCAGGGCGGAACTCGACCGTCAGATGGCCGCCGGCGAGTTGAGCGCCGCCGAAGCGGATGCCGAGTTCGCCCGGCGGACGACTCCGGGCTCGGCGATCGCCATTCCGCCCGAGCCCCCGTTCGACGACGAGCGACGCGCCCGCGGCGAGCGGATCTACCTGGAAGCCTGCGCTTCCTGCCACGGCCCGAACGGCAGGCGGCTTCGCAACGACCCGATGCCGGACTTCGAAGGCAACCACACCCTGCCGACGAACATCGTCGGCGGGGTCTTCAAGGGCGGGAACGACAGCGCCGCGATCTACAGCCGCCTCTATCTCGGCATGGACGGCACGGCGATGCCCGGCTACCGCGACGCGTACGGCCCGGACGAGCTCTGGGACGTCGTCCACACGGTGCAGCGGATCATCACCGAGGGCGGCCTGGGGCAGCCGGAAGACGAGGCCGCGATGGCGGCGGCGGCGACCGCGGCCCGGGAAGCGACGGCAGCCTACGACTCGCTCTTTGACGAACCACGGGACGAGGTGGTCACGTACGAGGAGCGTGGAGCTTCGCCGATCCTGGTCTGGGGCGGAGGCGCTCTGCTGCTGCTGGTGATCGTGGGCTCGGCGCTGTTGACCAGCCGCCGGTAGGAACACGGGCTCGCCGCTTCGCGGCATCGCGCCTGATGCGGGTCAGAAGACCCGCGCACCCAGTGGGCTTCTCAGTGGGCGGCGCGGAACGCCAGCATGAAGTCGCGGAGCCGCTCGACGCCTTCGACCGGCATCGCGTTGTAGGCGGAGATGCGAAAGCCGCCCACTGAACGGTGGCCCTTGATCGAGACGAGATCCAGCTCGGCAGCACCGGCGACGAAGGCCTCTTCCAGATCGCCGCGCCGCAGCCTGAAGGTCACGTTCATCCGCGAACGGCTCTCAGGCTCGGCGTGCGGGACGTAGAACTCGCCGCCGTCACGGTCCAGCACGTCGTAGATCAGTCCGGTCTTCGCCTCCGCCCCGGCGGCCGCCGCCTCCAGGCCACCGACCTCGTCGCGCAGCCAGCGGGTCACCAGCAGGAACACGTAGACGCCGAAGACGTTCGGGGTGTTGAGGCGCGAACCCTTCTCGGCCTGAAGCCGGAAGCTGAGCATCGAGTGCACGTCGTCGCCGCAGCGTTCGAGAACCTCGTCCGAGACGACGACCACGGTCAGTCCCGAAGGTCCGGCGTTCTTCTGCGCGCAGGCGTAGAGCAGGCCGAACTCGCGCACGTTGACCGGGCCCGAGAGAAAGTCCGACGACACGTCGCAGACCAGGGGCGCCTCGCCGACCGCGGGCGGACGCCGGAACTGGACGCCCTGGATCGTCTCGTTCGACGTGTAGTGGACGTACGCCGAGGCTGCCGGCAGATCGAGCTCGTCGTCGTCCGGCACTCGCACGAAGTTGTCCGGCTTCCCGTCCCATGCCACGTGGACCTGTCCCTCCCGGCGCGCTTCGACCACTGCCTTGCTGCCCCATGACCCGGTCAGGATGTAGCTCGCCGGCAGGTTCTGGCCGCGCAGCAGGTTGATCGGGATCATGGAGAACTGCAGCGAGGCGCCGCCCTGCAGGAACAGCACGCGATAGTCCGCCGGGACGGCGAGCAACTCGCGCAGGTTCGCCTCCGCTTCGGCGAGGATCCCGTCGAACGCCGCCGAGCGGTGGCTGATCTCCAGCACGGAACTGCCGACACCCGGCAACGCCAGCAGATCGCGCTGAATCTCCTGAAGGACCGGCAACGGCAGCACCGCCGGGCCCGGCGAGAAGTTGAAGACACGCCGCTCCGGCGCCTGCTGCGCCGCAGTCTGTCGATCGAGCGTCAGGGTCACCGTGAAATTCCGCGTGATTGCCGAACCGGGGCTCAGCCGGGGAGCGCGAATCGTAACCCGGTTGGTAGCAAGATGCATGGCCGGCGCTGCGCGCCGGATGCCGGCGGGGGCGCCGGCGCATCCAGTGGCCGGCGCACCGGCAGACGGATCGGCGACGCGATCCGTCGGTCCCGCGTTGTACGCTTCCACGGATGACCGTCGCTGATCCGACGCCTAGCCAGGCTCCGCAGGCCACCATTCATCACACGGCCTGCACGCTGGACTGCCCCGATTCCTGCTCCCTCGAGGTCGAGGTTCGGGACGGCCGGGTCGACAAGGTGCGCGCCGCGCCACCCGACGTCGCGCACCCGCTGACCAGCGGCTTCATCTGCTCAAAGGTCGGCCGGATCTCGCGCCACCTCTACGGCGAGGATCGCCTGCTCCACCCGGCGCGCCGCGCCGGCCGCAAGGGCGAAGCGCGGTTCGAGCCGATCTCCTGGGACAGCGCCATCGACTTGATCGTCGAGCGGATGACGGAGGCGAAGGCCGCGCTGGGCGGCGAATCCGTACTGCCGCTGAGCTACGGAGGCTCGAACGGCCTGCTGACCCAGGACACGGCCGATGCGATCCTGTTCCGCCGCTTCGGCGCCTCGGCGCTGGCACGCACCGTATGCGCCGCGCCCAGCACCGCGGCCGCGCTTGGCCTTTACGGCAAGATGGCCGGCGTCGCTCTCGAGGACTACGAGCACGCGCAACTGGCGATCGTCTGGGGCGCCAACCCCTCCTCCACCGGCATCCACCTGGTGCCGATCCTGCGCGCCGCTCGTGCCCGCGGCGGCAAGCTCGTCGTCGTCGATCCGCGGCGGACACCGCTGGCGAAGCAGGCCGACCTCCACCTGCAGCCGCGTCCCGGCACGGACCTGTGTCTGGCGCTCGCGCTCCACCGCGAGCTCTTCCGCCGCGGCGACGCGGATCTCAACTTCCTGGCCGAACACGCGAGCGGAGTCGACGAGTTGCGCCGGCGCGCCGAGCCCTGGACGTTCGAGCGAGCCGCCGAAGTCACCGGCGTCCCGGTGCGTGACATGGCCCACTGCTACGAGCTCTACAGCACGTCTTCGCCGGCGGTCATCCGTTGCGGTTGGGGCGTCGAGCGCAACCGGAACGGCGGCTCGGCGGTCGCGGCGGTCCTCGCCCTGCCGGCCGTGGCCGGCAAGTTCAAGGTCCGCGCCGGCGGCTACACGATGAGCAACGGCGCCGCGTTCCGCAACGTCGGCTGGCGCGAGCCGTCGCCGGGCACCCGGATCGTGAACATGAACCACGTCGGCCGCGTCCTGACCGACCCGGACGCGATCCCGGGCCCGCCGGTCAAGGTCCTCTTCGTCTACAACGCGAATCCGCTGGCGACGCTGCCGAACCAGGAGCTCGTCCGCCGCGGTCTGGCCCGCGAGGACCTCTTCACGGTCGTCTTCGACCAGGTGATGACCGATACCGCCGTCTACGCCGACCTGGTGCTGCCGGCGACGACCTTCCTGGAGCACGACGACCTCGCGGTGGGCTACGGCGCGATGGTGCTCCACAACACGAAGCCGGTGACTGAGCCGGTCGGCGAGGCCCGCTCCAACCTGCGCGTCTTCGGCGAACTGGCGCTCCGGCTCGGACTCCTGCACGACGATGACCCCCGCTCGGAGAGCGAGTGGCGGCAGGCGGTGCTGGGCCGGCAGCGGGAGCGGCAGCTCGCGAACGAGCGTCTCGTGCTGCCCGAGACCGGCCGCCGGCCGATCCAGTTCGTCGACGTCTTCCCCCACACGGCCGACCGCAGGGTCCATCTCTGCCCGCCGTCCCTCGAGGCCGAATCGGCGCGGGGGCTCTACGCCTTCCACTCCGAGCCGGGCGACGGACGGTACCCGCTGGCGCTCATCTCGCCCTCCGTGCCGCAGACGGTGAGTTCCACTTTCGGCCAGTTGCGACCCGGCCAGGTGCCGCTCGAGATGCACCCGGCCGACGCCGCGGCGCGGGGCCTCGGACGCGACAAGCCGCGGGTGCGGGTGTTCAACGACTACGGCGAGGTCCGCTGCCGCGTGCGGCTCAACCCGGACCTCAAGCCCGGAGTGGCCCTCCTTCCCAAGGGCGTCTGGGCCAGGAGCACGGAATCGGGGACGAACGCCTGCGCCCTCGCTCCGGACACCTTGACCGACATCGGCGCGGGCGCCTGCTTCAACGATGCCCGGGTCGAAGTCGAGGCCCTGCCCGATCTGTCGGTGCGCCGGCCTTCTGGCCGGCCTTGAACTTCCACGTGATCTCGAAAGCCCGAGGTCCGCTCGTTGCCGCCGCACTGGCGTGCGGTTCGGCGCTTCCCGCCGCCGGACTCGACGGCGACGACGGAACCACGGAGGACGCCGTGACGCCACCCGCCAAGATCGTCATCGCCCATCGCGGCGCCAGCGGCTACCTGCCCGAGCACACCCTGCCGGCCTACGCCCTCGCTCACGGCATGGGGGCCGACTACATCGAGCCGGATCTCGTCCTGACCCGGGACGGCCACCTGATCTGCCTGCACGACATCTACCTGCAGGCGACGACGAACGTCGAACAGGTCTTCCCCGACCGCGCCCGCGAGGACGGCCGCTGGTACGCCGCCGACTTCACGCTCGAGGAGATCCGGCGGCTTCAGGCGGAGGAACGTCTCGGCAACCGCTTTCCCAGGGGCAGCAGCCGATTCGCCGTGCCCTCCTTCGCCGAGATGATCGAGCTGATCCAGGGTCTCAACGAACGGACCGGCCGAACGGTCGGCATCTATCCCGAACTCAAGGCGCCCGCCTGGCACCGCACCGAAGGGCTGCCGATGGAGGAGGCGCTGCTCGAAATCGTCGAGCGCTACGGCTACCGGGAGAGGGGCGCTTCGATCTTCGTTCAGAGCTTCGAGGAGGAGAGCCTCAGACGCCTGCGCGAACTGGGCTCCGAACTGCCCCAGGTGTTCCTGATGGCCGAGGTCCAGCAGTACCGGCGGTTCCTGAGCGCCGAGGGCATGGCCGGCGTCGCCGCCTTCGCCGACGGCATCGGCCCAGCCAAGACGATGCTGGAGCGGCAGCCCGAGCTGATCGACTGGGCCCGCGATGCCGGCCTGACCGTCCACCCCTACACGTTCCGCGCCGACCAGGTGCCGGACCGCCACGACAGTCACGAAGCGGAGCTCGAGCGCTACCTGTTCGAACTTGGCGTCGACGGCGTGTTCACCGACTTTCCAGACCGGGCGCGGGCGGTGCTGGACCGCCGGTAGTCAGCGAGTCGAGGGCGCGGCGCCGTTCATCCGGCTCCAGGCCAGCCAGCCGCTCCACTTCCGCGTAGAAGGCGGGGAGACTGCCCCCCGCCGACTCCAGCAGGGCCCGGAACGCCGGCACGAGGTCGTTGTAGGTCGCGACCGAAACGAGGTCCGCGTTGTTGAGCCGTGACAGCCAGCCGCCCAGGTTCGACTCGCCGCCGGCGTCGTCGCCCGCCGCGCGCCAGGCCGGGACGAGTTCACGCCGGTAGCCCGAGGGCAGGGCCCGGAACAGTTCCGCCTTCCGGGCCAGCTTCCGCTCGTCGCTGTCCTCGCTGCCGTAGATCGACTCCAGTTCCGTGCGCGCCTCGAGCAGGTAGCGGTTCAGGTCGCGCCGGCGGCGCCGGCCGCTCTCGAAGGCCGCGAGTTCCTCGTCGCGGCCGAGCGAACGCAGCCAGCGGCGCACGCCTTCGACCTCGACGGCGGTCGCGAAAGACTCGTTGAACGCGCTGTCGTCCTTGACGTAGACGACCTGGTGGGCGAGCTCGTGGAAGATCAGGGCCGCGAGGTCCGCCTCGCCGTAGTCGAGAAAGGTGTTGAGCACCGGATCCGCGAACCAGCCCAGGGTCGAGTAGGCCGCCACACCGCCCACGCGCACGTCGTAGCCGTCGGCGGCCAGCCGGTCGCCGTGGCGCCGTGCCGCGCGCTCGTTGAAGTAGCCGCGATAGGCGGCGCAACCGGCGAACGGATAGCACCAGGTCTTCGGCTCCAGGCTGAGCCGGGGCGCGGCGACGACGTTCCAGACCGCGTAGGGCCGGCCCAGGTCCGCATAGCTGCGATAACTCCGGTTGTCCGGAAGCCCGAGTTCCCGGCTGGCGAAGTCGCGAATCTCCTGGGTGAGGCTCAGCCGTTCCCGGGTCGCGGCCGACAGAACCTGCGCGCGGCCCGGTTCGAGCAGGCGATCGATCGGCTGCCGCTTCACCAGGACATCGGCCCCGCCCCAGACCGCTTGCGAGTAGTAGCGGACACTGCCGCAGCTCGCCACAAGCGCCGCCAGCACCACGGCGGCGGCCAGCGCGAGTACGCGCGGACGGCGCCGAAACGGGCGGCGAAGCCTCCGTTTTCGCGTGCTACCCTGCCGACTCATGAAACTCGCACTTCACTGGCAGGTACTGATCGGAATGGCGGCGGGGCTCTGTTTCGCCCTGGTCTTCGGAGAGGTGGGCTGGATCGCATGGGTCGCCGACCTCTTCATGCGCCTGCTCAGGATGGTCATCGTGCCCCTGATCTTCACCTCGATCGTGCACGGCGTGTCGGGCATCGGCGACGGCCGATCGATCGGCCGCCTGGGCGGCAAGACTCTCCTCTGGTACACGCTGAGCAGTTTCATGGCAATCCTGGTCGGCCTGACTCTGGCCAACAGCATACGGCCCGGCAGAGGTCTCGTCATGCCCGAAGGGGTGGAGCCACTCACACCTGAAGACCTGCAGACGCCCAGTTCGATGGCCGACATCCTCCAGCGCCTCGTCCCGGACAATCCGGTCGGCGCCGCGGCCGGGGGCGACATCCTCGGGCTCATCTTCTTCTCGATCGTGCTCGGCGCCGCGATCGGCGTGATGACCGGCAAGACCGGAGACCTGCTCCGCGACGGTTTCAGCGCCGGTTTCGAAGCGATGATGAAGGTGACGACCTGGGTCATCCGCCTGCTGCCGATCGGTGTCTTCGCCCTGCTCGCCCGCGCGGTCAGCCAGATGGGCCTCGACGTGTTCCAGCAGGTCGGCAAGTACGTGCTGACGATCGCGGTCGGCCTGTCGCTGCACGTGTTCGTCGTGCTGCCGCTGCTCTTCGCCCTGCTCTCCAGAAAGAACCCCATCCACCATTACCGCGCCATGGCGTCCGCCATGGCGATGGCGTTCTCGACCAGTTCGTCGGCGGCCACCCTGCCGATGACGATGAAGTGCCTGCGGGAGAAGGTCGGCGCCTCGAACCGGGTCAGCAGCTTCGTCGCGCCGATGGGCGCTACCGTCAACATGGACGGCACGGCCCTGCTGGAGATCGTCGGCGCGCTCTTCATCGCCCAGGCCCTTGGTGTCGAACTGTCGCTCTATACACAGCTGGTCGTCGTGCTGACCGCGCTGCTGGCCTCCGTCGGCGCCGCGGCGATCCCGTCGGCCGGTCTGGTGATGATCTTCATCGTGCTCGAGGCGATCGACCTGACCACGCCGGAGGCCTACGCGCTCGCCGGCGTGATGCTCAGCGTCGACCGCCCGCTCGACATGTTCCGGACGATGGTCAACATCACGTCCGACTCCGTCGGCGCGGCAATCATCGCGAAATCCGAAGGCGAGGAGCTCAACTACTGAAGCGAACGCGGCCCGAAAGGGCCGCGGCTCGCCACTACTGAGTTCGCCCACGGGCGCCAGACGGCGTAGAGTCCGCCGACGATGAGCCCCTACCCGAACGGCGACGACGTCACGATCACCCTCGGTGTCGAGGAGGAGCTCTTCCTCGTCGATCCGGACTCGCGCGACCTCCTGAGCGATCCCGATCCCGGCATCTTCGAAGCCTGCAGCGCGGCAGCCGGCGGCCAGCAGGTGGTGCGGGAGTTCCTTCGCTCCCAGATCGAAACGAACACGGCCGTCCACGACTCGGTTTCCGGCGTGCGGGAGGACCTGAAGGCGTCCCGCCGGCTCGTCATCGAGGCGGCGCAAGCCCACGGCGCGGCCGTGATCGGCGCCTCGGCCCATCCGTTCGCGGCCTGGGAAGCCCAGCTTCCGACGCCAAAGGAACGCTACCGGCAGTTCGCCTCCACCTACCAGGAGACGGTCCGGCGCCTGGTCATCTGCGGCATGCACGTGCACGCCGGCTTCGGGGATTTCGACACCCGGGTCCGCGTCATGACGGCGCTCCGGCGCTACCTGCCCCTGTTCATCGGGCTCTCCGCCTCGTCGCCGTTCGGCAAGGGCCGCGAGTCGGGGTTCAAGTGCAACCGGCTGAATCTCTTCGAGGCGATGCCCCGCACCAGCATCCCCGGGCCACTCGCCTCCCGAGCCGACTACGAGGCGCTTGTCGGCGAGTACCAGCGCATGGCGTTCATTGCCGACGGCAGCGAGATCTGGTGGGACATCCGTCCGTCCCACAAGTTCCCGACAGTAGAGCTTCGAATCTGTGACACCTGTCCGGCGATCGAGGACGCGATGTGCATCGTCGCTCTCTATACCTCCCTGATCCGGATGCTGGCGCGGCACGACCGGGAAGGCACGCTGCCGCCCGAGCCCCCGACCGAGATCATCGTCGAGAACAAGTGGCTCGCGCAGCGCTACGGCCTGCTGGCGTTCCTCGGCGACACCCGGCGCGGCGGCCGCATCGACATCGCCGACGAACTGCAGGAACTCACAGACGAACTCGCCGAAGACGCCCACGCCCTCGGCTGCGAGCGGGAACTCCGGCACAGCCTGTCGATCGTCCGCGAAGGCTCGAGCGCCGACCGGCAGCTAGACCTCTACCGGCTGCGTCTGGTCGAGGGGGCGAGCAAGGAAGAGGCCCTGCGGGAGGTCGTCGACCTGCTGGTTTCGGAGACCCGTTCCGATCTAGATGGGGCCGGCTAGGCCCGTAGCGCGGCGTAGCGGTCGAGCCGCGGCAGAGTCCTGTCGCGGCCTTGCGGCGGCACCGGCAGGATGACGCGGTCCACGCCGGCCCCGGCATAGGCATCGAGCACGTCCTGCTGCGGCGGCGCGCCGAAGACGCTGATGGAGATCGTGTCCATGGCGCGGCCGGCCTTCTCCGCACGTTGCTTCAAGTCCTCGATGCCTTCCAGCACCGCGTCGGTATCCCTTCCAATGGGAAGCCAGCCGTCGCAGCGATCGACGACACGCTGACGGGTGTAGCCGGTGCCGCCGCCGAGCACGATCGGCGGGTGGGGCTTCTGCTCGGGCTTCGGCCAGGACCAGATCGGATCGAAGTCGACGTGACGGCCGTGGAACTCCGCCTCGTCCTCCGTCCAGATCGTCTTGAACGCCGCCACCTGCTCCTCGAGCTTCGCGAAGCGGGTCGTGTAGTCCGTTCCGTGATGCTCCATCTCTTCCCGGTTCCAGCCGCCGCCGATGCCGAAGACGAACCGGCCGCCCGAGAGCACGTCGAGACTCGCCACCGCCTTGGCGGTCGTGATCGTGTCGCGCTCGATGATCAGGCAGATGCCGGTGCCGAGCCTGATCGTCTTCGTGCTCATCGCGGCCGCCGTCAGCGCGACGAAGGGATCGTGGGAACGGGAGTACTCGGGCGGCAGCTCGCCGCCGCCCGGGAAGGGACTCCGCCGCGACGTCGGAATGTGGGTGTGCTCCGGAAACCAGAGCGACTCGAAACCCCGGGCTTCGACCTCGGCGCCGAGTTCGTCAGGCCGTATCGAATCGCCGGTCGGGAAGATGAAGATGCCAATGTCCATAGACGGCGGAGTCTAGCCGCGGAGACGGGACGTGGTGAGTCGACTCAGCGCAGCAGGCCGTCCAGGTCGGCGCAGAGTTCCTCGGCGAGCGGCGGGCTCATCTCCACGAACGGTGCAAGGCGGATCGGGGACAGGCAAGTAAACTCCCGCCCCGTGACCGACTGCCCCAGCTTCGGCCCCGTTCGCGACGACGCGGAACTGGAAGCGCTGGCCCGCAACGAGGCGCTGGCGTTCAATACGCCGCTCGAATCCTGCCTGTCCTGGCTCCGGGACACGCATGATCAGGTGCGGATCGTGCGCTCGGGCGGCGAGGTCCTGGGAGGCCTGGTCCGCTACGACATGGGCCAGTTCTTCGGCGGCCGGTCGATTTCCAACGTGGGCATCGCCGGCGTGGCGATCAGCCCGACCGCGCGAGGGCGCGGGGTCGCGAAGTCGATGATGAGGGCGGCGCTTGCCGAGATGCATGACCAGGGCGTCGCGGTCTCCACTCTCTACCCGACCACGTTCACGCTCTACGGGCGAGCGGGCTACGCGGTCGCCGGCCACCGCTACCAGTACCGGCTGCCGCTTCCGAAGCTGGGCCGTATCGAGTCGGCCCGGCAGATCGTCCCGCTCGACCCGAGCCGTGACGCGGACGCGGTGGCGCGCTTCTACCGCAAGCTGGCCTCGAACCGCCCCGGCTGGCTCGATCGCAACAGTCACATCTGGGATCGCGTTTACCGCCATCCCGCCGGCCGCGACGTGCATGCCTACGGCGTGCCGGGCGGCGGCGGCGACATCGAAGGCTACGTCGTCTACACGCTCGGCGAGGTGGCCCGCTATCCCTACACCCTCAACGTCCGCGACGTGCAGGTCGCCAACCGGGAAGCGGCGCGGCGTGTTCTCGCCCTGTTCTCGGACTGCCGGACGCTCGCCCGCCACGCCACCTGGTACGGCGGCCTCGACGACTCGCTCCTCCTCGAAGTACCAGAAGTCGGTACCGAGATCTCGGTAGCCGAGACCTGGATGCTGCGAATCGTGGACGTCCGGGCTGCACTCGGCGCCCGAGGCTACCCGGCCGACACGGCGGCCCGGATCGAACTGGATCTGACGGACGATGTCGTACCGGCCAATGCCGGCGGCTTCCTTCTCGAGGTCCAGGGTGGCGAAGCGAGCGCGAAGCGCACCGGAGGCGCCGCCGGGCCGGACGCTCTCCGTCTCGACATCCGCGCTCTCGCCTCGCTCTACAGCGGCCACCTGAGCGCGCGGCGGCTGGCCGAGCTCGGCCAGGTGAAAGGACCGACTGCTTCTCTCAATCAGGCCGACCTGCTCTTCGCCGGTCCGCCGCCCTCCATGCCGGACTACTTCTGAGACCGGCGCTGCCCGCAACCACGGACGGAGACCAGGCCATGGATCGCATTCCCCACACCCCCCTCGTAATCGCAATCGCCACCGCGTTGACCCTGGCGAGCGTCCCGCTCTTCGGCCAGGACGCACCGCCGGAGGCGCCGCCACGTATCGACACCGCCGAGATCGAGTCCTTTCTCGGCGAGTGGGTGCTCGAAGTGATGACCCAGCAAGGCTCGCTCAACAGCCTGATCACGTTCGAGGACGACGACGGCAAGGCGAGCGCCGACTTCTACCTGGCGCGCCTGGCCGATCTCGAGATCGAGAACATCAGCCGCACAGAGACCGGACTCCACCTCAAGTTCGACATCGAGCTGGGCGGCCAGATCGTACCGGTCGAGATGGACCTCGCCCGCGAGGGCGACGGCCTCAGGGGCGAACTGGAGGCCGGTTTCTTCAACGCCGAAGTCAAGGGGATGACGAAGGAGGCGGCCGACGCCGCCGGCGTCATCGTCAATCGGCAGCCGGTCGGCGAACCGGACGACCTGTCCTCGTCGAGAATCGAGATCGGCGATCAGGCGATCCGGCTCCGCTTCGACCTGCTGCCGGCGCCCGGCCACGACTACGACCGACTCGAGACGCTCGCCGACGGCGAAGTGCTGGGGCCGATCTACGGCAAACCGTTCAAGTTCTGGACGGACGCCGACCTGGCGTTCGAGGACGCCAAGATCGCCGCCCACAATCACGGGCCGACCTACCCCGGCGTCTACAGCCTGTGGCTCAAGCGCGAAGGGGACGGCTGGAAGCTCGTCTTCAACCACCTCGCCGACGTCTGGGGCACGATGCACATGGCCGAACACGACGCTGGCGAGACTCCCCTGACGTTCCGGACGCTGGCCGAGCCGGTCGAAGAGACCGAGGGACTGCTGGAGGTCGACGGAAACGGCGGGATGCTGACGATCCGCTGGGGCTCGATGGAGTGGTCCACCCCGTTCCAGCTCGCGGAGTGAGAGCCGCCTGGGTGAGCATCGCCAGGTAAGGGAAGCCACCGCCCGCGGGACCGGGCTAAGGGAGTAACAACCGTTGAACCGTCTGGCCTTCACCGCCTCCGGGACGGCGAGCGGCCTGGTCAGCAACGGCATCTCCTTCTTTCTCCTCATCTACTACAGCCAGGTAGTCGGCCTCGACGCGGCGCTCGCCGGCTCCGCGCTGCTGCTGGCGCTTGTCGTCGACGCGGTCTCGGATCCACTGGTCGGGCGCTGGTCGGACCGGCTCCGGAGCCGGCTCGGGCGACGACATCCGTTCCTCTACGCCGCCGTCCTCCCCATTCCTCTCTGCTACTACTTCCTCTGGAGGCCTCCCGACCTCTCGCAGCCGGCACTGTTCCTCTGGCTCGCCGGTTTCACCGTCGCGCTACGGCTGGCGGTGACGATGCACACCGTCCCCTTCAACGCCCTGCTACCGGAACTCGCCCCAGGCTACGAGGACCGGACCCGGCTGATGAACTTCTCCTACGCTGGCGGTTGGTTCTTCGGCACCCTGATGGCGGTGTCGATGTACGTCTGGTGGCTGGCCGACAGCCCCGACTACCCGGCCGGCACCGGCATCCTGCGCCGCGCCGGGTACGAACAGGCCGGTCTGATCACCGCCTGCGCGCTCATCATCTGTCTGGTACTCGCCGCGGTGGCGACTCACCGACACATCCCCAAGCTCGCGGTCCCACCGCCCGAACGGGCCGCGGCTCGACGGGTCCTTGCGGAGACGCTGGCAACCCTGAGAGACGGCAGTCTGGCAGCGATCCTGGCCTCGACGGCCCTGACCGCCGCGGCCAGCGGCACCGCGACCGCGATGTGGGCCTACATGCAGCCCTGGTTCTGGGGCTTCGACAGCACCCAGACCAGCTCCATCCTCGCCGCCCAACTCGCATCGCCGCTGCTCGCCATCGCCCTCCTGCCGGTAGCCAGCCGGGGCCGCGACAAGAAGTCCGTGCTGATCAGGCTCTCGGTCCTGTCGCTTCTGGCCGGCAGCGGCCCGGTCGTGCTCGCCCTGCTCGGTGTCTTCCCGCCAGCCGGCCACTCAGCGCTCTTTCCATCGATGGTCGCGATCGGCGTTGCCCAGGTAGCTCTCATCGTGATGACGAGCACCGTGAGCGCCTCGATGGTCGCGGACGTCGTCGACGCCCGCGCCGTCGTCACGGGCCGCCGGGAGGAGGGACTCGTCTCCGCCGTTCTTTCCTTCACCGGCAAGGTCGCCACGGGACTGGGAATCTGGATCGGGGGTCTGCTGCTGACGGTGATCAACTTCCCCACCCAGGCCGACACGTCCTCGATCGACCAGTCGATGGTCGAGCGCCTGGGATGGCTGTACGGCCCGGTGCTGGCCGTTCTCTACCTCCTGGCTATCTTCGTTCTTCGCCACTACCGGTTGAATCGGCGGCGGCACGAGGAGAACCTCGCCGCGCTCGCTGGCGAGCAGACTCAATAGCTCTCGAGCACGAAACGAACCGAATGACCTTGTGTTGACTCTCTTGAGACAGTTCTGTACCATCCCAGGTCAGGAGAGACCGACACGATGCCCCTCAACGCACCTCACGCTGGACACCGACGCCGGAATCGAGCCCTCCGAACCGCGGCGACGTTCCTGATCCCGCTGATCGTCGCCGGCGCCGCCCACGCGGTGGAGTTCATCGCCTTCGAGTCGGGCCCGGTTCGACCGCTGGCCCTGTCGCCCGACGGCAGCCTGCTCTTCGTCACGAACACGCCGGACAACCACCTCGAGGTCTTCACCGTCGGAGACTCGGGCACGCTGGCTCACCGGGCATCGGTTCCCGTGGGCATGGAACCCGTCGCCGTGGCCGCGCGCCACGCCTCGGAGGTCTGGGTGGTGAACCATCTCTCGGACTCGGTGAGCATCGTGGACCTCGGTCCGCTACTCGCCTCGAACCCGGCCACACGCGGCGCCGCCTTCGTCAAGCGCACCCTCCTGGTCGGCGACGAACCCCGGGACATCGTCTTCGCGCGTAATCGGGCCTTCATCACGACGGCCCATCGCGGCCAGCACCGCACCCATCCTTCGATCGCCGGCGTCCCCGGGGCCGGGGACCCGCAACTGCACACCGCCGGCGTGGGGCGAGCCGACGTCTGGGTCTTCGACGCCGGGGATCCCGGCGCCGGAGTCGGCGGCACGCCGCTACGGATCATCGAGTTGTTCGGCGACACGCCGCGCGCACTAACGGTCAGCCCGGACGGCTCCACCGTGTATGCGGCGGTGTTCCACTCCGGAAACCAGACCAGCGTGATCCACGAGGGAGTGATGTGCCGGGGTTTCGAGGACTCGCCCCGCGGCTTCTTCATCGGCGCGACCTGGGACCGCCGGCGCGGCGATCAGCCCTGTGTGGCCGGCAACCTCCCGGCTGTGCATGCGACGGCTTCTCCCAACGGTCCGACAGACAAGACCCTGCCCATGGGCCGCCCGCTTCCGAGCACCGGGGCCGACGGCGAGCCCGCGCCGTTCACCGCGATGATCGTGAAGTGGGACGACGAGTCCGGCGAATGGAGGGACTCCCGCGGCCTGAACTACTCGAACGGCATCCGTTTCTTCCTTCCCGACCGGGACGTCTTCGCGATCGACGCCGCCACGCTCGAGGAGAAGGACCACTTCGCGCACGTCGGCACGACCCTGTTCAACATGGCCGTGAATCCGAAGACAGGCCGTGTCTACGTGGCCAACACGGACGCACGGAACCACGTCCGCTTCGAGGGACCGGGAGTCCGCGGCGGCTCGACCGTTCAGGGGGACATCGCCAGAGCGCAAATCACCGTCGTCGACCCTGGAACGGGCACCGTCCGCAAGCGCCACCTGAACCGCCACATCGACTACGCCGTCCTGAAGTCGCCCCCCGCCGTTCGCCGGCACAGCCTCTCGACTCCTCTGGAACTCCAGGTCAGCTCGGACGGAGCGAAGCTCTACGTCGCGGCCCTGGGGTCGGACCGGATCGGCGTGTTCGACACCGCGGATCTCGAGGACGACACGCTGTGGGACGGCGAGGGAAAGGAGTTCGACCCGACCTCCGTCAGCGCGAACTACCTGGACGTGTCCGGCGGACCCGCCGGACTCCTGCTCGACGAGACGCACAACCGTCCGAACGGCCAGCTCTACGTGTTCGCCCACTTCGGGCGCAGCGTCAAGGTCGTCGACGCGGTGAGCGGCGCCGTCCGGCAGGCAGTTTCCTTCCACAACCCGGAACCCGCCGAAGTGGTGACCGGACGCCGGATCCTCTACGACGCGAATCGGACCTCGTCCAACGGCGAATCCTCCTGCGCGAGCTGCCACGTGTTCGGCGACACGGATCACCTGAGCTGGGACCTCGGCAATCCGGACGACGGCAACACGGCCAACCCGCAGCCGTTCCCGACGTTCTCCGACTTCTGGCTGTCCTGCGACATCTTCGGGCACTATCCGGGCTGCGAGACCGTGCCGTACGTGAACGGCAACGGCAACCAGCTCGTCTTCGCGCCGATGAAGGGGCCCATGTTTACGCAGACGATGCGGGGCATGTCGACCCACGGCCACATGCACTGGCGCGGCGACCGGGCCAACGGCTACTTCGGGATCGACGAGCGGAGGACCCTGGACGAGAAGTTCTCGTTCAAGAACTTCATCGTCGCCTTCGAGAGCCTGCTGGGGCTCGATGTCACGCTCTCCGGCGTGAACGCTGCCGCCAAGCCGGCCGAGGTGATCCAGCTCGAGCAGGACGTGGACGAGTTCGCCGACTTCATGCTCGCCGTGCAGTTGCCCCCGAACCCGATCAAGCCGCTCAACAACACGCACAGTCCGTCCGCCCGGATCGGAGACGCCTTCTTCGACGGACCGCGCCGCTCCGACGGCGTCGACGCCACCGCTGACCTCCCCGGCAACCGGAACGGCGCGGCGGTCGACGGGCGGAACTGCGCCGGCTGCCACCGGCACGACCCGGCAAAGGGCTTCTTCGGTACCGCCGGCGACGCGTCGCACGGCGGCGAGGTGCTGATTCTCAAGGTTCCGCACCTGCGGAACCTCTACCAGAAGGTCGGGATGTTCGGACTTCCGAACCGGCAGTACTTCCTCCCCTCGACCACCGACGCCCACCAGGGCGACCAGATCCGGCGGTTCGGCTTTCTGCACGACGGCGCGACGGACAAGCTCTTCAACTTCCTTCAGGGCGCCGTCTTCGACGACGGCACCACGACCTGCGCCGAACTCGGTCTGCCGGGCGGCCGCCGCTCCGGCGACGTGTTCGGCTGCAGTTTCAGCGACGGCATGGACATTGGCATCCCGGACGACGAGGTGCGCCAGGGCCTCGTCGACTACCTGATGGAGTTCGACACGGACCTGGCGCCGATCGTCGGGCAGCAGGTCACCCTGGACGCGACGAACGCCTCCGCAGCCGACCCGCGCGTCGACCTGCTGACGCACCGCGCCCGGGTCTCGTTCCAGTCGGCCGTTCTCGGCGGTTCGGTCACCGAGTGCGACCTGATCGCCAAGGCCACGGTGGCCGGACAACCGCGCGGATGGGTTCGACTCAGAAACGGCCACTTCCTCGATGACCGGGGCGAGCGATGGACGCCGTCGCGCCTGCGAACACTCGCCACGGGTGGTACTCCCGTCACCTACACCTGCGGGCCACCCGGCTCCGGCCGGCGGATGGGGATCGACCGCGATCGCGACACCATCCTCGATGGCCTGGACAACTGCCCCTCCGCCTCCAACCGCAACCAGGCCGACGCCGACGGGAACGGCATCGGCGATGCGTGCGAGAAGGGATCTCGATAGTGCAGACAACCGTAACTTCACGAACCGGTGGACGCGGCGGATTGCTTCGTGCAGACCGCTTCCGCGTCCTCGATGTCCTCGTCCTGATCGGTCTGCTGGCCGCCACGGCGCTGGGCTGGTCCTGGCCCTGGGGCGTGCTGTTCATCTGCTGGTCGGTTCCGGCGCTCCGCCACGGCGAAACGCTGCTGCTGCGGCCGCTGCACAGAGCTGAACGGCCCGTGATGTTCTGGATCGTCACCCTGCTGTGGGTGGCTTTCGGCGTGTTGACGATCCTGGCCGACGCGGCGCCGTCGGCTCTCGACAGCCTGTATCTCGGGCCTGGGGAAAGCTGAGTGTCCGGCCGCATGCTGCACCGCCTGCCGGTGGAGGCCTATACCGGACAGGACTGGTTCGAAGACGAACTGGCGGCGATCTTCTCCCGCACCTGGGCCTATGCCGGGTTCGCCGAGGACGTGAGCGAGCCGGGCGCCTACGCGTCGGTTCGGGCGGGGCTGAACGAGATCTTCGTCGTCATGGGCCGCGACCGGCGGCTGCGGGCGTTCCACAACATCTGCCGTCATCGGGGTACGCAACTGCTGCGCGCCGTCGGCAAGACCCGTAAGGCCATCACCTGCCCCTACCACGACTGGACCTACGACCTGGAAGGTCGACTGCTGTCCGTGCCGGACGAGCAGCGCGAGTTCGCCGGCGTTGACAAGTCGTGCCTGGGCCTGAAGCCCGCCTCGGTCGATCTGTGGCGCGGGATGCTGTTCGTCCATCCCGACCCGGACGCGGGTTCCATCATGGAGTGGTTCGGAGAGATTGAGCCGCACCTCGGCCCGCACGACGTCGACGCTCTCGTCGAGTACCCGAAAGCCCGTGCCAGCTACAACATCAAGGCGAACTGGAAGATCGTGGTCGAGAACTACATCGACGTGTACCACCTGTCTCATCTGCATTCCGGCACGCTGTCGATGTACGACCATGCCCAGGCGGAGTACGGTTTCATCGGGCCGCACTACGCCTTCCGGGAACCGCTTGCCGCGGACTACGCCGCCGACATCGAACGGAACGCCGACCTTCCCCTGATCCTGCCGCGCGACCAACTGGGAGTCTGGGTACCGATGCTGTTCCCCGGCATCGGGCTGGCCGAAGGCGAGTCGTCCTGGTCCACCTTCACGATCACACCGCTGGCGCCCGACCTGACCCGGGTCGAGAACCGGACCCGGGTGAAGGATGCGTCCGCCTGGGAGTTCGGCCAGCAAGCGCTGCGATCGGCTGGTTTCTGGAAGAAGGCGGTGACGGGCAAGTACGCCGGCGAAGACGACGATCCCCTAGCCTCGGGTGACTTCACCGCGGAAGACGTCTACGCCTGTGAACAGCAGCAGAAATCGCTGAGAAGCCCCTGGTTCGAGGTCGGACCCGCCGCACGGGGAGAAAGCCCCGTGCTGGAGCATCAGGAAGTGGTACTGCGGTTTCTGGAAGGCCGCGCGAGATGGCCTTCCACACGCTGACGGTCGCCGAAGTCCGGGAGGAGATCCCCGGCGTCGCCCGGACGTTGACGTTCGAGGTTCCGAGGGACCTGAAGGCCCGCTTCCTCTGGACGCCCGGACAGCATGTAACCCTCCGGTTCCGAATCGATGGCGAGGAAGTGCGGCGTTCCTACTCCGTTTCGGCCTCCCGACTCGCCGGCGACCCGTTGCGAATCACAGTCAAGCGCGTCCCTGGGGGCCTCGTGTCGAACCACATCAACGACTCGCTCGGGGCCGGTTCGCGGGTCGACGTGATGCCGCCGTTCGGCGGGTTCGTAGTGAAGCCGGACCCTTGGCGCCGGCGCACCTGCTATCTGATCGGCGCCGGCAGCGGGATCACGCCGCTCTACGCGATGCTGCGCTCGCTCCTCGCGGCCGAACCCTGGTCCAGCGCTCGCCTGCTCTACGGCAATCGCGACGCCGGCTCGATCCTCTTCGCCGGCGAGTTGGAGTCGCTTGTCGCGGGACAACCGCGAAGGCTCGCGGTCCATCACGTCCTTTCGCGGCCCAATGGAGCCCGGTGCTGGCGGAAGGGACGAATCGATGCCGCGGCCGTCGAAGCCTGGATTGCGGAGAACCCCCCCTACGCCCAGGACGCGCACTACTTCGTCTGCGGCCCCGGCGGGATGAACCGCACAGTCGCCGCCGGGCTCGCGGACCTCGACGTTCCGGCGGGCCGGGTTCACGCGGAGAGCTATGACGGAGAAGCTCTCGATCTCGACGATACGGTAGGAGGCGTGGATGCAACTGCCCGAATCGTGCTCGGCGGTCGCCGGCACGTGGCGCCCGTGGAGGCAGGCCAGACGATCCTGGCCGCTGCCCGGGCGGCCGGGCTGGAGCCCCCCTACTCATGCGAGGCCGGCGTGTGCGGGGCCTGTCGCGCCGAGCTTGTCGGCGGCTCGGTCCATATGCGGTCGACGGCAGCCTTGACGGACACCGAAGTCGACGGCGGCGCCGTCCTGACCTGCCAGTCGGTCGCGACCAGTTCTCACTTGCGAATCCGCTACTGAAGATGCTCCACGCCCCGAGACTCAGCCCGCGAGACGCCCCCCCGAGGTGAACCTCATGAGACCAGCACTGCATCCCAGCCCGCGCCGAAGCACGCGCGACGCCATCATCGACGCCGCGATTCGCCTCTGGTCGCGCAATCCCGGAGCGACCTTCAGCGAGGTCGCCCTCCACGCCGGAGTCGGTCGAGCGACGCTTCACCGGCACTTCAGGAACCGCGACGAGTTGCTGACGGTGCTGGCCGAGATCTGCATCGCGGAAACGAACGAAGCCGTGGCCGCGACCATCGTCCAGGGCGCGCGCGCCTGCCGGCAACTGCAGGGCATGTTCGAAGCCGTGATTCCCCTGGGGGACCGTTACAGCTTTCTCTACCGCGCGGAGATCGGCGACGAACACACGACTGCCGAGTACCGGCGGCAACTCGACCGGGTCGCCGCCCTGGTCGGCCGCCTCAAGTCCGAGGGCGCCGTCGCCGCCGACGTGCCGACCGCCTGGGTGGTCGCACAGATCGACCAACTCATCTGGAGCGCGTGGAACGAAGTCGCCTCCGGCCGGATCGCCGCGGCGGACGCCGCGGACCTGGCCACCAGGACCCTTCTGCACGGACTCGGAAAGGAGGAGCAACCGTGACTACAACCTTCGAGCATCCCCGCCAGCTACTGCCCCCGGAGGCCTACTTCGACAACGGCTGGCTCGACCGGGAAGTCCACGGCCTGTTCGACCGCTCCTGGGTCTGGGCAGCGACAGAGGAGGACCTCAAGGAACCCGGAGACTTCCGCACCTGCCGGCTGATGAACCACTCGCTGTTCGTGCTCCGGGACGAAGCCGGAGAGCTCCAGGCCTTCCACAACATCTGCCGCCATCGCGGCTGCGAGATCGTCGAGGGCAGCGGCAACGTGGGCTCGACCATCCGCTGCCCGTACCACCGCTGGACGTACGAGACGAACGGGGCCCTGCGAGGGGTGCCCAATGAGGCCGAGTGCTTCGGTACGGCTCCCCGCGAGCGTCTGTCGCTGCATCGAGCCTCCGTCGGCGCCCACCGCGGGATGGTCTACGTGAACCCGGATCCGGACCCGCCCGAGCCGTTCGACCAGTGGATTGCCGGACTCGACGACCACGCCTGGCCCCACGACCTGGCCGACGGCAGCCTGAGCTACGCCGGCGACGTGCGCTACGAAATGCACTGCAACTGGAAGGTCTTCTACGAGAACGCGATCGACGGCTACCACCTCGGCTATCTCCACAACCAGACCCTGGGCAGCGTCTATCCCGACCGGAACCTCTGGCACCCGGTGGGCCGTCACACCGTCTGGTACTCCATCGAGCGGGAGGGCGATCCGCAATCGTCCACCGTGCTCTCGGCCGAACTCGCCGACGGCGCGGGTGCGACCCGTCTGCCGGGCCACGAGGAGAGCTTCTATCCGGGCGTGGTCATGCTCTTTCCCCTGACCATCCTGTCGCCGAGCCCCTGGGGATTCCACGTTTCGATGCTGGAGCCGAAGAGCCCCGACCTGACAATGATGTGGACCCAGAGCTGGACGACCTACGGATCGGCCTCCCGCGCCGACGCGGGCAAGTCGCCCACACTGATCAGCCTGGCCAACCAGGAAGGGCACCCGATGGAATCCGGCAATTTCCAGCTCGAGGACATGTGGATCTGCGAGATGATCCAGCGCAACCTGCGGTCCCCGAAGTTCGAGGTCGGCCCGATGGCCGCCGGTTCCGGCGCCGAGTCGCCGATCATGCACTTCCAGCAGAGCGTGCTGGACTACCTGAACGGAGACGCCGGCAAGGTGGGCGGTTGATGGAGTTCGTCATCCTCGCCATCCCGTACATGCGGCGCCTCGGCGAGCGGGTCGGCCGCGCCGGGTCGGATCCGAACCGGTTCCAGGCCCTGATGGCGAACCTGAAGGCGCAGATGACGTTCGCCGAATCGGTCGGCTACACGGGCTTCTGCATGACCGAGCAGCACCTCCAGGTGGAGGGCATCGAGACGACGACGAATCCGCTGTTCTGGGACTACTTCGTCGCGCAGCACACCGAACAGATGCGCGTCGGCCAACTCGGGATGAACCTGACCGCCGTCAATCCGATTCAACTGGCCGAGAACCTGGCGATGCTCGACCACTTCACCGGCGGCCGCATGTTCGCCGGCTTCACCAGGGGCAACACGCCGCGCTGGACCGGCACGTTCGGCCAGCACATCGGGATCACGGCGACCCACTCCGACAAGTCGGAGGTGGACGCCCGCAACCGGCGTGCGTTCGAGGAGAACTGGCGGCTCGTCAAGGCGCTCTGGACCCAGGAGGTCGTGAGCCTCACCGGCGAGTTCTGGCAGGCGCCGCCGCCGATGGACTGGAGCTTCGGGCCCACGAACCAATGGTCACCCGGCTCGGTGACGGCCGACGGGACGCTGAAGGAGATCGGCATCGTGCCGCGGCCGTTGCAGAACGACCCCCACCCACCCGTCTATGCACCGTTCAGCTACAGCATGGGAACCGCGAAGTTCTGGGCCCGCGAAGGCGGCAAGATGATGGGCATGTTCAACGAGTCGAAAGAGGAGTTCATCCCCCTGACCCTCGACATCTGCCTGGAGGAAGCCCTGAACCACGGCCGGATCATCGGCGCGAACGACATGCTGGCCCTGGGCGGACACCTGATCATGGGCCGGAACCCGGCTGAGACGAAGAAGCTCTACGATGGCTTCGAGTGGCTGTTCAACTTCGCCTACAACGCGCCGCCCTACCACGTCCCCATGGGGCGGATGTGGATGGGTTCGCGGCAGGAGGTGCTCGACCACGTCGGCCGCCTGCACGAGACGTTCGGCATCGAGGAGTTCTTCCTCTGGCACCACGTCGGCTGGTTCGAGCAGGATGAAGAGCTGGCGATGCTGAACGAGTTCGCCGAGGGCGTCATCGCCCCGCTCTCGTCCTGACCGTCAGCGGCGGTCAGAGTTCCGCCGAGACCGGCGAACCGTCGCTCAGGCTGTCACTCGGGTAGACGACGACCTGCTCGCCGGGATCGAGACCGCCGAGCACCTGGGCTTCCTGTCCGTTCCGCTCGCCCACCTCGATCGGCCTGAGCGCGGCGCGGCGGCCCTCGACGGCGAACACGGCCCAGTTCTCTTCGCGCCGGAAGAGCGCCCCGGTCGGCGCCTTCACTTCGTCGTCGCTCTCCCACACGACGACCCGCGTCTCGACGCGGAATCCGTCGCCCAGGCCCGCCCAGTCGCTCGGCGGATCGACGATGTCGATCACCACGTTCACCCGCTGCTCTTCGACGCCGAGCGCCGAGATCTTCGTGAAGCCCGAAGGTTCCACGCGCCGCACCCGGCCCTGCAGGGGGCGCTCGCCGCCCCAGCGATCGATCAGCACGCGCTGGCCCGAGCGCATCCGGACGGCGTCTTTCGACAGATAGTCCGTGACCACCTCGATCTGGCCCGGATCGCCGACTTCGAGCAGGGCTTCGCCGGCGGGCACGATGGACTCGCTCTCCCGCACCCGCCGCAGCACGACGCCCGAAACCGGCGACACGATCCGAATCGTCGCCCCGTTCAGGTCCTCGGCGCTCTCGGCGCTGAACTGCAGCAACCGCACACGCGCCGCCTGCAACTCGCTTCGGGCCGTGCGCACCGCGTACTCGGCGGCCTCCAGCGCTTCCTGACGGGTGTCGAGGTCGAGCTGAGCGCTCTCCATCGCCTCGACCGAGACGATGCCCTCCTGGCTGAGCCGCAGGTATCGCCCCGCCTCGGAACGGGAGAAGGCGAGCTCCGCGGCCGCTCGCTCGTAGTGCGCCTCGGCCTGGCCGAGGGCGGCCGTCGCGGTCTCCACCACCGCCTCCGCCTCGGCCCGGCTGCGGGCGTCGAGCAGCACCGGCGCCGAGGGCAGGAAGACCGCCAGCACGGTGTCGCCGGCCACCACGGTGTCGCCCGGCTCCAGTTCGATCCGCAGGACCCGACCGGCCAGCGGCGCCGAGATGACGAAGCGATCCCGGACCCTCGTCTCGCCCTCTTCGTCGATCGTCACCTCCAGCGGCCCTCGCGTGACCTGGGCAACCTCCGCCGGCACCGGCTGCGGTCGCGTTCCGAAGATCGCCGCGGCCGCGACCACGACCAGCCCCACGCCCCATAAAACCCAGCGCCGCATCTTCATCAGTTCGTTCCCTGCTACTCGCGGGTCTTGAGCACCGCGACCAGGTCCAGATCGTGGAGCTTACGCCGTACCGTCCAGGCCGAGATCGCCATCGACCCGAGAACGGCCGCCGCGGAAACCACGAACGTACTCGATTCGACCACGACCGGAAGCCGGAACAGCTCGCTCTCGAAGGCGCTCATCACGCCGGTGATCATGCCGTACCCGAGGAGCAGGCCGAGTGGAATCGCCGCCAGGGTGAGAACCCCGAGTTCGCCTAGCAGGATCGACGAGATCTCGGCGCGTGTGAAACCGATCACTCTCAGGCTGGCGAGCTCGCGGCTGGTCTCGGACAGGGAGATCCGGGCCGTGTTGTAGATCACGCCGAAGGCGATGACGAGAGCGAAGAAGAGGTTGACGCTCATCATCATGGACATGTTGTCGAGCATGTAGGTCTGGATGCTCTCGAGCGCGGCGCTGCGCAGGGTCACGCCCGCGACCGCCGGCATCGCCTTCAACAGACCGTACAGCCGATCCTCGGCCAGGCTGTCGATCCTGAGCATCGCTCCGTTGACCGTCTCGTCGCGCCGCACCAGCCGCTGCAGCGACTCCTGTTCCATGTACGCCGTCACGCCGAGAAGGTCGTCGACGGTGTCCGTGAGCACGACCTCGCGGACCGGCCGGGCGGCCTCCATGACCTCCACGACGAGCATGTCTCCCGGCTCAACCTGTAGCTGGTCGGCGAGCACCGTGGACAGGACCAGGCCGGGCCGATCGAGCTGGATCGCGCGATAGTCGACGTCCACCACCCGCCGCAGTCTGGCGTCGGGCGCCAGGGCCTGGATCGCCGTCTGCTTCTGCAGGTGGCCGTTGCGCAGCCGCGCCGCGACCGCGCCCGTCGGTTCCACCTGCATCACGCCCGGGAGGGCGGCGAGTTCGTGCACGGCGCTGCGCTCGACCGGCTCGAAGAAGCTCACCGACAGGTCCTGACGCTGGATGATGTTGAACTGCACCTCGAGCAGTTCGTCCATCGAGTCCATCATCGCCCAGCCCACGACCATGATCGCCCCGGCGGAGGCGATGCCGACGATCGACAGAACCGCGCGCAGCGGCCGCCGCGACAGGTTCCGCAGCACCATCCGCGCCGGCTGCGACAACCATCGCCGCGCGCCCAGCCGTTCGAACAGGGACACCCGGAAGGTCTCGGGCGTCGCCGGACGCATCGCTTCGGCTGGCGGCAGCGAGACGACGCTGCGCACCGCGCCCAGCGCGCCCAGCGTCGCGGCGGCGAGGCTCACCCCGACGGCGATCAGAATGCCCGCCGCCGACACCTTGTAGACCAGCAGCGGAAAGCGGAAGTACTCCATGTACATGCCGAGCATCGCTTCGGCCAGCAACAGACCGGCCCCGATCCCCAACAGGGCGCCGAGGGCCACCACGACGACGGCCCACTGCACGTAGTGAACGCCGAGCCGGATGTTCGAGTAGCCGAGTGCCTTGAGCGCGGCGATCTGTTCGCGCTGCACCGCCACCGTTCGCCGCAAAACCACGTTGAGCAGGAACGTCGCCACGGCGAGGAAGATCAGGGGCACGAGGAGTCCCATGTTCTGAAGCTGGGTCAACTCGTTCTGGAGGTACCAGTTCGAGGTCTGCTCAGCGCGCGGAATCGCGCCCAGGCCACCGTACGGATCGAGAATCGCGTCGAGTTCGACGATCGCAGCCCGCTCGACGCTGGGCGAACGGTCGGCCAGCGTCAGGGCGACGTCGTTGAACCCGCCCTCCATCTCGAACGCCGTGGCCAGGTGCCGCCGGGTCATCCACAGGAAGCCGAAGTGCTTCGGATCCGGGACCAGTTCTCCCGGTCCGATGCCGTAGACGTACTCCGGACTGAGCGCGACACCGACGATTTCCAACGGCTGGCGGCGACCGTTGATAACGGCGAACAGGCGATCGCCCAGGTCGAGGCCGTGAGCCTCGGCGAAGCGCTCGCCGACCAGCGCCTCCTCCGCCCGGTCCGGGTCCAGGAAGCGCCCGCGGCGCAAAGCGACGTCGTTGAGCGCCGGCCGGCCGCGATCAGGCAGGGAAATCAGGCGTCCGTTGACCGGATCGGAGACATCCGGCACGTCCAGCGAGACGCTCACGACCACCCGGGTCTGGACCTGCTTGACTCCCGGGATCGCCGCGATCCGCTCCTCCACCCAGTTGGGAACGCGCTTGGCGCCGGCGAACACGTCGGCGAAGGCGTAGCGGGCGTAGTAGGCGTCGCGGGTGGTCAGGAGCGACCCGAAGACTCCCTGCGCCATGACCAGCAGCGCGACTCCCGACGAGACGACCAGGGCGATCGCCAGCACCTGGGAACGCACGTTCCACAGGTCGCGCAGCAGTTTACGGTCGAGGGCTCTCATCGTCCTACCACTCGATCGTGGCCGCCGGCTGCTTGGTCGAGTTGCGAACGTCGCTCGTAATCAGGCCGTCCGCAAGCGAGATTACCCGATCCGCCATCGCCGAGATCGCCGCGTTGTGGGTGATCACCGCGGTCGTCGTGCCCAGTTCGGAGTTCACCTTCTCGAGCGCTCCGAGGACCGCGATACCGGTGCTGATGTCGAGAGCTCCCGTCGGCTCGTCGCAGAGCAGCACGTCCGGACGCTTGGCGATGGCGCGGGCGATCGCCACGCGCTGCTGCTCGCCGCCCGACATCTGCGACGGGAAGTGGTCGAGGCGGTACTTCAGGCCGACCAGCGCCAGGGCATCCTCGGGAGCGATCGGATCGCCCGCGATCTCGGTGACCAGCGCTACGTTCTCACGCGCGGTGAGCGACGGAATCAGGTTGTAGAACTGAAACACGAAGCCGACGTGGCGGCGCCTGTAGCGCGTAAGCGCCCGATCGCCGCCGAGACTCAACTCGCGGCCCCGATAGGTGACGAGTCCGTCGGTCGGCCCGTCCAGGCCGCCGAGGATGTTGAGCAGCGTCGACTTGCCGCTGCCCGAGGGGCCGAGCAGCACGGCGAACTCACCATCGTGAAGGTCGAGATCGACGCCCCGCAGGGCATGGACCTCGACTTCGCCCATCGCGTAGACCTTGGTGACGCCTCGCATGGCGAACACCGGCGGCGTCTCCGTCGATTCGGCGGTTGCCGCGGTGGCGGCGTCCATCGCGCGCCTAGGCTCCGCCGCCGGCCCCTTCCGGGCCGTCGACGCCGGCAACGAGGGCGTCCAGATCGGGAGGCGCCGCCGCAAGCTCGACGATCATCTCGGTGAACTCGCCCGGCACCGTATCGACCCGGATCATGCCGCCGTGCTCGCGCACGATGTCGGCCGAGAGCGCCAGACCGAGGCCCGTGCCCTCGTCGGTCGGCTTGGTCGTGAAGAAGGGGTTGAAGATCTTGTCCACGATGTCCCGGGGAATCCCGTTGCCGTTGTCCCGGATACGGACCTCGACGCCGTCGTCCATCTTCCGCGTCGTCACCGTGAGCGTCGGCTCGTAGGACTCGTCGTCCGTGGCGAGCCGCTTTTCGTTCGTGGCGTAGCAGGCGTTGCCGACCAGATTGAGGAACACCCGGCCCACGTCCTGGGATACGACCTCCAGCGTTCCCAGGTCCGGATCGAAGTCCTTCTCGATCGTGAGGTTGAACTCCGAGTCGGAAGCCCGGGCGCTGTGGTAGGCGAGCCCGATGTGCTCGTCGACCAGCCGATTGATGTCGGCCTCCTCCCGACCGGCGGCGCCCCGGCCCATCTTCAGCATGTCGGTGACGATCCGGTTGGCACGCTCGCCGTGGTTCTGGATCAGCTTCAGGTTGCCGCTCAGGTCCTCGAAGATCTCCCCGATCTCCTCCCGCTGATCCTCGTCCAGGCTGCCGTCCTCGTTCTCCTTCATGATCTCCTCGACCTCCTCGAGAAGCTCCGAGGACACCTCGGAGAAGTTCTTGACGAAGTTGAGAGGGTTCTTGATCTCGTGGGCGACCCCGGCCGTCAGCTCGCCCAGCGCCGCGAGCTTCTCGCGCATCACGATCTGGTCCTGGGCCTTCTGCAGGTCGACCAGCACGACCTCCAGCTCCTCGTTCTTCTCCTTCAGTTCGTCCGCCAGCTTCTCGACCAGGTTCAGCCGCTGCACCTCCAGCGCGTGCCGGCGGAAGACCTCGAGGGCGGCCGCCATGTCCGCGACTTCGTCCTTGCCGCCGATCCCGATCTCGGCTTCCAGATTGCCCCCCGCCATCTCCCGCATGCTGCTCGAGAGGGCCTCGAACCGGCGTACGAGCAGCCGTCCGACGAACAGCCAACCGATGAAGACCGCTCCGGCAATGCTGACGATGTTGAGCGCCAGGAGCAACGCGCGTCCGGTGCGAATCGCCTGGGACGCCGCGTTGGTCGCCGCATCGGTGCGGTCCCGGGAAGCTCCGACCAGACTCTCCACGTCGCCGCCGAGTTCGACCGCCAGATTCTGGTTCTCCTCCAGCAGCGCCTGTTGCCGGTCGAGCGCGTCGACTTCCTGCCGTCTCAGGTCGAAGGCCGTGCGGCTCTTCGCCAGCATCTCACCGAAGAGCGCCTCCAACCGATCCGAGGTCGCGGTTTCGTCGATCGCGCTGAGGGCGCGCTCGATACTCGTCGCCGCCGACTCGTACCGCTCCTCGACCGGCTCGATCAGCGGCCGGTCGGTCAGCACCGCCAGACTGTTCAGGAGCTGGTCGATGATCGTCACGTCCTGCTGAAGGCCCACCAGCACCCGGTAACGGTCGATCTCCGGTTCCGAGAAGTGGACCTCACGGGACGCGGGCGGCTGCTCGAACGACCGGAAGCCGGTCATCGCGTAGAAGAGTTGATTGTCGAGAGCAGGCACCAGGAGCGCCTCGATCCGGCTGTGGAGCGACTCCAGTTCCGACCGCAGCGCCTCACTCTCCGCACTCAGTTCGAAGCCCTCGGAGACCGACTCCCGGATCGCCGCTATGTTCCCGATGAGCTCCTCGCCACGGGCCTGGATGCTCAGGATCTCCGCGTCGCCGCTGAGTGACCCCTCGGACCCCATCCCCCGGCTCATCAGGTCCTCGAGCTGGGCCTCGAAGGCACGTTGCGCCGGCGCCACCTCTACCTCGGCCCGAGTCAGTTCGTCCTGGTTCGCCGTCGCGGTGAGCCTGGGGCCCGCGGCCACCAGTGTGCCGCTGCCCTGGGCGACGCCGAAAGCGGCCGCCAGCTCAGGCACCGTTCCCTCGGTCACCCGGTTCTGCGAATCGCCCACCTGAGCGAAGGCGAACAGCGCCACCAGACTGGCCGCGAGCGTCAGGGCAGCCGCGCCGCCGATGCCGACGTAGAGCTGCGTGGCGATCCTGTAACGGGCCTCGGTCAGTCGCCGGAACCACGAGATCATTGGCTCACCGCGGCTTCCAGACGCGTCGCGGGCCGGTACCGGCCCCGTTCGTCGATCACGGTCAGAAACACGGCGTCCGACCCCTGGTTGTCCTCCTCGCCGAATGCGAGCCGGAAGCCATCCAGGTCGAGGGAACCCGCGCCGCGGAGTGTCTGAATGAAGCGATCCCGATCAACGGTCGTCCCGCATCGTTCGAGCGCTTCGATCACCAGCCGTCCAGCCAGGTAACCCTCGAACGAGACGAAGCCGGGCTCGGCGCCAGCGGTGTGTTCGCGCAGGGCCCGCCGGTAGGCCGCGGCAACTCTCGAGTTGCGCGCGGTCGGGAATGGCACGACCTGGGTGACGTAGACGCCGGTGCCGCGTGGACCCAGCTCTTCCGCCAGTGCGTTGCTGCCCACGAATGACAGCGTCATGAACACCGGGTCGAGACCGATGTGACGAGTCCAGGCGATCAGGCTGGCGACCGGCTGATAGGCGCCCACGATGATGACGGCCTCCGGCCGCCCCACCTCGATGTCGACGATGGCCGTCTTGACGGCGGTCGTGTTGCGCGGATAGACGCCGATGGCGACCGCCTCCATGCCCCGTCTGTCGAACGCGGCACGAACGCCCGCCAGGCCGGCGCGCCCGAAGGAGTCGTTCTGGATCACGACCGCGATCCGCTCGATGCCGAGATCCCTGGTCAGTCGCTCGACCATCTCTTCCGTCTCCTGGGCGTAGGAGGCGCGGAGGTTGATCACGTGCGGTTCGCCGCGGAGAAAGCCCGCGCCGGTGAACGGAGCGATGTACGGGACACCCGCCTCTTCGGCGACCGGTACCGCGGAGCGCGAGGTCGGCGTGCCGACGCCGCCGACCAGGGCGAACACGCCCTCGTCCTCGATCAGACGGCGCGTGTTGCTGATCGCTGCCTCCGGCTCGTAGCCGTCGTCCACCGTGACCAGCTCCAGGCGCCGGCCGTGCACGCCGCCGGCATCGTTGGCCTCCTTGAAGGCCGCCTGGATGCCGAGCCGCATTCCCCTGCCCAGTTCGGCCGCCGGACCGCTGAAGGCTGCGGACTGGCCGAACAGGATGCGCTCGGCCGAAACGCCCGGCGTCCCTTCCGCCTCGCCCGGCGACTCGGGCGGCTGAGCCGGCGACAAAGCCGGAACGAGCAACGCCGCCGCGACCCAGACTGACGCGGTCAGAGCTGTTCGAGCAGCACGTGCGCGCATCGCTCTCGGCTTCCCCGTGCGGAGTTCAACTCCGGCGCTTGACCATGGTCACGTGGTTGCGGCCGCCCTCACGGCCGTAGGAGGTTTCATCCATGAGGACCTTCACGAAGTGGACCCCCAGACCGCCGATCTCCCGGTCCTGAACTGCCGCGTCGAGGTCCGGCTCGGGCGCCTCGTGGAAGGGGTCGAACGCCCTTCCGCTATCCCGAACCTCGATCCGGACTTCGTCGTCGCTCGACGAGACCTCGATCTCGATCTCGCTGCTACCAGGCTCGCCGCCGCCGTGACGCACGACGTTCGTCGCCACTTCCTCCAGCCCGAGAACGATCGCGTAGGTCACGTCCTGCGCCCAACCCTCCTCCGAGCCGAGCGCCTCCACCGCCTCCGAGACCCCCGGAAGCTCCTCGATCCGGTTCGGAACACGCAGATGGAGAGTACCGCTCACTCGTCGGCGACACGCAAGGTCATGCAGGTCAGATCGTCGAACTGCGGCGCTTCACCGGCAAAGTCCTTCACCGCCTGCAGGATCATCTCGGCGGCTTCCCGGGCGGTCGGCGTCGGGGGCTCCCGGAACAGAGCCTGGACCGACTCGAGACCGAATTCCTCGTTCGACACGTTGATCGCCTCGGTGACTCCGTCCGTGAAGAAGACGACGAGATCTCCCGGGCTGAGCCGGACGCTGGCCTGCCCGTACTCGAAGCCGGGAATCGCCCCGAGGGCAAGGCCACCCGTCAGTTCGAGCTCCTCGGAACTCCCGTCGGGATGAACCACCAGCGGAGGGTTGTGGCCGCCGTTGGAGAAGGTGAGCACCCTGGTCGAGGGGTCGTAGACGCCGTAGAACACGGTGACGAACATCGCCGCATCGTTCGTCTCGTTCAGCAGATCGTTCACTTCCCGGAGGACCGTGGAGGGATCCTCGACGCCGATCGCCGCTCCCTTGAGCAGCGTGCGGCTCGACATCATGAACAGAGCCGCCGGCACGCCCTTGTCCGATACATCGGCTACCGCAAGCCCGATCCGCCCCGCATCGAGGTTGATCACGTCGAAGAAGTCCCCCCCGACGTTGCGCGCGGCATGCATGCATCCGTAGACCTCGCAGCCGTCTACGTGGGGGAAGGTGTCCGGCAGGATCGACTGCTGGATCTTCGTCGCCACATCGAGCTCGTTCTGTATCGCCACCAACTTGTCCCGCGAAGCGAGCGCGGCCCGCCACTCGTCGAGGTGTCGCAGCGTCCGCTCGATCGTGACCTCGAGGTCCGTGAAATCGATCGGTTTGGTGACGAAGTCGAAGGCGCCGCGGTTCATCGCGGTGCGGATGTTCTCCATGTCGCCGTAGGCCGAGACGATGACCGAGCGGAGATCCGAATTCACTTCGGGGATCTGCTGCAAGAGGGTCAGACCGTCCATCTTCGGCATGTTGATGTCCGAGAGAACGATGTCGATGTCCGTCTTCTCTGTCAGGACTTCCAGCGCCTCGACGCCGTTGCCGGCGAACTCGAAGCCGTACTTGCCCTTGCGGATGTGGCGTCGCATGCGCTGGCGCACCAGACGCTCCAGATCCGGCTCGTCGTCAACGACCAGGATCTTGTAGTCGGGATGGTCCCGATCGCCCACCTGGACCGCTACCCCTTCCGCGCCCGCAACCTCTACCCCGCAGCCGCCAGGGCGTCGGCCTGCGTGTCGTAGATCTGGATGATGCGGTTGAAGCCGCTGATCTCGAACACCGACTGAACGGGATCGCTCAACGCGCAAAGGGAGATGCTCACGTTGCGCTGGCCAAGGGTCTTGGCGACCAGCAGGACGACCCTCAGGCCTGCGCTGCTGATGTAGGCGAGCTGACCGAGGTCGATGACCACGGCGTTGACGTCTTCGCCGATTGCCCCCTGCAGTTGACGCTCAAAGTCCTGGGAGTTCGAGCTGTCGACACGGCCTTCGACTCTGGCCACGAGGACCTTGTCGTGATGCTCCACCTGGACGTTCATACTCTCTGCCTCCCGTTGCCGTTTCTTCCGCTAAGTCGCGCTCTGTCAACTGCATTCACTATCACATCAACCGCGATCCGCGCATCCCCGGCGCCCTGGAACACCCCCCTTGTGGGAGAAACGTCGGCATAGTCCCGGCCCGCGGCCACGCGGATGTGTCGCTGATCGCTGAAGGTCGTGTTCGTAGGATCGAAGCCTACCCAACCAGGCCCAGGCAACCAGCATTCCACCCACGCGTGACTGGCGGCGGCCGTCACTCGCTCGCCGGCCCGCCCCGTGTCGTGGAGATAGCCGGACACGTAGCGGGAGGGAACGCCCCAGGAACGGGCAATCGCGATCATCAGGTGGGCGTAGTCCTGGCACACGCCCCGGCCCGACTCGAGCAGATGGTCGACGGGCGAGTCGGCCGCGGTGCTGCCCGGCTCGTACTCGAAGCGCTCGCGAATCCCGTCGGACAGGCGGATCAGGCTTTCCATCGGATCATCTTCCGGACGAAACCCCTCGTCGCGAACGAAGTGCTCGATCGCGGGGGACGGCCGGGCGAGCGCGCTGGGTTCGACGAAGTGCCAGTACTCCGGCAACAGGCGCCGCGACCGCACTTCCTCCCAGCCGCCCACCGCTTCCACGCCCGGCGTCACGTCGAGCTCCGCCCGAAACCGGGAAGTGATCACCAGTTCCCCATGCCGCCGATGGATGTTCAGAACGTGGCGGCGGTTGCCGAAACCGTCCCGCTCCGGACTCAGGGACGCGGCCGGGGTCGTCTCGATCTCGAAACGCCGCACCCTCTGACCCGGTGTCCGGACCGGCTGCAGACAGAGCATCAGAACGCAGCCACGGACGCCGTCCGAGTACTCGTAGCGCGTCCGGTGCTCGACGTCGTAGCGGAGTGGGCGGACAGACGTCACCGCAGCGGAGAATCCTCGATCGCGTAGTCGACGAAGGCGTCGAGCACGGCCTCGTGCAGATCGCGGGTGGACTGACCGACCTGTTCCAGCAGTTCTTCAGGTGCTGACGCTTCCGGCCAGTCGTAGAGGATGAGCGCCTCGGCCCGGCCCGCCAGCCGCCGTGCGGCGGCGTCTGCCTCGACGCCCGGCCCGCCGTCCAGGCCCTGAAGTTCGGTCGCCGCGGCCTGCACGGTCGCGAGTACGGAGCCGGGGAGGGACGGGTCGGCGACCAGCAGGTCCAGAACCCGGTCCGGTTTCAGGTCGATGCCGTAGACGCGGCCATAGGCCTCCAGGGCATGGTGAGTGCGCAGCATGCTGGCCCAGCCCAGGGTCCGCCGCTCCGTGCGCCGGCTGAGGTCGATCTGGGCCAGCAGCAGAGACACCGCGAGTTGCGCCCGCTCGATGGCCCGGCCGAGGCGCATGAACCGCCACGCCGCGCCACGGTACATCGTCGCGTCCGCGACCCCGACGAAATTGTGGATCTCGCTTCGCGTCCGGGCGTAGAAGACCTCCGGCGTCCTCCAGATATCGACGGCCTCGAGATCGCGAATCCGCAGCCAGGCGGCGTTCAGGCAGGTCCACATCTCGCCGCTGATGCAGTGACGCATCTGGCGCGCGTTCTCGCGGCCGCTGGCCACGGCGCTCCACACGGAATCCGGATTCGAACGCTCGAACGTCAGGTCGTCCGCCAGCGTGAAGGCGTCCGCCAGGGCGAACTCGTCCGTCTCCGGCAGGAACTGCTCGCCCGGGGGCGGCAACCGCTTCATGCACCGGTAGATCCGCTTCCAGCCGAAGTGAATCTCCTCGACCGAACGGTCGACCAGGAACTGCACCTGCAACTCGAGCAGGCGGCTCAGATAACCGGCCCTCGCCAGGTAGCGGGCCATCCAGTAGACCCCCTGGGCGCTGCGCGAGAGCATCAGAGATCGACCACCCAGAGGTCCTTGCCGCCGCCGCCCTGGCTCGAGTTCACGACCAGGCTGCCCCTGCGCAGGGCCACCCGGCAGAACGCCCCGGGGACGATCCGGGTCTCGTTTCCAGTCAGGACGAAGGGGCGGAGGTCGACGTGGCGCGGTTCGGCGTGGCCGTCGATCAGGCAGGGCGACCGCGACAGCGCCAGCGTGGGCTGCGAAATGAAGTCCGCGGGATCGGCCCGGAGCGTCTTCGCGTACTCGTCCCGCTCCTCCGGCGTCGAGTGCGGGCCGACCAGCATGCCGTAGCCACCCGACTCGCCGACCCGCTTGACCACCAGGTGCTCCAGATTGTCCAGCGTGTACTCCAGGTCCTCGGGCCGCCGGCAGAGGTGCGTCTCGACGTTCTGCAGCAGGGGCTCCTCGCCCAGGTAGTAGCGAACCATGTCCGGCACGTAGGCGTAGACGCTCTTGTCGTCGGCAACGCCCGTTCCCGGAGCGTTGGCCAGGGCCACGTTGCCGCGCTTGAACGCGTTCATCAGGCCCGGAACGCCCAGCAGGGAGTCCTCGCGGAAGACGAGCGGATCGAGGAAATCGTCGTCCACGCGGCGGTAGATCACGTCGACCCGCCTGAGGCCGGAGGTGGTCCGCATGTAGACGAAGCCGTCGTTGACCAGCAGATCCTGCCCTTCGACCAGTTCGGCGCCGATCTCGTGAGCCAGGAACATGTGCTCGTAGAACGCCGAGTTGTAGGTGCCCGGAGTAAGCAGCACCAGGCACGGATCCGGGCGACCCCCGGGCGACAGCTCACAGAGGGTCTGCCGCAACAGGCTGCCGTACTGCTCGACGTCCTGAACGCGGGAACGCCGGTAGAGCAGGCGCAGACCGGCCTTCACCGCCTTGCGGTTGGCGATCATGTAGGACACGCCGGAAGGCACGCGCAGGTTGTCCTCCAGCACCATGAAGCCCTCGTGCGTGCGCACGATGTCCGTGCCGCAGATCGTCACCCAGACGTCGTTCGGCACGCCAACGCCGCGCATCGCCAGCCGGTACTGCGGGCAGCCGAGGATGACGTCGGCGGGGATCACGCCGTCCCTGACGACGCGGCAGTCGCCGTAGGCGTCGGCGAGGAACAGGTTGAGGGTCCGGATCCGCTGCACCAGGCCGGCTTCGAGCTCCCGCCATTCCGCCAGGGCGAGCAGGCGCGGCACGCAGTCGATCGGGATGATCCGCTCCTCCGCCTCCTCGTCGCCGTAGACGGTGAAAGTGATGCCCTCCTGGGAAAAGGAGCGGGTCACTCGCTCCTGAATCGTGTTCAGGTCCCCGTCGGGCAGGTTCCTGAGCGCCTCGTAGACGGCGCGGCAGTGGTCGCGAGGCTTCCCATCCGCGACGAACATCTCGTCATGGATCGCAGGATCGAATTCGTAGCGGCTGAAGTCCACGGACCCACCGGAGCGTGACAGCGATTGCCCTGTACCCTACAGAAACGGGCTCCCGCTTGGACGCCGCGGCCCTCCGCCCCGTATCATCCTGTAAGCCGTCGGCGAGGCGCCTCAAACTCCGCCGCGGCCGGACCTCGAATCTCATACCAAGGAGCACGAAGATGACCGGAGCGCGCTCCCACAGCCGGCAGGCCGGCTTCACCCTGATCGAACTCCTGATCGTCGTGGCGATCATCGGCATCATCTCAGCGCTGCTGGTGCCGAACCTGATGACCGGGCTGCAGAACGCGAACCAGACCCGCACCCAGGCCGACATGAAGGCCGTTGGTTCCGCCTGGATGCAGTGGCTGACGGACCAGGTCAGTGCCGCGGCCGCCGGCTCGAGCACGACCGCCACGTTCAGCTGGAGCGAGTTCACCTATCCCGACTTCTCCCACGCGGACCTCTCCGCCCTGCTCCGCCCGTCGAACACGTTCTTCTACCTGCAGGACGTACCCGAACGGGACGGCTGGAACAACCCCTACCGGTTCGGCTTCGCCGGTTCGGATCAGCTCCTGAGCACCCAGGTCATCGGGATCTGGAGCGGCGGCCGTGACGGCTCCGCCACGGAGCAGCCGCAGTCCACCTACGAGATCGGCGCCTTCCGCGGTACCGACTTCAACGAGGACCTGGTCTGGGCCGACGGCTACTGGGTACGCTGGCCGGGCAGCGCCGCCGAAGCCGACACGTCCGAGTAGCCGGCCGCGCGCGGCCCGCCCCGCTAGATCTGAGAGAACGCGGTCGGCCGCAGGAACACGTTCTCGATCCGCGAGACCGTCCCCTTGTAGTAGTCCATGTCGCGCATCCGGATCCACTCGGGATGGCCGCCGAACGCCTGCCAGTGCTCCCGGTGCGCCTCCATGTCGGGGGCCGACAGGATGTAGACGAGGGCCGGTACGTCCTCGCCGATCAGGAGTTCGGCAAACAGCAGGGGCGCCATCTCGACATCCCGCATGATGTCGATCTCACCGTTGTCGAACATGTGGACCTTGCGGCGAGCCGTCTCCTCGTTGTGGCTCTCGTACAGACGCAACTCGAAGATCCGGTCCTGCCCGGCCGCGGTCTGGGGCGGCAGCTCCATCACCGGCATGCCCTTGAAGGCCCGCAGGAACCAGCTCTCCACGCGCTCGTAGATCGGCTCCTGCCTTGGCGTCGCGTACATCGGCGCGGCGGCTTCCAGGTACTCGGCGTCGGCTTCCAGCGTCGACTTCATCGCCGTGAAGTCCCCGACAGTCGGGAAGGCGATGATCGCCCACACGGAAAGTGAGTCCACTGGGTCGACCGGCTCGTCCGCCTCGGCGGGCGGCTCGACTCCGAACACGCCCACCCTGTCGATCCCGGCCCGGTTGAGCGCCGGCACCAGCGCGTTCTCCAGGTAGGCGAGGACGGTCTGCCGGCTGTCCTCGTCCGCCAGGCGGTAACGGCGGATCTCGTAGTACTCCCGCCCCGGTTCGCTTTCCGCCGCGGCCTGGCCGTCGCCCGCCGCATCCGCCACCGGTGCTTCGGCCGGCGCGCAGGCCAGCACCAGCGCGGCAGCCGCGGCGCCAGCCAGGAAGACGGGAAGCGAACGCCTGGAATGCTGGGTCATCGACATGCTGGATTCTCCTTGCGGCTGTGACGCTACTTCCTGGCCAGCAGCCAGGCGCGCATCGTGTCGGAAACGAGGTCGGCGGCCTCCAACTGGACCCAATGGCCGACCGTCGGCACCGTGACCAGGGTGTAGTCGCGGTCGACCCAGTCCCAGGTGTTCTTGAGCCCGTCCTTGTCCACCGCCGTGTCCTTGAGGCCGTGGAACTGGAGGACGGGCATCTTGAGGTTCGGCAACTCGCCGCCGGCGGCGACCCCGCCGTAGTTCGCCCGGTAGTAGTTCAGCATGCCGTCCCAGTAGGAGCGGGAGAACGCCTCGCGATAGTGGCCGGCCACCTTCTCGCCCTCGCTCTCGTAGCGGCCTAGCAGCCCCTCCGGCACCGGGCTGCCGTCCGGCTCGGACGACGCGAAGTTCCGGGCGTACTGGACGTTGCGGCGCTGCTCCTCGGTCGCGTTCGCGATCACGTTCGCATAGCCGCGGGGGTGGGTCAGGTTCATGATGACCAACCGCTTCACCTTGTCCGGATGCTCGATCGCGAACCGCCAGGCGATTGCCCCGCCCCAGTCGTGGCCGACCAGATTGATCGGCGCGCCGAGGTCCTCGACCACGGCCGCCACATCGGCCAGCAGGTGAGCCATCGCGTAGTCCTCGACCCGCTTCGGCTGGCCGCTGCGGTTGTAGCCGCGGAGGTCCATCGCCGCGGCGCGGAAGTCGCCTTCGAGGGCAGCCATCTGGTGCCGGTAGCTGTACCAGATGTCGGGGAAGCCGTGGATGAAGAGAACCGGCTCGCCCTCGCCGAGCGTGACGTAGTGGATGCCCACGTCGCCGTTCTTCACCGTGTGGTGTTCGACCCGGTCCCAGACATCCGCGTTGGAGTCGTCCGCCGCGAGCCCCGCCGGGACCATCACGGCCGCGAGCAGCAGCGCCGCGCTACGGACCGACCGCCTGCGAGCTTCGATCAAGTTCATGTTCTGACCTCCTGGAGTTGAGCGCGCCATCGTAGCAGCGTCGCCCCCCGCAACGGCCGGGACGAAGCTACGGTACCCGCCCCTCTTCTGCGGGAGGCGCTTCTCCCGTGGCCGGAAGGGCCTCGGCCGGCGGATCCTCGAAGCGCTTGTAGTTCCTCCCGTAGTCCGGCCGGGTACGGCGATGGCATACGACGCAGGACATGTAGACCTGCTCGTTCAGGGCGATCAGCGCGTCCAGGTCGTGCTCGAGCGCGGCCTCGTAGGCGGCGGCGCCGGCGTCGAACATCAGCCTGGCGTCGCGCATCCACTCGTCACGGTCGCCGACGACACGGCTCGGCATCATGATCAGGTTGGCGGATTCGGCGAGGATGAGGGCCTGCGCCTGGAGTTCGTTCCACTCGACCTCGTTGGTCGGGGCACGGCTCTCGACGTAGAGGATGGCGTCCGACGCCGGGTACATGAGCTTGATCATCAGTTCGCTCATCGTGCCGATCGGCTCCGGCTCGGGAACCGGTCCGTCGTCCCCTGCGGCCGCCGCGCCCGCGAGGCCAACGGCGAGCGCTGCGATTGCAATCCGTCCCGGCATGAGGTCTCCCCTTTCGCGGCTATCATGGCATGATCCCGCCGGCCAGGTAACGACCCGGAAATGGAACCCCAGCCATGAAGCAACACACTCTCTGTACCGCCGTCTGCCTCCTCGCGCTTTCCGCCTGCGCGAAGGAGGACGCGACGCTGCGTCCGGGAGACAACGACCACCGGACCCTTCAGGAGGCGCTGCTGACGGCCGAGCCCGGAGCGGTCATCGAACTCGCCGCCGGACGCTTCGAACTCGACGCCACACTGTCCCTGGATGTCGAGGGCGTGACCGTGCGCGGCCAGGGGATGGACGAGACGATTCTCGATTTCTCATCGCAGGCCCCGGGGACCGGAGGCGAGGGGCTCCTCGCCACCGCCGACGACTTCACGGTCGAGGACCTCGCGGTCGAGAACACGAGGGGCGACGGCATCAAGGTGGAGGGCACCACCGGAGCCGCCTTCCGGAGTGTCCGGGTCGAATGGACGAACGGACCCGACACGAACAACGGCGCCTACGGGCTCTACCCCGTCCAGGTCACGAACGTCCTGATCGAGGACAGCCGGGTCCGCGGCGCCTCGGACGCCGGCATCTACGTCGGCCAGTCGGCCAACGTCGTCGTCCGGCGCAACGAGGTCTGGGAGAACGTGGCCGGCATCGAGATCGAGAACACGACCGGCGCCGACGTCTACGGCAACCGGGCCCACGGCAACACCGGCGGCCTGCTCGTCTTCTCGCTGCCCGAACTGCCAGTCAAGGACGGCCGCGACGCCCGCGTCTACGACAACGACATCACGGACAACAACCTGCCGAACTTCGGCAAGGAAGGCGCGATCGTCTCGACGATCCCGGCCGGCTCGGGGATCATCGTGATGGCGAGCGACAACGTCGAGCTGTTCGAGAACCGGATCCACCACAACCAGAACTCGAACCTGGCGGTCATCTCCTACCTCTCGACCGGTCGCACCTACAACGACCCCGGCTACGATCCGTACACCGAAGGCGTCTACATTCACGACAACGAGTTCGTCGGCGGCGGCGAGGGCCCGAACGGCGACTTCGCGGACGCTTTCGTCGCCCTCGCCGGCGGTGCCTTCCCTGACATCGTCTGGGACGGGGTTTCGAACCCGGACAAACTGGTCGAAGGAGAGGTACCCGCGGACCTGCGGCTCTACATCGAGAACAACGGTGACGCCGACTTCGTGAATCTCGACCTCGGTTCGGTCTTCACGGGCGGTGAACCGAAGGTGAGCACGGATCTGGCGGCGCACCAGGGTTCGCTCCCGGCAGTACCCCAGCCGGTCGATCTCGGCGCGGCGACCGGTGGCGCTCCGTAGCGCACCACCCGCGGCGCTGGCGCTCGCCGCACTCGCGCTCGCGGGCTGCGCGGCTGGAGAAGGCGGTTCCGGGCAGGGGCCGTTCGCCCGCTACCCGGCGAAGCTTTCGACCTGGGGACTGTTCACCGGGGAGCTCGCGAGCCACATCCCGGCCGCCGGCGTCGAGCCCTACGGCCTGAACACGGCGCTGTTCTCGGACTACGCGCTGAAGTTCCGCTTCGTGCGCCTGCCGGAAGGCCCCGGCGGCGACGTCAGGCCCGCCCTGTACCGCGAGGAGGGCCCGTTCGAGTTCCCGGTCGGCACGGTCATCTCGAAGACCTTCGCCTACCCCGCGGACTTCAGGGTTCCCGAGGAAGGCCTCCAGCCCCTGGAAACCAGGCTGCTGGTCCACGAGGAGGACGGCTGGGTCGGCCTGCCGTACATCTGGAACGCCGAACTGACCGACGCTGACCTTGCCATCGTCGGCGGACCCCTCGAGGTGTCATGGATCGATGCCGAAGGCGCGAGGATCGAGCACACCTACCGGGTGCCGAACGCGAACCAGTGCAAGACCTGCCACCGGACGGACGGCGAGCGGGTGCTGCCGATCGGCCCTCAGGCGGCGCAATTGAACCGCAACTTCGTCTTCACCGAGGCCGACGGCTCCACCCTCTCCGAGAACCAGCTCGAGCGATGGCGGCGAACGGGCTTCCTCGAGGGCGCGCCGCCGGCCGCCGAGGCGCCCCGCGCGCCGGTCTGGAACGCCGGGCGTACCGGCAGTGTCGACGAACGGGCCCGCACCTGGCTCGACATCAACTGCGCCCACTGCCACAACCTGAAGGGCAGCGGGCGCACGTCGGGACTCGACCTGCGCAAGGGACACCGGAACCGGACCAGGCTGGGCGTCTACAAGCACCCGGTCGCCGCCGGCCAGGGAACCGGCGACCGCCTCTACGGGGTCGTTCCCGGCAAGCCCGACGAATCGATCCTCGTCTACCGGATGGAATCGACGCACCCGGGCATCATGATGCCCGAGCTCGGCCGCGGACTCGTCGATGTCGAGTCCGTGGCTCTGATCCGTCAGTGGATCCTGGAGATGGAACCGCGGCCCGAGGCCTGACGGCCCTACTCCGCCAGGATCTGCCGGGTGCGGTGGAAGACCTCGTCCAGGCCGACTGCGTCGGAGCCGTAGTAGCCGCGAACTCCGCCGTCGCGGTCGACGAGAGCCAGTCGCGCCGCGTGCGCGACGTCGACCAGACCGCCGGCGAGGTCGAGCCGCTCTCCCATGGGGAGCGCGAAACCGTCGACGACCACCGAACGCACCTTCGGCTCGGCGCCGGTGAGGAGACTCCAGTTCTCCAGGTCCAGACTCCGGCTTTGCGCGTAGTCGCGGAGCCGCTCCGGCGTGTCGTGCGCCGGGTCGACCGTGAAGCTCACCAACCTCACGCCGTCGACGCCCTCCTCGCGGTAGCGGCGCTGAAGCTGCCGCAGCGAGGCCGTGAGGCGTGGGCAGACCGTGGCGCAGCGCGTGAACAGAAAGGAGGCAACGTAGACCTCGCCCGCCAGCTCGTCACCGCCGAACGACTCTCCGTTCTGGTCGACGAGCCGCCACTGCGGCAACTGCCGCAGGACCGGCGGCGGGTCGGGCTCGAACCGGAGCAGGGGCCTGATTGCCGGGATCAGGACGAGACCAGCCAGCGCCGCGAGAAGCCAGGGGTTCAGCAGGCTCCGGCGAGGCTCCGCCGCGCCTCCATCGAGGCCGGAATGAGGGTCCTCGGACATGATCCGAGCCTATCCGGGCGCCGGGCTTTGACCGCCTCGATAGCACGCTGTACACTCCGCGCGACCTCGGATCGGGCAGGGCTTCGTACCCTGCTTCTCGGTACGGAATCTTGGCTCAGATCTTCCCCAAGTGGACCCTCAGGCTACCGCTGTACGCGGCGGCCGCCCTGCCGGTGGTCGGCGCCGTCGTCGTGGGCGGCATCTGGTACTTCTTCTCGCCCGAGTACACCGATGTCGGCTACCGGCCGGCGCAGCCGGTGCCCTACAGCCACGCCCTCCACGTCGGCGAACTCGGCCTCGACTGCCGTTACTGTCACGCCTCGGTCGAAGAGTCGGCGGTTTCCAACGTTCCTCCGACCCAGGTCTGCATGAACTGCCACCACGTCGCCGTCCGGGACAGCGAACTGCTGGAGCCGATTCGCAAGAGCGTCGAACAGAATCGTCCGATGCGCTGGGTGCGCATCCACAATCTTCCCGACTACGCTTTCTTCGACCACAGCGTCCACGTCGCGGCCGGTGTCGGCTGCCGGACCTGCCACGGCCCGGTCCATGAGATGGAGGTCGTGTCCCAGGTGGAACCCCTGAGCATGAGCTGGTGCCTCGATTGCCACCGCGACCCGGGGCCATACCTGCGGCCGCTCGAAGCGGTGACCGACATGGAGTGGATACCGACTGGCGACCACGAGGCCTTCGCCGAGTTGGCGATCGCGGAACGCGCGCTCGCGCCGCCCGAGGACTGCACGGGGTGCCACCGATGAGTGCCGGCAACGGAAAGCGGCAGGAGAGAACGTACTGGCGCAGCCTGGAGCAGCTTCAGGACGACCCCCGATCCGTCGATCTCCTCGAGCGCGAGTTCCCGGAGGGTGCGTCGGAAGCGCCGCCCGAGTTGCTGCGGGACGGCGTGAGCCGGCGCAGCGTGCTCGCCATGCTGGGTGGCACGGCGTCGCTCGCCGGCCTGGCCGGCTGCGACATCGTTCGCCGCCCGGTCGAACACATCGTTCCCTACGTCGACGCTCCGGAGGGCATGGTCCCCGGCGTTCCGCTGGCCTACGCCACCACGATGCCGTTCGGCAGCCGCGCGCTCGGTCTGCTGGTGGAGAGCCACGAGGGACGGCCGACCAAGGTCGAAGGCAACGAACTACATCCTTTCTCCGAGGGCGCATCGAGCGTGTGGGCCCAGTCCTCGATGCTCGACCTGTACGACCCCGACCGGTCGAAGTCCGTACGGTTCGGCGACGACGAATCCTCCTGGGACGACTTCGTGGCCGCCTGGACCGAAGGCGACCTCGGCCCCGCCGCCGACGGCACGGGGTTCGCCATCCTCGCCGAGCCGTCCTCGTCGCCGACCCTGGTCCGGCTCAAGGAAGCGCTCCTCGACCGGTATCCCCAGGCCCGCTGGGTGACCTGGGAGCCGGTCAGCGAGGAGAACGCCGACCAGGGGACGGCGCTCGGCGCCGGTGAGCGCGTCCACGCGCTCTACCACCTGGACCGCGCGAAGATCCTGCTGACCCTGGATTCCGACTTCCTCGGCACCGAGGGCGACAGCGTTCGCAACCTCCGGGGTTACTCCCGGGCCCGGCGCGTGAACGAGGACGGCGGCGGCAGCCCGCTGCGCCATTACACCGTCGACGGCGTCCACTCGGTGACCGCGGCGAACGCGGACCACCGCCTGCGGGTGCAGAGCGGCAGGGTCGCCGCCTTCGTCGCCCGCCTTGGCAACGCGCTCGCGGGTCACGGCCTGGAACTGCCACTCGACGCGGGCGCGCGCGCCGCCGACATCGAAGACGCCTGGGTCGACGCGCTCGCGCGGGACCTTATCGCCCACCGGGGCGCCGGGCTGATCGTCGCCGGCAACCGCCAGCCGGCGGCCGTCCACGCCGCCGTCTACGCCCTGAACTCGGCGCTCGGCAACGCCGGCTCGACGGTGACCTACCACCGTACGCCCGACAGCGGCAGCTCGAGCGACGCGGACCTTGCCGCTCTGGCGGCGGCGATCCACGAAGGCGCCGTCGACCGACTGCTGGTCCTGGGCGCCAATCCCGCCTACAGCGCTCCCGCCGACCTCGACTTCCCGGCGGCCCTCGAGAGCCTGGGCGACGCGGGCGCGGTCATCCACGTCGGCGCGTACCGGGACGAGACGAGTCGCTTCGCGCGCTGGCACCTGCCGCTCGCCCACTATCTCGAGAGTTGGGGCGACGCCCGCGCCACCGATGGCACGGCGAGCGTCGTGCAGCCTCTGATCGAGCCGCTCTACGGCGCGAAGAGCCTGGTCGAAGTGCTGGCCCTGGCGGCAACGGGCGAGTCCCGCGACGGCCGCGATCTGGTTCGCGAGACCTGGTCCGGGATCCTCGGCCTGCCGCTCGAGGAGGATGCCGGGGAGGCCGTCGCCGCGGCGACCGCGCCAGAGGCCGCGGCGGAAACCGAAGCGGCCCCGGACGGCGACGGCGAAGAAGGCGAAGCGGAAGAGGCCGTCCCGGTCGACCCGATGTCGCTGCCGTTCCCCGTCGCGCTCTCCGATTTCGAAGTCGCCTGGCGAAAGGTGCTGCATGACGGCCTGCTGGACGGCAGCGCCGCGCCGGCGGTCGATCTCCCCGCCATCGCGCCCGAGGATGGCGCCGCCGCGGTCCGCGCCGCGGGCGACGCCGCCCAACCGATCGCCGCGGGCGACGATCTGGAGATCGTCTTCCGCTGCTCTCCGGCGGTCCACGACGGTCGCTTCGCCAACAACGGCTGGCTCCAGGAGCTGCCGGACGCGATGACCAAGCTGACCTGGGACAACGCGGCGCTGATCAGTCCCGCCACCGCCGACGCGCTGGGTCTCGAGAACGAAGACCTCGTCACGGTGGCCTCCGGCGGGCGGGAGCTCGAACTGCCCGTCTGGCAGGTACCTGGACAGGCGGACAACACGGTCACGATCGACCTCGGCTACGGCCGCGACTTCACGGGCCGGATCGCGAGCGCCGCCAACCTGGAGGGCCACAGCCCCGGACGCAACGCCTATCTGCTGCGCACCTCGGAAGCGCCACATCTGGCCCGTGGCACGATCAGCCCGACCGGCGGCACCTACCCGCTGGCGCAGACCCAGGACCACCACTCGATGGAGGGGCGCCCGATCGTCCGCGAAGCGGACCTCGACTACTTCGAGGGGCATCCCGACTTCGCGACCGCTCACAGCGAGAAGCCGCACGAGAACTCGATGTGGGACGAGTGGACCTACCAGGACTCGCCGCAGTGGGGCATGACGATCGACCTGAACGCCTGCGTCGGCTGCAACGCCTGCATGATCGCCTGCCAGAGCGAGAACAACGTCCCGATCGTCGGCAAGGAACAGGTGATGGAAGGCCGGGAGATGCACTGGCTTCGCATCGACCGCTACTTCTCCGACGAGGGAGAGTCCGCCGGCATGCTCCGGGATCTGGTCCGCGACCTCCCGTCCGAGCCGCAGACGAGCTTCCAGCCGGTCCCCTGCATGCAGTGCGAGAACGCGCCCTGCGAGCAGGTCTGCCCGGTCGCGGCCACGGTGCACGACAGCGAAGGGCTGAACGCGATGGTCTACAACCGTTGCATCGGCACCCGCTACTGCTCGAACAACTGTCCCTACAAGGTGCGGCGCTTCAACTACTTCAACTTCACCAAGGACACGCCCGAGGTGATGAAGCTGGGCAAGAACCCGGACGTCACGATCCGTTCCCGGGGCGTCATGGAGAAGTGCACGTACTGCGTCCAGCGAATCAGCCGGGCGAAGGTCGACGCCAAGCAGGACGGCCGGGGCCTGGCCGACGGCGACGTCGTCACCGCGTGCCAGCAAGCCTGCCCGGCCGAAGCGATCCGCTTCGGCGACATCACGGACGCGGCGAGCGGGGTCTCCCAGGCGAAGGCGAGCCCACGCAACTACAACCTGCTCGACGACCTGCACACGAAGCCCCGGACGACCTACCTCGCGAAGATCCGCCACCCGAACCGCGACATCACGCCAGCGCCGCCGCCGGCCGAAGATCACGGCGACGGCGAGGACGCCGGCCACGGCGAGGACGCGCACTGATGCGGCTTGCTTGGAACTGGTCGCCCACTGGGTGCGCGGGTCTTCTGACCCGCTGCCGCCGCAGGCGGCCGGGAGAGCGCGCCGGCCGCAAGGCCGGCTCCGTCCGGGCGGCCAGGTCCATGCAAGCTCTGGCCGCCGTCCTGCTGCTCCTCGGCTGCCGGGGCATGCCGTCGCCCTTTCCCCCGATCCACCCCAACCCGAACATGGACTACCAGGAGCGCTACGACCCACAGGAGGCGAGCGCCTTCTTCTACGACGGCATGGCGATGCGCCAGCCGGTCGCGGGCACGGTGGCGCGCGGACAGCTCGACGTCGACCACCGGCTCCTGTTCGGCCGCGACGACGAGGGCTACTTCCTGGAAGCCGCCCCCATCGCGGTCACCGACGACATCCTCGCCCGCGGCGAAGACCGCTACACCATCTACTGCCAGCCCTGCCACGACGAGCGCGGCACGGGCCAGGGCATCCTGTTCGAGCGCGCCGGCACCCCGACCGCCTCCCTCCACGATGAACGCATCGCCGCCTACAACGACGGCCGCATGTACGACGTGATCACGAACGGTGTCGGCTTGATGGCGGGCTACCGCTATCCGCTGACGGTCGAGGACCGCTGGGCGGTCGTCGCCTACGTCCGTGAGCTGCAGCAGGAACGCCGAACGATGCAGGCGGAGCGGGAAGCACGCCAGTAGCGCCCGGGGAACAGATGACCAGAAACAGGATCCTCTTCGGCATCGGTGTTCTCGCCTTCGTGTCCGTGATCGTCACGGTGCGTCTGGGCGGTTTCCTGGTGGACAACGAGTACCGCCAGCCGGACCGGCAGGTCGCCGCCCAGGAAGAGCTGGGCGAGGCCGAACTTGTGCCGCGCCAGCAGGGCATCGCCGACGAGCAGGCCGCGGACGAAGCCGAAGCGAGGGCCAGGCCCTACGAGGAGGCCGAGTACCGCACGGTGCCCTTCGTCGGCAGCCGGGTGACCGTGTGGGTGCTGGCACAGCTCCACCTGCTGTTCGCGGCGTTCGTCCTCGCGGTACCGCTGTTCGCCTTCATCATCGAGTTCGTCGGCTATGTGAAGAAGGAGGAGCGGTACAACAAGCTGGCGTACGAGTTCACGAAGCTGCTCTCCGTCTCGTTCTCGATGACCGCCACCTTCGGGGCGTTCCTGACCTTCGCGTTGATCATCCTCTACCCGAAGTTCACGAACTACCTGATGCACATCTTCTCGCCGACGTTCCTGCCCTACGTCCTGCTGTTCTTCCTGGAGGCGCTGTTCCTCTACAGCTACTACTACGGCTGGGGCAAGTTCGGGCCGAAGATGCACCTGTTCCTCGGTTTCATGCTGAACGTCGTCGGCACCGCGATCATGTTCATCGCGAACGCCTGGCTCACCTTCATGATGTCCCCCGGCAAGCGCGACGACATCGATGGCGACGGCGTCCCGGACTTCGTCTCCGCCGTCTCGGAGAGCGGCGCCCTGCTCAGCCTCCGGGACGCCTTCTTCAACTTCACCTGGATGCCGATCAACATCCACCGGATCATCGCGAACGTCGCCTTCGGCGGCTCGATCGCCGCCGCCTACGCGGCCTTCCGCTACCTGCAGGCGAAGACGGACGAGGAGAGGGCACACTTCGACTGGATGGGCTACGTCGGCAACTTCGTCGCCATCATCGCCTTCCTTCCCCTGCCGTTCGCGGGCTACTACCTGGCGGCCGAGATCTACGCCTTCAGCCAGACCCTGGGCATCCAGATGATGGGCGGCACCTTCTCCTGGCTGTTCGTGCTCCAGGCGGCTCTCATCGGCAACCTCTTCCTGGGCGCGAACTACTACCTCTGGCTGGGGATGGGACGAATGGAGGGGGGCGTCCACTTCCAGAAATTCATCAAGTGGCTGCTGATCGCGATTGCCCTCTGCTTCGCCGTCTGGGCAACGCCGCGCTACGCCATCTCTTCGGTCTCCGAGATCGCCGCGATGGGGGGCAGCAGCCACCCGCAGCTTTCCTACCTGGGGCAGATGTCGGCCAAGAACACGGCGGTCAACATCCTGATCCTCTCGACCTACATGAGCTTCCTGCTCTACCGTCGGACCGGCAGGCAATCGATCCATCCGTACAGACAGCTCCTCACCCGCGCCCAGGCGATCGTGTTCTCCTCAGCGGCGGCGCTGGTCATCTTCTACGGCGTCTACGGCTACTTCGTCGACTCGGCGACGCGCATCCGGTTCGCGATTCCGCAGGTCTACTCGGTGCTCGCGGCCCTGGTGGTGATCACGGTGATCGACCTGCCCCTGTACCGCAACGCCGCGCAGTCGGGCGAAACGAAATGGGGCAGAATTCCGGCCGTCTCGCAGTACGCCCTCATCTTCATTGCCCTCAGCTTCACCTGGCTGATGGGGCTGATGGGCTACGTCCGCTCCGGCCTGCGCCAGGAATGGCACGTGTACGGCGTGATTCTGGACACCTCGCCGGACGCCTACACGCCCAGTCTCGGCTTCGCGACGCAGGTCGTCTCCGTCACGGTTCTCGTCTTCTTCGGGCTGATCGGCGTCGTCTTCTGGCTCAGCAGCCTGAGCGGCAAGAAGGACTACGCGCCGGGCGCTGCCCCTGAGGACGGCGGCCGCCTCGAAGGGGGCCAGGCGGCATGAAGTTCTCCGTTCCCATGCCCCTGCGGCTGGTCCTTCTCGTGCTGGGCACCACGGCCTTCTACATGTACCTCGGCCAGATCGTGCCGCAGAAGGAATCCCACCCACCGCCGCCGGTCCTGATCAACGCCGAGATGACGACGGAGGACCTCGTGGCGGTCGGCGCGGAGCTGGCGAGCGGCAAGGGGCAGTGCCTCGTCGGTTGCCACACGGTCGGCCAGAGCGGCCCCTTGCGCTATCCGGACCTGGACGGCATCGGCGGCCGCGCCGCCACTCAGGTGGACGGATTGTCCGAGCTGGAGTATCTCGCCCAGTCGCTCTACGAGCCGGCCGCGTTCATCGTCCCCGGCTTTGCCGACGGGATGCAGGCGATCAACCAGCCGCCGATCAACCTCTCCGACGACGAGATCAAGGCGGTGATCGCCTGGCTGCAGAGCCTGGGCGGTACGCCGAACGTGACCCTGGACACCGACCTCGGATACTGATCATGTTGGGACTCAACCTTCCCGTTGTCATCGTCCTGGCCGCGATCGGCGGCGTGCTCGCCTGGCGCCGGGCCAACACTCTCACCTGGCTCCTTTACACCTGGGTCGCCCTGTGGGCCTTCTTCAAGTACGGCTTCGCCGTGCCGATCCCGCAGTCCGTGGCGACGATCTACCTCGGAATCACCGGGCTCGCACTCGTCTGCTTCGCCTCCTCGAGCCGGGAACGGCTGTCGGAGACGGTCCAGCCGATCGTGCGGCTGATTCTCGAACCGCGCTACCGGCTGGCCCTGGCCGGGCTTCTCGTCGCCCTGCCGGCACTCGCCGCCTATAACGTCTACGCCGATCTGAACGTGCCGCTGGAGGCGCCCGGCTTCGGCCGCGAGGTCCATCCGCCGCCGCCCACGGAGATGACGGTCCACGACGAGACGGTCGACATGGCGACGGCCGAGAACCCGTACCTCCACTACAAGCACGACGATCCGGAGCTGTACGGAGAGCACCTGGAGAACGGGCGGCGGGTCTACTACGAGAACTGCTTCTGGTGCCACGGCGACGGCATGGGCGGAGACGGCATGTTCGCCCACGGCCTGAATCCCGTGCCCAGCAACTTCAACGACGTCGGCACGTTGCCGATCCTCCAGTCCTCCTTCGTCCACTGGCGGATCGCCAAGGGTGCTCCGGGCCTTCCCGGGGCGGGGACCCCCTGGGACAGCATGATGCCGGCCTGGGAGAAGTTCCTGACGACCGAAGAGATGTGGGACGTCAACCTGTTCATCTACGACTTCAACGGCTACGAGCCGCGCGCTCTGGGGCAGCACTGATGGCCGCGCACGCCAGACGCCGCGCCCGGAGAATCGCGACGTTCGCCGCCGCCGCCGTGGTGCTCGTGGCCCTGCCCGCCAGCGCCCAGGTCGACCTCGGTACGGAGGAGCAGCGCGCGGCCGGCAAGGTCGTCTACGACAAGTACTGCGGCCAGTGCCACGGCGACACGGGCGACGGCAACGGCTACGCCACCCCGCGGGTCAAACCGAAGCCGCGCGACTTCACGACCGGCACGTACAAGTTCCGCACCACGCCGAACGGCATGCTGCCCACGGACGACGACCTGCGCCGCGTGATCGAGATCGGCGCCCCCTACACGTCGATGCCGGGCTGGCCGAACCTGACGAGCGCCGAGATCCAGAACGTCATCTACTACATCAAGTCCTTCTCGCCCGACTTCGAGAACCCCGACCGATACGGCGAGCCGATCGAGATTCCCCGGCCGCTCGAGTCGACCGAGGAGTCGATCGCCCGCGGCCGCGTGGTCTACGAGGAGCAGGGCTGCGCCGCCTGTCACGGCGAGGTCGGGCGGGGCGACGGGCCATCCGCGCCGACCCTGGTCAACGACAAGGGCGACCCGATCAAGGTCGCCGACCTCACCCAGCGCTGGACCTACCGCGGCGGACCGACCAAGGAAGACATCTACCGGACATTCTCCACCGGGCTGAACGGCACGCCGATGCCGTCCTACGCCGACTCGCTCGAGATCGAGGACCGCCAGCACCTGGTGAACTACGTCTACTCGCTGGGCAACAGCGACGAGCCGAACTACGGCACCCTGATCACGGCGGTCTACTCGGAAGAGCCGATCGACCTGCAGGACGGAGAGACGCTCGACGCGCTGTTCGAGGCCGCGCCGACGACTCGCTTCCCCCTGGTCGGCCAGATCACCGAACCAGGACGCAACTTCTTCCCCTCCGTCACCTCGATCGAGGCCCAGGCGGTCTACAACCGCGACGAGATCGCGTTCCGGGTCCGCTGGCACGATCTCCGCGCCGACACCTCGGGCCGCAACAGCCCGAGCCTGGAAGTGCCGATGTGGGACGAGGACAACGGCATCGGCGACGATGCGGACGACGACGGTGGCGACTCGGACGATTTCTTCGGGGACTTCGGCGGCGAGGAAGCGCCCGCGGAAGACGACTTCTTCGGCGACAGCGGCGGCGACGATTTCTTCGGTGACGGCGGCGACGACTTCTTCGGCGCCGCCGACGCAGGGCCCCCCGGCGCCGAGTTCTCCGACGCCGTGGCGCTGCAGTTCCCGGCCTCGCTGGCGCCTGAAGGAACTCCCGAACTCAAGCCGTACTTCCTCTACGGCGACTCCCAGAACCCGGTCGACCTCTGGTTCGTCAACCTGACCTACGGCGTGGCGGACACCTTCCGGGGCCGCGGCAGCGAGTCGATCGAGCCCACCGAGGCGGACATCGTCGAGGCGGTGACCTCCTACGACCAGGGCGAATGGACCGTGACCTACAAGCGGCGGCGCTCGTCGCGCGCCGGCGTCAGCTTCGCCGAGCAGCAGTACACGCCGCTCGCCTTCAGCGTCTGGGACGGCTTCAACCGCGAACGCGGGAACAAGCGGGCGCTGTCGTCCTGGTTCTACGTCTACACCGAGCCGAGCGTGCAGCCGGCGACAACGTTCCCCATCGTCCGGGCCGCCATCATCGTGCTTCTGCTCGAGTTGCTGGTCGTCTTCCTGGTTCGCCGACGTGCCCGCCAGCAGGCGGCCGGCGACGAAGCCGCGGGCACGACCCTCGCCACGACCGAGGCCCCCGCCGTCTGAGCCGAAGCCTTCCGACACACCCGAATCTCTCTGACCCGACACTCCGTCAACACAAGAGACACACCATGTACAAGACGATCTACGTCCCCGTCGACAACTCGGACTACTCGAACCAGGCGATCGCCTCGGCGGTCGAGCTGGGCCGGCAGTTCGACTCCACGATGGTCGGCTGCCACGTCTACGCGGCCAGCATGCACGACTACCGGTTCAAGCAGATGGAGTACACGCTGCCGGACGAGTACCTCGAGGAGACGGAGCTCGACCGTCAGCGGAAGATCCACGATTCGCTGATCACGATGGGCCTGGAGCTCATCTCCGAGAGCTACCTCGAGCCGATGAAGGCCGTCTGCGACGACGCCGGCCTCGAGTTCGAGCCGAAGATGATGGACGGCAAGCACCACGTCGAGATCGTCCGCGACATCCGCGAGTCGGGCTACGACCTGACGGTGCTCGGCGTGATGGGTATCGGCCGCGTCCGCGACACCCAGATCGGCTCCGTCTGCGAGCGCGTCGCCCGCACCGCGGACAGGGACGTGCTGGTCATCAAGAGCCTGCCGGCGAAGGCCGGGGCCACGAACGGCAACGGTCACCACGCCGAGTCCGACGGCCGCGACACGATCCTGGTCGGCGTCGACGGTTCGCCCCAGTCCTTCGGCGCGCTGATGACGGCGATCGACCTGGCGAAGACCTTCGGCAAGAAGGTCGAGGCGATCTCGGTCTACGACCCCTACCTGCACTACTCCGTGTTCAAGGGCGTGGTCAACGTGCTGACCGAGCGCGCCGCGAAGATCTTCCGCTTCGAGGAACAGAACCAGCTCCACGAGGAGATCATCGACACCGGTCTGGCCCAGATCTACCAGTCGCACCTCGATGTGGCCGAGACGATGGCGACCGAGGTCGGCGTCGAACTGACGAAGACCCTGCTCGACGGCAAGGCGTTCCAGAAGGTCCTCGATCACGCCCGGAAGATCGACCCGTGGATGCTGGTCATCGGCCGGGTCGGCGTCCACAGCGACGAGAGCGAGACGGGTCTCGGCAGCAACGCGGAGAACCTGCTTCGCTCCTGCCCCTGCGACCTTCTGCTCACCACCCGCCTGGAGTACCCGGAACTCGACGTCAAGGCCGAGGAGAGCATCCGCTGGACGCCCGAGGCCGAGGAGCGTTTCAAGCGGGTGCCCGAGCAGGTGCGCGGCATCGCCCGCACCGCCCTCTACCGGCTGGCCGTAGAGCAGGGCCACAGCGTCATCTCGAGCGATGTGCTCGACGAGGCGATGGACCGCTACATGCCGAAGTACACGGCCCGCGAGACGGAGGCGCTGGCCGAGCAGGTCGCTCTGCAGCTCGCGCGCAGCCGGCCCACCTTCATCTGCCGCAAGTGCGGCGTCACCTCGGCGGAACCGGATCCCGTCCGCTGCGGCGTCTGCGGCAGCGAGTCCTTTGAGCAGATCACCGAGGAGATGCTCGACCGGATCGCCGAGATGGAAGGCGGCCTCGAGGTCGAGACCACCTACGACGGCCGGAAGCTGAAGTGGACCGCGGACGCCCGCCTGGCCCTCAGGACGATCGAGGACGCTTACCGCCGCCGCCGCGCCAAGGCACGGATCGAGAAGAAGGCACGGATGAGCAAGCTGCCGACCGTCACCTTCGAGTTCGCCCGGGTGATGATCGAGGAGGAGACCGGCGAGCCGGTGACGATCGAGGCCCGCGAGAAGGCTGCCGGGGCTAACGGCAACGGCGCCGCCGAGGCACCCGCGGACGAGCGCAAGCTGGTCGCCCGCGACGACGACCGGGTGCCGCTGCTCTCGAACCACGAATGGACCGGCGAAGCGATCGAGCGCATTCTCCGGGTTCCCGCCGGCTTCATGCGGGACCGGACCCAGGAGCGCGTCGAACTCGTGGCCCGTGAGAAGCACGTTCCACAGATCGGCATCAAGACGGTCGAGGAAGGCATCGCGCTCGGCCGCGAGCTAATGGAGCAGATGATCGCGGCCTACGAGATCGGCCAGACGGACGAGTCGCCGGCTGCCGACGTCGCCGAGGCCGATGCCAAGGCCGCGACCACGGCCGGCAGGTGCCCCTTCTCCGCTCTTGCCGAAGCCGGCGGGAGTGAAGCCCAGGTCGAGGCGGCCAAGGACGCGAAAGCGGGGACCTACCTGAACGAGGTCGGCCTGCTGTCGGCCCTCGACGAGAAGCGCAAGGGCGGCGAACCGGAAGCCTGAGTGAAGTCACCGCGGCGGACATGGCGTCGGTCGGCCGTGTGCCGCGGCCTCGTCGCCGCGCCGCTCCTCGCGGCGGCGTGCGGAGACAGCGTCGAGGAGGTCTCGGACGTCGTGCTCGCGCGACACGTTCACACGGACCTCTACGACGCCTACCCGGGCATCCCGTCGCCTGCCGGCGACCGCGTCGTGTTCGCCGACTTTGCCGCAGGCGCCAGATCGCTGACGGTCTACGACGTTGCGACCGGGGTGGGGCGCGTGTTGACGACAACGCCGGCGGAACGGTTCAGGGTGACCTGGTCGCCCGAGGGTTCGCGCGTCGTGTACGTCGACCGCCGGCCCGAAAGTCACGGGGTCTGGACCCTGGACCCGACCACCGGCCAGGAGTCGCGCATCGTGGATCCAGGGGACGCACGGGTCGACCATCCGCGATTGCTGGCCGACGGAACCGTGACCGCACTTCGGCACGCCGACGGCGATAGCGCGTGGGTCGCGTACGAGCCGGGACAGGGCCAGGCGACGGTGCTCTTCGACGACGCCGACGGTTGGGCCGCACCCATGCGTTCTCCCGACGGGCGATCGGTCGCGCACCTTCAGCTCGCGGGAGGGTACCGCGCGGACCTAGCCGTGACGGAGATCGCGACGGGCGAGACGCGCACGCTCGCCGCCGACCTCCGGTTCGGATGGGACAGCCGCGTGGAGTGGTCCCCCGGGGGAGACACGCTGTATCTCGCGGCGGCGGGTCCCGACGACTCGGCCCTGGTCGGCTGGCGCGTGCCGCTGGACGGCAGCCCGCCCGAACGACTCACGCGCGACGGCCACGACGTGCTCGCGGTGACCCCGCTGGCCGACGGGCGCGTCGCTCTCAGCGTGTACCACACGCGCACCGCGGTGGGGCTCGTTCCGGCGAGCGGAGGGGAACCCGTTGACGTAACAACGGCAAGCGGCGAGAGCGCCTTCCTGCCTTCCTGGCGCCCTGACGGACGGGCGCTTGGTTTCACCACGTTCTCCTGGCGACGCCTCCGCATGCCCGTCGACTTCGACCTCGGCGTCCTGGACCTCGACGCGGACGGCGCCCCGACCGGCACGGTCCGGACGCTCCTCTCGGAGGAGCACGAGGACTACGGCGCCGCCTGGTCCCCCGACGGCCGGTGGCTCGCCTTCCACGGGCACCTGGAGCAGAGCGACGACATATGGCTCGTTCCGGTTGACGCGAGCGAGCGACCCACACGACTCACGCGGTTCGGACCTGGCGCGGACACCGGAGAGCCGGACTGGAGCCCGGACGGGCGGACGCTCGCCTTCAGCAGTCACGGCCCGCCAGGCGAGGAGAACCCCGGGTCCGTGTACACGATCGCCGTCGATCCCGCTACGGGGCTCGCGGTCGCCGACCCCTTCCGGGTCCCGCTCGACGGCTTCGAGGGCTATGCGATGGGCGCCCGCTTCTCGCCGGACGGCGAACGGCTCGCCTTCTACGGACGCTCGTTCGAGGACGGACGCGTCGCCGTCTACACCGTCCCGGCCGCGGGCGGGACCCCGACGGCTGTGCTCTCCTTCGCCAATGGCGAGCCTTACAGCGCACCCGAATGGAGCGCCGACGGCGCGTCGCTCTTCTACTCGCGCAACAACCGCTTCGGGCCGTTCCAGGTGTGGCAGGTGGACATCTCGAGCGGCGCTACGGAACAGGTGACGACCGGGGTGCTCGGCGCGCTCCAGCCAAGCGTGAGCCCCGACGGAAACACCCTCGCGGTTACGATGCGCGAGGCCGCCATCGAGGTCGTCGCACTCGCCGCCGGGAGCACCGGCGGCAACCCGGATCCGGACCAGGAGCGAAGATGAGCAGACCCAGGGACATCGGCGTCGTCGACCTCTTCCTCGACATTCCCGCCGGCGGCGCCGGCATGGGCATGGAGGCCGTGCGCCGGCTCAGCCGTGACCGCGGGACGGAGGACTTCTCCCACCATCCGGCCCAGTACCTGTTCAAGGATGCCGGACGGCGCATGGACAAGGCATGGACGGCGGCCGATGTCGTCGCGATGATGGACGCCTTTGGCGTCCGGATCGCCCAGATCGGTGTCAGCGCCCAGAACCCGGAACCGGCGCTCAAGGTGTTCGAGGAGTTCCCCGGGCGCTTCTTCGGCGCCGTCGGCGTCGATCCGAACGCCGGCATGGACGGCGTCCGGGCGCTCGAAGCGACGGTCAGGCTTCACCCCGCCATCCGCGCCGCCTCCGCCGCGCCCTGCCTGGCCTACCCACAGGTGCCGATCGACGACAAGCGCTTCTACCCGATCTACGCCAAGTGCGTCGAGCTCGACATCCCGATCAACATGCTGGTCGGCGTGCCGGGACCGCGAGTCCCCTACAAGTGCCAGCATCCCGGTCTGCTCGACGAAGTCGCCTGGTTCTTCCCCGAGCTCCGGGTCGTCATGCGACACGGCGGCGACCCGTGGACCGACCTCTGCGTCAAGCTGATGCTCAAGTGGCCCAACCTCTACTACTCGCCCTCGGCCTGGGCGCCCAGGCACTACCCCCGCAACGTGATCGAATTCGCGAACAAGCGGGGACCGAACAAGTTCATGCACGCGGGCTACTTCCCCGGCCTCTCCTACGAGCGCATCTTCACGGAGATGGACGACCTGCCGCTCCGCGACCACGTCTGGCCGAGATTCCTGCGCGAGAACGCGGCCGAAGTCTTCAAGCTGGACGACCTGCTGAGGCACACCGCCAGCTAGTCGAACGACAGGCGCTCGTCGCTTTGCGCCGAGCGTCCGGATCGCGGGCCAGAAGGCCCGCGCTACGACCATCATGCGGACGCCTCCCGCCAACGCTCCCTTCCACGGCTGGAAGATCATCTTCGTCTCCTTCCTGGCGCTCTTCGTCTCCGTCGGCTTCGGCTTCTACTCATTCAGCGCCTTCTTCGTCGCTCTCACCTCGGAGTTCGGTGGCGGCCGGACCGGCGTCGGTATCGGCGTGGCCGTCTTTGGCATGACGAACGGCCTGGTGGCGCCGTTCCTCGGCCACGCCCTGGACCAGGGTCACGCCAAACGGATCATGACCGCGGGCACCTGGCTGCTGGCCCTGGGCCTGCTGTTGACCGCCACGGTCCAGACTCTGATCCAGTTCTACCTCGTCCTCGGCACTTTCCTGGCCCTGGGGGCCGCATTGATCGGTGGCGTGACCGCCTCCACCCTGGTCGCCAACTGGTACGTCCGCCGGCGCGCCATGGCTCTCGGCATCGCCACGATGGGCATCTCCCTCTCGGGCGTCGTCATGGCGCCCGTGGCGACACGGCTGATCGACCTGATCGGCTGGCGCGGCACGTTCGTCCTCTACGGCGCGCTGACCCTTCTCTTCGTCCTGCCGGCCATCCGGCGCTGGGTGATCGACCGGCCCGAGGACATAGGCCTGCACCCCGACGGGGCAGCGACTTCGCTGGCCGGCGAGTGGACGGCGGCGCCGGCGGCCGGGGAAGGTCCGGCGGGTGTCGAACCAGTGACACCCCTGCCGACGGCCGGCGGCGCGCCGCCCAGACGCCCGCGCATGGAGTGGATGCAGCCGCTGGCGAACCGCAACTTCTGGGTCATCGTCGCCGTCGTGTCGATGTGCTTCTGCGCCAACTCCGCCATCCTCACCCACATCATCGCGCACGCGACGGACCTGGGCTTCCCGCCCGTCGAGGCGGCCTTCTGCCTGTCCATGATCGCGGCCATGGGAGTGTTGGGCAAGATCGTGTTCGGCTGGATCAGCGACCGGCTCAGCAGCCGCGGCGCCATGTGGCTGGCGGTCGGCCTGATGGGCTCCGGCGCCGGCGGCCTGCTCCGGGCCGAGAGCTATCCGGCGGTTCTCGGCTCCGTCGCCGTCTTCGGCCTCGGCATGGGCGGCATCATGCCGTTGTGGGGAACGCTGATCGGGGCCTGTTTCGGCCGCCGCTCCTTCGGCCGCGTGATGGGCCTGATGAGTCCCATGCTGCTGCCGATCCAGGTACTCGGCGTCCCCTTCGCGGGCTACGTCTACGATCGTTTCCACAGCTACGACCTGGCCTTCACAACGTTCGTCGGCCTGTACGCCTCCTCCATGATGATCCTCCTCATCCTCCGCATACCCGAACGGGAGCCGAGCGATGCCGCGTCCTCCTCTGCCAGGTTGACGACCCAGGCGGCGCCGCGGACGGAGTAGACAGGTGACCGCCTACCGTTTCTGCCGTTCGGACGACGTGCCCCTGATCGTCGACGCGTACGAACGCTGCAACGTCGGCTCCGGCGCCCGGCCCTGGAGCCTGACGGTGGACCACATGAAGCGGCTGGGCCGGGAGATGGACCTCTGGACCAGCAGTTGCATGGTCGCGTTCGAGGGTTCCGACCCGGTCGGCGTCCTCATCGCCGCCAAGAGGGAGCCTGTCGCCAGCCTGGTGCTCCACGTCGCCGTCCATCCGGACCACCGCCGCCGGGGTCACGGCCGCCACATGATGACTTCGCTGAGCCAGAAGATGGCGATCCTCGAACCGACGCTGATGCTCGCCGAACTAGCGGAAGACGATGCCCTCGGACGCAGCTTCTTCGAGGCTTGCGGATTCACCGAGCGAGACGTGCTGACCGACTACTCCTGCCCGGGCGAGGCACCGGCCGGCGTCCCCGGCGTCGACCTCGTCGCCGGCGTTTCCGCCTCCGAGCTCGTTTCGCAAACGGACCTCGAGGCCGTCCCGGAGGTCGACCGCTGCTGGCAGCGCTCGCGGCGGAGCATCGGCAACCTGCGCGACCGCCCGCAAGGACTCGCGATCGCCACCGACCGGGGCATCGAGGCCTGTCTGCTCCACCGAAGCCTCGACGATGCGGACCGGTCCCTGCCGTTTCTCTCGACTCCGTCCGCTGCCCCGCTCGAGATCCTCGCCCTCGGCGGCAAGACGCCCGTCCCTGCGCTGTTGCGTCCCCTCCTCGCGGTGGCGGCCGACCGCGCCGGCCGGCCGCTCCGCCTGCCGCGGGTCCATCCTTCGGAGGTTCCTGCCGGCCGCCTCGAGGAGTACGGCTTCAGGCCCGGCGCCAGGACGATTCGCTACGAGAACGACGCAGCTCCGGCTTGAGGACTTGGTACTCTCGCACCCGCGATGAAGAGCTACTTCGACCTGATCGATGACGGCGGTTCCGACATCGTCGGCCAGGTCGGCCGGCAGCGGGAACGCATCGCCGAGGCCCTGGCCGGCGTCGAGCACATCGTCGCCATCGGCTCCGGCAAGGGAGGAGTCGGCAAGAGCACCCTGACCATGCAACTGGCCCTGGCGATGGAGCGCCGCGGCCGCAGCTGTGCCGTGCTCGACGCCGATTTGAACGGTCCCTGCCAGGCGCGTCTCGCCGGCCTTGAGAACGCGGCCCTGCTTCCGGGCGGGCGCGGCATGGCGCTGCCTCGCACATCGACCGGACTCGGCGTCGTATCGATGGGCTCCGCGGTGCCGGAATCGGAGGACCTGGACTTCGCCAGCGTCGCCCGCGGCGACTCCCATGTCTGGCGCGCCACCCGCGAGTTCAACCTGTTCCAGCAACTGCTCGGGCTGGTCGACTGGGGACGTCTCGACGTTCTCCTGGTCGACCTGCCGCCTGGCGCCGAGCGCACGCTGCAGTACGCCGAGGTCCTGGGACCGGGGCCCCGTTTTGTCCTCGTCTCCATTCCGACCGCACTGGCGCGAGGCGTCGTGGCGCGGTCGGCCGCCGCTCTGCGGCGAACCCGGAACGTGACTCTCGGCGTGATCGAGAACATGAGCGGCTACTCCTGCGAAGGCTGCGACGAGGTCCGACCCCTGTTCGACGGCTCGGACGGCACGGCCCCCGAGCTTGGACTCCCGGTGCTTGCTTCGATACCGTTCGATCCACGGCTGGCCGCGGCCTCCGATGCCGGAGACCCGGAGCTGCCGCCGGGACCGGCGGTCCGTGCGATCGAGGCCGCCGCCGGCTCCATCCTGAGCGGCCTCGCCGAGCGGCGGGCCGGCTGATCCGGAGACCTGATGAAGTTCCTCTGCGTACCCTGCGACGAGCAAATGAAGCTCAAGCACGCGATCGGTCCCGAGGGCGGCTCGGTCGCCCTCGTCTACGCCTGTCCCACCTGCTCGGCCGAGATGGCGATGATGACGAACCCGCACGAGACTCAGGTTGTCGGTTCGCTCGGAGTGAAGATCGGCACCGCGGAAGATCCCGAGACGGCCGCGGCCGCCTCGAAGTGCCCGTTCACCGGCATGCTGGCCGACATGGGCGTTCCGGTGACCGGGACGCGCGCCGCGGAGAACGCCGACTCCGTCGAGAACGGCAACGGCGGCCCGGGCGGCATTCCCTGGACGGCCGAGGCCCGCGAGCGGCTCGCGAACATCCCGGACATCGTCCGCACCTCGGCGATCGCGGGGATAGAGAAGTTCGCCGAGGACCACGGCTACGAAGAAGTCGACGCGGCCGTCCTGGAACGCGCCCGCTCGTTCTTCGGTATCGCCTGACCGCCCGGAGCCGGCGATGACGGTGTCACCCCTGGAACGGCAGGCGAGCGTGAATGCGGCCGCCTTCGCGCGACCGTACGTCATCTCCTGGAACCTGACCTACCGCTGCAACCTGGCCTGCGAGCACTGCTACCTCGACGCGGGCGGCAAGCCGCTGGTCCAGACGGCGAACTTCGCGGACCGTTCGGAGCTCTCGACCGACGAGTGCCGCAAGGTGATCGACGACATCTGCGAGTTCGCTCCCGAAGCCCTCGTCATCCTCACCGGCGGCGAGCCGCTGCTGCGCCGGGACATCCTGGAGATCGTGCGCTACGCGGCGGAGCGGGACCTCTGGGTCGTCGTCGGCAGCAACGGCGTCCGCATCACCGAGAACCTGGCCCGTATCCTGGCCGGCGAGGGCGTCCGCGGCCTCGCCCTGTCCCTCGACGCACTCGACGCCGAGGTTCACGACGGCTTCCGGCGGGTTCGCGGCGCCTGGCAGAACACAGTCGACGGCGCCGGACACCTCGCCGCGGCAGGTTTGCCCTTCATCATCCAGACCACGGCCGGAGCCCACAACCGGGGTCAGCTCGAGGAGATCGCCGAGTTTGCCTACAGCGAACTGGCGGCCCGGGTCTGGAACCTGTACTTCCTGGTTCCGACCGGCCGGGGCCAGTTCGTCTCGGACCTGTCGCCGTCCGACTACGACGACGTGCTGGCCGCCCTCACGTCCATCCAGCGGAACTACCGCGGGCGCATGGTCGTCAACGCCAAGTGCGCGCCCCACTACGTCCGCCAACTGCTCGAAGGGGATCCGGACTCGCCCTTCCTCAAGGCGTACGACGGCGGCGCCGGCGGCTGCCCGGCCGGAACTCACTACATGGGCATCCGACCAAACGGCGACGTCACGCCCTGCCCCTACCTGCCCGTGTTCGGCGGCAACCTGAAGCGGTCGACGCTCTCGGATCTCTGGAACGACTCCGACCTCTTCCAGTCGATCCGGCGCCGCAACGATCTCGGGGGCCGCTGCGGCTCCTGCGAGCTGTCGACGGTCTGCGGCGGCTGCCGCGCCCGGGCCTTCGGCATGACCGGCGACCTGATGGCGGAGGATCCCCTCTGCACCCACGAACCCGGCACGTTCACGGCGGACCGGCTCCAGGCGTTCGGCGACCGCACGAGGCTGGCCTCGCTCGCCCGCTACGGCGAAGACAGTTCGACCAGCATCGCCTGGGAACCCGAAGCCGAAGCACGCATGAAGCGGGTGCCTGCCTTCGTTCGCGGCATGGTCGTGCGCTCGGTCGAGTCCCACTGCCGCAAGAACGGGATCTCGACCGTCACCGTCGACGAACTCGAGTCGATCCGCGCCCGGATGCCGACGCCCAAGGTGTTCGGCAGCCGCCCCTCCTGAACGGTCCCAAGGTCGTGGCCAGCAGCCGCCACCCGCTGCCCCGCTCCTACGCCCACGTCCCGCGAACGATCCTCTGGCTCGTCCCGGGCGGTGAAATCGAAGTCGACGGACGTCTCGTGCCCGTCCAGCCCTTCTACCTCAGCAAGTGGCCCATCACGAACGAACAGTTCGAGGCCTTCGACCCGGACTACCACAGGTCGCCGCTCTCCCCTGATGACCGCGATCTCGCCGTCGGCATCAGCTGGAACCAGGCCGACGCCTACTGCCGCTGGTACGCCGAAGTGTCACGCAAGCCCATGAGACTGCCGACCCGAACGGAGTGGCTCTACGCCTGCCACGGTTCTTCTACGCCCCATGAAGGGCGCACCTGGACCGCTGACGCCAAAGCCATCGACCGCTCGTGCTGGCACGCCGCCAACTCCAACGGCCGCGTCCAGCCACCCGAGAAAAAGGAAGCCAACGACTTCGGCCTCCACGGCATGCTGGGCAGCGTCTGGGAGTGGGTCGCCGGGAATCCCGCCGACGCCCCCGACCGACGCACCCTCTGCGGCGGCTCCTTCCGCACCCACCCGCAAGAACTCCACCCCGCCCCCATGAAGCACGAAACACCCGATTTCACGTCCGACGAAACCGGCTTCCGCGTCGCCCGCCCCTTCCGCTTACGCGGATAGGCCATGCCGAATGCGGAGCCGGCCTGACGGCCAGCGCAGTTCTCCGGCCGCCTCCGGCGGCAGCGGGTCGGAAGACCCGCGCACCCAGAGAACACCCTCGGCCAAGCGCAGCCCTTCTGCCAACCGCACCTGCTACGCCGCCCAGTACGTCGCAAAGCGACGACCGCCAGCCCGTGTGGGGTCAGGGAGGGGGTCCCGGCGGGCTGGAGCCAAGCGCCTGCCGTAGAGCTCTCCCCTGCCGACGCCCGACCGGAGCGCAGGCGACCGAAGCGAGCGCCAGACCCCCATTCACCAAGCGGGCGTGAGCGTCCGTCCGGGACCCCTCCCTGACCGCACACGGGCGGGTTCAACGCCCCGACCCGCCGCCGCGTCCGTCCGGGACCCCCTCCCTGACCCCACACGGGCGGGTTCAACGCCTCACCCGCCGCCGCGTCCGTCCGGGACCCCCTCCCTGACCCCGCACGGGCGGGTTCAACGCCTCGACGCACCGCGGACGACCGGCGTCGGCGGCTCCTCGCCGCGGTGAAGGGCCAGGACGTTGTCCACGGCGAGTTGGGCCATCGCCAGGCGGGTCGGGATCGAAGCGCTGGCGATGTGAGGCAGCAGGACCGCATTGTCGAGGTCGAGAAGGTCAGGATGGACCTCCGGCTCGCGTTCAAAGACGTCCAGGCCGGCGGCCCAGATGGCGCCCGAGCGGAGCGCCGCCGCCAGGGCGGCTTCGTCGACGATCGGCCCGCGGGCGGTGTTCACCAGCACCGCGGTCGGCTTCATCCGCGCGAGTTCGTCCCGGCCGATCAGGCCGGCCGTCCCTTCGGTCAGCGGCAGGTGGATGGAGACAAAGTCCGCGGAGCGGACCAGCTTGTTCAGCTCGGTACGCCGGGCGCCAAGTTCGCGCTCCAGATCAGGCCGCCCCAACTCGTCCCAGTACAGGATCTCCATGCCGAACCCGAGCCGGGCGCGGCGGGCGACCGCCTCGCCGATGCGACCCATGCCGAGGATGCCGAGCGTCCGGCCGTGGACTTCCTGGCCGGTCAGCAGCATCGGCCCCCAGCGCCGGTAGCGGCCGGCTCGCAGGAACCGCTCGGCTTCCGGCAACCGACGGGCAGCAGCGAGCAACAGCGCCATCGCCAGGTCGGCGGTGGCGCCGTCGAGCACGCCCGGCGTGTTCGTGACCCAAAGGCCGCGGACCTCCGCCGCCGCGATGTCGACATTGTCGAAGCCGACCGCCATGTTCGCCACCATGCGCAGGCCGCTCGCGCGGTCGAAGAGCTCCGCGTCCATCCGCTCCGTGAGCAGGGCCAGAATCACATCAGCTTCGGTCGCGGCGTCGAGCAGCGCCGCGCGGTCCAGGGCCGCGTCCTCCTCGAGCATCCGCGTCTCGACGCCCGGCTCCGCCCGCAACCGCTCGACCGCCGGCTCCGGAATCGGCCGTGTGACGAGTACCTTCATGAAGCGTCCTCCCCGGATCTTCCGGACCGCCGACCATCGAGTTCCCACTCGTGCCGCACGTCGAAGAGGCTCGGTTCGAAGCGTCCGGCCTCGATCTCCAGGACATTCGCCTGCACCTTGCGGTCGTAGACGTGGAGAGATTCCTCGTCCAGCAGGAACACGCAGGCCGAGTAGTCCCCCTTCGTCATCGGGAGACGCGGCACCGTCACCACCGCCCGGTGGCTGCCTCGTCCCCTGACCGGCGAAAAGCCGGCCCGCTCGGTCGTGAACGCGCAGACCTGAACGCCGTCCGCGGTGTCGAGGCCCACCGCCAGATGAAAACCCAGCTCCTCTTCCCGGCTCTCCCACTCGATCTCGAGAGCCCAGGGCTCCGAAGCCCGGAGCCGGGCGGCGCCGTGGGGCCGGATGGCGACGATTCGCGCCAGGGCGCTTGCCGGATCGGCTCCTCCATCGCTCTCCTGGACACTCTCACCACTCTTGGCCATCAGGAACCGTTCGTACTCGCCGACCACGCGCAGCGCCGGGCCCGCCGCGGCGACTTCGCCCTGGCGAAGCCACAGCGCCTCCTGGCAGAACGCCGAGACGTAGTACATCGCGTGCGAGCAGAACAGGAGGGTGCCGCCTCCGGCCACGAACGCCTGCAGCCGGTCCATGCATTTCTTCTGGAAGTAGCCGTCACCGACCGAGAGCGCCTCATCAACGACCAGGATGTTCGGCTCGACCTGGACCGCGATCGAGAAGCCGAGCCGCATCGTCATTCCGGTCGAGTACGAACGCACCGGCTGGTCGATTGCCGCTCCCAGCTCACTGAACTCGATGATGTCGCCGGTCCTCTCCCTGAGCTCCCGCTCGTCCAGCCCCACGATCGCGGCGCTCAGGCGGATGTTCTGGCGGCCCGTGAACTCGTGGTGGAACCCCGAGCCGAGTTCCAGGATCGAGGCGACCCGGCCCTGGACGTCGAGTTTGCCCGAGGTCTGCCGGGTGACCCCCGCGACGATCTTGAGCAGGGTGCTCTTGCCGGCGCCGTTCTCCCCCACCACGCCCAGCCCCTCGCCGGCCGGCAGTTCGAAGCTGACGTCGTCAAGCGCCCGAAACGGCATGTGGGCAGGCCGTCTCGTCACCGCCTCCCGCAGCCGCCCCCAGGGGCTGGCGTAGACCTTGTAGACCTTGGTCAGACGGTCTGCCGTGACCGCGGTGGCGGCGGCCGTCATCGCCTCACCCGGCGCCGTCCTCACCCGAAGCCGCGATCATCGCCGCCACCTGCTCCGGCCGCACCCGAGTGAGCAGCGGCTCGAAGGGACCGATCTCACGGTCGAGCAGCGGCGTGTGAACGTCCTCCCAGACCAGGGGACCCGTCCGCAGAAAGGACTCGGCCCGCCCGGCGATCGCCGGCACGACCGGTTTCAGGAACACGACCAGTTGCCGGAACAGCTCGAGGCCCGTGGTGCAGACGGCCTGCACTTCCGCGGCGCGTTCCGGATCGCGCGCCGCCTCCCAGGGCCGCCGCTCGTCGATGTAGCGGTTGGCGCGGTCGGCGAGCGCGATGACGCGGCGGAGCGCCCGGTTGTAGTCGCGGCCTTCGTAGAGCTCGGCGATCTCCTCGGCTTCCGCGGCGGCCGCCGCCGCCAGCTCGGGCGCGTCGAGCGCCGCCGCCAGCCGGCCGTCGAACTGCCGGTGCAGGAAGCCGGCGCAGCGGCTGGCGATGTTCACCACCTTGCCGACGAGATCGGAGTTCACTCGCAGGACGAAGTCCTCCAGGTTGAGGTCGATGTCGGCGAGACCGTTGCTGAACTTGGCCGCGATGTAGTAGCGGAAGGCTTCCGGATCGAGGTGCTCCAGGTAGGTGCGCGCCATGACGAAGGTGCCGCGCGACTTCGACATCTTGCCCCCGTCGACGGTCAGGAAGCCGTGAACGAAAACCGAGGAAGGCGTGCGGTAGCCACCGCCGTGCAGCATGGCCGGCCAGAACAGGCAGTGGAAGTAGAGGATGTCCTTGCCGATGAAGTGGTACAGCTCGGCGTCGCTGTCCGGTCCCCAGAAGTCCTCGAAGCCGAGTCCGTTCCGGTCGCAGTACTGGCGGAAGCTGGCCATGTAACCGATCGGCGCGTCGACCCACACGTAGAAGTACTTGTTGGGCGCATCCGGAATCTCGAAGCCGAAGTAGGGCGCATCACGGGATATGTCCCAGTCGCGCAGGCCGTCGTCGAACCACTCGCGAAGCTTGTTGACGACCTCGCTCTGCAGGCGGCCCCCGCCGACCCACTCCTCGAGGAGCTCGCGGTAGTCGGAGAGGCGCAGAAAGAGGTGCTCGGACTCCTTCTCGACCGGCAGAGCGCCGGTCACGATGGAACGGGGATCGATCAGATCGGCCGGCTCGTAGGTCGAGCCGCACTCGTCGCAACTGTCGCCGTTCTGGTCCTTCGCCCCGCAACGCGGACAGGTGCCCTTGATGAAGCGGTCCGGCAGGAACATCTCCCGCTCCGGGTCGTAGAACTGGCGCACCGTCCGCCGGTCGATCGATCCACGGTCGCGCAACCGCTCGTAGATTCCCTCGACCAGCTTGCGGTTCTCGGCCGAGTGTGTCGTGTAGTAGTTGTCGAAGTGGATCGAGAACGCCCGGTAGTCCTCCAGGTGCTCGTCCGCCAGCCGGACGATCAGTTCTTCCGGAGAGATTCCCTCCCGCTCGGCGCGCAGCATGATCGGAGTGCCGTGGGCGTCCTCGGCGCAGACGTAGTAGCACTCGTGTCCGCGCATGCGCTGCAACCGGCACCAGATGTCGGTCTGCACCGCCTCCACCAGGTGGCCCATGTGGATCGGGCCGTTGGCGTAGGGCAGGCCGCTGGTGACCAGAATGCGTCGTCGTTCGGGCATGGCGATCCCTCCAGCGCGGACGAAGCCCGGCGAAGACGGGAACAGGTGGGACGGTGGATTATGCAGGATCCACGGGCGCCCTACAGGAAACTTCGGCCGGGCATCATGCGTCTTCCTGATCAGAGAACGATGGCCTCCAAGCGACAGTCGCAAGAACCCAACCCCGACCTGTTTCTCGCCAGGCGCGCCGCCGCCGGCCACGCCGACGCCTGGGCCGAGCTGATCGAGCGGTACGGCCGGCGCATCTACAACATCGCCTTCCAGTTCGCCGGCAACAGGGCCGAGGCCGAGGACCTGACCCAGGAGATCTTCCTGCGCCTGTATCGGAACCTCGGCCGCTACCGCGGCCACGTGCCGCTTGCCGGCTGGACCCTCCGCCTGTCCCGCAACCTCTGCATCGATCACTACCGGCGGACCCGTACCGAGCGACGGACGGTCGTGGTTTCGGAGGAGATTCTGAAGCACCAGGCCGGCGGCAGCGACCCGGCCGCCCGCGCGGAACGAAGGGAGAAGCTGCGCCTGGTCTACGGGGTCATCGAGGAGATGCCGGAGCCCTTCGCCGAGATCCTGACGCTTCGCGATCTTCAGGGTCTGAGCTACGCGGATATCTGCGCGTTTCTCGACCTGCCGGAGGGGACGATGAAGTCCAGATTGCGGCGCGCTCGCCTTGAGCTCATCCGCCGGATCGACCGCAAGCGGCAGGCCCTCGGTGATTCCACGCCGACCCGCGGTGGAGCCTACCGGTGAGCCGCCAGCGTCAACGCAGGGAGACCCCTCCGGAGGCCGCGTCCCTGGAACGGATGCCGGGCATCGAAGAGCTTGGCGCCGACCTGCCCGTCTCCGCCGAACTTCAGGCCGGACTGCTCGAGATCGCCGTCGGCGCGCCGCTCCACCGCGATGGCGAGGCGCGCGCCGCGGAGCTCGAGTCGCTGGTCGGATCCGAACTCGAGCCGCCACCGGCTCTGCTGGAACGGTTGCGAGCGATCCCGGAGCGCAAGCCGGCGCACCGGCCCGCGGTTCCCGGCGCGCCGCCCCGGACCGCGACGGCGGTCGCCGCCAGCTACGTGCTCGCGGTCGCCCTGACCCTGCTTCCCGGCGACCCGGTGGCCGCCGGCCGCAAGGCCGCCGCGAACCTCGGCGCCGCGGCCGGCGAGCACGTGCTCGAGCCCGTCGCCGAAGCCGGCTCCTCGATGCAGGCGGGGGTCGCGCAGCGTTTCGGCGCTGTCCAGAATCTCCGCCCCCCGGTTGGCTTCTTCACCGACCCCCTGGTCCTGGCCACCGACCGCGTGAACGCCTGGTTTCAGAGCGCGGTCGACTCGTCGTCCGAGGCAGCCCGCAAACTGGGCGGCCTGTGGCCATGGAGCGATACCGGCAATGACGACAGTCCTCCGCCCACGAGTGGAGACCGCCCACAAACCCCGAGGGAGGGAACTTCCGCATGAGTACCGAGAACGAACAGACCCCGCCGCCGCCGACGACGTCCACGCAGGGAAGCCTCACGACCCGCCACGTGATCAGCGTCATCCTCGCCCTCTTCCCCGGGCTGGGCCACATCTACAACGGTCTCTACCAGCGGGGCATCGTGCTCTTCCTGCTGGCGGTCGGTTCCATCTATCTCGCCACCGAGGAGGGCGTGATGGGAATGGTCGTGGCCTTCGTGTGGCTCTTCAACATCATCGACGCCTACCGGCAGGCCTCCCTGATCGAGCGCGGCTTCGCCACGGACCTCGGGCTGCAGGACGCCCCGAAACCGCCCGCCAACGGGCAACTGGGCCTGCTTGCCGGCGCCGGACTCTTCATCATCGGCTTCCTGGCCCTGCTCGACTACACCTTCGGCTACGACATCGACCGGGTGTGGGAGTACTGGCCCCTTGGCCTCCTCGCGGCCGGCGCCTGGCTGATGATCGGCGCCTACAGGCAATGGCTGCGCAACCGCGACGAGGCGAAGGCGGCGGCTTCGGACTGAAGGCAGGGCTCCAGTCGAGCCAGCTACTCGTCCTCGTCCTCGAAGTACCGCGCGACGGCCCCGTTCGCCGCGAGTTCGTTGGCGGCATAGCGGGTCGCGGTTCTCTCATCAGTCCACCTGCCGGCCTGCATGAGTTCGGCGGTGGAGGCGCCGGCGGCAACCAGCGACTGGGCACTGCCGACCCGCAGAGAGTGGCCGCTGACGCGGCCGGTGACGCCGGCGGCCCTGGCCCTCCGCTGGATGACGGACCGCACGGCGGACATGCTCAAGGGGGAATCGCCGACTCCGTTCCGGAGCACGGGGCGGAACAGCGGTCCCTCCGCGATCCCGGCGACTCTCAGCCACGCGGCGACGGCCTGCATCGTCTCGCGGCAGACGTAGAGGTTGGCGCCATCGCCTTCCTGGTCCGTCTTGCTTCGGGGCAACGTCAGAACGCCGCTTCCTTTCTCTCCTGGGCCGAGGTCTTCCACCTGAACGGCGGCCAGTTCGCTGATTCTCAGGAGCCCGTCACTCCCGAGTAGCAGCAGCGCGGCGTCGCGCAGACCAGGGGCGTTGCGTTCTTCCGCCGCCAGTCTGGCGGCGGCCACCGCGGCCTCCCGCTTCAGGCCCTCGACCTGGCCGCGGCCCCGAGCGGCGTGCTTGCGCTTGAGCTTCCTCAGCGTACGGCGGGTGACGGGGCCGCGCGGGTCTCTCGCTCCTGCCGAACTGGCGGCGGCGCCGATGGCGGCGGCGAGGATCGAGAGCGACGCCGGCGCCAGGCCGCGATCCGCTTCAGCCTGGAGGAAGGCCGCAACGGTGTCGTCGTCCGCCGCGCGGTCCCCCAGGAACGCGGCGAAGCGCTCGACTGCCCGGCGGTAGGCCTTGTGGGTGTTCGGCGAGTAGGACTCCGAGAAGGCTGCCTTGAGCGACTTCAACCTAGCTGCCGTAAGTGCCCTTCGGAGAAGCCTCTTCATGGGGCTGCGGCAAGCGGTTGATCAAGGCGCGCCTGCTCCGGAAGGCAGTGGGGCATTCGAGTTGATGGTGCATCATATAATGACGATTATCCCCAAGTTCTAGCGGCTGTCAACCCCCCACCAGCCCGCGACGCGGCGCGAGCGGAGCTCTGAGGGGCCGTTTCGGGTCGAACCGAGGCCGTACCGGGCCGGAAACGTGCGTTCCCGGGACGCCCAGGGTTTTCTCGGCGGTCGAATCGTGCCGTTTTGGCCGATTCCTGCACCACAGGGATGGAGGTAATCGTCATTACCTCGTCACATGACCTCAGGGGAGGTGGGGACTTGAAGCGCCTGCGCGACGCACTAACTCTGTTCATCCTGAACTCTGTTCATCCTGCTCATGGCTGGAGTGCCATCGGCACTTACGGCGACGCGGCTCTCCCTACCGAGCATTCCCGACTTCCGTCTGCCGTCGGCCGGCGTGGTCAACACGGTGTTCCCCGCCGCGACGGGCGGGGCCGCGCCCTATAGCTACAGCGTGTCCGGCCTGCCTCCGGGGATCAGCTTCAGCGCCGGCAGTCGGCGCGCGTCCGGAACTCTCCCCACGGTTGCGACGGAGACCACGTACACGGTTACCTACGGCGTCACGGACGGCGCGGGCGCGTCCGCCTCCGTCAGCTTCAGCGCGACGGTTGCGCCACCGCCCGCGCCGCCGCCGCCTTCTACCTTGTCGTTGCCGTCGATTCCGGACTTCCGGCTGGCGGCGGGCGGCTCGGTCGACACCGTGTTTCCGGCCGCTACGGGCGGCAGGTCGCCCTACTCCTACAGCGTTTCGGGCCTGCCCGCGGGCATCTCGTTCTCCTCGTCTACCAGGCGGGCGAGAGGGACACTGCCGACCGTCTTCGTCGACACGACGTACACCGTCACCTACTCCGTGACGGACAGCAGAAGCGCGACGGCTTCGGTGACGTTCACCGCCGTCGTGACCGCTCCGACGGCTCCACCTCCCGATCTTCCGCCCGATCCGCAACCTCCTCCCGACGACGACGATGAGGACGACGACGACGGACCGGGCGTGTCGAGAGTGCGCCTCTACAACCTGCCGTTCACCGTCTCGGAGACCGGCGAAGGAGAGAAGGACTACCAGTTCAGCTTGCCGTCGAGCGGCGAGGTCACGGTGAGCCTGACGGGAATGAACCGTGACATCGACTGCCGGGTCAACGGCTCTTCCTGCACGAACCGCGGCGGCACGGCGGACGATTCCTGGAGCGGCACGCTCGCAGCCGGGACGCACACGGTCACGGTGTACCCGTACGGCGGCGGTTCCGGGAACTGGACGCTTGGCGTCGAGGGCCCGAGCGGCGGGATACGGCCGGCCGACCCTCCGACCCAGCCCGTCGATGCAATGAGACTCTACAGCTTGCCGTTCACCGTTTCGGAAACCGGCGAAGGAGAGACGGCGTACGCGTTCAGCCTGGACACGAGCACCGAAGTCAGCGTGAGCCTGACGGGCATGAACCGTGACATCGACTGCCGGGTGAACGGTGCCCGCTGCACGAACCGCGGCGGTACCCGCGACGATTCGTGGAGCGGCACCCTGGCAGCTGGGACGCACACGGTCACGGTGTACCCCTACAACGCCGCTTCCGGGAATTGGACGCTGAGCGTCAGCGGCACGGCGACCCCCGGGCCGTCGCCGCGCCCGCCCACACCCTCCTGCCCGTCGGGCTACACCTACGTGGCGGCGGCGAACCGCTGCGAACGGTCGCAGTCGTTCCGCATGCAGGCCATTGAAACCGGGGTATCGAGCCAGCAATCCTACTCCTTTACCCTGTCCTCCAGTTCCAGCGTCTCGGTCTCTTTGACCGGCTTGACGCGGGACTTCGACTGCAGGGTGGGGAACAGCCGCTGCACGAATCGCTGGCAGACCGCAGACGACGAATGGGGCGGTACGCTGGGCGCCGGCACTCAAACGGTCGTCGTGTACCCGTACGGCAGCGGCGGGCCGGGCGACTACACTCTCACCGTTGCCGTGAACGATGTCTCCCTCGTCTCAGTCGTTGCGCCGACCGGTTCCGGTCCGGAAGAGATCGTGTGCAGGAAGGAGGACGGCATGGAGATCGATTGCCCCACGCCGGATGGGACGATCGTCGTAGTTGCCGATGATCCCGGCCCGCCACCCGGGGCCGGACCCGGCGAGGGCGATCCGGGCCCAGGGGACGGCGGCGACGGCGGCGACGGCGATGGCGGCGGTGGCGGTGGGCCCACGCTTCCGAACCTAGATACAGACAGCAACAACATCGTGGACCACTGGAACGTAGTCGTCACGGAAGACGAGTGTTCCCTGAATTTCGATCTGAACGACCGCCTCGGTACCGAGTACGACGGCCCGAACACGGTGCGTGCTGACCACGGCGGCGTCGACATCCAGGCGAACGCCGGAGATCCGGTCCTGGCTTGGCGCGGGGGCTCCGTGTCACTCGTGAACAACACGCGCTGCGGCCACGGTGTGGACATCACTCACGACAACGGCTGGGTCACCCGATACTGCCACTTCCGTGAGCCATCTACTGCCAGCGGAACGATCAGGGCGGGCAGCCTGGTCGGGCTGGCTGGCAGAACCGGGAACGCGAGCGGCGTTCACGCTCACATTTCAGTGATAACGGGCCCGGAATCCCGGGTCGAGTACTTCGACCACGTCGACGCCGGAGGGCGGCCGACCGAAGACCAGAAGAACAGGGATGGCTGCTAATGCGAAGACAGTTTCCTGCCGCCGCTATCTGTTCGCTCTTGCTTCTCTCCGCGTGGGCCGGACCCGCGTCTGGCGCGGAGAACAACGTTCTCTCGCTCGTAGATGGTGACTTTCTCGGCGGCTTCGTCACGAACGAGGGCCGCGCTGTCGTGGCGCTCCACCCATCGCCCGATCTTGAGCAAACCCGTTCGACGCTTGTGTCGTGGAGCGGCGGCGACGCTCACGTGCAAGAAGTCGACTTCCTGGTCAAGCGGTTGCGGGAGGCGTCCGAAGGCCGGCTACTGACTTGGGGTTACAGGCGGCAGGACAACGATCACCTTTGGGGGCTCAGGGTGTATCGCGTAACGCCAAGCGCATTCAAGCTTGAGCGAGAATTCGATCTCGACCAGGAATGGACGGGTGCCGCTTGGGCGTGGGCTTCGCACGACTTGACCGTCTGGGTCGGGATGCGGGACCTGTATCCTCCGCGGACTAGGAGATCGCAGACAAAAGCGCTCGGGAGAGAGTTCGCCGTCGGCAGCATGAAGACGGGGAAGGCACGACGGACGATCGGCGTGGAGCTTTTTCCCGCGTCGCCACTCGAGGATGATGTGACTGCCTTTGTCATCTTGGATTCCGACGGGCCCACTGTGCTGGCCTCCTACAGCACTCACCTGTTCCTGCACCGCTTTACCGATGGAGGCCTGGAATCAAGGCCGATCGATCATCTGCGGGCGGTAGTGCATCCCCGGGGCGGTGATCTTGCTGTCGTCTGGCAAGAAGACGATCAGGTTCTCTGGGCGCGCTCCGGCGACGAATGGCAAGCCTACGATCTGTGGAATCTGGCGTACACGTTCGATGTTCCGCGCGAGCCGTTTCTGCGCCGCAAGGTGGGGACTGGCCAGCCTCATCCGACACGCGGTTTCGTCGAGATGCAGGAGGATGGCGACGGCCGATTTCGGGTGCGGCACCTCTGGCAGAGTCCCCAGTTCCCGGACTGGAGAGAGGAGCGTCTCTCGGGCTGGCAGCGTGGCAAGAAGCCGTTGGCGCCGATCGTGAGCCCCAATGGTCGTCACTTCCTGGCTGTCCAGTCGGCTCGGTCCGAAGGCGATACCTTCAGCACGACGGCACGGCGTGTGGAACTGGCACTGGCACCGCCGTCCTTGCCGCGGGAAGCCGCACCACCACAAGACGGGGAAACGAAGACGCGCCCCCCGGAGCCCGCGGACGGCTAGCCTGCGAGCGGTTCCCCAGCCGGCTGGCAAGCCAGTGGTCGTGGGGGATCCGGAGGAGGGTCCTCAAGGTCTTCAGACTCTGGTCTCCGAGTGGTGCCGTCGTCTGTCGAAGAACGCAGGCAACGAAAGACCGTTGCGGGGCGCCTGTGAACGCGGCCAAACCGATGAGGGCTACTCGGCCTGTCGGCTTCGTGACGCCACAGAGCAAGACAAGAACCTTCGCGGCGCGGATACTGGCTCTTTTGGGTGTCAGTTTGCCTTGGCTGGTCGTGCTGGCCTGGTTCTCGTCCGCGGCCTGGTTCCTGTGCGACGACGCCTTCATCAGCTTCCGCTACGCCCGCAACCTGGTGGACGGCCAGGGCCTCGTCTTCAATGTCGGGGAACGGGTGGAGGGCTACACGAACTTTCTGTGGGTGCTCGAACTGGCGGCTCTCTGGAAGGTCTTCGGGCTGCGTCCCGAGAACGTCGCGCCCTGGCTGTCCGTTCTCTGCACGATCGGCACGCTTGCCGCGGTCGTCTGGTGGGCTTCGTCGCTCCCCGGACTCCGGCGGCGCAGCCTGGTGATCTGGATGGCGCTGGGCTTTCTGTGCACGAGCGCCACCTTCGCGGTGTGGACCTCGGGCGGCGGGCTTGAGACGCGGCAGTTCACGCTCTTCGTCGTCGTTGCGGTGGTGTGCCTGACTGTCCACTCCGGCAGTCGCCAAGGACTGCTCGGTGCTTCGTTGAGCCTCGCGGCCGCCGCGTACACGCGACCGGAGGGGCTGTTGATCGCGGCCTGCTGCTTCGGCTGGTTCGTCGTGCAGAAGGTCGTTGCCGCCAGGGGGCGGTTTCGCGTCGACGTCCGGGAGCTGGGTTGGCTGGTGCTGCCGTTCGCGGTCGTCGTCGGGGCGCACTTCCTGATCCGGTACGCCTACTACGGCGAATGGCTGCCGAACACCTACTACGCCAAGCATGTCCGGCCGTGGTACGAATCCGGCTTCAACTACCTGTGGGCGGCGGTGATCGAGACCGGGCTCTACCTTCTGATGCCGCTGGCGGCTCTGGCCATACGACGGTCGTGGCGCGAGCACACCGACCTTCGCTTCGTCCTGCCTCTCGCCTGCATCGTCCCGCATATGGCCTACGTGTTCCAGATCGGCGGGGACTACTTCGAGTACCGGCCCCTGGACTTCTACTGGCCCTTGCTGGCGGTTCCCGTGGCCACGGGGATCGTTCATCTGGGTACGGCGGCGTCCGCTCTGCTGCGGCGATTGCGGTCCGGGCGCCTGGCACCCGGCCCCAGCGTCTGCGCAGTCGTCCTGTTCGCGCCGACCCTCTTCTACGCCGGCGCTCTGCAGGCCGAGATCCTGCTCAGGAGCGCGGCCGTGGACGGCCATCGGGAACGGTTCCACCTGGAGGTCGAGGAGGACCGCGCGGGCTGGTTGTTCGCGGCGCCCGGCATGCGGGCTCTCGTCCCGGTCTCGAACGACCTCCGCCGGCGAATGGCTCGGCAACTTGTCGGACTGCGCTTCGTGGGACACCGGGAGGCGGCGAAGCTCAAGCTACAGGAATGGGCGGACTACGAACGCATGGAACGGGGTGTGTTTCCGGAAGACGCCCTGACCGCGACGGGCGCCCTGGGCGTTCAGTCCTACTTCCTGGCGGATCTGAGGGTGGTGGACGGCCACGGTCTGGTGGACGCGGTCGTGGCCCAGAACCCGGTTACCTGGGCCAACAGCGAGCGCCTGATGGCCCACGACCGGATACCGCCGCCGGGTTACGTCCTGGAGGAGCGCGGGGCGAACATCATGGTGCTTCCATCGGCGAGCAGCGAGGAGGAGGCTCTCGCCCGGGGCGGATACGCCCTTCGGGTCGCTCCCGACCTGTGGATGCCGTTCGACGCCGCGGACCACGCCTGGGTTCTCGGTCGCTTCGACCCGAACAGACTTCGCATGCGGGACGAGCCCGAGAGCCGCTGGGAACTGCAGGTTGCATCGATAAGGAGCAACGAGTCGAGGTCGGCGACTGATCTCTGCGAACCGGCGCCGACCGTGCTTTGCGTCCAGGATGGCCGCTATCGCGTGACCCTCGACTGGTCCTCACCGGACGGTGCCGGCGCCGCCGCACGCGTCTCCGAAGCGCAGACTTCGGAGGCCGGCCTGTTCTTCTTCTTCACTCCCGCCAACTGGGAAGTCCTGGTGAAGGTGCTGGACGGTTGCGAGGTCAACGGCCACCACTGGGTATCCGCGGCTTCCTCGACCGAACTGGGGCTCGACCTGGTCGTGCGGGACGTGCGGACGGGAGCAGAACGCCGGTACGTGAAGGCGGCCGGCGAGCCGGACGCCTTCACGGACACTTCCGCTCTTCGCGAGGCCTGCGTTGGGGAGGCGCCCTAGCCCGCATTTTTCACCGCGTGATCCGGTTCGGCGTTGTCGGGGTAGTTGCGGAGCTGTATTGGAGCCGAGTGGATCGGTCCGTCGGGTTTGGCGGATCCGTCGGTTCGGATCGGCGTTTCTGGGGGTCTATGGCC
>JAJDUI010000012.1 GCA_022826745.1 Thermoanaerobaculia bacterium | reverse complement strand
GGTCCATCGGCGAGGCTGAGCTCGTAGCGGCCGACATCGAGCGACCAGACTCCGGTCCATTCGAACGGATACTCCGGCTCGAGGAAGGTGGGACGACGCTCGAGCACCTGGTCCAGGTCGAAGGCGCCGAGGTTGAGTACCGTGTCGACAGAAACGTTCGCCCGCTCGCTGCGCACGACTCGCGCCATTCGGTTCATTTCCCGAAGCCGGGATTCGAGCCCGTCGAGCGCCTCGTCGTCGACGAGGTCCGTCTTGTTCAGAACGAGGACGTCCGCGAACGCGACTTGCTCGGTGCTCTCGTCGCTTCGCCCCAACTGCTGCTCGATGTGGGCTGCATCGACGAGCGTGACGATTCCGTCGAGCGAGAACTCCGCGCGAATTTCGTCGTCCATGAAGAAGGTCTGAGCGACCGGACCGGGATCGGCGAGCCCTGTGGTCTCCACCAGCACGTAGTCGAACTTGTCGCGGCGCTTCATGAGCTTGCCGAGCACGCGAATCAGGTCTCCGCGCACCGTGCAGCAGATGCAGCCGTTCGACATCTCGAAGATCTCCTCGTCAGCGTTGATGACGAGCGCCTGATCGATGCCGACCTCCCCGAACTCGTTCTCGATCACGGCGACGCGCTTGCCGTGCTCCTCCTTCAGGATCCGGTTCAGCAGGGTCGTCTTGCCGGAGCCAAGGAAGCCGGTGAGGATCGTGACAGGTATGTTTCGAGGCGTGTTCATCTAGTCCTCCTGGAGCAGCGGTGCGAGCACCGGAATCTCTACGTCGAATCCCCACGACGTGCAGACCTCGACCAGGTCCTTGGCGTCAACGGCGTCCATGGGTTTGTGCAGCTTGCACTGAAGTTGTGGCGCATCGGGCCGCAGCAGGCCAATCGCGGTCTCGACGGGGGCGCAGCCTTCTTCGAGACAAGCCAGCTCGGTGACCGTGACCGTCATGTCATCGGAAAGGTTCAGCGCTTCGCGCAACACCTTCTTGATACGTCGAGCCCGTTCGAGGTTCGGCTGGCGTGGGGATGTGTTGATCAACATACGGTCCATGCTCCCGCGAAACGGCGAGACCAGCCCGGATGAGCCACGGTCTCGACAGCCCTTCGGCCGCAGGGCCATCGAAGAGCACCCGGCGGTGTCGCAGCAGGACGACGCGCGTTGCCGGGGATGGCAGCGAGCGAAGGCAGTGGGTTGCCCAGACGCACGTAGCGCTCGTCCGACGAACAGCCTCTACGACGAGCGTGCGCAGCTCGAGGGCCGCGACCGGATCGAGCCCGGCCATGGGCTCGTCGAGGAGCAGCAGCGCGGGCTCGAGCACCAGGAGACCGGCGAGCGCAACCCGGCGCTGCTCCCCGAAGCTGAGCTGATGACACGAACGCTCCAGCAGATGGTCTATGCGCAAGGCCGTCGCCACCTCGCGGGATCGACGGCGCGCCTCGGCTGCCGCAACGCCACGACGACGCAGGCCCCAGGCAATGTCCTCCGCGACGGTGCTTGCGATGAAGTGGTTCTCCGGGTTCTGGCCGAGAAGCGCCACGCGTCCGTGCAGCCGGGCCGGCAGCGCCGCGTCGGGTGACACGTGCTCTCCGAGGCGGGTCATCGTGCCTTGCGCGGGTCCGTCGAGCCCCGCGAGCAGGCGCAACAAGGTCGATTTGCCGGCTCCACTCGGCCCGCACACGAGCAGCCACTCCGCTCCTGCCAGGCGCAGCTCGAGCTGCTCGAGCACCAGTTGTTCGCCGCGTTCGACGTCGATGGCATCGAGGTGGACGCCGTCGGGAGGCGGAACGTCTGCGCGGGAGGCGCTACGCAGCAGTGCGTTCTCCTCGGCGCGTTCGAGGCGCGCGAAGGCTTGCAGGGCGCCTTCGCCGAGCAGCGGTCCCCAGGCGGCCGCAGGCAAACGCGGTGACCCCAGGCGGAGACGGCCCGCGTCACGCCGCTGGACCCACTCGCGCTGGGCGAGGACACCGTGCATGAGCGCGTGGTCGAGGCTGGCCACGATGCCCTCGGGTATCCGAATCCGAAGCAGGAGTTGTCGCAGCGACGCCCAGTCGATCTGGGTGCCCAGCCAGAGGATCCAGATGGCGCCACACAGGACCCTGGCGCTCGTCTGGACGATGACGTCCGTGTCGGAATTCAGGGCGACCCCAGCGAGCAGGGCGAGCGCCACGACGCCCAGGGTCCACGCGAGGGCAGGCTTGATCCTGCGGCGTCCATGGGCATGTGCGAACAGCAGAAGCACCGCGCCGAGCCCGGAGCAGGTCAGGGACAGGACGGTGCTTCGCGCGCCCGCGTTGACGATCAGCACGCTGCTGGTCAGCGCGACAGCCAATGCCGCAACCCACAGCGGCTGGCGGCGCTCGAAGAACAGGGAATGGTCAGCGTGGAGGTGCATCGCGTCCTCCTCCGAGCACTCGTTCCCAGGTGCGCCCCGCGATAAAGCCCACTCCGAAGAGGATGAGGATCGACATCGCGAGCCCGACCTCCCCGTGACTCAGGTCGACGATGCTCCCCGTTGGCGGTCGCCCCGCCTCCTCCGCGGTCGCACCGAACACGGTTCCGTCGATTCCTTCATAGGCGCAGCCCGACAGGCCGACTACGAGCAACAGAAGCATGGCGGACGCGGCGGGCGCGGACACGGTGCGAAGTCCCCTCAGCGAGTGCGGCAGGAGGTCCGGCCGACGTGTGGCCAGCAGCCGTACGATGCCGATGGAGGCGAAGGCTTCGAGAACCGCCAGGGGGATCTGGACGGGGGCGAATCCGATCAGCACCGCGCCGAAGGTCGTCGCTGGCGCCGTCACCTCGGACAACGCCACGGCGAGCACCGCGGCGTCCGCCACGTAGACGCTCAGGCCGCCGACGCCACAGGCGAGCGCGACGCGGAGAGACCCGTCCACGCCGAGCCGCTGGAGCAGAGCCCAAACGCCGACTGTCGTCAGAGGCCCCAGCAGTCCCAGTGTCAGGAAGTTGACCCCCAGCGTCGTGATCCCGCCGTGAGCGAAGAAGACGGCCTGCAGCAGGAGCACGAAGAACGTGGGCCACACGACGCGACGGACGCCGACGAGCAGGGCGAGCACCGGCGTGAGGCAGATGTGACTGGTTGCGCCCACGACCGGGACCGGCAGCGGCAGCAAGGTGCCGGCGAAGAGCAGGCTCGTTACGCCCGCCATGACGATCGAGGACGACGGTGTGTCGCGTCGCGTCCGTTGCTCGCCACGAAGGCTCCAATAGACAGTGGGTGCGGCCAGGGCACTCCACGCGACGGCCTGGCTGAGCGGTAGCACTCCTTCTGCTAGATGCATCAGCGCCTTCCCTGGCTTGAGATCGAGGCAGAACCGGGGCAGGAGGGGAGCGATCAGGCGGTGGCGACGTCCACCGCTCCTGGGCGACTGTCACGCCGCATCGCCACACCCATCGCAGGTTCCGAGCAACACCACCTCGTGTCCGGTCATCCGAAACCCGCCTGGAAGCAGGGACTCGAGGCCCTCGACGCAACCGAAGAGGTCGAACGCGCGGTCGCAGCTCGAGCAGAGAAAGTGATGGTGATGCTCGCGGTCCCTGGGCTCGTACCGCAGCCCGCCGCCCAACACCTCGACCGTCTCCAGCGTGCCTTCCTCAACACCCCGTTGGAGAGCGCGGTACACCGTGGCGAGACCGACGCCCGTTCCGCTCAGGCGGCTCCACAGTTCCCTGGCGGACAGGGGACCGTCCGCTTCGTCAAGAGCTCGGAGGACGGTCTGCTGCTGCCTGGCTCTCCGCATGGGCGGATGATACTCGATTCTCAGTTATCGTCAACGCACCTCTGGATGCGAGCACCCGGGTGCTCGCGGACTGTAGAGCTTGCCGTCGACTTCGAGTTCCCAGTCCAGCATGCGGTCGCCGTCGAAGATGTAGCGGCCCTGCGGCGTGAGGCCGCCCAGGGAGTGGGGTAACCAGAGCCGGTCATCTTCCCACATCTCGTCGTAGGGAATGGCATCCAGGTTCGTCCACATGGGCGTGGCTTCCTCGGTTTCCCGAATCTCGCCCTCGTATCCTGTGGCGGTAAACGCGTAGACGTGAATCGAGTAGCCATCGGTGAACTGGAACAGGTTCTCGCCGCGGTACTCCAGGCCGAGCGGTGTGATGCCGAGTTCCTCCTCGACCTCTCGGACGGCGCAGTCGACTGGCTCCTCGTCCGGTTCAAGGCGGCCGCCGGGGCCGTTCACCTTGCCGGCGCCCAGGCCCCGCTTCTTGCGGATCAGGAGCACCTGACCGTCCTGGAGGACGAACGTCAAGGTGGCCCGGTCGACGGCGCGCCAGGAAGACCAGTCGATGTCGGCGACCTGCGTCCTGCCGGCGGCTTCGTGCACGGCCGGCATCGTAGCGGAGGATTGCGCTAGCGGTCCGGCTCTCGCTGCCTACCGTTACACTGCGCCACTCATGAAGTTCGGACTTCGGTACTGCAACACGGGACGCTACGTCGATCCGGGCCTGGCGGTGGAACTGGTCCAGGCCGCGGACGAGGCGGGCTTCGAGTCGATCTGGACCGTCGAGCACACGGTCGTTCCGGGCGGGTACGAGTCGGCCTACCCCTACTCGCCGGACGGGAAGATGGCCGGCGGACGGGACGACTTCGACCTGCCCGACCCGTTGATCTGGATGGCGTTCGTCGCCTCCCAGACACGGCGGATCCGCTTCGGGACCGGCATCCTCATCGTGCCCCAGCACAATCCGGTGGTGGCGGCCAAGCAGGTCGCGACGCTCGATCATCTGACCGGGGGCCGCCTCCTGCTGGGGATCGGCGTCGGCTGGCTGAAGGAAGAGTTCGACGCGATCGGCGCGCCCTTCGCCGACCGCGGGCGCCGCACCGACGAGTACATCGAGGCGATGCGCGAACTCTGGGGCGCCGAACGCCCGACCTACCACGGCGAATTCGTCCACTTCGACGCTGCCTACTGCCGGCCGCAGCCGGTCAATGGCAGCGTTCCCATCATTGTCGGCGGCCACTCGAAGGCCGCCGCGCGGCGGGCGGGCCGGTTGGGCGACGGTTTCTTTCCCGCGCGCGGGGCCGCCGCCGAGCTGGTCCAGCTGGCGCGCGACGTGGCCGCCGAACACGGCCGGGATCCGCACGCCCTCGAGATCACGACGGGCATCGGCGAGGATTTATTCAGTCTCCGCTCGCTCGCCGAGCTCGGCGTCGCCCGCGTTCTCGTGCCGGTGGCGCCGATGCCGGGAATGGGGCTGCACCTTGGCCGGCCGGAAGACGCGCAGACGGTGATGAAGGAGCTTCTCGATGCCGCACCTTAGGCCGGATAGAACTCTGACGCGACGCACTGGGTGCGCAGCGGCAGTCGCCCTCGCGGTCTTCCTCATCGGGGGATGCTCCGGCCCGGCGGCGGAGCCGCCCTGGCACTCCGTCCACCTGACGTGGCAAGGCGACACGTCGACGACGATGACCGTCAACCTGGTCGTCGAAGCGGATGGGATCGGCGAACGGCTGCCGCGGTCCGCAAGCGTCGAGTGGCGATCGTCGGGGTCGGAGGGCGAGCCGCGGACGATCCCGGGCGAAGCGCTCGAGATCGGCGGGGTTCCGGACGTCCGCGTGTACCGGTTCCCGTTGCGCGGCCTGGAGCCGGGCGGTCGGTATGACTTCGACGTCCTGCTGGACGGGCGGTCGGCCGGTCCCGTGCGCAGCTTCCGCACCATGCCCGAGGAGGGTCCGGTGCGGCTGGCGGCTGGCGGCGACGTGGGCGCCGAACCCCTCTCGCTCGCACTGCTGACCGAGGCGGCGCGGCGGTCGCCGGACTTGCTGGCGATCGGCGGCGACCTCGCCTACGCCAACGGCCTCGTTTCGAGGTGGCCGCGTTGGCGAACGTGGCTCGAGTACGTCACGGAGGCGCTGGTCACGCCCGAGGGCCATACCGTTCCTCTGGTGCTCTCGATCGGCAACCACGAAGTGAACGTGGGCCGTGAGGGCGGTGTTCCCGCGTCCTCGCCGCCCGAGCAGAAGGCGCCCTTCTACTTCGCCCTGTTTGCCCAGAATCAGGGCGGCGGAGACGCGCCGGGGGACGGTGGAGCGACGTACTTCCGGCGCGGCCTCGGCTCGGTTGGCGTTCTCTACGTACTGGACAGCGGGCACCTGGTGTCCCACGAGGACCAGGCCCCCTGGCTGGCGGCGCACATGGAGGCCGACGCCGAGTTGCCGAACCGGCTCGGCCTGTACCACGTTCCCCTCTACCCGGCACATCGCTCGTACGAGGCTTCGGCCGAGGGTCGGGACGCCTGGGAGGAGGTCTTCCACCACGGTCGGTTGACCGCGGCGTTCGAGAATCACGACCATGTGCTCAAGCGCAGCCATCCGATCCGGCTCGGCGAAATCGTCGAAGCTGGGGAAGGCGTGCTCTACCTCGGCGACGGCTGCATGGGAATGGACGCCCGCACCGTCGATCCGGTGGAACGGTGGTACATCGAACGCTCGGCCAGCGAGCCGCACTTCTGGATGGCAGAGCTGTCGAGCGAAGGTGCGGTCTTTCGCGCCTTCGACGAAGACGGCCAGTTGCTCGATCTCGTGACCACGGGCGACGTTGCGCCGCCGGAAGCGGAAGTCACTCTGCCGAAACTCGAGAGAATCGTCGAAACGCCCTGAGGCCCGGTCGAGTCGATCGGGTGGGGAGTGACGGTCGCAAGTCTGGCCGCGCTCCCCATCCCTGCCTCACCTTCCGGCGCCGGCTCCTGACGCCGGCGACGCGCCGGTGCGGAGGTAGCGGTCGCACCAGTTCAGCATCTCCGCCACGATGTGGAGCACGGACTCCCGGGCCGCGTAGCCGTGGGACTCGTGAGGCATGGTGACGTAGCGCACCTTGGCGCCGTGGCCCTTGAGTGCCTGGTAGTAACGCTCGGACTGGATCGGGAAGGTACCGGAGTTGTTGTCGATCTCGCCGTGGGTCAGCAGGATCGGCTCGTTCACCTTGTCGGCGTGGAAGAAGGGGGACATCGCGGCGTAGATGTGCTGGGCCTCCCAGAAGGTCCGGCGCTCGTTCTGGAAGCCGAAAGGCGTCAGCGAACGGTTGTAGGCGCCGCTGCGGGCGATGCCGGCGGCGAAGAGGTCGGAGTGGGCCAGGAGGTTCGCCGTCATGAAGGCGCCGTAGCTGTGGCCGCCGACGGCGATCCGGTCGCGGTCGGCGACGCCGAGTTCGACGACCTTGTCGATGGCCGCGGCGGCGCTCGAGACGAGCTGCTCGACGTAGGTGTCGTTCGCCGTCTCGCCCTCGCCGACGATCGGCATCGTCGGCCCGTCGAGGATCGCATAGCCCTGGGTGAGCAGCAGCAGGTGAGAGGCGCCGCGCAGGGTCGTGAAGCGGTGTGGTGAGCCGCTGACCTGGCTTGCCGCGTTGGGGTTCGTGTACTCGCGGGGATAGGCCCAGAGGAGCATCGGCGGCCGGTCGCCTTCCCGGTAGCCGGGAGGCAGGTAGAGCGTCGCCGACAGGCCGACGCCGTCTGCCCGCTCGTAGGTCAACAGCCGCTTCTCGACCTGGCGGAGGATCGGCGCCGGGTCGCTGAAGTCGGTCAGGGCGCGCCGGCTGCCGGTCGAGAGGTCGGTCACGTGGTAGTTCGGCGGCTCGGTCGTGCTCTCGCGGCGAGTCAGGAGCGAGCCGCTGTCGGCCGATAGCACCGCGACGGCCGTCTCATAGGTGCCGGGCTCGCTGCGGAACAGGCGCTCCGTCGCCAGAGTGTCGAGATTCAGGCGGTCGACGAAGGGCAGGTCGCCTTCCGGCGAGGCGCCGCGGCCCACGAGGTAGATGTCGTTGCCGTCCTGCAGGATGGTCGCGCCGGCGGTGCCGCCGCCGGGCCGCTGCCAGGGGAAGCCGGGGTGGCCGTAGCTGTCCTCCGCGCTGCGGTCGAACAGCGGCCTTGGTTCGTCGCCGCCGACGTCGAGCAGCGCCGTGCGGATCCAGCGCGTCTCGCGGTCATACGAGTTGACCAGAGCCGTGCCGTCCTCCGTCCAGGCTAGCCCGGAGAACCGGAACTCGGTCCGCGTCAGTTCAAGCGGTTCGCCGTCGAACGGCGCGTCCAGCGTGAACACGTAGTCACGATGCGGCACCTCGGCCTTCGGGTCGCCGCCGTCCTGGGCCTCGCTCCAGACCAGCGTGGCCGGTGCGGTCGGATTCCACCGGTGGCCGCGCGGCCCGGTGGGAACGCCGCCGATCGGCACCGCGTCGGCCAGCGGCAGCGTCGCGATCGTCGCGACCTTGCCGGTCTCCCGGTTCCACACCTCGACCGAGCGCGGGAAGCGGCTCGCCGGGTGCAGCCAGGAGAAGGGCCGCTCGACTCTCTCGACGAGCACGTGCCGGTTGTCCGGAGCGCCGGAGATCCGCGAGTACAGCCCCGGTTCGCCGATCGCCGTCCGCGTCCCGGTAGCCAGGTCGACGATCTCGATCCGGCTCGTGAAGTGGTACTCGAAGAGCGCCTCGTCGTAGGCGTTCGCCAGCAGGTCCTGGTAGGTGCGAACCGGCGACAGGCGCCCGTCGTGCTCCTGGATGTTGGGGCCGTAAGGCTGCCGCGGCGGCGACGGCGGCGCACCGCGGGCCGGCACGCGGAACCGGCACAGCACGCCGCTCGAGTCGAACAGCCACTCGCAGGGATTGCGCCAGGTGGCGTTGAGCGAAGCCGACGTCAGCGCCCGGCGCTTGCCGCCTCCCAGGTCGACGACCCAGAGCTCGATTCCCGTGTCGCGGAGCACGGCATAGGAGAGGTGGGAACCGTCGGGCGAGAACCGCGGCCAGCCGATCGTCGTGCCGTGGGGCGCCTCGATGCGCAACCCGTCGTCCGGCGAGGCGTCCTCGTCGATCCCGCGGATCGTCAGCGCCGCCGTCTCCGGCGCCCGCCACGGCCCGCTGTTTCGCGGATCGATCCGGTAGCCCGCGAGCCGCTCCAGCGGCCGCGCCTGCCACGAGATCGGCGGCATGCTCCGGCTCTCCATCAGCACGATGACATCGCGGTTCGGCCCGACCAGCACGGCCGGCGTCGGCGGCGCGTCGAGGATGTCGACGATCTCCTGCGGCGGCGTCAGATAGCCGCCTGGAGAGCCTGGCTGGGACTGTGCCGCCGCCGCGCCAGCGAGGCCGGCAGCGAGTAGAAGGCAGGCGATGGCGATGGCTGGTCTCATGACGAACTCCTCCGGCTGAACCTGGTGAACCTTACCCGCCCTGTCGAACGGAGGGATGCACCGTTCGCTAGCATCTTGCCCCTGCCGCTGTCGGCGGGCCAGCGACGAGGAGGAACCGCAGTGAACTCGCGCCTTGAGCAAGCGATCGAGGCCTTCGCGGCCATGGACATCGAGGACGCCGAGGATCCGCGGGAGACGCTCGCGCTCTCGCAACGCGACATCCTGCGGGAGTACGCGCCGGCCTACGCCCGGTGGCTCGACGCCCACCCGGAGGCGGACGAGGGGCTCTTTCCCGTCGAGGTGGAGTCGGTGGACGAGCAGCGCGAGCGCATGGCGGCTCTCCGGCCGGTGCCGGATGAGGACATTCGCCGCTGGCTCCGCGTCCTGCGTTACCGGGAGCTGATCCGGGTCGCGGTCGCCGATTTCAGCGGCCTCGACGACTTCGCCGCGACGACGCAGAAGATCTCCCAGGTCGCGGATGTCTGCGTCCAGCGAGCGCTCGATGCGACAGGCCTGGACGAGGAACCGTTCGCGGTGATCGCGATGGGCAAGTGGGGCGGCCTGGAGGTCAACTACAGCTCGGACATCGACGCGCTATTCGTCGCCTCGGACGACGTCGACCAGGAGGCGCTTCACCGGCTCCAGCGGCAGGCGCCGAGGTTCATCCGTCTGATCTCCGACAACACGGGCGACGGTTTCGTCTTCCGCGTCGACATGCGGCTGCGGCCCGAGGGCAAGATGGGCCCCCTGGTGCGGACAGTGAGCCAGTACCTCCGCTTCTACGAGCGCTACGGCATGAACTGGACGTTCCAGGCGCTGATCAAGGCACGCTTCGCCGGTGGCGACGCGGCCGCCGCCAGGGCGCTGATCGACGGCACGCGGCGCTTCGTCTTCGACCCGGAGAGGTCGCCGGAGACCCTGCTGCGCGAGGTCTTCGAGATGAAGCAGATGATCGAGAAGTCGCTCCGCTCCAAGGGCACCGAGGTCGGCAACGTGAAGCTCGGCGCCGGCAGCATCCGCGATATCGAGTTCATCGTCCAGTTGCTGCAGCTCTACCACGGAGCCGCCAACAAGAGCCTGCGCTCACCGAACACGTTGCAGGCCATGTCCCGGTTGCGGGCGCACCGCGTGATCACCCAGGACGAGTACGACCGGTTGCGCGAGGCCTACATCTTCCTGCGCGTCGTCGAGCACGTGCTGCAGCTGGAGCGCGACCTGCCCGTGCGCCAGCTTCCGCGCGAGCCGAAACAGTGGGCGACGTTCCAGTGGCGCGTGGCCTTCGCACTGCGCCAGCCGCTTGACACCCTCGATCTGGGTGGCCGCTACGAAGAGACGTCGGCGGAAGTGCGCCGCATCTTCGGTGAGTTCTTCGACGAGACGATCGAGTTCCTGGAACGCAAGCACCAGGTGCGGGAACGCTGCCCGGACCTGCCCGCGGACGTCATCGACGAGCACTTCCGGCGCCTCGAGAGCGCCTACTTTCTCGCTCACCCGGTGGAGGAGGTGGCGCGCCACGTCGAACTGATTCACGAACTCGACGCCGAGCGACTGTGCCGGGTCGACGTGCGGCACGTCGGCTCGACTCGCCGGGTGACGGTGGTCGCCAACGACTACCAGGGAGAGTTCGCGAAGATCTGCGGCCTGCTGGCGGCCTACGGCCAGTCGATCCTCAGCGGCAGTTCCTACACCTACCAGGACGCTGGCGACATGGAGTTCTACCGCCGGCCCGGAAGGGCGGAGCGGCGTCGTTCGACGCGGCCCGGCGGCGGGCGCGGCCGCCAGCGCCGGCGCAAGGACCAGAGGCCGCGGCCAGCGGTGCACGGCCCCACGCGCATCGTGTACTCGGCGGAGGTCCAGCCGGCGCCGGCCCACGCCTCCCGTGTCTTCTCCTGGGCGGACTTCGAGCGGGACCTGAACAGGCTTCTCGGACTCCTGGCCACGGGTGAAGCGCAGCGCGCCAACGAGGATCTGACCCTGCGCGTGATGGAGACCGCCCGCCTGGCCGATCCGGGCGCCGACGCGGAGCAGGTCATGCCGCCCATCTCGATTTCGGTCGACAACGAGTCGGACGAGCACTGCACGATCCTCGAGATCCGAAGCCCGGACAGCTTCATGTTCCTGTTCGAGTTCTCCAACGTCCTGTCCACCCGCGACTACTGGATCGACAAGGTGGAGTTCGACACGGTCGACGGCGAGGTCCGCGACCGCCTGTTCGTGACCACCCGGAGCGGCGGGAAGGTCGAGGACCGCATCGGCGTCGACCACCTGCGGTTGACCGTCACGCTGATGAAGCAGTTCGCGCGGCGGCTGGCGGTGGCGCCGAACCCGCAGCTCGCCCTGCGGCAGTTCGGGGCGCTGATCGACGCGGCCTGCAAGCAGGTGGCCGACCCGACGCAGGCCCTCGCGTCGTCACTGGACGAACTGGCGCGCGTCCTGGGTGCCGGCACCTGGCTCTGGGAGGAGTTCCTGCGCCGTCAGCACGAGAACCTGATGCCGCTGCTCGAAGGCATGGCCGACCTCGACCTGGGCGCCGGACGGGAGGACCTGGAGCGCCGCCTCGATGCCGCGCTCGAAGCGCAGCAGGTGCCGGACGAGGCGCTCAACCGCTTCAAGGACGACGAGATCGGGCGGATCGACATGCGCCACCTGACGCGACGCATCGAGCGATTCAGCGATTTCGGCGAAGAACTCTCGACGCTCTCCGATGTCGTGCTGACGCGGGCGGCGACCGAAGCGGTCGCGGAGACCGCCGGCGACAAGGCGGAGCCCGGAGTCTGGTCCCTCTGCGCGCTCGGGAAATGGGGCGGGCGCGACCTGGGGTACGCGTCGGACATCGAGTTGATGTTCGTCTGGGACGCCGAACGGTCGCGGCTGGCCCAGGCCGGCGAGTTCTACGAGCGGGCGTCGCAGCGGCTGGCCCGTCTGATCCGCGCCAAGCGCGACGGCATCTTCGAGCTCGACTGGCGGTTGCGGCCGGGAGGCGCTTCGTCACCGCTCGCCGCCTCGTTCCAGCGCTTCGCCTCCTATTACAGCGCCGACGGCGAAGCGGACCCGTACGAGCGCCAGGCGCTGGTGCGGCTTCGCACCGTCGCCGGCGATCCGGACCTTGCCGCCCGGGTCGAGACGCACCGCCAGGAGTTCGTCTTCGATTCGCGGCCGCACGATGTCGCACGGATCCGGCATCTGAGGAACCGCCAGCGCTCGGAACTCGTGACCCGCGGCACGACGAACGCGAAGTTCAGCGCCGGCGGCCTGCTGGACGCCGAGTACTTCGTCCAGGTGCGGCAGATAGCGGCCGGCGCCGGCGACGCGGAGGTGCGCCAGACCAACACCCTCGACGCGCTCGCCGCGCTCCACGAGCGCGGCCACCTGGCGGACGGGGAGTTCGAGCAGATCGGCGAGGGCTACCGGCTCCTGCGGGCGGTGATCAACTGCCTGCGGATCGTTCGCGGCCACAGCAAGGACCTCGTCATTCCCGCCGCGGACACGAGCGAGTTCCGCTTCCTCGCGAGGCGGCTCGTCAGTCTGGGCCAGTTGCCGGACGAGGAGGGCGGCTGGGACCGGATCGCCGAACGGATGGCGGCTCTTCGGCGCCTGTTCGACGGCCTCTCGGACTGAGCATCGCACCCGGCCGAAGCCAGACGAAGAAACGCGCCGGGGAGCGAAAGCTCCCGCGGCGCGTTCTCCGCAGATGCGATGCGGCTGATTCAGCCGATCGCGACGTTGCCGGTTTCGCCCGTGCGAATGCGGATCGTCTCGTCGAGCGGCATCACGAAGATCTTGCCGTCGCCGACCCTGCCGGTCTTGGCGCCTCTCGAGATGGCGTCGATCACGACGTCGACGTAGTCGTCGTTCACCGCGATCTCGATCTTGAGCTTGCGCAGCAGCGCGCCCGCTTCCTTGTGACCCCGATAGACCTCGGCGACGCCCCGCTGGCGGCCGCGTCCCATCACGTTGGTCACGGTCAGCAGGTGAATCTCCTTCTGTTCCAGGAGGTCGAGGACCTCCTGCATCCGGTCGGGCTGAACGATCGCCACGATGTACTTCATGTCATTCCTCCTTCGGCCCTAGTCAACCAGGGTGTAGGCGTTTTCGCGGTGGTCGGTGAGGTCGAGACCGATCCGCTCCTCGTCATCGCTGACGCGCAGACCGACGATCAGATCGACGATCTTGAGCAGGATGAAGGAGACGACCGCGGCCCAGACGATCGTGTAGGCGACCGCCTTGAGTTGAATCGCGACCTGTGCGGCGTTGCCGTAGAACAGGCCGTTCGCGTCGTTGCCGGGCACGACGTCGGTGGCCCAGAGGCCTGCCGCGACCGCGCCCCACATGCCGGCGACGCCGTGGACGCCGAAGACGTCCAGCGAGTCGTCGTAGCCGAGCTTGGACTTCAGCCAGGTGACGGCGAGGTAGGCAAACACGGAAGCGCCCGCGCCGACGCCGATCGCGCCGATGGCGCTGACCGAACCGCAGGCCGGCGTGATCGCCACCAGTCCGGCGACGGCGCCGGTGATGACGCCCAGAAGCGTGGGCTTCGAGTCGCGGATCCAGTCGATCAGGCCCCAGGCGGCTGCGGCAGTGGCCGTGGCGACCTGGGTGACGACGAAGGCGTTGGCGGCCGAACCGTTGGCCGCGACCGCGCTGCCCGCGTTGAAGCCGAACCAGCCGAACCAGAGGAGGCCGGTGCCGAGGACGGCAAAGGGCAGGTTGTGGGGCGGGGAGGTATGCACGGGATAGCCGCGCCGCCGGCCGAGGACGATCGCCGCGACCAGGGCGGAAACGCCCGCGTTGATGTGGACCACGGTACCGCCCGCGAAGTCGAGGGCGCCGTCGCCGCCGAGGCCGAAGAAGCCCTCCGAACCGCCCCAGACCCAGTGGCAGACCGGAGCGTAGACGACCAGCAGCCAGGCGCTCATGAACAGGCAGATGGCGCTGAACTTCATTCGTTCGGCGAAGGCGCCGATCATGAGAGCGGGCGTGATGATCGCGAACATGCCCTGGAAGATCATGAACAGCGGCGCCGGGATGCCGGTGCCGTCCCAGGCGTCATAGCCGAGGCCGCCCAGCAGGAAGTAGTCGCCGCCTCCGATCACGCCGCCCAGGGCGTCGGAACCGAAAGCGAGGCTGAAGCCGATGATGACCCAGAGCACCGTCATGATTCCCATGCAGAGGAAGCACTGCATGAGGATCGAGAGGACGTTCTTACGGCGGACCAACCCGCCGTAGAAGAACGCCAGTCCCGGCGTCATCAGCAGCACCAGGGCGCTGGCCGTCAGCATCCAGGCCGTGTCGCCGCTGTCCACGCCGTCCTGGGCTGCTGCCGGCGAAGCGGCCAGCAGGGCCAGGAGCAACGTCAGTCCCAGGGCCGGAACCAGACGAAACGTCCGGCCTCGCGTTCTGAAGCTCATTCGAGTACCTCCTCGTAGTTCGGTTGGCCCGGCCGAGCGTCTCGGTTGTCGCCCCCTTTGGGGTCTCAGCCGAGGTCAGGTTCCGGAACTGACGGCCGGGCGTGCCCCCTCATGTATCGAGAATCGTGCCAACCGTGCGGGTTGTCGCCGGTCGCGGGCGCCCGCCCGGGCCGCGGCCGGACGGCAATCGGGAAACCCCCGGTTCCATGGGACTTAGAGTCGAATCAGGGACGCGCCGGGGAACGCCTGGACAGGCTCAGCGACCGGCTCGACGAAGCGGTCGACTCGGGTGGGCCGCACAGGAATGTGCGGCCAGTGTTTGGGCGCGACAGATTTGTCGCGCCCTCTCTGCGCCCCGTTTCACGGGAGATCGAGCGCCGGGTTGCGGTCGAAGAAGTCGAATGGCCGCAGTTCGAAGCCGTGCCACATGACCGGCATCACCGGCCAGTCCTCGGCCCGGGGCAGGTGGTGCATGCCGACCGTGTGCCAGATCACGAGGTCCTCGTCGCTGATGGACCGGTTCGCTTCGGTCCACGCCGGCAGTCCCATTCCCGGCTCGCTCAGGGTGGGATGGTCGCCGGCGGCGAAACGTTCGTCCGGATCGTACGGCGTCACCCAGAGGTGATGATCGATGAACCCGGCGCGGCGGAGCGAGTAGTCGTCGGCCACGAACAGGTGGTTGGCGTTGCGCCCCGGCATCAACTGGTAGCTCGTGGGGTAGCCGACCGCGTTCCGGCGGCTCGTGCTCAGAATCCGCCACAGCGCGGGCTGCGCGAGGTTGATGTCGAGCTGGGCGTCCTGTTCGGTCTGGGCGGCGTGGGGCTCCTGAACCCAGAGGCTGCGGCGGGGATGGTCGGCCGGGAGCTCCCGCGTGACCAGGCGGTCCGCCACGAAGCGGTTGTCCGCCCCGTCGACGTCGAGATCGAGGCGGTAGCTGAAGTAGTGGTCGTGGTTCACGCCGATGACGTTGCGGTCGAGAAAGTGGCCGTAGGCGTCGGCGGCCGTCTCCGCCTGCAGGGCGTCGACGGCGGTTGCGTTCACGGGGCCGGCGGCCGGCGCCGGCGGGATGGCCGACACGGCGCTCGTCGCCTTGACCTCGAGGAGGCCGGTGGCGCCGACGCGGGCCTCGATCGAGCCGTCCTGGCGGAAGATCCAGTCGAGCAGATAATCGTAGTTGCCGACCACGGCGGCGGTGCGCACGACGAGGTCGCGGCTCTTGCGACTGTCCGGCTGTTCGTCCTCGTAGTGCCGCCAGGACGGGTCTCCGGTCTCCCGCTCGTAGATGCAGGTGGTCCGGGGCACCGTGCGCGGCCGGCCCTGGGAGTTCGTGTTGATCGAGTCGATGTAGACGGCGTGGTCCGGGCAGTCCCGGCCGCGCAGCAGCGGCTTGGCCAGACCGCCAGCCGGGAACTCGCCGGCGTCGATGAAGTTGCGGGCGTACCAGGCGAACGCCGGGTCCATGTAGGGCACGTAGATCTCGGACAACTGGCCCTGGTACATGACCGAGCGCGGATTGGAGTCGGGGCTCTCGCGGTAGTCGACGAGCGACACGACGAGGCCGGTGCGCTGGTCGGGCCGCAGGTGGAAGCTCCAGTTCTGCCAGCTCACCTGGTAGCCGTTCATGTCGAAGCCGACGCCCTCGGGCAGGTCCAGGTCGAAGGGGCCCGCGATCTCGCGCGGATGGTCCAGCGTGGTCCGGTCGTAGTCGGCGTCCACGTCCGGGATCGGCGCCACGCCGTCGTCGACGACCCTGAGCACCTCGCCGGCCGTCAGGTCGACCACCGCGGTCAGGCCTTCGACCTGGCGCGCCCAGGTGTTCCTGGCGCCGCGAGGCTCGGAGCAGCGGACGTGTCCGAGCCGGCGTCCCTTCTCTTCCTCGGTACCGAAGTACCCGGGCGGGATCGTCGTGCAGTCGAGGAAGCTCGTATCGGTGATGCCCCGCTTCCCGAGCCCCGCGATGAAATCGGGATGTTCGAGCACCTTGCCGACCACCGCGCCGAATTCTCCGAGGCTCCAGTTCGGCTGAACGCCGATGAGCTGAGTCCAGGCGGCAACCTCTCCGGCGGCGAGGTCGACCGTGGCCTCGAACGTGTCCTCGCCCTGGCGCACGAGAGCGTAGGCGGCTCTCGGCGGTTCGTCGGCCTCCCGCCAGCCGCGGACGACGTTCTTGGCTGGCTCGCTCAGCGTGAGTTGCGAGAAGGTCGTTTCAGCGTCGAGCCGCCCCGCGTCCCGCAGGATCTCGAGCGCCCGCCACACTTCCTGGTAGCTGAGTTGATCGAGTGGATGGTTCGCTGCCGCCGCGGGGATCGCGGCCGCCACGAGGAGACAGAGAGTCAGGCGGAGGGCTGGCTTGCGCATGGTTGCTCCCTTGAGGCCTCGGAAGGGGGAGGTCGTGGCGGTGGCTCCAGGACTGCGTGCCCGCAGTCTAGCGGTCAGGGCAGGTCGAGCGCGGGGTTGCGGTCGAAGAAATCGAACGGGCGGAGCTCGAAACCATGCCAGAGGGTCGGCATGACCGGCCAGTCCTCGGCGCGCGGCAGGTGGAGCATGCCGACGGTGTGCCAGAGGACGATGTCCGTGTCCTGGATCGGCCGGTCGGCCGCCGTCCACTCGGGCAGACCCATGCCTGGCTCGCTGAGCGTCGGGTGATCGCCGGCGGCAAAGCGTTCGGTGTCCTGCTGTGGCGTGACCCAGAGGTGGTGGTCGATGAAGCCCGCACGCCGCCGCGGGTAGTCGTCCGCCGACAGCAGCGTGTTGGTGTTCCGCCCGGGCATCACCTGGAAGCTGGTCGGGTAACCGACGGCGTTCCGGCGGCTCGTGCTCTGTACCCGCCACAGGGTGGGCCGGTTCAGGTCGATGTTGAGACGGGCGTCGTGTTCGCTCGAAGCGATCCGGGGTTCCTGGACCCAGAGACTGCGCCGGGGGTGGCCGTCGGGGAGGCTGCGGGCGACCAGCCGGTCGGCGACGAAGCGGTTGTCCGTGCCGTCGACGTCGATGTCGAGGCGGAAGCTGAAGTAGTGGTCGTGGTTGACCGCGACGACGTTCTCCTGCACGAAGCGGCCGTAGGCGTCGGCGGAGGGGTTCTCCAGCAGAGCGTCCGCCGCCGCCGGGTTCGCGGGCCCGGCGGCCGGCGTCGGCCTGAGCGCCGAGGCGGCTGCCGTGGTCTCGAAGGCGAGGATGCCGGTCGCCCCGACGCGGACCTCGATCGAGCCGTCCTGCCGGAAGATCCAGTCCAGCAGGTAGTCGTAGTTGCCGACGTTGCCTCCGACCCGCACCACCAGGTCCCTGCTCTTCCGGCTCTCCGGCCGCTCGGAGGAGAAGTGGCGCCACGAAGGGTCGCCGGTCTCACGCTCGTAGACGCAAATCGTGCCCGGCACGGTCCGGGGATAGCCGTTGGCGCCGGTCTTCGTCGAATCGACGTACAGGGCGTGATCCGGGCAGTCGTCTCCAGGCATCAGCGGCTTGCCGAGGCCGCCCGCGACGAACTCGCCGGCATCGATGAAGTTCAGGGTGTACCAGTTGAACCTGGGGTCCATGTAGGGCACGAAGATCTCGGACAAATGCCCCTGGTAGAGCACCCGGCGCGGTGCCGCTTCGGGACCCTCGCGGTAGTCGACCAGCGACACGACGAGACCCGTGCGCTGGTCGGGGCGTATGTGGAAGCTCCAGTTCTGCCAGCTCACCCGGTAGCCGTCGACCTCGAATCCGTGGCCCAGCGGTTGGCGGATCTCGAGCGGGCCGGCGATCTCCCGCGCCTCCCCGAGCATGTCGCGGAAGTCCGTCGGGACGGCGCGAATCGGACCGGGGCCCTCGTCGACGACGCGGAGCACCTCCTCGGATTCGAGGTCCACGACCGCGACCAGGCCTTCGATCGCCTGCTGGCTGACGCCGCCGGGCTCGCCGCAGCTCACGTGTGCGATGCGCCGGCCCTGCTCCTCCTCCGTCCCGAAGTAGCCGCGAGGTCCGGCGCCGCAATCGACGAACGTGAGATCGGTGATGCCGCGCGCCTCGAGGCCGGCGAGGAAGTCGGGGTGTTCCAGGACCTTGTCCGTCAGCGCCTCGTACTCGCCGCCGTGCCAGTTCGGTTCGGCTCCTTCGAGCGGTTCCCAGGACACGACCTCATCCGCCGCCAGATCGACGATCGCCTCGAACGTGTCGCTGTCCTTGCGCGCCAGGGCGTAGGCCCTGCGGGGCATCGGCTCGCCCGGCTCCCAGGCGAGGACGTCCCGCTTGGCGGGCTCCTGGAGCGCCAGCTGGGAGAACTTCGTGTCCTTGTCCAGGTGGCCGGCGTCCCGGAGCAGCACCAGCGTGCGCCAGATCTCCTGGTGGCTCAGGGGATCGAGCGGATGATCCGCCGCCAATGCCGGGAGGCCGGCAGCCAGCGTGGTGACGAGAACGAGGTGCAGGAGGGGCTTTCTCATGGCGGTTCCTCGTGCCGCGTCGCCGGGTCTTCGCGCCCGGCGCCGCGGAGCAGGTGTGGTCCGGTCGGGTCAGCCGACCCTATCGCGGTGCTTGGGGGCGGTAGACTCTCCAACCAGTGAGTTTGCGCATCGTCCCGCCACCTGCGCGCCCCAGGGTGGCGCACGAAGCGGCTCCGGTTCCAGCGGCGCCACGTCGCTGGCCGGGACCGCAGGGACGGCAGTTGTTCCGTGAGGCGGCGGACGGGAACAGCCCGCGCCAGGTGAAGACGAGCTTCGCGCTCCAGTTCCTGCACAGGATCATCGGCCTGGACCTCCTGAACTTCGGGATCTGGAGCGAGCAGGACCCGCTCGACCTGGCCGGGTTGCGGCGGGCTCAGGAGCGCCTCGTGGCGCGCCTGTTCGAGCTGTTGCCGCCGGGGGTCACGTCCGTCCTCGACGTCGGCTGCGGCACCGGCGCGATCAGCGAACGGTTGCTCGCACTCGGCTACGACGTCGAAGGCCTGTCGCCCGATCCCTACCACGGCAAGCTGTTCACGGAGCGGCTGCCGGATCGACGCTTCCACCTGGGCCGGTTCCAGGAATTCGAGCCGGACCGCCGGTACGACGTCCTGTTCCTCTGCGAGTCGGCGCAGTACGTCTGGCTCGACGAGTTCTTCGACGCGGTCCGGCGGTCGCTGGCCCCGGGAGGCTGCGTGCTGCTCTGCGACTACTTCACCGTGGACGCGGGCGAGACGGGCAAGCCGAAGAGCGGTCACCCGCTCGACGACTTCCTCGCCCGTGCCGAGGCGGCCGGCCTCGTTCTCGAGACGGACGAAGACGTGACGTCTTCGGTGCTGCCGACGCTTCGTCTCGGGCAGGCGATCGTGGAGCGCTTCGGCCGGGGGGTCGTGAACCTCGCGCGCGAAGCGTCGGCGCAGCGCTTCCCTCGTCTGGCCGGCGCCGCCTGGCGTCTGGCCGGACCGGTGACCCGCTGGCTTGACCGGCTGGACCGGCTGCTCGATCCGGAGGCCTTCGAGCGCACAAGGTGCTATCGGGTGATGCGCTTCCGGAGCGCGTCGTAGGCGGATGGCCTTGCGGAGCGCGGTCGCGGCTGGCCTGTGCCTGGTGCTCGGGGCCGTTGGCGCAGCCGCGTCCAGCAAGATCCCGCGGGCGGTCACTCTTGCCGGGAACGAGGTCGCGGCGCCGGCGGACCTGGGCGCTCGGTCGCTGCTCGTCGTCAGCTTCCATCGCGTCGCGAACGGCGGCGCGCGGGAGTGGCGGCGCGTTCTCGACGACGATCCGCGGGTCGACGCCTCGTCCGTCTATACCGTCATCGTGCTCGAAGGAGCGCCCGGATTCGTTCGCCGGATGGTGGTCCGGGCGCTCCGCGGCGACGTTCCCGCCGCGCGCCAGGACTCCTTTCTGATCGTCGAGGAAGGCGCGGACGGGTGGCGGGAACTTGCCGGCTCGAACGGCGAGGAGGAGGATCGTGCCGACGCCGTCTTCGTGGTGCGGCTTGAGAACGGCGAGGTTTGCGGCCGCTACCGCGGCTCCGTGTCGACGGCCGCGCTGGACGAGTTGCTCAACAGTTCCTGCCCGTAGCCGCCTGGGTGCGCCGCTGCCGCCGCGGGCGGTTCTCTGCTGGGTGCGCGGGTCTGACATCCGACCGCCCGAAGACGGGCGCTCGGAGTGTGACGCGGCTGGCGCGGGGACGCGCCAGCCGGGTTCTGACCCGCTGCCGCCGGAGGCGGCTTCGACTCGTGCCGGCCGCAAGGCCGGCTCCGCTTTGAACCCTCAGCACTCCAGGCAGAACCCCACTCCCGCCGTCACCACCCGGGACTTGTTGCCGAACCAGGGCGGAATGACCGCCGCGAAGCCTCCCGCCGGGCCGCCGGCGGCGACGACCAGCAGGTCGTCTGGCGATTCGAACGCCCCGTACTCCTGATCCCGGTTCGCCTCGGTCACGACCGCCGCCTTGCCGACCTGTTTCCAGTCGCCGCGGCGCACGCGCGCTTGCCGGTGCAAGTACTCGCGAATGTCGGCCTTGCTCCAGCCGGCGCCGGCCAGCCGGTCCCGCAACTGCGGCGGCAGGACGAGGCAGTGGTTGCCCGCCCAGATCGAGTAGTGGAGGAGATTCGCTCGCATCTCGGCCGCGATCGTGTCGAGTATCGCCTCCGGTTCCGTCGTCCACTCGTTCATGATCTGGCGCGGCGCGCCGGCGGCGAAGACGGTCACCGTCGACGTGCCGTCGGGCGCCCCGCGGTCGGCGGCCAGGGATGGCCACGGCGAGCCCTCCTCGTCCTCGGCCAGGCAGTAGCTGAGCTTGCCCGGGTGTCCCAGGGTGGAGCGGTCGAGCTCTCCGGGGCGGACGCCGAGCAGGTTGCGGAGGATGAGCCGCACCGCCCGGCCGATCGCCAGGGAGGCCCGGTCGGCGCCGCCCAGCGCGTTGAAGGTCCCGGTCATGCCCAATTCGTGACGGATCGGTCCGTTGACGATGACGAGCAGCGCGCAGCCGCCCGTGCTCGAGGTGGCGCCGTGCAGCAGGAACGCGGGGTCGCACATCGCCTCGACCGCGGCCGCGACGACCGCGAAGTCGCGCGGCCGGCAGCCGGCCATCACCGCGTTGATCGCCGCCTTCTGGGCCGTGATCGCGCGACCGCGGACCGTCTCCACGCCCAGTACCTGGCCCGGCTCCATGACCGCCGCCTCGACGGCCGCCCCTACTCGTTCAGGCGTCGGCGACACGATCGGCAAACCATCGGTCCAGCCGCGGGCCTCGAACATCGACCGGACCTCGTCGTCGCCGGCGATGGTGTGGGCCGATGCGGAACGAACCGGCGTGACCCCGGCGGGGTGGTTCTTGCTGTCCATTTCAGTCCAGGATCGGGAGCCTCAGATGCGACTGGCCGCCCACTGGGTGCGCGGGTCTTCTGACCCGCTGCCGCCGCAGGCGGCCAAGAATACGCGCCGGCCGAAGGTCGGCTCCGCTTTGGCGGCCGGTTCCCTGCGAGCCTGGGCCGTAGACTTGCTTCCCCGCATTCACGACGAGAGGAGATGACCATGGGTCGGAAGAGAAGGACGTGGCTGGAGGCGGCCGGAGGATGGCGTCTGGTCCTGGGCGCTGCGTCCATTGCGCTGTGTACGGCCTTCGCGGCATGTGCTCCGGGGCTGCCGGCGGACACCGACGCCGCCGCGTCGGAGCCAGCGAATCCCGATCTGGAGAACCTGGGTCCCCGCGATCAGGTGCTGTTCTGGACACCGGAACAGCAGATCGCGGGCTACCGGAACGCGGACCTCGTCGGCGCCGCCCGCTGGTTCGAGGCGTCCGACGATCCGTACCCGCTGGCGCCGGCGCCGCGGGACCTGTCGTCGGTGACCTACGAGGTCGAGGGCGAGACCTTCACGGTCGAGGACTACATCCGCGACCGACGGATCGCCGGCCTGCTGGTGGTCAAGGACGACGAGATCCTCTTTGAACGCTACGGTCTGGGCAACGACGAGAACTCGCGCTGGATCTCCTTCTCGATCGCCAAGTCCGTCGTCTCCATGCTCTACGGCGCCGCGATCGCCGACGGCTACATCGGCAGCGTCGACGATCCGGTCACGAAGTACCTGCCGCTGCTCGCGGGCGGCGGCTACGACGACGTGTCGATCAGGGACGTGCTGCAGATGTCCTCCGGCGTCGACTGGAACGAGGACTACGCGGATCCCGAGTCCGACGTGGCGACGTTGCCGGGGCCGATCGTCGAGCAGACGCGCTACATGGCGGCGCTCGAGCGGCTCCATCCTCCGGGCGAGGTCTTCAACTACAACACCGGCGAGACGAACATGGCGGGCGCGGTGCTGCGGGCGGCGATCGGCAACAACCTCTCGACCTACCTGGAGCACAAGGTCTGGGGGCCGTTCGGCATGGAGGCCGACGCGAACTGGCTGCTCCACGAGGAGGGTGGCGGCGAACTGGGCGGCTGCTGCATCAACGCGACGCTGCGCGACTATGCCCGGATCGGGATCTTCGCGATGAACGGCGGCGTGCTGCGCGACGGCACGCGGGTGCTGCCCGAAGGCTGGATGGAGGAGTCCACCAGCCCCAGCAGCGGCTACGACGGCTCCGGCTACCTCTGGTGGCTCGTCGGCGACGGCCGCTTCTCCGGCATCGGCATCTTCGGCCAGTTCCTCGCGATCGACCCGGCGGACAACATCGTCATCGTCACCCACAGCGCCTGGCCGTACGCGACGAACCCGGAGTACAGCCGCCACCGCGTCGCGTTGGTCGAGGCTCTAGCCGACGCTGTCCGGTAGCGCTGCCGGCGGAGAGCGCAGAGGAAGGTCGGCCTTCGGCCGGCGATTCAGAGCCGCCTTCGGCGGCGGCGGGTCAGAAGACCCGCGCACCCAGCAGAGCCCTGCCGCCGAAGGCGGCCTAGGAAGCGAGCCGGCCTTCCGCCGGCTTCTTCTGCCGGGAGCGCCGTCGGTGCAACCACTGGCCGGTGGGTACCGCGGCCGCGATCACGACGAGAGTCCACGGCAGCACACCCTCGGGCACGGCGTCCGTCAGCGGCGCCAGGGGCCGGTACTGCAGCAGATCGGAACCCCGTTCGCCGGTCCAGTGCCAGGCGGTGTGGACGATGAGGGCTGAGACGAGGATGATCCCCAGGCGCTCGTCGGGCAGGCGGCGGAAGACGAAGTCCATCAGCGGAATGAGCAGCAGCAGGACGAGGAGCTGCCCGAGTTCGACGCCGACGTTGAAGGCGAGCAGCGAGGTGACGAGGTGGGAGCCCGCGAACTGGAGCGACTCGCTGAGGGCGAAGGAGAAGCCGAAGCCGTGGACGAGGCCGAAACCGAAGGCGGCGGTCCAGCGGCGTTCCTCGCCGACCTCCAGGATGTTCTCGAATGCCATGTAGACGATGGAGAGGGCGATCAGGACCTCGACAAGGGTGGGGAACCAGAGCGCTCGCGGTGCGAGGCCGGCCGCCGAGGCGATCAGGGTGATCGAGTGGGCGACGGTGAACGAGGTGACGACGAGAACGAGTTGACGGAGCTTGCGGAGCGGCGCCACCAGGCAGACCAGGAAGAGCAGGTGGTCGAGACCGCTCAGGATGTGCTCGAAGCCCATCGCGATGAAGTGGATCGAAGCCTGCGCCCAGTTCGGGTCGAGCCGGACCCTGCCAGGTTCGGCGGCTAGCTGAAGCATCCGCGAGTCGCCGTCCGGCGACTCGTACCGGATGACGGTGAGAACGCGGATGCCGAGGCGGCCGAAGCGTGGGTCGATCGAGAAGCGCGGGCGGTCGGCGGCGCCCAGGACGGCCAGCGGAGTCTCCAGGTGGACGTCGAGCAGCGCCTGCCTCCACACGAGCTGCGTCGTTGGAGGCAGGGGCGGGCCGCGGACGTGGGCGAGGGCGCTGTCGAAGTCGGTGAAGGAGCGGTCGGACGGGATCGACAGCCGGACCGACTGAACGGTGGTAGGCGGCAGCTTGTCGCGGCCGGCGTAGAGGTCGAGGTTGGGCGTGATCCAGCGGTTGGCGGCTTCCGCGAGCAGGTTGCTCGCGCTCAGCTCGTCGAGGTCCAGAATGCCCCGGTAGTCGACCGGGAACTGCATCTCCTGCATCGCTTCGAGCGGCGTGCGCACGAGCACCTGGAGCCGGTCGGCCTGTTGCTTGACCAGCACCTGGACCGTGACGCTGCCGGGGACCTCGTGGGCGGCCGCCGGCTCTGCGGCGACAGACAGCAGGACTGGAGCGATTACGCCAACGCCTGCCAGGCGAGATCTGGATAGGTAGCTGAGCAGGTGCCGGATGTTACTGAGCCAGGATGTACACTGACCGCACCTCCCTGGTGCTGCAGGAACCGCGTTCACTCGCGGAAGAAGACGGACTTCAACCCTGGAAGGGTCGACGATGAGACTGAACCGTTCGCACTCTGTACTCGGCTGCGCGGCAGCGCTTGCCCTCGTTCTAGGCGCCTGTGGCGGCTACGGCGATTCGGACGCCGGCGAGGCCGCCGGCGACGGACCGATGGCGCCGCGCTTCGAGGTCGACCCGTTCTGGCCGCGGCCGCTGCCGAACCACTGGATTCTCGGCCCTGCGATCGGCGTCGCGGTCGACTCCCGCGACCATGTCTGGATCGTTCACCGGAACACGCCGGGCGCCTTCGGCGCGATCAACGAGATCGGCGCGGCGCAGGATCCGCCTCTCTCCGAGTGCTGCATCCCGGCGCCGCCGGTGCTGGAGTTCGACCCCGACGGCAACCTGGTCGGCCACTGGGGCGGTCCGAGCGAGACGGGCGAGTACGAATGGCCGACTTCCAACCACGGCATCCTCGTCGATCACATGGACAACGTGTGGATCGGCGGCAACGGCGGCGGCGACTCGCACGCGCTGAAGTTCACCCGTGACGGCCAGTTCCTTATGCAGGTCGGCAAGGCGAACGCCCTCGTCAACGAAGGGGCCGGCGAGGACGAGCCGCGGTTCGTCCGCAACAGCCACGACATGGAGAACTTCGGCCGCGTGGCGAAGCTCTCGGTCGATCCGGCGGCGAACGAGGTCTACGTCGCCGACGGCTACTTCAACCGGCGCGTGGTCGTGATCGACGCGGACACCGGCGAGTTCAAGCGCTTCTGGGGCGCCTACGGCGAGGCGCCGGACGACGAGCTGGACCTCGGGCAGTACGCCCCCGGGGATCCGCCGGCGACCCAGTTCCGCGGTCCGGTCCACTGCGCCGACATCGCGGCCGACGGCCTGCTCTACGTCTGCGACCGGGCCGCCGACCGCATCCAGGTGTTCCAGGCCGACGGCACGTACATGGAAGAGGTCTTCATCGCGCCGGAGACGCTCTCCCAGGGTTCGACCTGGGACGTCGCCTTCTCGCCCGACGACGAACAGAAGTTCCTCTACCTCGCCGACGGCCAGAACATGAAGGTCCACGTGATCGAGCGCGCGAGCATGGAGGTGCTCTACGCCTTCGGCGACGGCGGCCGCCAGCCGGGCCAGTTCTTCGCCGTCCACAGCATCGCCACGGACTCCAGGGGGAACATCTACACGACCGAGACCTACGAGGGGAAGCGGCTGCAGAAGTTCGTCAACATGGGGATGCAGCCGGTGCCGGAGGAGGACCTGGGGACGCCCTGGCCGGCTGAGTAGCTGCCGACAAGTACGTCGTAGGCCGGTCCTCGTTCCTCTTGGCTTAGTAGGATCGGGACGCGCCGCAGGCCGATCTCCTCAGAGCGCCTCTTGATGAACCGTTACCACCAGGGCACCGGACGGCGGGCGGCGGATTGCGTCTATCTCGACTACGCTGCGACGACACCTGTGGCTCCGCAGGTTGCCGATGCGATGTCCCGTTGCCTGGGACGGGACGGTCTCTTCGGCAATGCGGCCTCGCGGCCGCATTGTTTCGGCGTGGAGGCCAGAGAGGCAGTGGAGAACGCCCGCGGTCAAGTGGCCGAACTCATCGCAGCCGATCCGGCCGAGATCGTCTGGACCTCCGGCGCCACCGAGTCGATCAATCTCGCGGTCAAAGGCGCTGCTCGCGGTACCCGCAGGCGTGGCCGACATATCGTCACGTCGTCAATGGAGCACAGCGCGGTTCTGGACTCCTGTGCTCGACTCGCCCGGGAGGGGTTTGAGGTCACGTTCGTCGACCCGCATATCGACGGAACGATCACCCCCCGGAGCATCGAGCGCGTGTTGCGCCGTGACACGATTCTCGTTTCTCTTATGCATGTGAACAACGAGGTCGGCACGATGACAGACGTGGCAGCGGTTGGGCGCGTTGCGCGGGAGCGAGGCGTCGTCTTCCACGTCGACGCGAGCCAGAGTGCCGCACGCTTGCCTTTGGACGTCCGGGAGATTCGGGCCGACCTCGTGTCCCTGAGTGGGCACAAGATGTACGGTCCTAAGGGCGTCGGCGCGCTCTACGTACGGAGTTCCTGTCCTTCTCCGCTCGAGCCCCAGATGCATGGCGGCGATCAGGAGCAGGGCCTTCGTTCCGGTACTCTCGCCACTCACCAAGTCGTGGGGATGGGCAAGGCCGCCGAGTTGGTGCGGGAGCGCTTGGACAGAGACGCTAAGGCGACGGCGGTGTTGGACCGGCAACTCCGTGGTCTGATGGAGGAGATCCCGCACGGCTTCCTGAACGGCAACCAGGGAGTTCGAGTGCCGGGAATACTCAGCGCGGGCTTCGCCTGCGTAGACAGCGAGGCCTTGCTGGTGGCCCTTCGGGACGAAGTGGCGATCTCATCCGGTTCTGCCTGTACTTCAGCCCGTGTAGAGCCGTCTCACGTCCTGAATGCGCTTCGATTGTCCGAGGAGGCGGTGGCCTGCTCGGTTCGACTCAGCTTGGGTCGGTTCACGACAGCGGAGGAAGTGGACTTCGCCGCCACGCGACTGAGAGAGACGATAGCCGACCTACGGCAGCTTTCTCCTGGATGGACCGAGGTCGGGCCGTCTGGCCGGCAGCCGGAACCGTGCGCTCAAGAGCAGTGTTGGTCCACCGCATGACCGCAGTGGTTTCTTCAGGCCAGTCCTCCGACTCCTACACGGGCGTCGCCGATGTCGTCAAGCGGCTCGGCACCGCCAAGCGGGCCATCAGGGAGCAGTATCTAGCTGGCCAAGCCCATCCGTGGGTTGTCGCGTACTCGGGCGGCAAGGACTCCACGCTTCTGCTTCAATTGACTTGGGAGGTCATCGCGGACCTGCCGCCAGCCAAGCGGTGTCGCAGGGTGTACGTCGTGGGCAACGACACGCTAGTCGAGTCGCCACTCGTCATCGGTCACCTGCGAACGACGCTTAGGGGGATCGGCTCGGCGGCGGCCGCCGCCGACCTGCCCATCGAGACCCGGATCACGAGGCCTCACGTCGATCAGACATTCTGGGTCAACGTGATCGGCCGCGGCTACATACCGCCGACTCGGAACTTCCGTTGGTGTACGGACCGGATGAAGATCCATCCGACCAACCGGCTCCTCGCCAATCTCATCCGCCCCCATGGCGGTGCTGTCCTGCTGGTGGGCACGCGCAGGAGCGAGTCCGACAACCGGCGTCGGACGATGGACAGGCGCGGGGTTGTGGCCGGGAAGCTGAACCCGCACGCCACCATGGATCGCTGCTGGATGTTCGCCCCGCTCGCCGACTTTGAGGACCAGGATGTCTGGCTGGTGCTGATGCAGCGACGACCGCCTTGGGGCGGCACCCATAGGAATCTGATCACGCTCTACCGCAATGCCGGCGGAGGCGAATGTCCCCTCGTGTTGACGAAGGACGATGCCCCCTCATGCGGGACGAATTCGCCTCGTTTCGGTTGCTGGACCTGTACCGTTGTGAAGAAGGACCGAAGTCTCCGGGGTCTGATCGCCTCGGGCCATGCGGAAGCCGATGTCTTCACTCGCCTCTTCGAGTTCCGGGAGTGGCTTGTTGAACTCCGAGAGCAAGACGGAAATCGCGAGTCTGTTCGCAGGGACGGGAATGTCCGTTTCCGAGCCGATGGCAGTCAGGTGATGGGCCCGTTCACACTTGGTGTGCGCAAGAGGATCCTCGACGAACTGCGGGCTCTTCAGGACGACGTGAATCAACAGCTCATCTCACCCGCCGAGCAGGACGTCATCGAGGACATCTGGCGGCGCGACCTCGTGCGGGAGGAATGCCGTTCGGCTCTTCGCGCGGCTGTCGGATTGGCGCCCAGGGAAGTCGCGGCGGGATGACCCAGCCGACTGTCGTTCAAGCCGAGGCCACGCGCTTCTCAGATCTGTTCTTCCATGGGCGATTCGAGGTGCCTTGGCACCAGCGCTACTACGACTGGAGTCCGAACGAGGTCAGCGACCTGCTTGAGGACCTCAAGGAGGCCGTCGAAGCGAAAAGCGATTGCTACTTCCTGGGTGCCGTGATCCTCGCCGGAAACGGGGGCGGAACTTGGGAGATCAACGACGGCCAGCAGAGGATGGTCACGGTTTCACTCGTCTCCGCCGCCTTTTGCAGGCGGTTTGCTCGGGACGATAGCGACCCCCAGCGTGAAGCTATCGCGCTCAGGTTGTTGTTCGACCTCGAGGCGAACCGACCTTGCCGCCTGGTGGACGCTGACGAGTACACGCGGCGCCTTGAGCCTCCGAGGAACGACTCGGCGGTCTATCGACAGATGATTCGGGGCCGCACGATCGGGACGAACGGCAAGCTGACGGCCGCGTGGCAGCGGATAGAGGATTTCGTGGGCGGGCTGGGCCTCGAAGAATCAAGGGACTACTTCGACTATCTGATCCAACGGCTTGAAGTGGCGTGCCTGCGCCTTCCTCCGGAAGTCGATGCCAATGCCGTTTTCGAGACGATCAACTCCAGAGGCAGGACCCTGGACGATCTGGACCGTCTTCGGAATCACCTCTACTCCTACTTCGGCGGAGACAGTGACTTGGCGGGGAAGGAGGCGATCCACGAGCATCTTGAGCGTATTCGCACTCTCTTCCCGAGAGGTAAAACCGCTGCTGCGTACCTCCGTTGCCGTCTTCAGTGCAAGTGGGGGTTTCTGAGAGGCAGCCACTTCTATCGAGATGCCCGAAGGGCACTAACGGAACGTTCTCGTTCCCTGACGACAGAAGCTGGCGAACAAGGGGGCAACTCTCCGCGTTATGTTTCAGTGTTGGTCGAGGATGTTTGCTCGCCGGCGGCCGCGGAGCTCTTCCGGATGATGACGTCCACGAACCCCGATCCAGGCTTCGTAGAGGTGTTCGACGTGGCGGCGGGTTCCGTAACGTCACGGCGGAATCTCACCGTGCTGCTGCGAGAACTCGGCGGCTACAAGGTTACTCACCCGCTCGTGTTCGCCCTGCTGGACAGGTTTGTTCGCGAGACCGAGGGCCGACGTCGCCGCCGGATCGCCAAGGCCGTGGTGAGGAACTTGCAGCAGCTGTCGGCCTTCGTACTAAGGACGGCGTTCGTGAGGCAGCGCTTCGCTCCGTCGGAGTTTGAGAGGAAGTTCGCCGACTACGCTCGAGACATCGCGGCGGCCACGGATGTTGCTGACCTCGCTTTTGGGGAGTTCCTCGGTGGTTGCGACGGATGGGGTGTGTTGGACGACGCGTACTTCATCCGGGCACTACGGAACACTCGAATGAAGAGAGGACGCATGGCTCGCCAGTTGCTGCGCGGCGTGAACCGGGCGGAGCAGAACGACCCCCCGCTGCTCAACGAAGAGAAGACCACGCTTGAGCACGTCCTGCCCTCGGCGGCTCAGCACTGGCCTACTTGGAGAGGCTTTCGCGACGTGGATTGCACCGATTGGGTGGACCGGGTCGGCAATCTGACTCTCATGGGGCCGACGGACAATCGAGCGAGCGCCAACTTCAACCGCTCGTTTCAGGACAAGATCGGCAGCTACAAGCGGAGCAGCGTCGCTATCACTCGAACGCTTTGCGAGCACCGTGAGTGGACTCCCGAGGTGGTCGAGGAGCGGCAGAACCTGATCGCCGAGCAAGCCGCGGCAGTGTGGGCGTTTCCTTAGATTCCGAGAAGGACCTTGATGTGACGACCCTCCGGCAGATGGCGGAGGAGGAGCTTGGGGTGCCTGCAACGCTGCGCGACTATCAGTGGGAGGGGGTGGCGTTCCTCTATCGCGCGCGGGGTGCTCTGTTGGCCGACGAGATGGGCCTAGGCAAGACAGTCCAGGCTGCGGTCGCTCTTGCCCTGCTGTTGAGAAGAGACAACGGAATTCGCCGGGTGCTGATCGTGGCGCCAGCGTCGTTGACTACGAATTGGCTGCGGGAGATCCACGCTTGGGCGCCTTCCGTGACCGTAAGGCGGGTGCGGGGCCGAGCGAGTGACCGCGAAGCGTACTACCTTCTTCCAATCCCGGTCCTCATTGCGTCGTATGAGCAGATTCGGCAAGACGGACTCGACCGTATTCCCTCTGGCACATTTGACTTGGTTGTGCTGGACGAGGCGCAGAGGATCAAGAACCGCAACTCGGCAACGGCTTTGGCCTGTCTTCTGCTTCCGCGGACTCGCGCGTGGGCGCTTTCGGCTACGCCTCTGGAGAACGACGAGACGGAGCTGCGAACGCTACTGGAGTTCCTGGAATCTGACGGTCCAGTCCGGAGGGTGCATAGCGGGGAGCTCCAAAAGGACTTGGACAGGTTGATGCTCAGGCGCCGAAAGAGCGCGGTCCGTGCGGAGCTGCCTCCGGTCCTGATTCAGGATCTCCCGATGGATCTGTCGGCGGAGCAGCGCGCCGAGTACGACGAAGTTTGGACGACGCGTACGGATCTCGTGCGGCAGCACAACGAGGACGGCGACACCGCGGCATTGTTGGGGCTCCTCACCCGACTAAAGCTGGTCTGCAACTTCGATTCCTCGATGAGCGTTTCGTCCAAACTGGACTCTCTGCGAGTGTTGTGCCACGCGGCGGGTTCTTCGGCGCGGATTCTCGTGTTCTCCCAGTTCGTCAGAACCCTGGAAGCGATTTCGACGCGACTGGACTTGGCCACGGGTCTCGTGACCGGCTCAATGCCGCTCGTGGAGCGCGAGGCGGCGATGGATCGCTTCAGGGGAGGAAGGGCGCCTCGGGTACTGCTTGTCTCGCTGCGCGCGGGTGGTGTCGGCCTCAACCTGGGAGAGGCGTCCCATGTGGTGCTGTTCGACCGGTGGTGGAATCCGGCAGTCGAGATGCAGGCGATCTTCCGAGCCCACCGTTTCGAGCGAGAGGCGCCCCTGCACGTGATCCGGTTCCTCGTGCAGGACTCCATCGAGGTGCGGATCGCGTCGATTCTCGAAGAGAAGGCGCGTCTCTTCGAGGATGTGGTCGAGTCGTCTGGCATGGCCGGGAAGGCGTTCACGAAACAGGAGCTGATGAGTATCCTCGGGCTATCCACCGGCGATCTCGTGCCGGTGGCGGACGAACTTGGAGAACGAACATGGCGAAGATAGTCGGATACAGGGATGTGCCGCTGGACGACCTGACGATCGGCAAGGCACAGGCGCGAACGTCGCCCTCCATGGCGGACGTGGATGAGCTGGCGAGCAGCATCGAGAAGCTGGGCCTTCTGCAGCCCATCGTGGTGTGCGAGGCGGTCGAGACGGGGCGGTGGGAGATCCTGACTGGACAGCGGCGATTTCTAGCTCACAGGCGGCTTGGCAGGGAGTCGATCCCTGCCGCGATACTGGACGAGCGTGTTCCCGAAGCTCACGCCAAGGCCATCTCGATCACGGAGAATCTGATTCGGAGGAAGCTCTCGGGCAAGGAGCTTGTCGATGGGATCACTCATCTGTACAACCACTACGGTTCGCAGAAGGCCGTTGTGGAGGCGACCGGACTCTCGGCTGAGACGGTCCGCAGCCACGTCAAGTACCCGAGGCTCAAGCCGGAGTTGAAGGAGATGGTCGACGACGGTGCGGTGGACGTGAAGGTTGCGTTGAAGGCACAGGACACGTCCGTTGGGCCGGACGGCCAACCGATCATCGCCGACGCCGTGAAGCTGGCTCGGGCGATGGGAGACATGTCCGGCGTTCAGCAGAAGAAGCTGACGAAGGTGCGCGAGCGAACCCCCGAAGGGAGTGTCGACGAGCTGATCGAGAGGGCGAAGAGCGCTGACAAGGTGACCCAGATCAACGCTACCGTGACGATGGACGTTCACGCCGCGCTTCGCCGTGTGGCGGTGGAAGAGGGGATGAACCAGGACGAGACTGCCGCCATGCTGATCGAGGAAGCGCTGATGGAACGTGGCGTCCTTGGTTCCTAGGGCGTGGCGGGGGCTGAGTCCCGAGGAACTCGCACGGCTCAAGATGTCCGTCGGATACGGGCGGCATCAACCCCGTAGGCCCTTTTCCCCGGTCGAATGTGCGCGGCTGTACAGACGGGCTGAGCGGGAGGGCTCGAACCGAGCCGAGAGCGCCAGGAAAACAGACCTCGACGCTACGGGTGTTGGCCGGTTCCTCCGATTGCTGGACCTTCCGCCGGAGGTTCAGCACTTGGTGGACTGGGGAAGAGGGGAGTTCGTCGGCTTCTCCTCTGCTGCCGAACTGGTCCGGCTCGCGGATAGCGAAGACCGGCGGGTGGTCGCGGAAGCGGTCTTGTCCGAGCACCTGACGAGCAAGGAAGTGCGTCAGGTCGTGCAGCTCCGCGAGCGCTCCGGTCGCGCCGTTCCCGATTGCGTCCAGGAAGTCGTGGGGATGCGGCCGGTCGTAGAGAAGCGTTACGTGTTCATGGGCGCCGTCGTTGACGAGGAAGTCGTGGCCGCTCTCGGGAGCTTGGTACAGGCCGAACGCGATGCGGTTCTTGCTGGCGCGATTCGGGCTGTCGGCTTGCGCGGCGCGTCAGGCCGGCTTGGCAAGAGGATTTTCACGTTGGTAGGCGCCGAGAAGTTCGGCGAATCGATGGCTCAAGTTGGGCGGGGGAGCATCGAAGGCCTGATTCGGGCCCATCTTCGGGAGAGCGTCCAGAGTGGCTCCAGCAGAAGTTGACGTTTTGGCTACGGGCGCGGTGCGTCTTGGCCCGGCGGTGGTGTGCGACGGATTCGCCGAGGGCTGTCCGTGGCGCGTTCAGACCCATGTGCACGACGACCACATGGCGGACTTCGAGCGCAGCAAGGGGCTTCAGGACCTCGTCATGAGCCCCGAGACGTATGCGCTGCTGGTGGATGAGCGTGATGTGGATCTGGAGTACAGATCGAATCTCCATAGGCTGAAGCGAGGTGAGAAGCGCGTCCTTGAAGACGCTTCGCAGCTCCTTCTGCTGCCGTCGAACCACATGCTCGGTGCCTGCCAGACGGCAGTGGAGCTTTCGAACGGACGGCGACTCGGCTACTCCGGCGATTTCGGCTGGCCTCTCGATCAGGTCATCCAGGTTGACGAACTCGTCGTCGACGCCACCTACGGCAGTCCAGCGAGCGTTCGCAAGTACACGCAAGCGGAAGCAGAGGCGTGCCTGTTCGTTCTGGTGTGCGAGCGGGTGCGCCAAGGGCCGGTGCACATCAGGGCTCACAGAGGAACGATGGAGCGCGTGTTGACGGTGCTTGCTGGCGGCATTGATGTCCCCGTTCTGGCGAGCCGGCGGCTGATTGGGGAGGTCGAGGTCTATCGACGGTTCGGCTTCGCGGCCGCCGATCTGATCGCGCTCGACTCGAATGAAGGCGAGTCGGCACTGAGGCAGCGTTCCTATGTGCGGTTGTACTCGAAGGGCGATGGGCGTGGCAACGAGCCCGTTGGCGGAACGAGCATCGCGTGCAGTGCTTTCATGTCCGGTCGGGATGGCCACAACGATCCGCTGACGATGTACTCTGACAGCAGCTACTGTGTTGCCTTGTCGAACCACGCCGATTTCGAGGAGACGCTTGCGTATGTCAAAGCGACGGGCGCAAAGCGGGTCGTGACCGACAACACGCGGCGCCACGGACGGGAACTGGCTCTGGCGATAACGGATCGGATACCGGGCGTCCACGCAACACCATCCACGAACAAGCCTGGGCCGCGCTGGACGTAGCCCGTACAGGTTGAGTTTCGGATTCAGCCCGGCAACCGGTACGCGATCAGCTCGAACGGCTCGCCGCGGCCACCGATGGAGACGACGAGGTACTGCACCCCGCGATGCAGGTAGGTGATCGGGCTGCCATCGGAGTGAGCCGGCAGCTCGACTTCGGCGACGAGGTCGCCGGTCGCCTTGTCGAAGGCGCGGACAGCGGGAACGGTGTAGCGCCAGTCCTCGCGCGCCGCCGATTGCGGATTGGTCCAGGCGAGGCCGCCGGTGACTTCCTCGGGTTGCCCGTTCCACTCGCGCTCCGCCTTCGCCTCCTGGGAGCGGAAAGAGCGCGAGTGGCCTGAGCTGACGATGAGCAGCGTCTTCGTCAGCAGGGCGTGGCCGCGGACCCCGGAGCCCAGGAGCGGCAGGTCGAGGGCGGCGAGCTTCGGGTGGCTGCGCGGCCCCTCGCCGAGCGGGATCTGCCAGGCGATGTCGCCGCGGCTCATGTCGTAGGCGGTGACCCGGGAGTACGGCGGCTTCGAGATCGGCAGGTCGAAGGGGCCGTGAAAGGCCGACACCCGGGCCACGAAGTCGAACGACGAGCGGTTCGGGTCAGGCCGCCGCAGCGTGATCAGGATCGGCGCCGTGAAGGACGGCACGTAGAGCTTGCCGGTGTCCGGGTCGAAGGCGCCGCCGGGCCAGCTCGCGCCGCCCTCGAAGCCGGGCATGGCGACGGTTCCGCGCTCGCTGGGCGGCGTGTACATCGGCCCGTACTGGCGCGAGGTCAGGATGCGTTCCGCCTCGGCCCGGATCTCGGGCGTGAAGTCGACGACGTCGGCGAGCCGCATGCCCTGGCGGTCGAACGGCGGCGGCCTGGTGGGGAAGGGCTGGGTTGCCGAAGTCTGCTCGCCGGGGATGCCCGTCTGCGGGACCTGCCGTTCCTCGATGGGCCACACGGGTTCGCCGGTCTCCCGGTCGAAGACGTAGAGGAACGCCTGCTTGCTGGGCAGCATCGCCGCCTTCACCGCGCGCCCGTCGACGACGATGTCGCCCAGCACCGCCGGGGCGGCGAAGTCGTAGTCCCAGAGGCCGTGGTGGACGGCCTGGAAGTGCCAGCGGCGCTCGCCCGTCTCGCAGTTGACCGCCACCAGGCTCTCCGCGTACAGATTGTCGCCGCGGCGGTGACCGCCGTACCAGTCGTTCGTCGGCGTGCTGGTCGGCAGGTAGGCGAGGCCGAGTTCCTCGTCGGCGCTCATCAGGCCCCAGACGTTCGCGCCGCCGGTGATCCGCCAGGATTCGTCCTCCCAGGTGTCCGTCCCGTGCTCGCCCTCCTGGGGCACGGTGTGGAAGGTCCAGAGCTGCCTGCCGGTCCGCACGTCGAAGCCGCGCACGTCGCCTGGCGGTCCGTCGTCGGGGCCGAGCGGTCCGTCCGAGATGGATGAGCCGACGATCGCGACATCGCGGCAGATGGTGACCGGGGAGCTGACGGTGTACTTGCGGCGTTCGACCGCCCGGTGCAGGCCGGCGGTCAGATCGACGCCGCCGTGGTTCCCGAAGGAGCGCACCGCCGTGCCCTCGTCGGCGTAGACGGCGCGCAGGATGGCGTCGGTGCTGGCGTAGATCAGGCGGCCCGGCGCCTCGGGGCGCTCGGGGTCGCGCCAGAAGCTGGGACCCTTGTGGGTGAAGCCGTGGTTCGTCGGCCGGCCGTGGCCGTAGCTCTGCGGGTCGTGCTGCCAGACCGTGGCGCCCGCGGCCGGGTCGATGGCGGCCGCGATGCCGTAGCCGGTGACGACGTACAACCGGTCGCCGACCTTGATCGGCGTCGTGACGTGCGTACGCTGCTGCATCGACGCGTCTTCGAAGCGAGGGTCGTTCGCCATCAGGTCGTTGTCCGGCAGGCGCCAGCGCCAGGCCGGTTCGAGGCTTGCGAAGTTCGAGGCGTCGATCTGGTCGAGCGGCGCGTAGCGGCGGGCGTCGTTGCCGCCCGTGATCGTCGGCCAGTCGGTATCGCGGTTCTGAGCCGGCAGGACCCCGGGCAGAGCGAGTCCGGCGGCCATGAGCGCGGCGGCAGGCGCCGCCGTTGCCGACTGAGTCCTGCCGGACATCCGCCTCAGTCGAAGGCGGGAATGATCTCTTCCGCGACCATCTGGTAGTGGTCGAGCTTCTGGGTCGGGATGCCGCCGATCATGATCTCGTGGGCGCCGGCGTCGATCATCTCGCCGATCCGATCGATGACGTAGCTCTTCGGCCCGGACGCGGTGCCCTCGCCCAGGCCGCGGGCATCGACGAACCGTCTGGCCGCCGCCTCGTCGTCCGTCACGAAGGTCGGCATGAGCACCGTGTGCCGGATCTCGCCCGGGTCGCGGCCGGCGTCCTCACAGTGCCGGTTGACGATGGAGACCTTGTGCTGGAAGTACTCCCGGGTCATCGGTCCGCGCGCCCAGCCGTCGAGGTTCATCACGTCGCCGTGGCGCGCCAGCGTGCGCAGCGTCCGCTTCTCGCCCGTGCCGCCGATCAGGATCGGGATGGGTGCCTCGTAGCAGCCGGGGGAGAGCGGCGCCGAGTCGAGCCGGTAGTACTCGCCCTGGAAGTCGACCGGCTCGCCGGACCGGAAGAGGGCCCGGATCAGCTCGACGGCCTCCTCGAAGCGGTCCTGCCGCTCCTTCATCGAAGGGAACGTCCAGCCGTAGGCCTCGTGCTCGCGCTTGAACCAGGCGGCGCCGATGCCGAGGACGAAGCGGCCGTGCGAGATGTGGTCCAGGGTGCCCGCCATCTTGGCGACCAGGCCGGGGTTCCGGTACGTGTTGCCGAGCACCAGGTGGCCGATCTTCAGGTTCTTCGTGATGCTGGCCGTCGCCGCGGCGACGGTGAACGCCTCCTGGGCCGCCAGGTGTTCCTCTTCCCTGATTCCGGGCGGCGGCAGGTAGTGGTCCGCGTACCAGATGCTGTCCCAGGGGCCCTGGTCGAGCAGCTCGGCCACTTCCCGCACGCTGTCCCAGGTGTTGCGATAGACGGTGACCTGCGCGCCGAACTTCATGCTCGTTCTCCCTTGTCCGATTCCCGGCTAGGCGCCGCGTTGCATTACCTTCTGGCCGAACCTCACCGTCGCGTCCTTCCCGGGACTCAGCCGGTGCGCTCCATCACCATCTTGCCGATGATCTTGCGGTCCATCATGTCCCGTAGCGCCCGCGGCACCTCTTCCAGCGGATAGCGGCGCGAGATCCAGGGCTGGATCCTGCCCTCCGCGGCGAGCGCCTCCGTCTCGACCCGCGTCGCCTCGAAGATCTCTGGTTCGCGCATCCGGGAAGCGCCCCAGAACACGCCGACGATGTCGCAGCCCTTGAGCAGGGTGAGGTTGAGCGGCATGCGCGGGATGCCGGCGGTGAAGCCGATGACCAGGAACCGGCCGCGCCAGTTCGTGGCCCGTAGCGCCGCCTCCGCGTACTCGCCGCCGACCGCGTCGTAGACGACGTCGACGCCCTTGCCGCCGGTCAGTTCCTTGGCCCGGTTCTTCAGGTCCTCGTCGGAGTAGTTGATCGTTTCGTCCGCGCCGCGTTCGCGGCAGAGGGCCAGCTTTTCCTCGCTCGAAGCGGCGGCGATCACACGCGCGCCCATCACCTTGCCCAGTTCCAGGGCCGCCAGGCCGACGCCGCCGGCGGCGCCGAGCACGAGCAGCGTCTCCCCGGGCTTGAGTTTGCCCCGGTACTTCAGGGCGTAGTGGCCCGTGCCGTAGGCGTAGCCGTATCCCGTGGCCTCCGCGTGGCCGAGTCCCGGCGGCAGCTTGCGCACCTGGGACGCCTTGAGCAGCACCTGCTCGGCGAAGCCGCCGGTCCCGCCGCCGCCGACCACGTCGTCCCCGACCGCAAGGCCGTCGACATCCGGGCCGGCCGCGGCGACCTTGCCGCCCACCTCGCCGCCGACGACGAAGGGCGGCTCTCCCCGGAACTGGTACCGGTTCTCGATGATCAGCGTGTCGGGCCAGGTGATCGCCGCCGCGCGGATGTCGACGACGACCTCGCCGGACCCCGCCACAGGATCGGGGAGTTCCTCGATGGTCAGGTTCTCCGGGGGGCCGAATTCACTGCAAACGACTGCCTTCATGCTCTCGCCTCACAGGGGTATGGGTTGGAATCGTGGGTCAGATCTGCCGCTCGCGGCCCTTCCAGTACGGCGCCCGGACCAGGCCTCGCTGGATCTTGCCGGTGGGCATCCGCGGCAGGTCGGTGGCGAAGTCGATCGAGCGTGGACGCTTGAAGTCGGGCAGGTGCTCGCGGCACCAGGCCAGCAGATCCTCGGCCAGTTCGTCGCCCGCCTCGTAGCCGTCGCCTACCTCGACGACCGACTTGACGCTCTCGCCCCACTCCTCGTGGGGGACTCCGACGGTGCAGACCTCGTACACGGCCGGGTGCTGCTGGATCACGTCGTCGATCTCCTGGGGATAGATGTTCACGCCGCCGGCGATGATCGTCTCCGCCGACCGGCCGGTCAGGAACAGGTATCCGTCCTCGTCGACGTAGCCCATGTCGCCCATCGTGAAGTAGTCGTCGCGGTAGGCGGACGCGGTCTTGTCGGGTGCCTTGAAGTACTCGAAGCGGTTCTCGGCGGCCTCGAAGTAGACGGTGCCGGTGGTTCCCGCCGGCACCGGTTCGCCGCCGTCGTCGAGCACCCTGTAGTTCGTTCCCTCCACGGTGCGGCCGACGCTGCCGGGCTTCTCGAGCCACTCGTTCGAGTCGACCCAGAAGGTACCGCCCTCGGTGGCGGCGTAGTACTCCCAGACGACCGGACCGAACCACTCGATGATCTTGTGCTTCACATGGACGGGTGTCGGCGCCGCGCCGTGGACGAGCCAGCGCATCGACGAGACGTCGTAGCGTTCGCGGACCTCCCGCGGCAGGGCCAGCATGCGGTGGAACATCGTCGCCACCATGTGGCTGTGGGTCACCCGGTGCCTGTCGATCAGGGCGAGAGTCTCCTCGGCGTCCCACCTGTCCATCAGCACCGAGCCGACGCCGACGGCCATCGGGATCGCCAGATTGATGCCCAGTGGCGCGGCGTGGTAGAGCGGTCCCGTGACGAGCGAGCAGTCCGTGTCCGGCTCGAAGTCGGCCGACTCGCGGACCGCCAGCAGGAACGGCGTCGGTGTCGTGGCCGGCTTGCGGTAGACCCCCTTGGGGTGGCCGGTCGTTCCGGACGTGTAGAGCATCGGCGCGCCGAGGATCGGGTTGTCGATGTTCGAGTCGTCCTCGGCGGCGAGCGCGTCGTCGTAGGACTCGGCGCCTTCGATCGCGCCGCCGACGGCGAGAGTCAGCCGCAAGTGCTCCGATCCGGCCCGCGCCGCGGCGACGGCCGGAGCGAACGCCTCGTCCGCGATCAGCACGCGAGCCTCGCAGTTGTCGACGATGTAGGCGACTTCCGGCGGCGAGAGATGCCAGTTGATCGGCGTCATCCGTCCGCCGGTGCGCTGGCAGGCCACGACCGTCTCGATGAACTCGGGCCGGTTCCGGCACAGCAGGGCGACGCCAACGTCGGGACCGACGCCGTGCGCCCGCAGCACTCGGGCCAGGCGATTGGCGTTGGCGTTCAGTTCGGCAAGCGTGCGGCTGCCGAACTTCGACACCACGGCCATCCGGTCGGGGGCCTCCTGCGCGTGAAGCGCGACGCCCATGCCGTAGGGCGCGACGGCCATGAGTCGTTCCTGCAGTCCTGGGTCGATCGCCATGCGGGGCTTCTCCGCGGACGCCGGAAGAGGGAGGCGCCCTGGTTTCCTCGTTGGTGCGTTGCTCGGGATTTCCGAAAGAGCCGCGAGTGTACCCATAGCTACACTGACTGCCCATGGCCGCCGCGAACACGCTTGAGACGGTCGAACTGACCGAGCGCGACCGCGCGATGCTCGCCGGCAAGAGCGGCGAGGCCGCGGCGGTCGCGATGCGCATCCTGGTCACGATGGCCGCGGTTTACGGCGCGGAGCGGCTGCTCGACATCGAGGGCGCCCACATCGACGGTTGCCTGTACCACGGCGACTCGGGCGTCGACTTCGCGGAGCTCCTGGTCGCGGGCGGCGCCCGTGTCCGCGTGCCGACGACGCTGAACGTCGGCGGCCTCGATCTGCTCCACCCGGAGGAGTTCGCGGGCACGGCGGACCGCAGGGCGAAGGCCCTGCGGTTGATGGAGTGCTACGAGGGGATGGGCTGCCGGACGATCTGGACCTGCGCGCCCTACCAGACGACGCCCCGGCCGGCGTTCGGCCAGCAGGTCGCCTGGGCGGAGAGCAACGCGATCGTGTTCGCGAACTCGGTTCTCGGTGCGCGTACCCACCGCTACGGCGACTTCATCGACATCTGCGCCGCGATCACCGGCCGGGCGCCTGCGGTGGGGCTCCACTTGGAGCAGAACCGCCGCGGCCAGGTCGTCTTCGACCTGCGGTCGCTGCCGCGCTCTCTCCGGAGCGCGTCCTGGCTGCTGCCGGCGATCGGCTACCTGGTGGGCGAGCGCTGCGGCAACCGGGTGCCCGTGCTGCTCGGCCTGAAGGAGGCGGACGAGGACGGCCTGAAGGCGTTGGGCGCGGCCGCGGCGTCCTCCGGCGCGGTCGCCCTGTTCCACGCGGTCGGCATCACGCCCGAGGCGCCGACTCTGGAGGCGGCGCTGGGCGATAGGGAAGCGGAGGAGTGGATCGAGATCGACGTGTCCGACCTGCGCGCCGGCCTGGTGAGCCTGTCCACGGCCCCGGGAGGGGCCGAAGCCGGCGCCGGGGAAGGCGTCGACCTGGCGATCGACGTCGTGGCGCTTGGCAGTCCCCACTTCTCGCCGCGCGAGTTCGCGGAGCTTCTGCCCCTGGTCGAGCGCCATCCGCCGGCCGGCAGTGTCGAGTTCGTCGTCTGCACGAACCGGCTTTCCCTCGACGAGCTGGAGCGGAGAGGGAGCCTGGACCGCTTGCGTTCTCTCGGCGTGCGCGTGGTCGTCGACACCTGCGTCGTCGTCGCGCCGATCCTGCGCACGCCCGCCGGCGGCGTCCTGATGACGAACTCGGGCAAGTTTGCGCACTACGCGCCGGGCAACGTGGGCTTCGACGTCGTCTTCGGGAGCCTGGCCGAGTGCGTTCGTTCAGCCCATGCCGGCCGGCTGTGGCGCGACGCGGAGTTGTGGCCGTGACGGGAAAGGAGCTCGAGGGACGGGTGCTCGTCGGCGGAACGGGTGCCGGGCCGGTGCTCCGGCTGGAGGAGCCGCTGTCGTTCTGGGGCGGCGTCGATCCGGTGACCGGACGGATCATCGACCGGCGTCATCCGCGCTGCGGCGAAAGCGTCGCCGGCCGTGTCCTCGTCATGCCGTACGGACGGGGCTCGAGCAGCTCGAGTTCGGTGCTCCTGGAGGGGGTGCGACTGGGCACGGCGCCTGCGGCGGTCGTGCTGCGGGAGCTCGACGGGATCCTCGCTCTTGGCGCGGCGGTGGCTCGGGAACTCTACGAGCAGTCGCCGCCGGTGCTCCTGCTTGAAGCGGCCGACTGGGAGGCCCTTCCGGAAGGAGCCGAAGTCTCGGTCGACGTCAGCGGCCGCCTGCGGCTCGCAGGCTGACGTTCCAGGAGGTCCAGATCCAGACCTTGAAGGTGTCCGTGCTCCACTCGTCCGCGTTGTACTGCGCCAGCTTGATACCGAAGTCCTGCTTCCAGGGGGTGTTCCACACCGCCATCGCGTCGATCTCGGAGCCGTAGTCCATGCTGCCGACCGCCGAGCGGAACTGGTGCCAGCGGACGGTCCAGTTCCACGTGTCAAGAGCGTGGTCCAGGCGCAGGTAGACGTCGACGAGGCCGTTCGCGGGGGTGCCCAGGAACTTGTCGGTCCAGCCGTTGAAGCCGTGGAGCGTGGCCAGCGGTGTGCGGAATGCGTAGGTGCCGTCACCGTCCAGAGCCTCGCGGACGGCCCGCACACTGATGTCGCCGCGGGTAAACCCGATCCCGGTCTTCTGGTAGTCCACATCGACGCTCCCGGGATTATCCGCCCAGTCCGACTGCACGGCGTACTGGAGTTCCCAGAGAACGGAGGCTGCGCCGGCATCGTGCGAACCGTTGTAGCTGGCGCCCCAGTTGGATGTCGAGTTGGCCGCGGCGCCGGGCCGTTCGTAGTCGAGCAGGTAACCGAACAGCGCCAGCTCGCCGGGGCCCGCCGGGCCCGACACGTGGATCACGTGAGAGCCCATCGCCTCCTCGGCGCCGGTGATCCGGTGGGCGCGATCGAGAAAGGCGTAGCGGAGGGTCCAGTCGGCTGCGAGCTTCGCGTCGAGGGCGGCCGCGTCGAAAGCCTGGTGATGCTGACGCCAGCCGACCGCGCCGACGAAACGCTGGTCGCCGATCAGGAGCTCCGTCCGGCCGAGCGTGAACGCCACCGGCCCGCGCTCCAGCTTCGCGGCCGCCTGGTTGATCGCCGTGAGCGCCGGGTCGGCGATGACCGGACGGTCGCGAACGCCGTTGTCGAGGCCGCCGTAGCCCAGATTGCGGTAGGTACTGTCGCTGCCGACCGGCGTCACGTCCTCCACCTCGAGCAGGAAGGAGAAGCCGCGGAAGGCCTTCGTCTGCAGCTTCAGCGTGGTGCGCAACGTCGAGGCGAGCGCCGTGTCGTCGAAGGCGTCGTCGTCCGACTGCTCGACGCGGTAGCGGAGCCCGACCGAGACGTCCCCGTCGCGCACCGCCTGGCCGAAGGTCGCCGGTGCCGCGGCGCCGTCTTCATCTTGCGATGACGCCGGCCACGCGCCGACGAACGTCGCCAGAGCAAGCAGAGTCAGACACTTGCGCATGATCCAGGTGGGCATCGAGGGGAGAAGTGGGACTCCGGCGAGAGACGGCAGTATACAGGGCGCCTCACGCATGGGACTACGCTGTCGCCGCCGGGTTCAGGACCCGTTCAGGGAGCGCAGCCGTTGGGGAAAGCCGACGTATCGGTGAGGGCGACGGCGGGCCTGTCGAGTTCGTTGACGTAGACCTTCGGGGGGCTCGCGCCAAGCGTGTCGGTCACCGTCATCTCGTAGCGGACGTCGGTCGTTGCCGCCGAGAATACCCAGTGGCGGCCGTCGACGGCGCAGCCGTCCAGCACCTTGACGAGCACCTCCCAATTGTCCCGGTCAAAGAACCAGAAGATACCCGAGTCGTTGGTCCCCTGGTACAGGGCGAAGCCTCGACCGGTCTCGCCCCTCCGTGTCCGCCAGTCGACCTGCACCCGGTAGCGCTCGTTCAGGAGACAGAGCGTCCAGGGGTCGGGAGTGCAGGTTCCGTCCGGCTGGCTGGGCCGGACCAGGAAGTCGGCTTCAGCCCGGTCTTCCTCGCCGTTGCCGCGGACGGTGAGCGCCACCCTGTAGAAGCCGGGCTCGGCCCAGGAGTGGTTGAGGATCGGCCTGCGTGACGTCTCTCCGTCGCCGGTGTCCCACTCGCGGTCGGCCACGGCGCCGGTGCTCGTGTCCGTGAAGGTGACCGGGCCATCGGTGAAGGTCGTGCAGAGGTCTTCCGTGCACTCGGCGCCGGAGATGGCGAAGCTCGCCACGAGCGGTCCGGCCGGTTCGACCGGCCCGGACGGCGGGGTTGGCGTTGGAGGTGGCGGCTCCACGGTCGGCGGCGGTGGCTCGGGTGGCGGCGGTGGTGGTGGCGGCGGTTCCGCCTCGTCGTTGTCCATGATGATCAGGCGATGGACTCGCGGAGTGCCCGGCGCGTAACCCGGCCCGTCGGCCAGGGTCAGGACGATGGTCTCGGCGTCTTCGACCGCCGCGTCGTCCATGACCTCTACGGTGATGGTGACGCTGGTCGCGCCCGCTGGAACCGATGCCGTCCCCGAGTTGCCGTTGGCGCCGCTGATCGTGTAGTCGTCGCCGGGGACTGGTGCGCCGGACAGAGTGTAGCTCAGCATGGTGGACTTGATCGGCGTCGGGTCCAGGCGGACCATGACGTTTCGGCTGCCGTCCGCCTCGCCGATGCTCGCGCCCGCCAGTTCGAAGGCGGCGACCGGTTCGTCGTCGTCCTTGATGTTGACGGCGATGGATCGCGTCACGCCCGCGTAGTCCCCGCCATCGGCCACGTGGTCGAGGTCGACCGTATCGTCCGCGAGATCGGTGTCCTCGTCGGCGGTGACCGTCACCGTCTGCTCTTCGTTCCAGTTGGCGGTCGTGAAGGTGAGGGCCGTCTCGTCGAGGGTCAGGTCGGAGTTCTCGAAGCCGGAGACGACAACCGTGACGGTGGCGCTCGGTTCGGTGGCGAGCTTGACCGTGTAGGTTGCACTGCCTCCTTCGTCCACCGGGACCATGGTCGAGATGACAAGGCCGGCCGTGTCGTTGTCCGTCACGTTGACCGTCAGCGTGCCGGCGATGGAGGCGTAGCCGCCGCCACTGGCGGTATGCGTCAGCGGGATGGACTCGTTCGCCGTGTTCGTGTCCGGGTTGGCGGTCACGGTGACGGTCTGCGGCACGTTCCAGGTCGTGGCCCGGAAGGTCAGGCTCGCCTTGTCGAGCGTCAAGTCCGTCTGTCCATAGCCGGTGATGGCGACGGTCACGTCGCCCCTGGGCCGCGTGGCGAGGTTCACAGTGTAGGTCTCCGTGGCTTCCTCGACCACGGTTACCGACGTCGTCGGGAGGAGAACGAGCGCCTTCCTGTCGTCGTCGGCAATCGCGATCTGGCCGTTGCCGGTGCGGCTGCCCGTGGCGCCGCCGTCGAGATTGGTGGCGGTGAGGATCGTCCCGGCGCCGGTGGAGGTCGCGGGGATGGACACGGTGACCGTGCGGTCGTCCGCGTCGTCGTCGTCGGCCGGAGTCAGGACGATGTCCGCCGCGGTGGCGGTGGCGCCCGTCTGCGGGCCGGTGAAGGTCACCGTGCTGTTGGCGGAGTTGAAAGCGACGCCGGCGGCCGCGGCGGAGAGCGCCAGCGTGAAGTCCGTGCCAGCCGTGCCGCCCGTGAACTGCAACGGTACGGCCAGGACCTCGCCGTCCACCAGACCGCGGCCGAGGGTCAGGCGGATGGAGGCCCTGTCCGCCGCGTTGCCTTCGCTGGCGGCGGCGTCGGGTATGGACAGCGCGACGGACGTTGCCGTGTTGTCCGTGATCGTGACGTCCACGTGAGAGGTCGAGCCGTGGTCGTAGCCGGCTACCGCGCCGAGGGCCAGACGGAGCGTCTCTTCGATTTCGTCGATGGAATCGCTCGCCACCGTCAGGGTGAGCGTGCCGGTGGTCGCTCCGTCAGCCACGGTGATCGTGCCGGCGGGCGAGCCGGACAGCGTGTAGTCGGCGGCGACCGCCGTGGAACTCGCCGCGACGCGCTGTAGCGGAACGCCGAGACTCGAGCCGGACGGCGCCCGGCTCAGCGTCGCCTGGATCGTCAGGGTGCCGCCTTCGGTCACCGCGCCGCTGTTGTTGACGGAGAGATCGATGGTCGGATCGAGGATCGGCTCAGTGATGGTGCCCGTCGCGGTGCCAGGGGTCAGGAACCCCCCGCCACCGCCGATCTGCACGGTGAAGGTCTCCTCGCCTTCGGCGACAGCGTCGGAAACGGTCGGGACGTTGATCGTCGCCGTGCTGTAGTGGGTCGAATCGTCCGTGTTGCCGGGAATCGTCAGGAGGCCCCAGGTTCGGGTGTAGTCGCCGGGGCTCTTGGCGGTGCCGTCGACCGTCGAGTAGGTCAGTCTCTGATCGGCGGCGCCGGCCGTTCCTCGCACGGGTTGGGTCGAGTACGTCACGGTGAACGTAATGGGCTGCCCCTCCACGGCCTCCGCGTCCTCGATCCAGGCGCATGGCCAGACGGTCAGTTGCGACGGGGACGCCGTCCGACGGGTTTCCAGCGCCGCCGGCAGGGTCGCCGCGGCGTCGAGGTCGTTACCGCACAGGGAGAGATCCCAAAGGGCTGTCAGTTTGCCCAGTTCCTCGGGGATGCCTCCGGTCAGATTGTTCCCTGCGAGATGAAGTCGCCCGAGGCTGGTCAGGTCGCCCAGCGTTGCGGGGAGCGTCCCCGTCAACTGGTTCTGGTGGAGAAAGAGCGTGCCGAGGCTCGTGAGGTCGCTCAGGTCGGGGATGCTCCCGGAGACCTGGTTGCGTTGAAGGCTAAAGGACTGGACGCTGGCGGGAAGCGCGGGGATCGTTCCCGTCAGTCGGTTGTCTTCGAGCGAGAGATACGCGAGGCTTGCGAGGTCGTCGAGGTCGGGGATCCGCCCCGTCAGTCGGTTGTCCTCGAGCGAGAGCAGCCAAAGGCTCGTGAGGCCGCTCAGATCGGGGATCGACCCCGTCAGTTGGTTCTTGTGTAACTGGAGGTTGGTCACGTTGACGAGAGAGCCCAGTTCCGTGGGGATGTTGCCCGTCAGCCTGTTCTCGTAGAGGAAGAGCTGCCGGAGCTTGGCGAGAGAGCCCAGCTCTTTGGGGATGCTCGCCGTCAACTGGTTCTGGTTGAGTTGGAGGTACAGGAGTTCGGCGAGGGACCCCAACGAAGCCGGGATGCTCCCGGTCAGACGGTTTTGGTGGAGATGGAGGCTGACCAGGTTGGAGAGGCCGCTCAGGTCGGGGATGCTCCCGGACAGTTGGTTGTTCCAGAGAGACAGTTGCTCCAGGTTGGCCAGTGAACCGAGCGTGGCGGGGATCGACCCCGTCAGCCGGTTGCCGGCGAGATCGAGCTGCTCGAGACTGGCGAGACTGCTGAGGTCGGGGATATTCCCGGAGAACTGGTTCTTGGAGAGAATGAGGTCCTCGAGGTTGACGAGGGCGCCAAGGGCGGGGACGCTCCCGCTCAACTGGTTGGTGGTCAGAGAGAGCCACTTGAGCTTGGTGAGGGAACCCAGAGTGGCCGGGATGTTCCCGGTCAGGCTGTTCGAGCCCAGGTCCAGGCTCTCGAGGTTGGCGAGTCCGCTCAGGTCGGGGATGCTTCCGGTCAACTGGTTGCCGTGCAGAACGAGAGCCGTGAGGTTGGTGAGGGAACCCAGTGTGGCCGGGATGTTCCCGGTCAGGCCGTTCCAGCTCAGATCCAGACGCTCGAGGTTGGCGAGGCCGCTCAGATCGGGGATGCTCCCGGAGAGACTCTTGAAGCGAAAATCGAGACGGACGACGCGGCTGTCCCTCATGGCGACTCCGTCCCACGAGGACATGCTCAGGGTGCTTGCCCAGTTCAGCGTGGTCGAGCTGCCTCCCCAGCCCGCCTTCGCGCCGAGCAGGATCGTGCAGTCGCCGGCCAGCGCGGCGGGGTCGCTCGCGCCTATGGCCGCGACCGCCGTGTCGGTTGTCGTGCAGGTCGTCTGGGCGTGAAGGCCCTGACCCGCGCCGAAGAGGAACAGGGCCGCAAGGGCCGTGGGCAACAGTCGGGTTGCCCGACGAACCATCAGACTGACTGCCGCTACATCCGGGTTGTCATCTCCCCGACTCCTGTCCAAGGGGCAGCCACCACCACAGGCGACTCGCCGACCCTATCGGAACTCGGGCCCGCGCGGCGAGCGCGTTGGCGGCCGCGCCGCCTCTTCAATGCTCGCAGGCGTTCGGAAAGGCGCTCGTATCGGTAGTGGCCGCCGCCGGCGTGCCGGGTGCGTTCCGATGCACCCACGGACGATCCGCGCCCGCCGTGTCCGTCACGGCGATCTCGTAGCCCACGTCCGTGGTGGCGGCCGCGAACACCCAGTGGCGGCGATCCACATCGCAGGCGTCCAGGACCTTCACGAGAACCTCCCAGTTCGCGTCGTCGAAGAACCGGAAGATGCCGGAGTCGTTCGTGCCCTCGCGGACGACGGCGCCCCGTCCGTTCTCGCCAGCCGCCGTCCACCAGTCCACCTCGACCCGGTAGCGCTCGTCCCGCAGGCAGAGGGTGAAGTCGTCGGGATCGCAGGTTCCGGCGGGATCGCCCGGCCGGACCAGGAAGTCGGCGTGAGTATCGTCCGATCCGCCGGGGCCGCCGACCGTCAACGTCAGCCGGTAGAAGCCGGGTTCCGCCCAGACGTGGACCAGGGTCGAGCCGTCGAAGGCGCCGTTGTCGCCGGTTTCCCAGACACGTTCCGTGACGTCGCCGGTGCTTGTGTCCTCGAAGGTCACGGGCGCGCCGGCAAAGGCCTCGCAGAGGTCGTCCGCACACGCGGCGCCGGCAACGCCGAAGCTCGCCTCTGGCGGTTCCGGCGTCGGTGGTGGCGGTTCGGGCTTTGGCGTTGGTGGTTCCGGCGCCGGCGTCGGCGGTTCGGGCGCTGGTGGTGGTGGTTCGGGCGCCGGTGGTGGTGGTTCGAGGGCCGGCGTCGGCGGAGGCTCCGTCTCGTCGTTGTCCGTCACGACGATCGTCACGGTCTCCGAAACGCCGTTGTAGCCGCCGCCGCTGGCGGCGTGCGTCAGTGTGACGGTTTCGTTCGCGGTGTCCGGGTCGGGAGTGGCCGTAACGGTGACGGTCTGCGCCGCATTCCAGGTGGATGCCGAGAAGATCAGGGTCGCCTTGTCGAGCATCAGGGCGGTGCGCCCGTGGCCGTCAGCGGTTACCGTGACGTCGCTGGTCGGCCGGGAAGCAAGCTTCACCGTGTAGCTCGCGTTGCTCTCCTCGACCACGGTCATCAATCTCGTCACGGAGAGGAGGAGCCTCTTCGTTTCGTCGTCGGTGATCGTGATCAGGCCGTGTCCCGAAAGACTGCCCGCGGCGCCGCCGTCGAGGTTCCTCGCGGTGAGCTTCGGCGCGGCGCCGGTCGAAGTCGCCGGCATGGACACGGTCAGCGCAAGGTCCTCGGCATCGGGGTCGGATGCCGGAGTCAGTACGAGATCCGCTGTTGTGGCGCTCGGACCGGTGAAGGTCGCCGTGCTGTTCGTCGCATCGAACGCGACGCCTGTTCGCGAGCCGGCCTGGGCCAATGTGAAGTCCGTGCCTGCGTCGCCGCCGTGGAACTGGAGCGGAATCGCCAGACTCTCGCCGAAGACGAGGCCGCGGCCGAGCGTCAGCCGGATCGTGGCGGTGTCCGACGCGTCGCCCTCCCGGGCGGCGGCGTCCGGCGTGGTCAGCGTCACGGTCGTCGGGTCGTTGTCGCTTATCGCGATATCCACATTAGGCGTCGGACCGCGCGCGTGGGCTGCGGGCAGCGTCCCGAGCTCGAGACGGAGAGTCTCGACCGGCTCGTCCGCGGTGTCGTCTGCCGCGGTCAGGGTGGCCGTGCCGGTCGTCATCCCGTCGGCGATCGTGATCGCCGCGGCCAGCGAGTAGTCCGCGGCGGTCGCGGTCGAGACAGCTCCCGTCACCCGCTGGAGGGGGATGCTCAGGCTCGTTCCCGACGGCGCCTGACTCACCGTCGCGCTGATCGTCAGCGTGCCGCCCTCCGTCACCGCGGCGGCCGACGGGAGGCCGAGGTCGACCGTCGCGTCCGCGCGCGCGTCGTCCTCGATCGTGCCGGTCGCCTCGGCCCGTGTGAGGAACACGCTTTCCGTCCCCTTCGGGAGAGCCACGGTGACGGTGAACTCTTCGTCGCTCTCGATGGCAGCGTCCTCCGTCGTGGCGATGGATATCGTCGCCGTACTGGTCGTTGTCTCCGTGTTCGTGTTGCCGCGGATCGTCACGGTTCCCGCCGCGCCTTCGGCTGTCCCGGTGTAGTCCCCGCTCGTCGCCGTGCCGTCAGCCGTTTCGTACGAGAGGGTGAGGTCCGCCGCCCCGGCGCCGCCCGGCACGGGGAAGGTGTCGTGCGTGACGGTGAACTCGACGGCCGCGCCCTCCGTCGCCGAAGCGTCCGCGATTGCGGCGCAGGAGGAAACAGCGAGCGTTCCCAGACCGCGCCTGGTCTCCAGGGCCGGCGGCAGCGTTCCCGTCAGTCTGGCGCCGCAGAGCGAGAGCTGCGTCAGAGCGGTCAGACCGCCAAGCTGTGAGGGAATCGCGTTGGCGAGGTCGTTGCCGGCAAGGTGCAGGGTCTGGAGACTGGTGGGCAGGGTGGTCGGGATCGAACCGGTCAGGTCGTTGAGGTGCAGATGAAGGTGCTTGAGCGAGGTGAGCATGCCGAGATCCGGAATCCCGCCCGTCAGTTCGTTGCCGCCGAGGATGAGGCGCTCGAGGCCCGCTGGCAGCTCGGTGGCGGTCGGGACGTTGCCGGTCAAGGCGTTCCCGGACGCGTAGAACCACTCGAGGGCGGTCAGTCCGCTCAGGTCGGGGATTGCGTGGTCGAGATGGTTGCCGCCGAGCGCGAGCCGCCGGACGTTCGGAGGGAGCGCGCTCGCGGGCGGAATCGGACCGCTCAGTTCGTTTTCCCACAGATAGAGGTCGGCGAGCGACATCAGCGGGCTCAGATCGGGGATGGTCCCCGTCAGTCGGTTGTCGTAGATCAGAAGGCGCTCGATGCCGGCCGGCAGCGAACTGGCGTCGGGCAGCGTTCCGCTCAGTTCGTTGCCGCCTAGCCAGATGTGGACCAGGCTGGTCAGCGCGCTCAGATCGGGAAAGGAGTTCCCGTTCAGCCTGTTCCGACTGATCTGGAGCTGCTGAAGCCTTTCGGGCAGCTCGGTTGCGTCCGGGATGTCGCCGGTGAACCCGTTGTAGTCCAGGTGAAGGTGCAGCAGGCTGGTCACGGGGCTCAAGTCCCCGATCTCGCCGGACAGATCGTTGTCGATCAGCCGCAGGGCGGCGAGGCTGGGGGGAAGGGCCGGGATGCCGCCGGTCAGTTCGTTGGCGCTGAGGTTGACTTGCCGGAGGCTGGTCAGGGCGCTCAGGTCGGGGATGGTCCCGGCCAACGCGTTCTCGCTGACGTCGAGGTGTTGCAGGCTGGCGGGCAGAGCCGGGACGTCGCCGGCCAGTCCGCTGCTCGTGATCCGAAGCGAAGTCAGCCCGCCTAGGGCGGCGAAGCTCGTCGGCATTGCGCCGTCCAGTCCCCAGGACGGGAGCAGGATGCCGCCGACGCGGTTGCCGCGGGACGTCAACGAGATGCCGTTCCAATCGGCCATGTCGAGGTTCGCCGCCCAGTTGAGCGGCTTGGTTGGCGAGTTGCCCTCCAGCGTGCCCTTGATGTCCAGCAGGAAGGCGCAGTCCATGGCCAGCGCCTCGGCCGCCGCGTCGTCCTTGGGATTCGTCTCCGTGACGGCGGCGGACGTGGCGGTGCAGGAGGCGGACTCCTGCGCCCCGGCGACACCCGCCGCGCTCAGGAGGAGCACCGCGAGGAGAACCGGGGCGGCGCCCCGGCGTCCGTCGCGGTAGCCGGAGGCGCTGTCGGCTCGTTTCGAAGGTCGGGTCATTGCGGGAGGCGCCGGTAGGGTGGGGCACCGTCCACGGGACCGCGGCTGCCTGGTGGGGCCGGGAGGCGGTGAGCGACCGTCAGGACGGACCGCGGACTGTAGGGCCCACCTCGCTCGAGGACAACGGGTCGGGGCCGGGTTCCCGGAATCGTCAGATCCCGTTCAGACTCGAGGACCGTGGCGGCCATCGTGACGGCGCGCTGATCGGCGCCGTTATGTGCGCGAGCATCCGACCTCCCGGCGCGGAGACCGCTCTCGGCAAGTCTGACCGCTCCGAGATCGGCTTCTTCTTCGCCGATGCGCCGGAGAGCGAACTGCGCGAGGTCAAGTTCGACTCGATCGGCAACCTGACCTTCGAGATTCTGCCCGGTCACGAGCGCTGGAAGGTTGGCGCGGCGCGGGTCTACCCGGTCGAGACGGACATCCTGGCGCTCTGGCCGCACGCTCATCTACGGGCGGTCGCCGTGCGCTACGACGCGTTCTATCCGGACGGCACGAGCGAGCTCCTGCTGGACGTGCCGAACTATGCTCGGCTTTCTCGCCTGGTCGTCTGTGGAGCCGATTGATCCGGTGAAGCTCGAGTTCGGCCTCGCCACCGTCCAGGGCGCCGGCGGGGAGTAGGAACAGGGCCGTGCCTGGTTTGCGCGGGCGCCGGCTGACTCAGGTCGCCGCCCTCCTGCTGCTCACCCGGTTTCGCGGGCCTGTACAGCCTGTGGCTACGTCTGGACGACGATGGCCAATCGACGCTGATCGTGAACCACGAACCCGATATCTGGGGGACGATGCACGATCCGGCGAAGGACCTGGGCGAGACCCCGCTCGAGCACTCGATCGTGGATGGCGCGAAGTCGAGCCTGACGATCGACATCGAGCCGCCCGAAGGCGACGCGCCGGGCGCCCTCGAGCTGTTCTGGGGCGAGCACCGCTGGCGGACGACCGTCACCGCCTCCGGCTAAGAAGGGCTCGTCGCACCGCCGCGGAGCGCGGGCGCTACCCGTCCAGGTGGTAGTCGATGTCCTCGAATCGGTCGCGTGGGAAGGTGAAGATGAAGACCAGCGGTTCGGGACCGGTGCAACGAAGGGCGTGCGTGGCGTTGGGAGGAATGTAGACGGCCGTTCCCGGGCCAATCTCCTGCCGTGTTTCCTCGATCTCGATGAGACCGCTGCCGCTGAGCACGTAGTAGGTCTCCTCCGGCTCGTGGTGGTGTCGCGAGAGCTTGGCGCCCGGTTCGATCCGGGCCACACCGGTGACGAGCCCACCGCTCGGACTGCGCTCACGGCTGATCAGCAGCTTCCAGCGAATGGCGCCTGGGGCGAGATTGGCCGGATCGTCCCAGTCTTTCCAGCCGACGTCGGCCTGGTCGGCAATCACGGGCTCCAGTTTGCGCATGCCTATCCCGTGGCCGGCGTCCTGATCGGTCTGGCTCCCAGAACCGGCGCGCGCAGGCCGAAGGCGACCACTGCCCCCAGGACGCAGGTGGCCGCCATGATCGAGAAGGTCAGGACGTGGGAGCCCGACCAGTCGGAGAGGATGCCGGCCAGTGTGGGGGCAGCGGGGGCGATGACGCCGGTGATGGCGAACCGAGTGCCGACGGTCGTGCCGAATGCGCGGCGACCGTAGAACGCAGAGTAGGTGACGGGGATGCAGACGTAGGCGGCACCGAAGCCAAGGCCGACGAGGATCACGGAAAGGTAAGCCAACAGGGTCGTCTCGGCGAAGACCAGTCCGGCGCAGCCGAGTCCTTCGATGAGGAGCACGATGCCCAGCAGCGTTTGTGGCGGCATGAAGTCGCCGAGGAAGGCGCTGAACCTGCCGAAGAGGCTGACCAGTACACGGATGCCGAGAATCGACCCGGCGATAGCGACGGTGAAGCCGAGCGATTCCAGGTGGACGCGGCCGAAGACGCTGATGATGCCCCACGGAACGCCGTATGCGATCGACAGGCCCACCAGGAGGTAGAACTGGGAAGTGCGAAGTGCGAGCGGCGCGGTCCATTCACCCTTGCCGGTTGGGCCGTGCTGCTGTTCGATTCCCGGGTCACCGCCGGCCGGACCCCCGTCCGGCTTCTGCCCGACCCTCTCCGGTGCACCGCGGACGAATAGAGCGGCGATCACGCCGACAGCAGCAGAGATACCGGCAATGATCAGCCAGCCGGTGCGCCAGTCGGCTACTCGGAGGATGGCCGGTGCGAAGTACGTGTTGACGCCGAAACCAACGATGGCGCCACCGCCAAGCACGAGAGCGATGGCCCTCGAACGGGATCGGACGAACCAGTTCGAAGCCAGGGTCTGAGCGGGCAGAATGGTCGCGAGGCCGATCGCTATGCCACCCAGGACGCCATAGGCGAACAGACAGTCGGCGAAGGAGTCGGCGCGGCTCATCAGCCAGAAGGCGACGACCGCGATCGCGGAGCCGGGCACCATGACCGAGCGGATGCCCCAGCGGCCCATCGCGATCCCGACCCCCGGCCCCAGCAGGTGGTAGATGTAGCTGAAGACGCTGAAGACGAGTCCGGACTGAGTGTCGTTCAGGCCCAGGTCGAGCTGCATCTCGGGCAGGAAGAGGCCCCACGAGTAGTACATCGGCGAGATGCCGAAGCCGTAGCAGAGCGAGCCGGCCCCGACCATCCACCAGCCGATGAACGGGCGCTTCGTCATCCGCGCTGGCCTTCGGGTTTCATGGTGGTTCCAGCCAGCTTCTTCCGGCCTTGCCTACTGTCCGCGAATCGCTTCCAGCCGGTCGTTGATCTTCCGTTCCAGCTCCGCGCCCGTCTTCACTTCGTCACCGAGTTCGAGATACGCCTGCTTCTTTCCGTCGAACACCGGCCAGACGGGCCGGCCGCCTCCGTTCGGGTCGCCGGTACGGGCGAACTGCACCCAGTAGTCGATTATCAGGGCGGCGAGGCGATCGTCCGTGCCGTCGTAGTTCTCGCCCTGGAGCGTATTGAAGACGTAGCCCAGCTCGGCTGCATGGTGCGCCCCCCAGGCGGGGTTCTCCGGGTTCACGCGGGTGAAGAAGTACTGGAAGGCGGGGGAGGACACCCTGTCCATGCCGAGCAGCATCCGGCGGGTGCCGCGCAGGAACCAGGTGTCGGTGATGAAGCGGTCCTGCTGCGCCTTGAGCTCGTCGGCATTGGAGGACGGGTAGAGCTTCGCCACCTCCCCGGCCTGGTCGCCATACGTCGCCTCGATCGTCTGGAGGAACTCCCCCCGATCCGCGACCGGCTGGAAGCTCATGAACATCGTTCCCTCGTTGCGGTTCGTGCCGACGATCATCGGGATGTCGTGGTGCTCGCCGGCCGAGTAGCGATCCTCGCTCGACTCCGGCATGAAGGCCGTGCCCCAGGTGATGTGCGGTTCGAACGCGCCGGGCTGCACGCCCTGGGGAGTTCTGGCGATGATCGTGTCCGCGTCCAGCGCGCGCAGGGCCGCGGCTGTCTGCTTCGCGCCGTCGCCGAGCATCGCCTGGGCCCAGGAGGCCCCCACGTCCTCCGCGCTGGCCGGCCCTTCTCCGACATCCCGTAGCGGCCGGATGTTCGTGTCGGTGATCCAGGGACTCTGGGCGATGGCGCGGTGGATGAGTCCGTCGCTCAGCGGGCTCGCCGCCAGGGCGTGGACGCTCGTGCCGCCGGCGGACTCGCCGAAGATGGTCACGTTGTCCGGGTCGCCGCCGAACCGGGCGATGTTCCGGTTGACCCACCTGAGCGCCGCGAGTTGATCGAGGAAGCCGTAGTTCCCGGATTCGCCGCCGGACTCCTTCGACAGCGCGGGGTGGGCGAGGTAGCCGAGCGGTCCGAGGCGGTAGTTGATCGAGACGAGAACGACGCCCCTCCTGGCGAAGGCGGATCCGTCGTAGGTCGCCTCGTTGCTCCAACCGAGGCTCAAGCCCCCGCCGTGGATCCAGACCATGACCGGCCGCGGCTCGTCGCCGCCCCCGGCTGCCGTCCATACGTTCAGGAACAGGCAGTCCTCGGAGGTGTCGGGAAGGGTCGCGCCGGTCATCATCGCCAGGACGGGACTCTGCGGGCAGATCGGGCCGAACGCCGTGGCGTCGCGTACGCCCTCCCAGTTGGCCGGAGGCCGCGGCGCCTTCCAGCGTAGGTCGTCCACCGGCGGCGCGGCGAACGGAACGCCGCGGTAGACCGTCAGGCCGCCGGCCGCGTCGAGAAGCTCGCCGCGGAGCGTTCCGGTGTCGACCTCGACCGTGGCGCCGCGGTTGTCGGCCGCGTGCGTTACCGCTGCCGGCGTGACGAGAGCGGCGAAGGACAGTGCCGTGACGGCCGCAGAGGCAGCGGCGGCTCGAAGTCGGCGGTGGATCATGACGTTCTCCTCTGATCGGCGAGAATCTGCTTGACGGTCACGGGAAGGACGGCCATGCTATCTCCATGGTCGTCGCTTCCATCAAGTCGATCTGCCCGCGCGACGCCGGGCCCGATGCCGGCCCTGGAGGTCCTGGCTCGTCGGTTGATTTCGCGGCGACTGCGACGCGGCTTGCCACCCGCGGTCGCACTTGCGCTAGGATGGGCGGCGCCCACACAATCGTCTCCGCAGTCCGGCTGCGCCACAAGGAGTAACGTCAGAATGTCGAAGTCAATCGGAGATTCGCTGAGGCTCATCCGGAACGACGGCCCGCTTGTCGCCGTCGTCGCCGGCGTCGCCGGCCTGTTGCTGCTGGGACTGCACGGCGGCGCCGCTTTCGCCGACGAGGTCGACGCGGCGGACGACGCGGTCGTGCCCGAAGCGGTCCCGGCCGCCAGCGAGCACGGCGGCTGCGTGGAAAGCGCTTCGGTCATGTGCCTGCAGGAAGGCCGCTACGAAGTGACTGTCCAGGTTCTTGTGAACGCTGACGCCACGCCGCAGCCGGCGAAGGTGGTCAGGGGCGGCAGCCGGCCCATCGGAACGAGGGAATCCGGCCTGTTCTACTTCTTCGACCCGTCGAACTGGGAGATGCTGCTGAAGGTGCTGGACGCCTGCGGCGTCAACCAGCACAACTGGGTATACGCGGCCGCGGCGACGGACGTCGGCTACACGATCACCGTGCGGGACACGACGTTGCCGGCGGACGGCAGCGTGGTCCATGTCAAGAAGTACACGAAGGAGCCCGGCCGTCCGGCGCCGGCCCTGACCGACGCCGCGGCGTTCCCGGATTCCTGCGCGTCTTCATCGGCCTGACGTTCCCGCAAGCTCCGCGAGCGCCCGGATCGACTCGTCGATCTCCCGCGGCGCCGCGTCGGGAACGCCGCAGCGGGCGATGACGTGGGTCATGCCGATGCGCTCACGGTAGTGGTCGAGGCCGGCGCGTACCTGGTCGAGGCCGCCGACGACCGCCCAATTCTCGATGTCCGCCAGTTCCTCTTCCTGCACCAGGCGGGCGCCGGCGCGCGCCATCCTGAGCGCCTGCGCGGTCAGGGCGGAGCGGACGCGATCGCAGGTGGCCCGGTCTTCCGAGATGAACACGGTGCGCATGACCGGGACGATCGGTCGCGGTGCCCCCTGCGGCAGGGCCTCGCGGTGGAGCTCGTGGTTCCTGGTGAGTCGCCCGATCGTCTCGAGGGGAGACGACAGGTAGGGCAGGCCCAGTTCACCGGCCTGCTTGAGCGCCAGGGGGCCGAAGGCTGCGACCCACAGTTCCGGGTGCGGCTGCTGCACCGGCAGCGGCGCGATCCGCACGGCTTGACGCGTGCCGGGTTCGCCGACCTCGATCGCCTCGCTGGCCCAGGCCCGCTTCATCAGGTCGAGCGATTCGAGGAAGCGCTGGCGCTTCGTGCGGGGGTCGACGCCGAAGGCCGCGAACAGGGCGGGCCGGAAACCGCGGCCGAGGCCGAGGATGACGCGGCCGTTCGAGAGGCGGTCGAGGACGGCGACCTCTTCCGCCGCCTGGAAGGCGTTGCGGACCGGCAGCAGATAGGAGGTCGTGCCGAGGCGTAACTGCTTCGTTCGCGCGGCGGCAGCGGCCAGAACGACGATGGGCGACGGGCAGGAGGCCGCACCGGTGAAGTGGCTTTCCGGCAGGAACAGCGAGTGAAAGCCGAGCCGGTCGGCGAACTCCGCCTGATCGGCGATCGACCCCGCCTCGTCGCCCAGGTAGTCGACCCAGGGCGTCAGCCCGATCTCGATGCGCGTCTCCGTCAGCCGGCTCTCCAGTCGCTGAAGCTCCTGCCGGCATCGGCCAGCTCAGCGAGCAGCGCCGACGGTTGCCAGAACGGGCTGCCGCTTTCGTCCGCGAACTCCCGCATCCGGGCCGCTATCTTGCCGAGGCCCACGCTGTCGCCCCAGTGCATCGGGCCGCCCCGGTAGACCGGCCAGCCGTAGCCGTTGACCCAGATCACGTCGACGTCCGACGGCCGGATGGCGATCCCTTCCTCCAGGATCTTCGCCCCTTCGTTGACCATCGGGTAGAGGCAGCGTTCGAGGATCTCCTCCGCGCCGACTTCGCGCTGCTCGATGCCCTGGGCTGAGCCGAAGTCGCTGATGATCTTCTCGACTTCCGGGTCGGGCGCGGAAGCACGCGTCTCCGCGTCGTAGACGTAGTAGCCGCGGCCGTTCTTCTGGCCGCGCCGGCCGGATTCGCAGAGGATCTCGCGGATGTCGCGGGAGGCCGACGTCTTCTCGTTCCAGCCGATGTCGAGGCCGGCGAGGTCGCTCATCGCGAAGGGGCCCATCGGGAAGCCGAAGTCGTAGAGGACGCGGTCCACGTCGTAGTACTTCGCGCCCTCCAGGATGATCTGCTGCGCCTGCTGCTGACGCTGGAACAGGATCCGGTTGCCGACGAAGCCGCGGCAGACGCCGACCAGCACGGGCACCTTGCCGATCTGCTTGGAGATCGTCATCGACGTGTGGATCACGTCCTTCGCCGTCTTCTCGCCGCGCACGACCTCGAGCAGCCGCATGATGTTGGCCGGCGAGAAGAAGTGCATGCCGATCACGTCCTCGGGCCTCGCCGTGGCGGCGGCGATCTCGTTCACGTCGAGCGCCGAGGTGTTCGTCGCGAGGATGGCGCCGGGCTTCACGATGCGGTCGAGGCTGGCGAAGATCTCCTTCTTGAGATCCATGTTCTCGAACACGGCCTCGATCACCAGGTCGCAGTCGGCGAGCGCCTCGCGGTCCGTTACGCCGTTGAGCAGGCCCATGCAGTCGTCGACCTGTTCCATCGTCATCCGGCCGCGGCTGGCGGTCCGCTCGTAGTTCTTGCGGATGACGCCAAAGCCGTGGTCGAGCCGGCTCTGTTCGGCCTCGACGATCGTCACGCCGATGCCGCGGCTGGCGAAGTTCATCGAAATGCCGCCGCCCATCGTGCCGCAGCCGAGGATGCCGACCTTCTCGATCTTCCGCATCGGCGTGTCGCGCGGAACATCGGGCACCTTGGCCGCCTCGCGCTCGGCGAAGAAGTAGTAGCGCTGGGCGATCGACTGCTTGCCGGCCATGAGCTCGCCGAACAGTTTCCGCTCGTTGTCGAGCGCCTCGTCGAAGGACATGTCGAGGCCGGCCTCGATCGCGCGGACGTTCGCCTCCGGCGCCTCGAAGCCGCGGGTGCGGCGGGCGATCTTGCGGCGGAAGCCGTCGAAGATCTCCTCGCGGTTGGCGCGCGCCTCGTTGACCTTCTCGTCCAGGTCGCGGATCTTCTTGAGCGGCCGGTCTTCGGCGATCAGCTTCTCGGCGAAGGCGACGCCGCCCTCGAACACGTCGTCGACGATCTCGTCGATCAGGCCGCCCTCGAGCGCCTCCGCGGCGCCGATCGGGTTGCCGATCACGCACATCTCGAGCGCCTTCGGGTAGCCGACCAGCCGGGGCAGCCGCTGGGTGCCGCCCGCGCCCGGCAGGATCCCCAGCTTGACCTCGGGCTGGCCGAAACGGGCAGACGCGACTCCCACCCGGTAGTGGCAGGCCATCGCGGTCTCCAGGCCGCCGCCGAGAGCGGTGCCGTGAATCGCCGCCACGACGGGCTTGGTCGCCTGTTCCATCGCCTCGATCGCCTCGTTGAGGCCGGGTTCCTTCATCGGCTTGCCGAACTCGGTGATGTCGGCGCCGGCGATGAACGTGCGGCCCTTGCAGACCAGGAGGACGGCCGCCACGTCCTCATCGGCCGCGGCCTTCGCGAGTCCCTCGACCATGCCGGCACGTACGCCGTGGCTGAGCGCGTTGACGGGGGGATTGTCGATGACGATCAGGGCGACTTCGCCGCGGACTTCGTAGTCGACCATGTCGGTGAGTGCGGTCATATCGGTGGTGTCTCCTGGCGCGGGCGCGCCGGTGCGTTGCTCGGGGATCGTTGGTGGAATGGGCCGGTATCGTAGCCGCTCAGTGGCCGTGGCCAAGCACGTCCAGGAACCGGCGGATCCGGGCCGCGTTCTCGCCCAGGTCGCCGACTCCGACCTGGGACACGGAGCGCACGTCGATGGCCGTGCCGGCGCCGTCGTCGCGGACGCGGACGGCGACGAAGTCGACGAAACGGAACCAGGGCGTCGTGTCCGAGAACTCGAAGCGCCCGTTCTCCGGGTCTTCGAGGATCGGCGTCCAGCCGAGATCCTCCGCCGTGTGGCGGACCCGCCACAGGGCTTCGTCTCCGGAGATGTCGAGGTGGAGCGTGTCGAGTTCGGGGTAGGCCTGCCGCTGCTGATCGGGCACGGTAGCTCCGCCGCTCGGGTAGGCGAAGCCGGCGCCGCGGCTGTCCTCGGCGGCCGCGGCTTCGAAGGCCGGTGGGTCGTCGATGTTCGTCGTGATGTCGTGGATCGTCGGCGCCTGCGCGGTTCCGTAGGCGAGCGTGAGCACCCAGCCGAGCACCACGACGGACAGGAGCGCTCCGGCCCACGCCTGGGACGCCCCGCCGCGGCGCTGGTTGCGGCGGGTCCGCACCAGGCCGATCAACCCGAGGAGCAGGCCGAGCAGGAGGCCCAGGGGCATCAGAAACGAGAACAGGGCGAAGCCGACGAGGGGCGAGATCAGGCCGAACCGGGCCTTGAGGACCCCGACGAGACCGGTCACGACCGCGAGCCCGGCCACTAGCGGGGAAGCGAGCGCGGTTGTTGAGTTCATGGCGGGCGGAGGGTAACAGGAGCGGCGCTGCTACGGTTCGGTCGCCGTGCCTGATGACCACGCAACCGAAGCCGCGACTCGCTTCGCCGGCCGGTTGAGGCCGCGATCGCGCGCGGCGTCCCAGTTATCGGGCCTTCCCGCGATCGGGCGGCTCGTTTCGGCAGTCGCGCTGGCAGTCGCGCTGGCCGGCTGCGGAGGCGAAGCGCCGGGCGACGCGGCCGTCCGGCGGCCGAACATCGTCCTCTACGTCGTCGACACCGTCCGCGCCGACCGGCTCGGCGTCTACGGCTACGGGAAGCCGACCTCGCCGCGGCTGGACGCCTTCGCCGCGGGCGCGGTCCTCTTCGAGAACGCCTACGCACAGTCGTCCTGGACCCGGCCTGCGGTGGCCTCCCTGTTCACCGGCCTGCTGCCGCCGGCGCATCGCACCGTCGGCCGCCGTTCCGTGCTGCCCGAGGACGCGACGACCCTGGCCGAAATCCTGGCCGTCCACGGCTACGAGGGCATGGGCCTGGTTCGCAACCCGAACGTCGGCCGCGCCTTCGGCTTCGCCCAGGGATTCACCCGCTTCCGCAGCGAGGACCGCGAGCGCGACGAGACGATGCTGGACCGCGTGCGGCTGTGGCTCGATGAGCGGCAGGACGGGGCGGCGCCGTTCTTCCTTTTTCTCCACGCGATCGACCCCCACGGACCCTACGACCCCGCGCCGGAGTTCGAGGAGATGTTCGAGGCCGGCGGCGCGCCCGCGCACTACCGGACCGTTCGCTACCTGCTCGGGTTGAACCGCGGCGAGGTGGAGCCCGAGCCGGAGACCGCCGACGCGCTTTCGCGGCTGTACGACGCCGAGGTGGCCCAGAACGACCGCGCCTTCGGCGAGTTGCTCGACGAGCTGGAGGCGCGCGGCCTGGTCGAGGACACGGCGGTGATCTATCTCTCCGATCACGGCGAGGAGTTCGCGGAGCACGGGCGCTGGGAGCACGGCCTGTCGCTCTACGAGGAGGTGCTGCGGGTCCCGCTGGTCATGCGCCTGCCCGGGGTGCCGCCGCGGCGCGTGGAAGAGCCGGCGCAGCACGTCGACGTCCTGCCGACGCTGCTCGCCTACCTGGGTATCGAGGCGCCGCCCACCGACGGACGCGACTTGCTGGCGGCGCGCCGCCGCGGCGACGCTCCGCTGGACATCTACACCCACCTCGACGTGGACGGCCACCGGGCCGCCTCCGTGATCCGCGGCCCCTACAAGCTGGTGCTGCCGCAGTCGCCCTCCCAGGGGACGGCGCCGATGCTCTTCGACCTGGATGCGGATCCGGGCGAGCTGGAGGACCTGGCCGCCGACCGGCCGGACATCGTCGAGCGGATGCTCGGCCTGCTGGCGGAGCGCAACCTGGCCGGTGAGATCGTCTCCGCCGAAGAGATCGAGGACGACCAGCTCGACGAGGACGTGCGCCGGCGTCTCAGGGCGTTGGGCTACGTGGACTGAGCGAAAACGTCCGGCGCCACTTCCCGCAGGCACTCAGCCAGCAACTCCACCCCTTCGCGGATCCCGTCAACGGAGGGGCAGGCGTAGGCGAGGCGCAGGAACGGTACGTCCTCGCCATCGGCGTGGTAGGCGGCGCCGTAGCCGTAGTCGAGGCCGCGCTGCTCGCACACCGCGAACAGCGCTTCGCGGTCGACTTCTTCGGGCAGGCCGACCCACAGGAACATGGCGCCGGCCGGCTTGCGCCAGGTGCAGACGCCGCCGAGCTGCTCGCCGAGCGCCGTGAGCAGCGCGTCGCGCTTCGGCAGCAGGGCGGCGTTGTTGCGCGCGATCTGCGCGGGCAGGCGGCCGCGCAGCAGTTCGGCGACGATGCTGGACGACAGGGTGCTCTGGCCGGCGTCGAAACGCTCGTCCAGGAAGCGCTGCTGGAGCGGCGGCTTCGCGAGGAAGTAGCCGATGCGGACGCCGGCGCCGAGGATCTTGGACAGCGAGCCGATGTACACGACGCCCTCGCCGTTTGCCAGCGTGTAGAGGCTCTGCGGCGGTCGCGGCGCGTCTTCGTAGTGGACGTCGGCGTAGCAGTTGTCCTCGACCAGGAGGACGTCGAACTCGCGAGCGGCCTCGATCATTTTGAGGCGCCGCTCGCGGGGCATCACCGCGCCGGTGGGGTTGTGGTAGGTCGGCAGCGTGTAGATGAAGCGCGGTTTGTGACCGTCCGCTGCAAGGCATGCCAGCGTTCCGCGCAGTGCGTCGATGTCCATGCCCTGTCCGTCTACCGGCACACCGACCAGGCGGTAGCCGAGCCCTCGGTAAGCGCCGAGCGTGCCCGAGTAGGTCGTCTCCTCCGTGATCACGACGTCGCCGGGCTCTTCCATCAACACCCTGCCCACCAGGGTCACTGCCTGCATGGAGCCGTTGGTCAGCGCGACCTCGTCGGGGTCGAAGTCCGCGCCTTCGCGATCCGCTTCCCGCCGGGCGAGCACCTCGCGCAGGCCGGCATGGCCGAGATCCCCGGGGTAGAAGGCGAAGTCCTTACCGATGTCGAGGATGGCGCGGCCGGCCGCCTCGGCCATTTCGGCGGCCGGGAACGCTTCAGGAGCGGTCATGCCGACCCGCATGGGAATCGGGTCCGCGGGCGGGCCGCCTGGGTGCGGGGCGTCGGTCATCGCGGCGGGGACTGTAACAGCGGCCGCAGGCTGGTACCCTCTGCGGCCCTCAACCCTCGTACAAGGAGAAGCGCACGATGAAGGATCTCTTCGACCTCACCGGCAGAGTGAGCGTCATCACCGGATCGACGAAGGGCATCGGCAAGGCGATGGCGGAAGCCCTGGCAGCCTTTGGTTCGAAGGTGGTCATCTCGAGCCGCAAGGCGGATGCCTGCGACGCGGTCGCGGCCTCGATCAACGAGAACGGCGGCGAGGCGATGGCGCACCCCTGCCACGTCGGCCACAAGGACCAGCTGGAACGGCTGGTCGCGGCGACCCGGGAGCGCTGGGGGAAGATCGACAATCTGGTCGTCAACGCCGCGGTCAATCCGTACTACGGATCGAGCCTGGGCATTCCGGACTCGGCGTTCGACAAGGTGATGGAGGTCAACATCAAGAGCGTCCACTGGCTTTGCCAGATGGTGATTCCCGAGATGCAGGAGCGCAAGGACGGGTCGATCGTCATCGTGTCCTCGGTCGGCGGCTTCCGCGGCAACTCGATGCTCGGCGCCTACGCGATCTCGAAGGCCGCGGACATGCAGCTCGCGCGGAACCTGGCGGCGGAGTTCGGTCCCGACAACATCCGCGTCAACGCCGTCTGCCCCGGGCTGGTCAAGACGAACTTCGCCCGCGCCCTGTGGGAGGACCCGCAGCGGGAGCAGGCGGTCGCCGGAAGGACGCCGCTGCGGCGCCTCGGCGAGCCGGTCGACTGCGCGGGCATCGCGGTCTACCTCGCGTCGCGGGCGGGCTCGTGGACCACGGGCCAGACCTTCACCGTCGACGGCGGAGTGCTGGGCTGCGGTTGATTCGCTCTCTCATCGCGCTCGTCCTGTTGGCCGGCGCGGCGGCGGCGCAGCCGGCCGGCGACGCGGCGGATGCGGTGTTCCTCGCCAGCGGCGTCCGGGTGGGGGAGGTAACCGCGACCTCTGCGGTGGTCTGGACCCGGACCACGGCCGAGCCGCGGCGGCGGAGCGGCCCTGAGATCTCAGGCCGGCCGGTCGTCACCGTTGCGGCGGGGGTGGACGTCTCGTCGCTCGAGGGCGCCGTTCCGGGCGCGGACGGTGAGGTCCGGGTCACGCTCCGTGACGCCGAGCCGGTCGGCACCAACGACGGTGCGAATCCGGTGCGTGTCTCCGGCTGGCTGCGGACCGATGCGGACGGCGACTTCACTCGTCAGGTGGCCTTCGACGAGCTGACGCCGGACACCGCCTACCTGGTCACCGTCGACGCGCGCCCGACGGCGGGCGACACGAGGAGCGCCCTCGAAACGGCGAGCTTCCGAACCGCTCCGGCGCCCGACCGGCGGCGGCCGATTCGCTTCACCGCGATGACCTGCCAGTACTACGGCCGTCGCGACCGTCCGGACGGTTTCAGGATCTATCCGTCGATGGCGGCCGAGCGGCCCGACTTCTACCTGTCGATCGGCGACAACGTCTACCTGGACAACGAGTCGCCGCGCGCGACATCGGTCGAACTCGCGCGCTACCACTGGCAACGGATGTTCACCCTGCCGGCGATCGCCTCCTTCCTGCGTTCGGTCCCCGGCTACTGGCTCAAGGACGACCACGACCTGCTGCGAAACGACTCCTGGCCCGGGATCGAACCCGGTATCTCCGCGCCGTTGACCTTCGAGGAAGGCCTGGCCGTGTTCGCGGAGCAGAACCCGGCGCCGGAACGCCCGTACCGGACCATCCGCTGGGGCAAAGGGCTGCAGCTCTGGCTGGTCGAAGGCCGCGACTTCCGTTCGCCCAACGACATGCCGGACGGTCCCGGCAAGACGATCTGGGGCGCCGAGCAGTGGCGCTGGCTGCGGGAGTCCCTGCTCGCCAGCGACGCGGACTGGAAGGTCCTCGTTTCGCCCACGCCGATCGTCGGCCCGGATCGCAGCAACAAGGCCGACAATCACGCCAACGCGACCTTCAGCCACGAAGGCGACGCGATCCGCGAGTGGTTCCGCGCGAACCTGGACGACCGCTTCCTGGTCATCGTCGGCGACCGCCACTGGCAGTACCACTCGGTTCACCCCGAGACCGGGCTCAACGAGTTCTCCGTCGGCCCGGCCAGCGACGCCCACGCCGGCGGCACACCCGGCGAGGACGGCGAGTATCACCGCTTCCACCGAGTCGGCGGCGGGTTCCTCAGCGTCGACGTCGACTGGGTCGGTGAGCGGCCACGGATCGTGCTGCGGCACCGCGACGTGTTCGGCCGGGTCGTCTACGAGGTCGAGCGCCTGGGTTCCTAGCTCGTCAGATCGTCGCCATTGGTACCGGCAGCCCTGCAACCGCTGCGCGCGTCAGGAAGATCGAGCCGCTGCTCTCGGGGTCGTCCGGGTCGCCGGCGGTGACGACGTAGAGGTCGCGGCGGTCGCTGCCGCCGAAGCAGACGCTGGTGATGTTCCTGGCGGGAACTTCCAGGTGGCTGAGGATGCGCCCCGCTGGGTCGAAGCGGGTCACGCAGCCACCGGCGAAGCAGGCGACCCAGAGGCAGCCCTCCTCGTCGACGGCGAGGCCGTCGGGGCGGCCGCGGTCCGGTTCGGCGATGCCGCGTCGGTTCACGCAACGGCCATCGTTCGTCACGTCGTGGGCAATCACGTGCCCCATGGCGGTGTCGGCATGGTACAGGGTACGTCCGTCGGGCGAGAAGCCGATGCCGTTGGTCAGGTTCACGTCGCCGTAGAGCTCGACCGCTTCGCCTTCCGCTTCGATCCGCCAGCACTCTCCGGGCGTGCGCTCCGTGGCCCCGCCGAAGGGGTTCGTGCGCATCGTGCCGCAGATGATTCGGCCCTTCGAGTCCACGAACAGGTCGTTGAAACCGGGCGTGTCCGGCGGGTCGAAGAGGACGCGCGTGACGCCGTCCTTGACGTGACAGATGTTGCGCCCGGAGCAGACGATGCCGCCGTCGGCGTGGAGCGCGATGCCGCCAACGCCCCGGCGTTTCGGCACGACGGTCTCGATCTCGCCGTCAGGGCTGCGCCGGTAGACGCCGCCGTTGTGGACGTCGCTGAAGTAGAGGCGGTCAGCAGCGTCGACTCGAGGGCCCTCGATCAGCGTGTAGCCGGACGCCAGGAGTTCCATGGGAAGCGGACTGTAGCAGCGCTACCGCCAGCGAATGCCCAGCCAGGCGGCGGGGTGCAGGAAGATCAGGACGGTGATGATCTCGAGCCGGCCGATCCACATGTTGAGAGACAGGTAGACCTTGATTGCATCGGGAAAGTGGGCGTAGCTGCCGAACGGGCCGACGTCTCCGAGGCCCGGGCCGATGTTGCCCAGGGTGGCGATGCTGGCGGTCACCGCGGTGGGCATGTCCGTGCCTGCCAGCCCCACGACCCCGACGCTCAGGGCGAACAGCACGAGGTATAGAAGCAGGAACGAGACGACGGCGCGGATCACGTCGTCGGGCACTCTGCGGCCGTCCAGGCGCAGGGGCCGCACGGCCCGCGGAAAGACGGTCTGGAACAGTTCGAGCAGGGTCGACTTGGCGATCAGCCATACCCGCACGAGTTTGGGGCCGCCGGCCGCTGAACCGCCGCAGCCGCCGCAGAACATGAGCAGCAGGAGGATCGTCTGGCTGCCCTGGGCCCAGAGCGCGAAATCCTCGGTCGCGAATCCGGTCGTCGTGATGATCGTGAGCGCCTGGAAGCCGGCGCGCCGCAGGGTCTCCTCCGACAGGGCGTCCGTGGCGACCCATTCCCACAGTGGCACTTCGTCGCTCTTCAGCGTGCAGGCCAGCAGCAGGGTCGCGCAGAGCACGATCAGGACGTAGAGCCGGAACTCCTCGCTTCTCAACAACGTGAGCGGTCGGCCCCGAACGACCTGGAACTGGAAGGCGTAGTTCGCTCCGGCCAGGAGCATGAACGCCATGACGGTCCACTCGATCAGGCTGCTGCCGTAGCCGCCGATGCTGCTCGGGTTGGGAGAGAAGCCGCCGGCCGACACGGTGGAGAGGGAGTTGCAGACGGCGTCGAAGGGCGGCATGCCGAACCGGATGAGGAGGCCGATCTCCAGGGCGGTCAGGCCGACGTAGAACGAGTAGAGGTAGAGCGCCGTGTTGCGGATCCGGGGCGTGAGGCGCTCCTCCGTGGGCCCCGGCGCTTCGGCGAAGAACATCTGGCGGCCGGCGATGCGGAGCGCGGGCAGCACGGCGATGAAGAGGGCGATGATGCCCATGCTGCCCACCCACTCGCTCAGGCTGCGCCACAGGAAGATGCCCTCGCTGACCGCGTCGAAGTCGGTGAGGATCGTGGCGCCGGTGCCGGTCAGCCCCGACATCGACTCGAACAGCGCGTCGGTCGGGGCGAAGCCGTTCGCGGAGTAGGGGATGGCGCCGATCAGGACCAGCAACAACCAGGCCACGGCCACGGTCGCGAGCCCTTCCATCCTCCGCATCTCGAGCCCCCGGCCCGGCAGGAGCCTGGAACCCAGCCCCAGCACAATGGCGAGCAGGGCCGCGCCGAGAAAGGCGATCGCACTGCGGCTGTGTCCGTAGGCCGCCTCGACCGCCGACGGCGCCAGCAGGACGGCTCCGAAGCAGCCCACCAGGGCCAGGGTCGTGCGGAGGACCAGGGAGACGCGCACGGGCGGCGCTACGAGGCGTCCGGCGTCAGACCGAAGGCGGGACCTACGGTCTCCGCGCCCTCGGGCGTGGCAACGACCAGCAGGCGGTCGCCGGCCCGCACTTCATCGTCGCCGCCGGGCACGATCGTGTTGTATTGCCGCAGGACGGCGCCGACGATGACGCCGGTCGGCATGTCCATGTCGCGCAGCCGGCTCGTCTCGAAGTCCGGCGGCACGGCGACTTCGACGACTTCCGCTCGCCCGGCCTCGAGCGTGGCCCGGTACTGCAGGCGCGGCGCCTGAATCTGGTGCAACACCTCGGCGATCGCGGCGGCGCGGGCGTTCAGGGTGACGTCGATGCCGACCCGCTCGAACAGGGCGCTGCTCGTGTCCTGGCTGACGCCGGTCACGACCTTCGGAATCCCCAGTTGTTTGGCAATCAGCGAGCAGAGGAGGTTCGTCTGGTCGTCGCCGGCCATGGCGACCAGAGCGTCGCTGCGCGCGACGCCGACTTCTTCCAGGACGTTCAGGTCCGTGCCGTCGCCGCAGAAGACGATGGCACGGCCGACCTGGCTTGCGATGTCCTCGCAACGGCGTCGCGAGACCTCGATGACCCTTACCTCGGGCCAGAGGCCCTGCGTCAGCTCCTGCGCCAGGAGCCTTCCCGTGCGGCCGCCGCCGATGATCGTCACGCTGCGCACGACGGTCTCCGGCGCGGCGAAGAACTGCTTCGCGACCTGCCGAAGCGCGTTGCGCCGACCCATGAACAGCACCTTGTCGCCGGCCTCCAGGCGGTCCTGCCCCCGTGGAACGATCAGTTCGCCGTTGCTCACGCGGCTGACGACGAGGGAGTTCGGCGGCAGGGGCGCCTGGGCGAGCGTCTTCCCGCAGAGGGGAGAGTCCGCCGGCAACCGGTACTCCATCAGCCAGACCCTGCCGCGGTGGAAGTTCTCCACGTCGAGCGCTCGCGGCTCCAGCACGATCCGCGCGATCTCCCTGGCGAGCGACCACTGGGGCCAGATCAGGTGGTCGATCACTTCTTCGAGGGTCGTCTGCTCGGGGTCGTTGAAACTCTCGTGGTGCTCGTCCTGCGAGATGAAGCAGTACGTCGTGGCCTGCGACCGGCCGCGGGCCGCGAGGCAGGCGATGATGTTGCGTTCGTCCGAGTCCGCGCAGGCGATGAACGTGTCCCGGTCACCGAGACCGACCTGCTGCAGCGTCGAGCGACTGGCCGCCGGGCCAACCGTGATCTGCAGGTCCAGGTGCTCGAAGCGGCCGCGGTTCGCTTCTGACGGCAGAACGACGAACACGTCCTCCTCACGCGCCAGGGAGGACGCGAGCCGGTACGCGATGTCGCCGCCACCGGCGATGACGACAGTCATTCCGCCACGATAGCGGAGCGGGCCGCGGGCGGCTTCTAGAAGATGCGGGAGAAGCCGCCGCTCTCGCTGCTGAGCCGGGAGTTCACGACGTTGTTGTAGATCGAGCCGAACGTGTAGCGGAGCTGGATGCCGCCGCGGAAGGAGAGGTCCGTCTCCAGCTGGCGTCTGGCGACGAGGACCTCGGCATCGGTCGCGCCGCCCTTCGGCAGGTAGATCTGGTCCCGGATCCTCGATATGCCGGCGTAGAGGTCGAAGCTCAGTCCACGCACGATGTGGTACTCGATGTCGGTGCTGAACTCGATCCGGCTGCGGTCGAAGTCGTCGATGAAGTGGCTGTACTGGAGGTCGAGGTGGGCTTCGCCCCAGGGCCTCTCCATGCCGAAGGCGATGTACGCGCCCTGGTCGGTGAAGGTCTCCTCCAGCTTGTCGAAGACGGTGATCTCCTCGTAGTCGAGGCTGGTACCGCCGATGAAGTAGGCGAACGTGAACTCGCGCTCGGACGATTCGCTGTAGGGAAAGTAGTTGTATTCGATGGCCGCCGCCGCGCGGTAGGAGTTCTCCAGGTTCAGGAAGGTCGACTCCCGGCTGCTGGCGCCGACGCCGACTCCCCAGTGCGGGGCCAGCGTGCGGATCACCTGGCCGAAGTAGTTCGTGCTCCGCGAGACGTTCTTGAAGGTGCTGCCGTCCTCGAACTCGAAGTTGCTTTCCCGGTAGGAGTAGAAGACGCCCATTCCCATGCGCCACAGGTCCGTCGTGCGGCCCGCCGAAGCACTCGCCTGGTAAGACTGCGAGTCTCTCCGATCCTCGCTTCGGAAGTCGGTGTTCAGCCGAAGGCGGTAGACCCAGTGATTCCAGGGGTCGTCCACCACGAGCGTGTGTGGCTCGCCTTGCTCTTCCCCGTTCTCGAACTCCACTGCGAGCCCTTCGGCCTGCGGCGTTTCCAGCACGTAGCGCACCAGGCCCAGCTCCAGGAGGCGCTGGATGCCGCGGCGGCGCTCGTCGTCCGTGTCGGTGAACGAGGACGTGTGGATCAGCCTCTGGTCCACTCCCTCGAAGCGCTCCAGGCCGATGAAGTTGAAGGTGTACTCGCGGGAGTTGCCGCCGGACTGGATGGTCACGAGAATGTGAACCTCGGCGTCGCGGCGGTCACGCACCCAGTTGACGTAGGTGACCTGGCTGCGCAGGAACGTGAAGTCGCAGCCCCAGTCGCAGTCGAGGTACAGCCTCAGCGCTTCGGTGCCGTCGGTCGTCTCCAGCGCCGGCGTCGCCGCGGGTCCGGCCAGGCTGGCGATAGCGAACAGTGACAGAACCGGGAAGATCAGTCGCCTGGAGCGGCGTTGTCGATCTCGAACGTCGCTATGATGCCGGGTCGACTCCTGAGAGTCTCGCGGTGTCATCGGTGGCGTGGCCTTGGCGCGGCTTGCGGTTGTTGAGCGGACGGCGGCAAAAGGGCGCCAGCGAAAAGTAACACAGCGGGGAGAGAGATTTCGGGCGTGTACAGGCTTCCGCAACAGCAACGGGACGAACGACGGCAGGATTCCGGATGAGCGTTTTCGACTCGGTCGAATCAGGTGCCGTCCCGGTGCGCGAAGCGCGCCCCGCGAGCGAACTCTGGCGGCGTGTCAAGGCCCTGATCAAGTGGCCGTTCTACGTCGCCTACCAGCGCCGGCTCGAGTCCAAGGTGCGAACCTGGAGGTTGCCTCAACACATCGGACTGATCATGGACGGGAACCGGCGCTTCGCGCGCCAGCAGGGGCTCGGCAACGTCAGCGCCGGGCACTTCCGGGGCGCCGAGAAGCTCTGGGAGGTGCTCAACTGGTGCTACGAAGCGCAGGTTTCGACCGTCACGGTATGGAGCATGTCGCTCGACAACTTCAATCGCTCCGCGAAGGAAGTGCAGGCCCTGTTCGATCTGTTCGAGGAGAAGACCCGGGAGCTCACGAACCATGACGATGTCCATCAGAAGGGCATCCGCGTGCGGTTCCTGGGACAGATCGAGCTCCTGCCGGAGAGCCTCCAGACCGCGATCCGGGAGGCGGAGGCGGCCACCAGCGGCTACGACCGCTACCGACTGAACATCGCGATGGCCTACGGCGGCCGCGAGGAGATCGCCAGCGCCTTCCGCAACTACCTGCTGGACAACTCGGCGGTCGGCAAGTCTCTCGACGAGGTCGTCGACGAGTTCAGCGCCTCGTCCATCGAGCGCTACCTCTACACCTCGGGCCAGCCCGAGCCGGACCTGATCCTCCGCACCAGCGGCGAGGTCCGCCTGAGCGGCTTCCTGCTCTGGCAGAGCACCTACTCCGAGTACTACTTCTGCGACACGCACTGGCCCGCTCTGCGTAAGATCGACCTTCTGCGCGCGTTGCGGTCGTACAGCAGCCGCCAGCGCCGCAGAGGACGTTGAGATTCGGGGACACCAGGAACACAGGACAGCCGCGGTAGCCGCCCGACCGTGACCCGCGGTCGGGCGTATTGGCGGCTGGGAGCAGCAAGTGAACAAGACAGCACGAAAGTTCTTCATCGATCTGTTGGCCGCGCCGAGCCCCTCGGGCCACGAGGAGCCGGTACAGGAAGTCGTTCGCGCCTACGCGGGCAGGTTCGCCGACGACGTGTCGACCGACGTTCACGGCAACGTGATCGCGGCGGTGAACGTCGAGGCCGGCGAGAAGCCGGATGGCCGGCGCGTGCTGTTCGCGGGCCACTGCGACCAGATCGGCCTTCTGGTCAGCTACATCGACGACAAGGGCTTCCTGTGGGTACAGCCGATCGGCGGCTGGGATCCGCAGCAATTGATCGGCCAGCGGATGACCGTATGGGCGAAGGACGGTCCCGTGCCGGCGGTCATCGCCCGCAAGCCGATCCACCTGCTCGACACCGAGGAGCGCCGGCGCGCGGTCAAGATGGAGAACCTCTGGCTCGACATCGGCGCGAAGGACGGAGACGACGCGAAGACGGTGGTGCGGGTCGGTGATCCGGTAACCCTCGACCTCGGTTTCCGGGAGATGCGAAACGGCCTCGCCAACGCCCCGAAGATGGACAACACGACCGGTCTCTGGGTCGTCATCGAGGCCTTGCGGCGCGTCGCAAGGAAGAACCCGAAGGTCGCGGTGTACGCGGTGTCGACGGTGTGCGAGGAGATCGGCCTGCGTGGCGCGCGCACCAGCACCCACGGTGTCGACCCCGACGTGGGCATCGCGGTCGACGTCACTCACGCCACGGACTGTCCGACGATCAGCAAGCGCCAGGAGGGCGACCTGAGCCTGGGAGGCGGCCCGGTCATCGTGCGCGGTCCGAACATGAACCCGAAGGTCAGCGATCGGCTCGAAGCGGTCGCTGAGGAAGAGAAGATCCCGTTCCAGTTGGCGGCTCTCGGGCGGGCGGCGCCGAACGACGCGAACTCGATCCAGATCACGCGGGCGGGCGTGGCGACGGGGCTGATCAGCGTTCCGAACCGATACATGCACAGCGCGGTCGAGACGATCTCGCTGGACGACATCGATCACTCGGCCGACCTGCTGGCCGGTTTCGCGGCATCCCTGGAACCCGACGAATCGCTGATCCCCTGACGGTTCGGGGGCTGCTGCTAACCTCCGCCGCCACGTTTCCCGCAGAGCTTGAAGGAGGGTCCAGGCCATGCCGATGAAGAACCGTCTCCGCGACAAGATCGACAACGACGAGCCGGCGCTCGGCGCCTGGCTCGCGTTCCCGGACACGCACAGCGCCGAACTCATGTCCCGCCTCGGCTTCGACTGGGCGACGATCGACATGCAGCACGGCCTGGTCGACTACCAGCGCGCTACCGAGATGCTGCAGGCGATGACTGCGTCCGACACGACGCCGATCGTCCGGGTGCCATGGAACGAGCCCGGAATCATCGGCAAGATGCTCGACGCCGGCGCCCACGGGATCATCATCCCGATGGTGAACAGCCGTGCCGAGGCGGAAGCCGCGGCCGCCGCGTGCCGGTACCCCCCGCGCGGAAAACGGAGTTTCGGTCCGTTCCGCGCCGGCCTGCTCTACGGCGGGAACTACCTGGAGGAGGCGAACGAGCAGATCTACTGCATCCCGATGATCGAGACCCAGCAGGCACTCGACAGCCTGGACGACATCCTCTCTGTGCCGGGCCTCGACGGCGTCTACGTCGGCCCGAGCGACCTCAGCGTGTCGCTGGGACTCCGGCCGGCCGCCGACCAGGAGGACGAGAAGTTCACCGCGGCGATCGACAGGATCCTCGATGGCTGCAGGCGTCACGGTCTGTTCGCCGGAGTCGCCGGCACGGTCAAGGAGGCGCCCAAGCGCATCCGTCAGGGATTCCGTTTCGTCGAAGTCGCGCGTGACGGCGGTTCGATGGCCAAGGCGGCGCTCCAGGATCTGCGGACCGTGCGAGCGTCGATGGAGGATTCCTGAGCGAGCTTTCCCTTCGCGGGAACGAATCCGCCCAGGGAGCGTTCTCACTACAGAGGCGGGCCGGTGGCGCGCCGATTAGTATGCAGAGCGAACACGGAAGCGAACAGGAAGAGGACCGAACCATGTCGCGAATGAAGGTCTGGTTGGTAGTGGCGCTGGCGCTGGCGGTTGTGACGCCGGCTCTCGCGCAGGACGACGAAGAGAAGAAGGTCCGCAGGATCCATGTGCAGAAGATCATGGCGTCGGCGGACTGCGATGGCGAAGACTGTCCCGAGTCTTCGTCGCGCGTCGTGTTTGTCGGGGACGACGGCGACGTCCGGGTTCTCCACGACGGTGACCACGAGTGGGTCTCCGAGGAGAACGTCCGGATCCTCGAGGCCGACGGCCACGACGTCGTCCTGATCGAGGCTCACGAGGGTGACGGAGAGGTCGGCGAGAGGGTGCGGCGACGCGTGCACCAGGTGATGAAGCGGCTCGGCGATGCCGGCGCGCGTCTTCACGGGCGGCACGGCGGCGGCGCCTTCCTGGGCGTGCAGCTCTCCGAGTTGACGCCGGAACTGCGGACCCACTTCGGCGTGCCCGACGATGCAGGCGTCATGGTCGGCAAAGTCGTCGACGGCAGCCCGGCGTTGCGCGCCGGCCTCGAGGTCGGCGATATCGTGACCGCCGTAGGCGACAAGCCGGTGGCTTCCGCGTCCGCCCTGGCGCGGGCCATCCGTGGCAACGAGGACGGCGACACGGTCGTGCTCGAAGTCTGGCGCGACGGCCAGGTGAAGAAGATCGACGCCACGCTCGAGGAACGCGAGCGCGAAGTCGCCATGGCCATCGCGCCGTCGGTCCACGCGGTTGCGTCCGCGGCCGATGGAGAGGCCCGGGTGATCGAGGTCAAGGTCGACTGCGACGACGGCGAGGACTGCACGGTGGACGTGGCCAACGCGAACTCCTTCGAGTTCGCTGCCTCGGCCTGCGGCGACTCCGGCGAGTGCGAAGTGAACGTCGACTGCACGGACGGCGACTGCGCCTGTACGGTGAACGGCGAGGTAGCCGACTGCTCGGAGCTGGGCCTCTGAGTTAGCTGGGCGGCCTCTGAGCTAAGGTCCGCGCGATGCGCGCGGGCATCTATCGGGGTCCGGGAGAAGTGGCGCTGGCCGAGCGTCCGCTGCCGGAGCCCGGCCCCGGCGAGGTCCGTCTCCGGATCTCCGCCTGCGGCTTGTGCGGCACGGATCTGCACCTGGTTCACAGCCCGAAACCCATCATCGATCCGGGCTCGATCATGGGCCACGAGATGGCCGGCACAGTCGACGAGCTTGGCCCGGAAGTTGCCGGCTTCGCCGCCGGCGAGGCGGTAGTGGTCGAGCCCCTGGCCTCGTGCGGCGACTGCGAACCGTGCCGCGAAGGCCGGGACTCGATCTGCCGGGACCTCCAGCTCTACGGCCTGCGGCGGCCCGGCGGCTTCGCCGACGCCGTGGTCGTCCCGGCGCACCGCCTGTACCGGGTTCCGGATGGGCTTCCGCTGCCGGTCGCCGCGCTCGCTGAGCCTCTCGCCGTCGCGGTTCACGGGCTCCGGCTGTGCGGCGCGGACCAGGCCAGGCCGCCCAACCGTCTGCTGATCCTGGGCGCGGGCTCGATCGGCCTCGCGGTCGTCGCGGTTGCCCGTGCCTGGGGGTTCGGAGCCGTGGCCATCACGGCCCGCTATCCGCACCAGGCCGGACTGGCGAGACGGCTCGGCGCCCACCGGGTGATCGACGAAGGCCCTGCGGAAGACCTGACCGGCCACGACGCCGAGCTCGTGGTCGAGACGGTAGGCGGTCTGGCCGACACGATGACGGCCGCCGCCATCGCGCTCGCTCCCGGCGGCACGGTCTGCGTCCTGGGCGTCTTCATGGGTCCGTTGACCCTCGATCCGCTCATGTTGCTCGGCAAGGAGGGCCGCCTGCAGTGGTCCAACTGCTACGCCCGCCGCCCTGGAGCGGCCGACTTCGCCGAGGCGGTGCGTATCCTCGCGGCGGATGGCGAGGGCCTCTCGGGCCTGGTCACCCACGAAGTGGCGCTGGACGAGTTCGAGCGAGCCTTCGAGATCGCGGGAGACAAGCAGAGCGGCGCCGTCAAGGTGGCGGTCATTCCCTGAGGCCGAGCGCCCGCCGGGATCAGACCTCCGGCCAGTCCGGATGCCAGGGGCGTGCCTGCTCGAACAGCCGCGCGGCCCGCATCACCAGATCGTCCCGGTGGCGTGGTCCCACGATCTGCAGGCCGACCGGCAGGCCGGCGTCGGAGAGGCCGGCGCGCACCGTCGCCGCCGGGTGGCCGGACATGTTGAACGGAATCGTGAACGCCGCGACCCCCGCCGGCACCTGCTCCCGGCCCTCCGTGTGGGTGGGGAAGGGACCGCGGGCGGGCGGCGGATCGTAGGGAACGGTCGGCGTCAGCAGCAGATCGAAGCGGTCGAAGACCTCGCCGCACCAGAGGTTCAGCCGGCCGCGCTCGCGGGCCGCGGCGCCGAACGTCTCGGGCGTCATCTCCCAGGAGCGTTCCAGCGCCTCGGCGAACGAGTGGGTCATGTCCTGGCGCTGGTTCCGAAGCGCTTCGTGGATCTGGCCGGCGATCAGGAAGTTGCCCAGCGCACCCCAGGCGGCGGTGAGCATCGGCGGACCGCCAGGCACGTGCTCCTCGAGCGGTTCGACGGAGAAACCGGCCTGATCGAACACGGACGCCGCGTCCGCGGCCACCCGGGCCACGTCCGCCTGGACCCTTGCATAGCCGAGGTCCCGCGACCAGGCGATGCGGATGGAGGACGGTAGCCCCGACTCGAGCTCTTCGCGATAACTCAGCCCGGGATGGGGCAGCGAACCGGGATCGCAGGGCGACGGGCCGGCGACCAGGTCAAGGAACAGGGCGCCATCCTCTACCGTGCGGGTCAGGGGTCCGTAGACAGCGGTGCTACCGTAGTCCCAGGCCTTCATCGGCCCCCGCGGAATCCGGCCCTGGCTGGGCTTCAGGCCGAACGCGCCGGTGAAGCTGGCGGGAATGCGGATCGAGCCGCCGCCGTCCGAGGAGGTGACGAGAGGCAGCACGCCGCCCGCCAGCACGGCGGAAGAACCGCCGCTCGAGCCGCCGGGCGTCCGCTCCGCGTTCCAGGGCGACCGCGTGACGCCGAACAGGGGGTTCTTCGTGATCGCGGTGAACCCGAACTCGGGGGTGTTCGTCTTGCCGACCACGATCGCACCGGCCGCTCGCAGCCGCGCCACCTGGGTCGAGTCGGCTTCGGCCACCTGATCGCGGAACACCCGCGAGCCCATCGACGTCACCATGCCGGCCACGTCCTCGAGGTCCTTGACGCCGAGGGGCATGCCCTCGAGGGGCCGGGCGTCCCCGGCGGAGTGTCGCGCGTCGGCCGCTTCGGCGTCCGCCAGCAACTCTTCGCGCGGACGCTGGCTGACGACGGCGTTGAGCTTCGGGTGCGTGGCCTCGATGCGATCCAGCGTGGCGTTCATCAACTCGGCGCAGGAGATCTCCCGCGCCGACAGAAGGTCGAGGAGCTGGATCAGGCTGAGGCGGTCGAAGTGCATGCCGAGTCTCCGGGCTGGTCGTCTGGAGCGCGGAGGATAACCGGCAGTGCCAGCAGGAACAGCGTCCAGCGCTGAATCTCCGTGTCGCGCCAGTTCGCTTCGAACAGGCCGGCCACGTTCAGGGCCAGCAGGGCGAACAGGACGCCCAGGTAGAGGTCGGCCCGCGGCCCGGCCCGCCCGCCTTCGCGGCGATAGCCCTCGAACGCCATCGCCGCCGCCGCGGCCATCAGCCACAGGTAGGCGAGCAGGGACGGAATGCCGCGGCTGGCCGCCATGTGGACGAACGTGTTGTGCAGGTGCTTCACGCGCGGCCGTACCGAGGTCGGATGGCGGTAGACCGGATACCACTCGCGGACCATGGCCGGGCCGATGCCGGTAAGGGGCCGGTCGGCGATCATCTGGCCGCCCGCCCAGAGCATGCACAATCGGTCGTAGTTCGAGGGATAGCGGACCTCCGCCATCGAGGTCGCCCGCTGCCAGTAGGTCGGCCACAGGGTCGGCGCCACGGCGGCCAGCGAGGCGACGGCCAGCACCAGCGCGGCGGCGAAACCCAGGAAGACGCGCCGGCGCTGAAGAGCCATCGCCGCGACCGCGAGAGCGAAAGCGCCGAGCCAGGCGCTGCGCGTCAGGGTCAGGACGAGCGCGCCGCCGACGAGCGCCAGACCGACCCAGTTGACGCGTGAACGCCATCCGCCCGCGCTGCTGAGGCGGCCGGCGATCAGGGCGAGGCCGAGCAGGAGGACGCCGGAGAAGGTCATGTAGTGCGAGAACGGCCCGGGGATCCGCTGGTGGAGAGGGCCGTAGTCGGTGAAGGCGAACTGGGCCAGGCCGTAGACTGCGAGCACGGCCGAGATCCCGACCACGGACGCGATGACGACCCGCACCTGCCGTTCGCCGCGCACGAGCAGCAGAGCCAGCGGCAGGGTCAGGACGGAGAAGAGCGTCGACAGTTCGCCCAGGCTGGTCGCCGGTCCGTAGGAGAAGACGGCCGAGAGCACGAAGCAGCCGGAGTAGGCGGCGAGGGGCAGCAGGAGCCGTCGTCGCCGTCGCCGGTCCCCGTCGCCGCTGGCGAAGTGGAGCCGCTTCCGCCGGACGGCGGCCCAGATCAGGGTGAAGAAGAGGAGGAAGTTCGACAGCGCGATGCCGAACGTGGCGACGAGATGGCTTACGAAGAGCCAGAAGCCCGCGCCGCCCTTCGCCTCGCGGCACGGCCGGATCAGGGCGCGCTCGATCGCCGCCTTCGCCGCCCGCGCCCCGCCCATGCCGGCAGTCTACGCCCGTCGGTGCGCCGGCCTTCTGGCCGGCATCCGCCGCAGGCGGAATCCGTCAATCCGCGGAGCCCTACCTCCCCCGGCTCCGCACGCCCGTCACCGTCAGCCCCGCTCGCGCCACCTCGACCTCGATGTCCCGCAGCCCGTCGGTGCGCGCCTCGACGCCGGGCGGCGGTTCGAACGCGATCAGGTATTGGGACCGGAGATCGCGCTCGATCTCACGGTAGATGCGGTCCAGGTCCTCGACTGAAGCGGCGACGTGGTAGCGGCCGCCGCTGCGATCCGCGAGGCGTTCCAAAGCCTCGGCGGTGTCCGGGTCGTTGATCCGCAGGGCGATCGGGTAGACGACGACGCCGGCCAGCTCGACCTGCGCCAGCACGCGCTCGAAGTCGAGATTGCTGTCCGTGTCGGCGCCGTCGCTGAGCACGACCAGGGCGCGCCGGTCCGGACGGCCCGCGAACGACGAAACGGCATAGGAGATCCCGTCGTAGAGCCGGGTGGAACCCCATGCCCGCAGGCCCTCGGCGGCGTAGCGGAGCAGGCGCGTGTCGTCTGAGAAGGGCGCCAGACGGTCCAGGTCGTGATTGAAGACGATGAGGCTGGCGGCGTCTCGATCGGTGAGGATGCCCTCGAAGAAACGCTGGGCACTGGTCGCGGCGACGCGTACGCCACGGCCCATGGAACTCGAGACGTCCATCAGCAGGGCCACGGTGAGCGGCCGGTCGGCGAGGTTCCGGAAGTCGCGGATCCGTGCCTCGACGCCCCGGTGCAGCACACGGAAGTCGGCCGCGTCCAGTCCCGTTGCCGGCCCGGCCTGCCGGCCTCCGACCGAGACCAGCAGGTCGACGAGGCGCACCTCGATCTCTTCCGGCGCTCCCGACCCGAGGAAGACGAGGTCCTCGACCGTCTCGCCCGTGGGGAGCGTGGCGGCGGCCCGGACGAAGCTCAGAGGAAGGCGCAGTCCGGCCGGAACCCGGCATCGGAAGGGCGGCGCCGTCTTGCTCTCGAGGAGAGTGGCGTCCAGATGGCAGTCGACGCGGTCGAGCTCGCGGCCGGACGGGACGTCGACGCGCACGGACAGGTCGAGCGCCTCCTCGACGAAGGCCGGGTCCGGGCGCTCGAGCGCGATGGAGAACGGATGTTCTTCCCGCTCGATCTCCAGTGCGTGACGGGCCAGGAGCACACCCGCGGCGTCCTGTCCCCGGATCTCGATCCGGTGGCGGCGACTCGGCAGATCGAGGTCTCGCACGAAGGGAGGGGCAGAGGCGTGTGCGACCGTCTCGCCGTCGCGCAGGAAGACGACCTGGGCGACCGCCGGGCTGGCGACGACACGGGCGGTGAAGGTCGAACCGAGGACGCGGCCTTCGGGCGCCAGCAACTCGACGCTCGGCATCTGGTTGAGCACGATCGTCTCGCGGCGGCTCAGGAGGCCGAGGCCCGGGACGCCGGGCGGCACCTCGAGCCCGGGCACCTCGAGCGTGCGGCTCATCCGGAGCAAGCCGCGGCCCAGGCGATCCTCTGCGCGGAGCTCGAGCCGGTAGTTGCCGGCCGGAAGCCGGCGGTAGAAGTCAAGGGCGATTTCCGCGCTTCCGCCGCTCACGTGATGGGTGACGACGAAGGCGTCGGCCAGGCGGTCGCGCAGGAAGACATCGCCGGTGATCGTCACGCGATCGAGGATCTGGCCGGCGCCGATCGCGGCGAGGTGGTCGGGTGGCAGCCGCAGCCGGCCGCGAATCGCCGTGCGCCGGTTCTCGCTGCCGAGGGGTTCGAGGTCGAGCGCGACGCCCGGCAGGGCCATCGCGTCCACGTCGAGCACTGCTTCAACGCGCAGGAAGCGGTCCACCCAGCCGGCGGCGGACGCCTCGTCGGTCCAGCCCAGCCGCTCGATGAACTCCTTCCAACTGACGGCGCGGCCGAGCCGCCGCTCCAGGCGGCGGCGCTCGGTCGGGGTCAGGCAGCGGCGCCGTTCCGCCTGGTCCAGCACCCGGAGAGCGCCGGCCGGCTGTGTCTTGGAGTCGTCGTCCGCGCCTGCCGGCTGTTCCGGTTCGAAGGTCAGGTCGACGCCCGAGTCCGGCGACCACAGCCGCATCGACCGCGGGTCGAAGTTCACCTGCTGGACGAACGCCAGGACGATCTCGTCCTCGCCCGGCGGCGGCGTGCGACCGAGCTGATGTTCGAGCCGCCAGCGGTCGAAGGTCCAGGTCTCGATCCGCCGGAGTTCCGACTCGCAGGGTTCAATCGGCTGCCGGAACGCGGGCTTTCCGGCCAGGAGGACCGCGCGCTCCATCGCGCGTGAGCGTTCCCGGAGCTGATCGCGGGCCTCGCGGTTCTCCTGCCAGCGCTCGAGCAGGCGCTCGGGCCGCGCCGCCCAGAAGGCGCGGAGAAAGCGTTCGCGCGCGCCCGGGCCTTCCAGCCGCTCGAAGGCCCGGCGCTCTTTCTCGCCAAGTAGCGGCTCCGCCTCCACGAGCCACTGCTCGTAGAAGTCCGTCAGGCGCGCCTGCGGCCGGCGGCTGCCCTGGGCTTCGGTCGGTGCCGCGGCGGCGAGCAGTGTCGCCGCGGCGACGAGGAGCGCCGGTGCGACCGCGCCGACACGGCCGCACCGGGGAAGGATCTGTCTCGAACGGGCCGAGCCTCTACTCCAGCAGCGCCTTGATCGCGTCGGAGGGCTCGAAGACGCTCGGCTCGACGTCGTCGAAGGTCACGGAGTCGACGGTCTGGGTGAACTCCATCCCCATGCTGGGCATGCTCATCAGGGTGGAGGTGGGAACCAGGATGCCACCGAACTCCTTGAAGTCGCTCATCGTGATCGCCACGTCCATCGTTCCCATTTCGTTCGTCTGCGTTGCCTCGATGCCGATCAGGAGGCCCGTGTCCGCGGCGAAGTAGTGCGAAGACTCGTTGCCGTCGGTGTCGACCAGGTCGAGCTGGTGGACGGTCTGGCCGTTCCATTCGGTCTCTCCGGCCGCTTTCTGCTCCGGGTACAGATCGTCGTATTCCAGCTGGACGTAGAAGCGGGCCTGGCGCCTGGCATCGGCGAGCATTTGGCCATCCAGCAACCGCGGTCCCTGCATCGGGTCCTCGGCCCAGGCGACGTCTCCATTCGTGCCAGTGACGATCTCGCCCATACCGGGAAGGCTGATCAGGGCCAGGGTCTTGTCGGGCGCCAGCGAGTACGTCGTGGCGTCTCCGGACATGCCCATCGCCGGCATCTCGAACCCGCCCTTGATCGTCATCGAGGTGTGAGCGCGGATTGCGTCCTCGCCGCCGCTCGCCTCGATGTAGCGGGCGATGATCTTCTGCTCTTCCGTCAGCTCTGGCGGTGGGGGAGGTTCTGGCGCGGCCGCGGCCGGGGCTTCTCCGGCTTCGTAGGCGGCGCAGGCGCCGAGAATCAGGCCGCAGCAGGCGAGCGCCAGCAGGGCCTTGTGGCTGGTGGACTTGAAGGACATGGAGGTCTCCTGAGTTCGTTGTGTGTGCTCGTGAGCGGCAGGTCTACTCCGGCAGCAGCGCCTTGATCGCGTCGGAGGGCTCGAAGACGCTCGGGTCGACGTCGTCGTAGGTGACGGAGTCGACGGTCTGGATGAACCCCATGCCCGCCGAGACGAGGTTGGTCGAGGTCGACGTGGCGATCAGCACTCCGCCGAACTCCTTGTAGTCGCCGATCGTGATCGTCACGTCCATCGGCCCCATGTCCGTCGTCTGTGTTCCCTCCGCACCGACCAGGAGGCCGGTCTCCCTGGCGAAGTACTGGGCGAGTTCGTTGCCGTCGACATCGACGACATCGAGTTTGTACGCGGCTTCACCGTTCCACTCGGTCTCTCCGGCCGTCGTCTGTTGAGGGAAGAGGTCGGCGCGCTCCAGGTCCGCGTAGAAACGAGCCTGACGCTTCATTTGGTCCAGCATCTCGCCTTCCAGTATCTGTGCGCCCGCCATCGGGTTGTCGATCCAGCCGATCTCCCCGTTGTAAGCCTGGACGTTCTCGCCGAAGCCCGGCATCTCGCTCTTGATGATTATCTTGTCGGGCGCGATCGCGTAGACCGACGACGGGCCCGACGCGCCCATGGCCGGGATCTCGAACGTGCCCTTGATCGTCCTCGACGTGTGCGCGCGTATCGCTTCCTCGCCGCCGAGGGCCTCGATGTAGCGGGCGACGATCTCCTCGGGCGACGGCAGTTCATCGTCGGCGAGGAGCGGCGCGGCGGAGAACGCGGCTGCCAGGAGCAGGGTGCAGCCGGCTAGCGAGACAGGCCGGCGGCGCTGGAAGAGAAGGGACATGAAGAGTCTCCTGTGTTGGGTTGCGTGCTGTCGTACTTGACTACGCAGAAGTGATGATTCGGTTGCGGTCGCCGGTGGATGAGCTAGCTGGCCCACTTCCGGGCCGCGGCCAGCGCCTCTTCAGACGGCGGCAGGGTGGGCTTCAGGCGGGCGGTCACGTTGAACGGCTCCGTGTCGATCTCGTCGAGCCTCTGCTCGCCGGAGAGAACCGCCCGCTTCCATTCCTGCTGTTCGTCCTCGCGCTCTTTGAACTCGGGCATGACCTCGCGGGCGAACAGCTCCAGGCTGCTCATGATGTCCTCGTGCGTGTTCTTGCCGGCCTGGTTGAGCAGGATGACCTGGTCGACGCGGGCCCGTTCCAGTTCCCGCAGGCGCTCGCGGATCGTCTCCGGGGAGCCGATCAGCTCGCTGTCGGAGCGACGCCGGCCCTCGGGGGTCTGCTTCCACTCCTGGTAGCGCTCCCAGAAGTTGTTCGACTTGGGCTCGAACGGCCCTTCCTTGTTGTAGAGCTGGAGAGCGAACTGGAAGAAGGTCCAGCCGTCGGCCTTCTGTTGCGCCTCTTCGTCGGTCGGCGCGCACATGAAGCCGCTGACCGTGGCCAGGTTCGGGTTCGTCTGGTAGTCGCAGAGCTTGCGCTGGTCCTGCGTGAACGTGTTGTAGTACGCGTTGACCCAGGCCCGGGCGGAGTCGAGGTCGGCGAACTTGAAGCACAGAGCGCCCATGCCGCGGTGGGCGGCGTAGCGGATCGTGTCGAGTTGCGAACAGGCGACCCAGAGCGGCGGGTGAGGCCGCTGCAGCGGCTTCGGGATCACGTTGCGAAGTGGGAAGTCGAAGTAGTGGCCGTGGTACTCCCAGCCTTCGTTCCAGAACATCGGCAGGCAGGCCTGGACCGCCTCCTCCCAGACGATCCGCTTGTCGCGGAAGCTGCGGCCGAAGGGATGGAGTTCGGTGACGCTCGAGCCTTCGCCGAGGCCGAGCTCGACGCGGCCGTTCGAGACCAGGTCGAGGGTGGAGACGCGCTCCGCTACCCTCGCCGGGTGGTTCGTCGTCAACTGGACGATGCCGTGGCCGAGGCGGATGTTCTTCGTCCGCTGCGACGCGGCCGCCAGGAACACTTCTGGCGCCGAACTGTGGGAGTACTCCTCCAGGAAGTGGTGCTCCACCTCCCAGGCGTAGTCGTACCCGAGCCGGTCCGCGAGTTCGATCTGCTCCAGCGAGTTCTGAAGCAACCGGTGCTCCGAGTCCGGCCCCCACGGCTTCGGTAGCTGATGCTCGTAGAAGATGCCGAATTTCATAGGCCGCCGACAGTACCACTGCGGAGAGTGCCGGTGCGCCGGCCTTCTGGCCGGCGGCTGCTAGGGTCGCGCGGCGGAGGTAACCGGCAATGGCGGCGATGACGGCGGACGAGATTCGGAGCGCGTGCGGTGAGTTGAACGGTTGGGAGGCCGATCTGGAGGCTCCGTCGATTTCGAGGGAGTACCAGTTTCCGACTTTTCCGGCGGCGGTGCGCTTCGTCGACTTCGTTGCGGAGTTGGCCGAGGCGGCGGATCACCACCCGGACATCGATGTTCGCTACAACCGGGTCCGGCTGACGCTCAGCACTCATTCGGCCGGCGGCGTGACGGAGAAGGACTTCGCGCTCGCTCGGGCGATCGACCACTCGTGATTCTCCACCTCTGCGGCACATGACTCAGCCTCTGCAAGCGGCGCCGCCGCGGCCCGAGCCGGAGGCGCCCTACTACCTGCCGGTCGGCGACGAGGTGGAGTTGTTCCTCGCCGCGCACCGGGCGCGCATGCCGGTGCTGCTCAAGGGGCCGACGGGCTGCGGCAAGACCCGGTTCCTGGAGCACATGACGCAACGCCTCTACCGTGGAGGAGACGCAGGCACGCGCGCGGGCATCGAGACGCCGCTCGTCACCGTCGCCTGCCACGAGGATCTGACCGCGACGGACCTGGTCGGCCGCTACCTGCTCGAAGGCGACGACACCGTGTGGATGGACGGTCCGCTGACCCGGGCCGTGCGCGACGGATCGATCTGCTACCTGGACGAGATCGTCGAGGCGCGCAAGGACACGACAGTCCTGATCCACGCGCTGACTGACCATCGCCGCATCCTGCCGATCGAGAAGCGCGGCGAGATCCTGCCCGCGCACCCGGACTTCCTGCTCGTTCTGTCGTACAACCCGGGTTACCAGAGCGTCGCCAAGGACCTGAAGCCGAGCACGCGCCAGCGCTTCGTGGCGCTCGAGTTCGACTATCCGCCGCCGGAGATCGAAGCCGAGATCATCGCCCACGAGGCGGACATCGACGTGACGCTGGCCCGCGACCTGGCCGAACTCGGCAAGCGCATTCGCAACTTGCATCACCGCGGCTTCGACGAGGGCGTCAGCACCCGCCTGCTCATCTACACGGCGCAGTTGATCGCCGGCGGCATCGGCGTGCGCGAAGCCTGCGTCGCCGCGATCTGCCGGGCGATCACCGACGACGACGAGGTCCAGCGCGCGGTGACCGAGGTGGCGTCGACGCTGCTGCCTTGACCGCGGTCGCCCTCGACGACGTCGCCCGCGTCCTCGAGATCTACGTCGAGGCGATGCTGGCGCGTCCGGCCGAGGTCCGGCCGCTCGCCGATCTTGAAGCCGGGGACAGGTCGCGAGCGGGGCATCTCGACCTGGAAGGCGCGGCGGCCGCGGGCCGGCCGACCACGGACGGCGCGGCTTTCTACCTGCCGGAGCGGATGGACCGGTTGCCGGACAGCCATGGCAACTTCATGGTCTACCGGATGGCGGTGCTGCACCAGTTGGGCGGCGTGCTGTTCGGCACCTATCGCCGCGGTCCGGTCCGGTTCGCCGACTTCTTTGCCGCTTTCGACGAGCCGGGCCTCGCTCGTGCGCTGTTCGCGCGGCTCGAGGGTGCGCGCATCGACGCTGCTCTCGCGCGCGTGTTCCGGGGGGTGGGCCGCGATCTGCTGCGGCTGATCGACGATGCGCTCGATTCGTCGCTGGGCCCGCCGCAACGGCCGGCTGGGCGCCGGCAGCCGCGGGAAGCGGCCCTGTTCGACCTGGCGCGTGCACTCCTGCTCGAGCAGCGGTCCCGACTGCTGGCGGGCGGGGACAGTGCCGATACGGCAAGCCGGCTGTCGGTGCGCCGGCCCTCTGGCCGGCATTCCGGCGAAGCGGCGACGCTGCTGAACCCCGGCGCCACCGTCGAGCACACTCTGCGCGCGGTCCGGGCGCTCTATCCCGCGTTCGCCGCCCTGCGCTCGACTCTCGGCCCTGCCGGCCCCGAGGCCGCCGCCGACGATGACCGGCCGCGGGATCGCGGCGCCGACCCGGATCCCGTAACCGAAGCCCAATCCCTCGACGTGCCTGCCCCCGCACACCACGGCGACCCGGCGCCTGAACGCGTCGAGCTGCGCCGTGAGTGGCAGGAGCTCGCATCCGAAGTCGAAGTGCGGGACGACGTGGAACCGGGCCCGATCGCCGCCGGCCTGATGGAGCAGTTGCAGGTCGACGAGCTGGGCGTGCTCAGCCTGCAGGACGGCGACCTCTCGGGCACCGCCGGCCTGCCGCTGACCGACCTCGACGTCACGGGTGCGATCGAGGCCGAAGGGAGTGACGAGGAGGGAACGCCGATCGAACTCGATCCCGAGGAGCTGGCGGCCCGCCTCGAGGAACTGTCGAAGCGGCTGGAGCGGGAGCTGGCGGAGGCCGGGCTCGACCGGGAGCAGGTCTACTACTACGACGAGTGGGACCACGAACTGGCCGGCTACCGCCGGCGCTGGTGCCACTTGCGGGAGAAACCGATCGAGCCGCCCGGTGCGTCCCCGAACGGCACAACGGCTTCGGCAGACCGGTTCGTCGACGAGACGCGACGCCTCCACGCCGATCTGCTGCGGCGGGTCAGGAAGCAGTTCGAGTTGCTCAAGCCGGAGGAGTTCCGGCGGATGCGGCGGCTGATCGAGGGAGAGGAGCTCGACCTCGACCGGGTGGTCGAGACCCACGTCGACCGCCGCGCCGGCCGGCCGCCGGATGGCGCCGTGTACATGAGCCGCCGCCGCCAGCACCGGGACGTGGCCGCCGCCTTTCTGCTCGACATGAGCGCCTCGACCGACGCGGAGGCGCCGGTGGACGAGCCCGAGGCGCCCGCGGGCAAGACGCCGGAACCCGAGTACGTCGGTGTCTTCGACGACTTCGACTGGCCCGACAATCCTCAGCCGTTGCCGCCGGGCCGCCGGGTGATCGACATCGAGAAGGAGTCCCTGGTTCTGATGGCCGACGCGCTCGAGACCCTGGGCGACGACTACGCGATCTACGGTTTCTCCGGCTTCGGCCGCAAGGAGGTCGAGTTCTTCGTCGCCAAGGAGTTCGACGACGACCTCGACCGGGAGGCCGAAGACCGGATCGCGGCGATGGAGCCGAAGCGCAGCACCCGGATGGGACCGGCGATCCGCCATGCCGCCGCCAGGCTCGCCGAGCGCGAGGCGAAGGTCAAGGTCCTGCTCATCCTCTCGGACGGCTACCCCCAGGACTTCGATTACGGCAGCGACCGCGCCTCCCGCGTCTACGGCATCCGCGACACGATGGTCGCGCTCCGGGAGACGGAACGCCAGGGCATCTCCACCTTCTGCATCACCGTCGACCCCGCCGGCCACGACTACCTGCGCGAGATGTGCCCCGAACGCCGCTACCTCGTCATCGACGAGATCGCCGCCTTGCCGAGCCAGTTGCCGAAGGTGTACCGCGGGCTCACGGCATAGCGGATCGAGTCGCTCAGCGGGTCAGAACACCCAGCGGCGGCGCCCCGTCCGGACTCTCGAAGTCGACGTCGAGCAGCATCGCGACGAGGTCGGCGATGTCGGTCAGCTCCATCCGGTGGACGGTACGGCCGGCTTCGAAGCCCGAACCCCAGCCGACGAAGCCGGTGAGGATCTCCGGGAAGTCGGTCGGGAAGTGGCCGTGCGCGCCGCCGTCGGTGGGTCGGATGGCCTCTCCGGAGGCGTCTGACCCGAAGCTGACGCCGAGGTTTCCGGCGAGGGCGAGGCGGGCCTCGGGGGCGGCGCCGGCCTGGTCGAGTGCGTCGCGTTCGACGACGCGGAACAGGCGGCGTACCGTCTCGGGCAGGTCGGCCAGGATGTCCCGGACGGCGTTCAGAGCTTCGGCGTCGGCCTCGTCGCGCAGGTGCAGAAAGGTCGCTCCGCCCGTCGGGTGGAAGGTGGCCCGCCACTCGCCACGATCGGGTTCGGTACCGTGCAGCCCGGCTTCGGCCAGCCAGACGTTGGGCATGAGCTGGGTGTGAAGGTCCACGAAGCCGTGGTCGCCGGTGACGACGAAGGCCGTACGTTCGAGGATGTCGGCCCTGTCCGCGGCGTCGCGGACGGCGCCGATCGCCCGGTCGGCGGCGGCGACGGCGCGCCGGGCGCGATCCGACTCCCGCCCATGGGCGTGCTGGGCTGAATCGGTCGTGATCAGGTGGAGCGCGATCAGAGCCGGCCGGTGGGTCTCCAGGACGTATGCGGCCATGGCGCCGGTCGTGTCGTCGCGGGTGAGGTAGGCGGAGCCGTAGTTGCGCAGGCTGAGCCGGCCGGTGGCCTCCCGCTCGAGTTCCTGCCACAGGCCGGGAGTCGTGCCCTCGCGCATCGGGGCGAGGCGGTCGCTGTTCGGGTCGAGGGAGTACGTCTCAGGCACGAAGCGGTCGATCGGAGCGCCGACGGTGACGGGCCACGAGATCGCGGCGGTCTGCTTGCCCGCGGCGCGCACCGCGTCCCAGAGCGTGTCGACCTGAATCGAGGACTCGAACCAGTACCACTCGCCGGTCTGTCCCTCCGGTTCGAACGGCCGGTTGTAGTAGACGCCGTGGCGTGCCGGCAGCGCGCCGGTGACGATTGTCGTGTGCGACGGGTAGGTGACAGTGGGAAACACTCCGCGCACGCCCTCGGCGTGGGCTCCGTCGCGGGCCATCTGCTGCATGTTCGTGGCCGGCCAAGTCGAGCCGGGCAGGTAGAAGTCCGGTCGGAGGCCGTCGACCGAGACGAGCACGACGTGATCGGCCCGTGGCTGCGCGGGGAGAGGCGCCACGGTCGGCACCAGGGCCACGATTACGGTGAGCAGTCTCGCTGCCTTCACGATGTCGCCTCCGCGGAACGCAAGCTCCTACACCGCGGCCGCGAGCCGGCCGTCGTAGATGCTCTGCCGCATCTCTTCCAGCTTGTCGAGGTAGAGCTGCCGGTACTCGTCGTAGTCGAGACCGAACGGCGCCTTGCCCGGCTCGAAGCCGGCGAAGGTCTGGTTCGGGCCGTCCTCCGCGAACGGGCGCATCGCCTCGACCTGCGCCTCGAACTGGTCGGTCAGGCGCGGGTGCTCCGCGAGCAGCCTCTGCAGAACGTACACGCCGAACCCGATGTGGCGCGCCTCGTCGCGCTGGATCAGGCGGATGCCGCGGTTGAGGGCGGGCAGTTTGCCGGTCCGCTCGAAGATCTTGTAGTAGATCGGATAGCTGGCCTCGGCGCCGACGCCTTCGACGTAGAAGTGGTACAGCATGACGGCGCGAAGCAGCGCCTCGGGGCTGTCGTCCGTGAACAGGGCACGCATCACCGCCGGCAGGCGGGTGGCGAACATGTCGCCGTGGAGGTCGGGATACGGGATGTCGACCCCGAACCGGCCCGGCAGCGCCTCGATCAGCCAGGTCTCGAAGAACTGGACGTGCCGAGCCTCCTCGTACATCTGCGCGGTGACGTACATCTCGTCTTCCAGCCGGCCGTCCTGGCGGAAGCGGAACTGGAGCGGCGCGAGTTCGTGGGTCACGCCGCGCTCGCCGACCCGGAAGCCGGAGACGAGGCGGATCAGCAGGTTCCGCTCGTCGTCCGAGAACGACAGCCAGTCGGCGCGCTCCTGCGAGAAGTCGATGTCGGCGGGGTTCCACGAACGCTCGTGGGAAGCGGTGAAGAGTCGAATGGGAAGCGACGAGTTGTCGAACGGCATCGTGGACCTCCTTGAGCGGCCGATTCTACCTGCGCCGGCTGGTTGGCGGGTGCCTGAGTCGTCAGTGTCGCCGGAACGCGCGGACCAGCAGCAGCATGGCTACGGCCATCAGCAGCGATCCGCCCAGGAGGGGCGCGCCGGGCAGCTCGAACGGGGCGGCGTCGGAGGTGAAGTAGCTGAACACGCCGCTGGTGAAGACGAGCGGCGCCGCGATCGCCGACAGGCTCATCAGCGACGTGAGCGCCCCCTGGATCTTCCCCTGCTCGGTCGGCGCCACGGTGCCCGCGATGATCGCCTGGACCGCCGGCCCGGCGATGCCGCCGAGCGATCCGGCGAAGATCACCGCGACGAGGACCGGGCCGTTCGGCGCGAGGCCGTAGCCGGCGAAGGCCAGCGTGCCGATGCCGAAGCCGACGAGCACAGCCCGGCGCTCGCCCAGCCAGGTGACCGCGGGTCGCACCAGGAAGCCCTGGACCAGGGCCGCGGCGACGCCGACGGCCGCCAGCGCGAGGCCGTTCTGGAACTCGTTCCAGCCGTAGCGATAGCCCGTGTAGAGCACCCAGGAGGTTTCGAGGCCGCGTTGCGCGAGCGCCATCAGCAGGAAGGCGACGGCCAGGCTGGCGACCAGGGGGTAGGTGCGGAGATGTGCGATGCTCGACGCCGGATTCGCGTTGCGGAGCGAGAAGGCGTTCCGGTTCTCCGGCGCCAGGGACTCCGGCAGCACGAGAAAGCCGTAGAGCGAGTTCAGGAGGCACAGGCCGGCCGCGACGAAGAAGGGCAGCCGCAGGTCGATGCCGCCGAGCAGGCCGCCGAAGATTGGTCCGAGGATGAAGCCGACGCCGAAGGCGACGTTGACGAGCCCGTAGTTCCGGGCCCGCGTCTCGGGCGTCGAGATGTCGGCGATGTAGGCGTTCGCCGTCGTGATGCTGGCGCCCATCACGCCGGCGACGATCCGGCCAGCGAACAGCCAGCCGAGCGATGGCGCGAAACCCATGACCAGGTAGTCCACGCCAAGGCCGAACATGGACAGCAGCAGGATCCGCCGCCGGCCGAAGCGGTCGGACAGGGCGCCGAGGATCGGGGCGCAGACGAACTGCGCCACGGCATAGCAGGCGGCGATCGCGCCCACGGCAACGGCGGCGGAGGACGTGTCGCCGCCCCGGAACTGCTCGACGAGTTCGGGGAAGACGGGGATGATCAGGCCGACCCCCAGCATGTCGAGCAGGATCACGGCGAAGATGAAGCCGACGCCGGCCTGGCGGCGGGGCTGCTCGTTGGGTTGAGGCGTGGTCATGGTGTGGACCGGCTCCGCCGGTGGGGTTGCCGCGGAAGAGAGCGCGGAATCGCCGTCCCCGGGCCTGGAGTGCCGGCGAGGTACTGGAGCGTCGCGAGAGTAGTACGTGGGCCAGGCGTTAGAGTTGACGCCATGTTCCACATCGTCGAAACACGGCAGTCAGGTCGGTCCGCGGCGCGTCCTCGCGCCGGCGGCCGGCTTCTCGGCGGCGGTCTGTTGTCCCTGGCTCTGGTCGGAGCGATCGCGGCCTGCGGTCCGTCGGAACCTCAGCCGGACGTGGACACGCTGCGCGCGTCGTTCATCGCGCAGATCGAATCGATCGACCTGGTGGCGGACTTCGAAGCCGACGGCGACGAGCTTCGTTTCATTCGCCCTGACGGTTCCGGCGAGAACGTCGAGTGGCGGGTACGGATCGACTCGCTCGACGTGGAGTCCGGAGAAGGTGAGGGGGCGCAGGTGCTGGGTCACGTGCTGTCGGCCTGGACCGCGAACGGCCGCCCGATCACGGTCCAGCAGGGCCCCACCGGACTGGTGACCGACATGCCCAACTGGGTCCTCGAGGCCGGTCTGGCGACTGATTGCTATGCGCTCTGGGATGACGAAGCGAACGCCTGGGGCTGGACGTGACGAGGATCGCCGTGAACCGGCGGCTATGATCGGAGGACGCGATGTTCACCCGTCTTGGGAGGGTAGTCGGATGAGGAAGAACGAACGGTTGAGAGCCGTGGCGACGATTGGCGTGATGGCCCTGTTGCTCGGGCTGGCCGCCGGTGCGGTGCCGGCAGCGAACAACAACGCGGCAGACGCGGACTGGACGATCCCGCGTACCGCCTACGGCCATCCCGACCTCCAGGGCGTGTGGGCCAACAACAACGGCACGCCGCTGCAGCGCCCCGCCGCATGGGCGGGCAAGGAACGCCTGACGGACGAGGAGTTCCAGGAGCTGATGGCGGCCGTCGCCGAGGCGACGAACCCGGGCGCCGACGCCCTGTTCGGCGACCAGCTCGTCCTGGCTGCGATCGAGCGGACCAAGGCGACCTCATACGACCCGACGACCGGCAACTACAACCAGTTCTGGATCGCGGACCGCTACTTCACGAAGCGCACCTCCCTGGTCGTCGATCCACCGGACGGACTGATCCCGCCCTTCACCGAACCGGCGAGGGAGCGTCTCTGCAAGCGGGTTAAGCACCTGATGGAGCATCCGGCCGACTCCTGGCTCGACCGCCCGATCGCCGAGCGCTGTATCAGCTACGGCGCCCCCTTCATCTTCGCCGGCTACAACGGCTACCACCAGTTCTTCCAGAGCCCGGACCACGTCGTCATCCACCAGGAGATGATCCACGACGCCCGCGTCATTCGGCTGGGCGACGAGTCCGTTCTCGACGACGACGTCCGCCTCTGGAACGGCGACTCCCGCGGCCACTGGGACGGCGACACGCTGGTGGTCGAGACGGCGAACTACTCGGAGAAGAACGACTTCATGGGCTCTTCGGAGCAGCTCACGATCACCGAGCGGTTCACCCTGACAGACCCGGAGACGCTGGAATGGGAGGTCACGGTGAACGATCCGGGGACATGGACGAAGCCCTGGACGGCGTCGATTCCCCTCAAGCGCACCGAGGACGCGATCTATGAGTACGCCTGTCACGAGGGCAACTACGGGATGGAGGGAATGCTCGCCGGCGCCCGCGCCGAAGAGGCGGCGAACAAGCCGAAGCAGCTCGATCCGGGCGTCGTGTTCCGCTACCCCGGACTGGCCTGCGAGTTCTGACCCGGTAGTCGGGATTCGCGGTGATTCAACGGGTCATCTGAACCTCGATTCCCTGGACCCCCGAGCAGCACGGCGGCGTGCCGGACGACGGTAGTCAAGCTCCGGCTCCTCCGCCCGTTCTCACGAGCAGATCGCCGGACGGAGATACGCCGCGAGGAGATGGAAGGCTCCCGCGACTGGATTGCCGGCCATGAAGTGCATCTGGGCCATCGTAAGGTCGGCGGTACACGCGGTCCATCGAGCGCCGAAGACGGCGCGGAGATCCGTTTCGGAGAGCGGTCCGAGGTCGTAGGCATCGATGTTCGCGGCGTCGTCCACTGGAGTCGGGTGCGGCGCCAGTGCGAACACAGTGCCGGCGCCGAACACGACGACCGCCAGTGCGATGGTCAGGGCTCTCTTCATTGTTGGGTTCCTTTCTCGGTTCTTGTTCTTTGGTTGATCCCGCGAGGTTCTTGAGGGCGTGGCTTCGCCTTGGAGGTGCTTCGCCCGTCGACTCACCGGCGCGGTTCTCGGCGCAACGAACGGTCGTACGCCATCTATGGATCTGGACGGATTCGAGCGGACGGACTTGGCACTCGTGAAGACGAGGCCGCGCGGACGATGGCGTGGTTCGCGCGGGAGGGGTGCACCTGCGCGCCAGTGAGGAGTACCGGGTGCGATCTCAGCCGCCCAGCATTCGCTCGCGGCGTTCCGCGCGGGCGAAGGTGAGCGCGAGGATGGCGGCAATGACGAGCGCGATCCCGATCCGGTTCTGGACGGCCATCGCGACCAACCGATCGGCGTCTGCTCCCTCCACCGTGAGCGGGTTCCAGAACGGCGAGACGCGGAAGTGGGTCGTTGGGAACCGAACGTTCACGAGAAGTACAACGGTGGCGGCCATGGCACCTGCGGTTTCGCTGCGGAAGAGTGTTGAGAGCCCGTTGGTCGCTACCAGGGAGAAGAGGGCTCCCTGCACTGCCCCATAGAGAGTCTGGAGGACGGGGAACGGAGTGAAGAGAGCGAACGTCAACGCCGCGCTCAATGCCGCGCTGGCAGCCAGGAGCAAGGCCGCGGCTGCGAGCTTCCCAAACCAGACGAAGCGGGTACCCCCGGGTACTGTGTAGGCGATCTCGATTGTGCGCTGGTCGAGTTCGCCAGCGATGATCCGGCCGCCCAGAAACGCTGCGAGGACCGCGACTGGCACTCCTATCAGTGTGTTCTGTGCGGCGACGGGTTCGAAGCTCGGCCGAACGTTGGCGACGAGCAGCATTGCTTGGCCCGCCAGCCACAGCAGGGGCAACAGGGGTAGCAGCCAGTAGCGCTGGCCCCCGAGGAGCACTGCGGAGAGTCGGATGATCGTGATCATGCCGGGGCTGCAACGACCGCTGCCCGAGCGAGCCAGATCTTGCTGTGCTTGGTACCTGGGAGCTGATGAAGCGAGACGGACGACGACGGCGCGATGGCGACGAAGATGATGCGCCCACTTGGAGAGGCACGTGGGGCCGATTGACGCCCTTGTGCCGCAGGTGATGCAGCCCCCATTTGGAAGTGGCTTTGTGGACTAATGAACATCGTCATCGCGCCTGTCAAAGTGAGAGCCGCGTTATGCAGTCTGTCCGTCCCTCGGGGACCTCAGAGAGAAGGCGGCGAGTGTCGTCAACTGAAGCCGGCAGAAGACGGGCCGGCTACGCACACTCCACCTGTTGCATGTAGAGCCCAACACCCTGTTGGACCGGGTTGCCGGCAAGACCATGCAACCAGAGAATGAAGCCAGCCCCGCGAATGACGCCGGTGCAGCCTCCGGACCACCAGGCGCCTCCGGTCACTGCCGCCATTTCGGCGTCCGGGAGTCGTTGGAACTGGTCGTAGTCGATGCCGGATGTGTCGCTTGGGGCGGCGGGGTCCGGTGGCTCTGCGAACGTACTACCAGCACTCAGCACAAGCACCAGTGTTGTCACTGCAACAGGCAGGATCTTCTTCATCATGATTCGTTTCCTTTCGTTCCATAGGTCTCGTGTTGCCGTCGGCCCGGTTCGGGCAGACAGCCGACGTGGATCGGCGGAAGATCCTCCGCGTGCGGAAGACCTCCACAGGTCCGGAGCGCCGCAACGCCCAGGGGCGCTTGCGGCGGCGGTGGACCGCCTATGGATCTAGACGGAAAACGGAGTGCGCTTGCGGTGGAGTGACCTGAGCGGGGCGGGGTGGCGGGTGGCTGCGTGTCAGATCGAGTACGAAGGCTGCGTTCAGCCGGCGAGCATCTTCTCGCGACGTTCCGCTCGGCTGAAGGTGAGCGCAACGATCGCCGCGATCGCGAGAGCGACGCCAATGCGGTTCTGAACGTTCAGCGCGAGCATCTGCGCCGCGTCGGCTTCTTCCACGGTGAGCGGATTCCAGAACGGTGAGATGCGGAGCGCGCTGAGCAGGCTGTTCAGGCCGAGAAGGCCGACGGTGGCCAGGGAGCCGGCAACCTCGCTGCGGAACAGCGTTCCGAAGCCCATCGCCGCCGCGAGGTAGAAGACGACTCCCTGGGTGGCGCCGTACAGGCTCGACAGGACCGGGAAGTCGGTGAAGAAGGCATAGGTGACGACGGCCAGGAGAACCAGGCTGGTGAGCAGCATCAGGATGGCGGCGGCGAGCTTGCCGAGCCAGACGCGGTGGGCGCCTCCGGGCACGGTGTAGGCGATCTCCAGGCTGTGCTGGTCGAGTTCGCCGGTGATCGTGCGCCCGCCCAGGAAGATGGCGAGAACCGCCACCGGCACGCCGATCAGGGCGTTCTGGGCGGCCACCGGCTCCACGCTGGGCCGCATCCCGGCCACCAGCATGACGGCCTGTATTCCCAGCCATACGAGAGGCAGGAATGGCAGCAACCAGTACCTGCGTCCGGCGAGCAGGACCGCGGAGGTCCGCAGCACCGTGATCATGCCGGCGCCTCTCCACGCACCGACCGGGCGAGCCACAGGTAGCCGTCCTCCAGGGTCGGTTCGACCGGCTCGGCCCGTTCGTCGGGACGGGCCGCGGCAAGCACGCGCAGGCTGCTGGTGCCGTCGGCTTCCGGCTTCTGGTCAGCCAGCACCGCGCCTTCCGGCAGATCCGGCGCCTCGCCGCCGTCCGCGGTCCGCCACGACCACACCCGGCCCTCCGCTTCCCGCGACAGGGCCGCCGGATGGCCGTCGAAGACCATGCGGCCGCGCGTCAGCACGAGGACCCGCTCGCACGCCACGGCGACGTCTTCGACGACGTGGGTGGAGAACAGGACGATCCGGTCCTTGGCCAGACGCGAGAGCAGGTTGCGGAAGCGGACCCGTTCCCGGGGATCGAGGCCGACCGTGGGCTCGTCGACGACGATGATCGGAGGCAGTCGGAGCAGGGTGCGCGCCACCGCGACGCGCTGCCGCATGCCGCCGGAGTAGCCGCCGATCTGCTCGTCGGCCCGCTCGTCGAGACCGACCTCCCGCAGCAGGGTCGAGATGCGCTCGGCCCGCTCGGAGGCGTCGATCTGGTAGAGCGCGGCGTAGTACTCGAGGTACTGGCGGGCGGTCAGACGAGGGGGCAGGCCGGCGTCCTGGGGCAGGTAGCCGACGTAGCGCGCGAGGCGTTTGCGGACGCTGAGCAGCGGCACGCCGCCCAGCGTGATGCGGCCCCGGGTCGAGTCCAGGATGCCGGTCAACTGCCGCAGCAGGGTCGTCTTGCCGGCGCCGTTCGGGCCGAGCACGCCGACCATGCCGCGGTCGACCTCGAAGCTGACCGCGGCCAGGGCCTTTACGGTGTCGATCGGCAGGTCGAGGCCGAAGAGCTTGGTTGCGGCGGCGCGCCAGAGACGGAGGATCTGGCCGCGCAGGCCCCGGGCGCGGCGGCGCCGAGACGTCTTCTGGTCCCGGCGCATCGTCTCCACGCGTGCCGTACGCCGCCCGAGCTGGATCAGCAGGATGATCGCGGAGACGATGGCCAGGGCGACGAAGCCGGCGATCTCCGGGTCGGCGACCATCTCCGGGCCGACCAGCCACGCGAGGATCCCCCAGGGCAGCAGGGCCGTCAGCACACCCTCGATGCCGCCCGGCTTCACGCGCCCCAGCGCGTCGGCGTGGCCGCGGGCCCGCCGGATCTCGCGCAGCAGGCTGGAGCCGAGGAGCAGGATCGCGATCCAGATGCCGAGGATGACCAGACCGCCGCGGATGCGCACGGCCAGGGTGATCGCGCCGGCCAGCAGCAGCAACAGGGGCAGGAGCCGGTCGCGCGCGTCGGCCGGATGGAACGCCTGGCCGCCGGCGGAAGCGACGCGCCTGGCGAACTCCGTGGAAGCTCGCAGCGCCCGGCGCACCGGTCCGGGAAGGCCGTACGTCTTGCGCAGGTGACGAACGACGAGCCTGGGCGGCCCGCTGACGGCTTCCGGTTCCGGCGTCGCCGGTTTCGGCAGCAGCCAGACGGTGAGACCCAGCAGCGCGCCGGCGATGAGCACCGTCGTGGTGACCTGCCAGAACAGCGACTCGATCACGCCGAACGCGAACAGAGGCGCCGTGGTCGCGATGACGGCGCCGAGCCAGGTGAGCACCACCCAGGGGCCCACGCGACTGAACAGCTCGTCGAGCCGGCGGAGGAAGACGAAGCCGACGGGGATGACGAGCAGCGTCAGCACGGTCGCGGTCAGAAGGCCGCCGATCACGAGCGTGGCGAAGGGTGGCCAGAGTTCGTTCTCGCGGCCGGTCGAGATAGAGAGGGGCGCCAGGGCGGCGATCGTCGTGGCGGACGTCATCAACACGGGACGGGCCCGCTCGCGGACCGCGGCGAGTGCGGCCGCGCCGGCGCTCCAGCCGGCGCCCAGGGTGTGCTGCTGCATCCGGTCGACGAGCAGGACGGCCGGGTTGATCGCGAGTCCCAGCAGCACCAGTGCCCCCAGGAGAGCCATCGCCTCGAACCCCATGCCGGTCACGACCAGCGCCCACACGGAACCGAGCAGGGCGAGCGGAAGCGCGATGAGGACGAGGATCGGCAGGGTCATCGACTCGAACGTCACGGCCAGCACGAGGAAGACGAGAAGAACGACCGGCACGGCGATGCGCCGGAACCAGTTCGTGCTTTCCTCGGAGCGGTCGAGCGCGATCGTCGTGCCTGCGGGCCGGTGAATGCTGGCGATCGCTTCGTCCAGACTCCGGTCGAACGCGTCACGGGCCGGGCCCCGCCGCGGCACGTCCTGCGACAACGTGTACAGCACCTCGCGTTCGCGGACTCCGTTGTGGTGGGTGATGACCGGGGAGGGAGGCGCCTGCCGCACCTGCGCCAGGGCGGCGACCGGCAGCACGCCGATCCCGGTCGAGACGCGGAGCCGCTGCAGGCCGCTGAGCGAGACGTCGCGGTTGAAGCTGCTGCCGTCCATCAACTGCGCTTCGTCGCGCTGGCTCTCCTGCCGTTGCACGACGATCGGGAGCTCCCGTCCGCTGGCCAGCGGGAAGCCGGTGGCGATCCGGGTGCCTTCCCGGCCGGCCAGATTGAGCATGGGCAACACCTCGTCCAGCAGCACGCCGAAGGTGTCGAAGGCCCGGCGGTTCGGACTCACGTGGAGTTCATCGGGCCCCGGGCGCACCGCCGGGTAGGCGCTCGCGATGCCCTCGATCTCCCGCAACCGCTCCGTGACCTGGGCCGCGAGGTCGGTCAACTGTTCGTTGTCGTTGCCGGAGAGCACGACTCGGGAGGGGCCGCCGCCGAGCAGTTCCTGGGCGCCCCCGCCGCCGCCACCACGGCCGCCCGGTCCTTCTCCCTCGCCCGGATTCAGGAGTTCGACGCCGGCGCGGCGGGCGGGCGGCCGCAGGAGTCTACGGACGAAGGCCGCCGTCAGGTCCTCGGGCCGTTCGTCTTCGTCCACGAGGTGGACGGTCAGCGATCCCCCTTCTTCCCGGATCATGCTCTCCACGCGGTCTACGCCGTCCACCTCCTGGACCGTTTCGAGACGTTCGAAGGCCCGGACCGCCGACTCGAGGCTGCCGCGTCCCTCCGGCAGGCGCACGGAGAGCTGGACCTGGTCGGCGATCGGCGCCTGACCCGGTCCGCTGGAAGCGACGAGGAACAGGGCGGCGATGACGCTCAGGACGACGGCGGTCACGACTCCGGTGATCCAGCTCGCCGGCCGGCGCAGCGCGGATGCGAGCACGCCCGCGAAGAGGATTCGGGTGGGGTCCGGCGGCGCCTTGCCGCCGAAGCGCTCGCGACGTTGGCGCAGCTTGCTCAACCGGCGGATCGCCGCCGGTGCGGCGAGATGGCGCGCCAGCAGGGGCACCAGGCCGATTGCCACGAGCAGCGAGCCGAACAGGGGCAGCAGGATGGCGAGTGACAGGAGCCCGATCAGGTTCTGGACCAGCGACGACTCCAGGTCGACGATGACTGCGGGCAGGAAGACGATCCCGGTCGTGACGGAAGCGGCGACAATGGCGCGGCCGGTGCGGCGAATGCCGCCCGCGGCGGCGTCGTCGGGGCTCCTGCCGCGTTCCAGGCGCCGCTGGACGGACTCGTACACGACGACGCTGTTGTCCACGATGAGTCCGATGCCGACGGCGAGACCGAACAGAGTGAAGAGGTTGAGCGACAGGCCGGCCACGTAGAGGAAGGAAAGGGCGACGGCCAGGCTGACCGGTACGGCGACCGCGACCACGGCCACGGCGCGCCACTGGCGAAGGAACAGGAACAGGACCAGGAGAGCGATCGCGAAACCCGACAGGCCGAGGTTCCGCAGCCGGTCGATCTGCGTTTCGACCAGTTCGGCGGCGTCGAAGCTGACGAGGAGGCGAATCCCGAGCGGGGTGAACTCCTCGTTGATCTCCTCGATACGGCGGCGCAGGTCGCGGCCGAGGCGGACCAGGTTCGCGCCTTCCTCCTGGAACACGAGAACGCCGACGGATGGCTCGCCGTTCACGCGGTAGAGCATCTGGCGACGCCCGGAACCGATCTCGACGTCGGCGACGTGCCGGACCAGCACCGGGCGGTCGGGGACGACCCGGACCTCGCCCATCGACACGGTGCCGACGGGACGGCCGTCGAGCATCACGGCCGTTCGCCCGGCTTCGTCCTCCAGGCTGCCGAGGTAGCGAAGCCGTCCGGCCGCGCCGCGTACGGCCGCGGTGACCTCCTCCGTCGTCACGCCGAGCGCCGCGCAGCGGTTCGGGTCGACCCACACGGTCAACTGGCGAGCGGCGCCGCCGCCCACCATTGCCTGGCTGACCCCGGGCACCGCGGCGAGCCGGGGCGTGATCAGTTCCTCGACCAGGTCGTGCAGCGCGTCCTCGTCGTCCGAACCGGTCGCCTGCAGGATCATGGCGAAGCTCGAGAACACACTCGTGTCGTCGGACTGCACGTCGAGGAACGCGTCGCGCGGCTGCGTGCGGGCCAGATCCGCGGCGATGCGGCGCATCTCGAGTTCCCGCACCTTGAGATCGACGCCTCGTTCAAAGCGGACGGTGAAGCTGCCGGAGGAGCCGGTGACCTCGCCCCAGGTCTCGGCCACCCGGGGCAGGGTTCGCACCCTGGCTTCGAGCGGCATCAGGATCTCGCGTTCCACCGTCTCCGGCTCGCTGCCCGGACGGAAGAAACTGACGTAGAGCGAATCGCCCGTCAGCGCGGGGAAGAGCTCCACCGGCAGCCGTTGCCACGCGAAGCCCCCCAGCAGGACGAGGCCGACGAAGAACATCGACACCGCGACCGGACGGCGGATGGCGAGCGTGTCGAGACCTGCTTTCACGGCGCGTTCCCGGTCAGGCTTCGGCTTCCGTGCGTCGCGTTCCGCCGCCACGGCCGGCCAGGATGAGGTACAGGCAGGGCAGCACCAGCAGCGAACCGAGGGTGGAGGTCACGATGCCGCCGATGATCGTGTAGGCCATCGGGCTCCGCAATTCAGCCGCCTCCCCGGCGCCGGCGGCGAGCGGCACGAGGACCAGCACCGTGGTGAGCGTCGTCATGAGGATCGGCCGAAGCCGGATCGCAGCGGCGCGGGCCAGGGCCGCTCGCCGCTCGACGCCGGCGGCCATCAGCCGCCGCGCGGCGGCGATCAGCAGGACGGCGTCGTTGACTGCTACGCCGGCGAGCACGATCAGGCCGAGCAGGGCCATGACCCCGACCGGCCGCCCAAGCGGTCCCAGGGTGCAGGCGACGCCGACGAGGGCCAGCGGGATGGCGAACAGCACGGTGAGCGGTTGCAGCAGGGACTCGAACGTGCCTGCCAGGACCATCAGCACGAGGACGATCGCCAGCAGGCCGGCCAGGCGCAGTTCCGAGGTTGCCCGCTCCCGTTCCTCCTCCTCCCCGGCGAGCCTGACAATCAATCCGGGGGGCAGCTCGGTGGACGAGATGGCGTCGTTCGCGGCGGCGATCGCCCTGGGGTAGTCGCTTCCCTCGGTGATCCTGGCTGTCACCTGCGCCACGCGGCGCTGGTCGCGGCGGAAGACCTCCCGCGCCCCTTCGGTGGGTACGAAACGGGCGACCTGACCGAGGACGAGGTCGGCCCCGTCACTGCTCGTGAAGCGCAGTCCGGCGAGTTCCTCGGGCCTGGGCTGGGGCAGCGAAAGGACGACGTGGCGCTCTTCGTCGCCAACGGAAAGCAGCGTGACCTTGCGTCCGTCGAGAGCCGACTGGAGCACGCGGGCGATCGTCTCCAGGTCCACGCCCAGACCGTCGGCCATCGCCCGGTCGAGTTCGATCCGCAGTTCGGGCGGGCCGCCCTCGAAGGACGAACGGACGTTCCAGAGTTCCTCGCTGGCGGCGAGCGAGCCGCGCAGGCTGGTCGCCGCGGCGCGCAGGTCGGGCAGGGACTGGCCGGCGATCTCGACCACGATCGGCGGGCCCGACGAACCCAGCGCTTCGGCCAGCGCGGAGGTGCCGACCTCCCATTCGATCTCCGTGCCCGGCAGATCGGCGAAGCTCGAAGACAGGGCGCCGACGATCTGGCTCCCGGTGGGACCCTCGGCCGACATCCGCACCAGGAGTCGGGCCGTGTTCTCCTCGGTCAGTTCGGTCGTCACGAGCCGGTCATCCTCGGGCAAGCGGCCGACTTCGGCCTGGATCGCCTCAAGGTGCTCTCCAGCGGCCTGGCGGACCGCCTCCTCGAGAGTGGATACGGCGGCCGCCGTCGCCTCGACCCGCTGGCCCGGCGGTCCGACCATGCGCACCGAGAACTGCCGCGGGTCGGCCGGCGGCAGCAGTTCGCTGCCGAGGCCGAGCAGGACGTTCACCGCGACCGCGGCGGCGAGTACGGCCGCGCCGACGACGACCCAGCGCAGGCGCAGCAGGAAGAGCACGAGCCGCTCCAGCGCTCCGAAAGCCCAGCCGAGGGGACGCTCGTCCGCGTCGCCCGGGCCGGTCGACCCTGCGTCGGCGGCTTCGGCCGCCGCTTCACCGGCGTCGGTGCCGGCCCCCGGCTTGGCGCGCGGCAGGAACCAGCGCGACAGGGCCGGAATCAGCATCATCGCGACGGCGAGCGAAGCGGCCAGCGACGCGGTGACGGTGAAGGCGATGCCCTCGATCAGACGCGCGGCCAGCCCCTGCACGAAGAGGACGGGCAGGAAGACGACACAGGTGGTCAGCGTCGAGGCGGCGATCGCGCCGGCGACCTCGCCGGTGCCGCGGGCGGCGCTCTCGGCCGCCGGCACGCCGGGCCGGTGGCGCCGGTGGATGCTCTCGACGACGACGATCGCGTTGTCTACCAGCATGCCGGCGCCGAGGGCGAGGCCCGCCAGGGTGATGATGTTCAGCGAGTGGTCCCAGAGGCGCATCGCGAACAGGGCGACGAAGAGGGAAACGGGCACCGCGGAAGCGACGACGACGGTCGGACCGAAGGAGCGCAGGAACAGGACCAGCACGACGATCGCGAGCGCGATGCCGACCAGCGCGGCGTTCTGCAGGTCGGCCATCGCGTCCTCGACTAGGGCGGCGTCGTCGTTCACCATGGACACCTCGACCCGGGGCAGGTCGAGTTCCAGGTCTTCGAGCGCCGATCTGACGGTGCGCGAAACCTCGACGGTGTTCGCGCCGGCCTCCTTGAACACCTGCAGGCCGACCCCCTCCCGGCCGTTCACCCGCACCAGGTGGTCGATCTCGGCGTCGGCGACTTCGACCTCCGCGACGTCGGATACCCGGATCGGCTGGCGGGTCTCCTGGCCCGCGGCGCCCGCTTGCGTTCGGTACCGGATGACGACGCGCTCGACGTCGCGCGGATTGCGGAAACGCGAGATGCCGCGGACCAGAAAGACCTGGCCCCGGTCCTCCAGGGTGCCGGCGTCGATGTCGACGTTCTCGGCCACCAGCCGCTGCTCGAGTTGACCCAGGGTGACGCCGAACGCCTGCATGCGGTAGCGGTCGACCCGCACGCGCACTTCCAGCTCCCGTCCGCCAAGCACCCTCACCTCGGCGACGTCGGCGAGCTGCTCCATGGCGGGCGCGACCTGCCGGCGGGCCAGGCGCCTGAGCTCAGCGAGATCGGGACCGTCCGGCTCGGCGGCCAGACCCAGGGTCATGACCGGGGATTGCCTCGGATCCAGTTGGCGGACGAGGACCTCGTCGACCTCCGCGTCGGCCGCGACCGGATTGATCGACTTCTGAACCTCGATCAGGGCCAGGTCCATGTCGGCTTCCCAGTCGAAGCGGACGGTCGCGATCAGGCGGCCCGTGCGGGCGACCTGCTGCACCTCGCGGATGCCGCGCACGGTGAACAGGCGCTGCTCGACCTGCTCGCCGTAGAGCCGCTCCATCTCCGTCGGCGGCCGGTCGCCGGAGCGCACGGCGACGACGATCGTCGGCGAGCGCAGGTCGGGGAGGAGATCGATGGGCAGTTCGCGCCATGACATCCAGCCCACCAGGGCGCATGCCAGGGCGGTAACCGTGACGGCTACTGGCCGCCGGGCGGCGAGTCGCGCCGGGCCGGAGCCTTCACCAGGAGCAGCGATCACGGTTGCCCGACCTTCCTGGTGGGCGGCGCTAGCCGGACACCCGGACGCGCGTGCCGTCGGTCAGTGTCTCAAGTCCGCGGACGACGATCCGCTCGCCGACCTCGAGCCCCTGGCGGACCTCGGCGATCTCGTCGTCGCCCAGGCCGAGGACGACCTCGCGGCGCACGGCGCGCTGGCCGTCGAGTACGAACACGACCCGCCGGCCGCCGCGCTCGGTGACCGCCTCGCGGGGGATCACCGGCACGTCGCTGCGCTGTTCGACGACCAGGGTGACCTCGACGAACATGCCGGGCCGGAGCAGGCCCCCGGGGTTGTTGATCGCGACCTCGGCGCGGAACGTGTGCGTCGTCGGGTCGACTTCGGGGGAGAGGCGGACGACGGCGCCCTCGAACGTGATGTCCTCCCAGGCGAAGTGGCGGAGCCGCCCCTTCTGGCCGGGGTGGACGCGCGCCAGCTCCGGCCCCACCAGGTCGATGTCGGCGACCAGGGAGTCGACGGGAGCGATCCGCGCGACCTGGAAGCCCTGTGAAACGAGCTGGCCATCGGCGATCGGCATGCCTCTCGCGTCGCGGGCGAGCTCCATCAGCACGCCGCCGATCGGGGTCAGCATCCTGGCGCGGTCTTCGGTCAGCAGGCTCTGCTCCCAGGTTGCCTTGGCGTCTTCGAGCGCGGTCTCCGCCCGGCGCAGTTCCTCGGCGGCGATCAGCTCCTGCTCGAACAGCCTGGCGCGGGCGTCACGCTCGGCGAGCGCGCCCTGGTACGCCTGGTGGGTGGCTTCGACCCGCGCCGCGAGCCGCGCGTCCTCGCCCGTGACTTCGGCGATCATCTGGTCGGGGACCACGGGGTCGCCCTCGGCCAGCCGGCTGCCGTCCCGGTTGCGGCCGATCAGCAGCCGGCCGGGCGTCTCGACCTGAAGCACGATGCTCTCCGCGGTCCGCAACGTGCCGGTGGCGACGATCAGGTCCTCCACGTTGCCGGTCGCCACTTCGGTGGCGCTCACCGGAACCAGAAAGTCGACCGTGTCCGTCGTGCCCGCGGCCTGGCAGCCGAGGATCGTGGCGCAGGTTGCGGCGGCGGTGAGCAGTCGCAGCCCCGGGGGTCGAAGGGCGCTCACGGCGCACCCCCGCCGGTCGTGTCGGCGCCGGCGCCGTTGTCGAGGCGCACGAAGCGCACCGCGTCGGCGGCCACGACGTTGCCGGTCGTGTCGTCGCTCAGTTCGAGTTCCACCGTTCCCGGGGCAAGATCGAAGTCGCCGAGTACCGCCCAGCCGATGCCTGCCCCTTCGGCGTCGAAGTCGATCGGCCGCGAACTGCCGGCGTTGCGAAGCTCAAGGTCGTAAGTGCCCAGGTTCAGGCCGAACGAGACGTTGACCTGGGCGCCGCGGGCGTCGTCGCCGGGCGGGCCGCCGTCCCCGCCTCCGATCCGCACCTCGCGGCGGATCTCGCCGCCGCCGGGCACGGGCGACAGCGACGGCACGTGCAGCTCGACCCGCCAGCGGCCGGCTTCGGGAAGCTCCGCCGTGTAGGTGGCGCGCCGGCTCCCTTCGCCCTTCGGCACGAGGGCGGTGGTCCGGCGATAGCGTCCCCAGCTCGACGCCTGTTCGTACCGCGACCAGGTGCCGGGAATGCCGCTGAAGAGGTTGTAGACCTGCAACCCCTGGTCGGTCTCGACCGCGGGTGCGAAGAAGCCTGCCAGGCCGCCCTGGAGCCTGAAGCCCCCGGCTTCCGCCTCGTCCGTCGCCACGGAGAAACCGGGATCCAGGTCGTCGACGACGATCGTGTCGGCGCCGGAGTCGAGGAATGCCGGCATCCAGTCGGCCGGTCGGGTGCCTCGCAGCGGCTCGCTGTCCGTGATCGTCTCGTCGTCGACCCGTGGCAGTTCGACGGGGAACTCGCGGCGGTTCAGGGAGAGGTACGGCGACCCGAGCATCGTCCCGGGCGGCCGGGAGGTGACGAGACCGAACTCGACGCTCGTATGTCCGGGGATGAGGACGGGTTCGCTCGAGTCCCAACGCGCTCCGCCCGGGGCGCGCACCGCGTAGCGGAGCCGGAACAGCCCGGGTGCCTCCTCGCCGTTGCGGACGAACAGGCGGGTCTGGTACTGCGGCGTACCCTGGTCGTCGTCGGGCAGCCGTTCGAGCTCGGCCGGCGAGACGATGAAACCCGGCAGATCGGTCTGGTGCAGGAAGTCGCCCACCAGACCGGCCAGATCCACGCCCGCCTCCTGGGCGGCGCGGTCGAGATCGGCCGCGGTGAACGTCGTCCCCCGATGGTCGCGGAGGAGGTTGGCCATCATGGCGGCGGCTCGCTCCCGGCCGGCGCCGTCGAGAATGGCGGTGGCCAGGGCGGAGGTCTTGAGGTAGAGAGCGTTCACGGCGCGCTTCGGATCTTCCTCTACGTCGAGGTCGGTGAGGGAGCTTGCGAGCACCGCGTCCCAGACGCCGGGGCGGTCCGTGATGCCCCTGACGATGCCGCTGGCCATCGTGCCGCCGCCGCTCCCGAACTGGCCCGAGAACCCGGCCTGCATCACGCTCCCGATCGTCCAGCCGAACTCCCGGTCGAACAGGTGGGCCGAGAAGTACGACTCGCCGCCGTTGATCAGCCGGTTCACGAGGTTGTGGCACAGGGCCTCCAGCGCCAGGGCCTCGGGGCCGCGGGCGCCGGTCTGGTAGAGGAAGAGGTTGCGAACGCCGCCGACCTCCACGTTGCCGCCTGTGAAGTCGGTGCGGAAGAACTGCTGCAGCCCGTTGGTCTTTGCCCGCGCCAGTCCGCCTTCCTGGTCCTCGTAGCGCTCCGGGTTGCGGAACCGGAACTCGAAGCGCGAGGTCGGCAGACCGCTCTCGCTGAGCAGCAGCATGCCGGGCGGCGCCCGCTCGGTGTCCATGCGCCAGCCGCCGCCGTAGGCGCGTAGCGTCCACGGCACTTCGACCAGGGTCAGTTGACGGTAGGGGTAGGCCAGTCCGAGTTCGCGGGCGGTGGCGAAGCGCTCGGCCGCTACGGCTTCGATCTCCTCCCTGGCGTCGGCGAAGAAGTCCAGGTTCCGCAGGTGACCGGGGTGGAGCAGAAGTTCGACCTCCGTGCCCTCGATCTCCGTTGTCCAGCGGTCGTACCTTCCGGCGACGAGCATGACCTCCGGCACCGAACCGGCCGGCGCGAAGCGCTGGCCATCGCCGCTGGGCTGGGCCTTGCCTGGCCCCGCGACCGTCCATCCGGAGGGGGTTCTGACCTCGAGGTCGAGTTCGAAGAAGTCGCGGGGGCGCTGCCGGGGATCGTCGACGCCGACCGCTGCTCCGGGTCGCGGGAGCCACGCGAGAGAGGCGGGGAGCGCGACGAAGTTGCGTTGAGCGAAGCCGTTCAGGTTGCCCAGAATGACGATCTGGGCGTCCTGCCACTCGATCGTGTTGAAGTCGACCGCGGCGTCGAGATAGGCGAAACGGAGGTCGGGCCGCCCCTGGGCGCGAATCCGGACGCCCGTGGCCTGCCCGGACGGCGTCGTCGACACCGAGTCGATGTCGAGCAGGCCATTGTCATGGCTGAAGTCCAGAGCCGCGCCGCTCGCGTCCCAGACGCCGTCCACCTCCAGACCCGGATTCAGGGTGAAGATGGGGGCCGAGGCATCGCCGGGCACGAAGTGGACCTCGAGGTCCAGGGTCAGACGACCGCCGCGTTCGACGTCCACCGAGCCGCGGATCGCCTGAAGGTCGACGACAGCCTCGGTACGACGCTGCTCATGGGCCGCGCGCCACGCGTCGCGCTCGTTGAGCTGGGTCGTGCTCCACGTGACCGTCGTCAGGATGAGAGCGGCGCCGGCCAGCAACCCGGCGCCGCCGGCCATGGCCCACGTCCGCCGCTTCGTGTCGTCGAGACGCGGATGGACGGCGACCGCGGTCGCCAGCAGGCCCGCGCCGAGCAGGGCGAAGCTGCCCCGGTTCAGCAGGCTGATGCCGGTCCAGATCTGGGGCGCCAGGTCGGAGATGCTGCTGACGAAACCGCCGCCAAGCGCCAGCGAAGGCAGGACGTAGACGGGCACCTGGAAACTCAGGTAGGTGGTTCCCACGGCCAGGCCGACGCCCGCCAGGGCGGCGATCAGGCGGTTGTTGCTGACCAGGGAGACGACCTGCACGAAGGCGACGTAGACGGCGAGCGCGGGCAGCGCCTCGATCAGGAGGTAGGCCCACACGGAACTCCAGATCGCCGGTTCGCCGACCCACCAGCCGAAGGCCATGCCCGCGTGGCCGAAGCCCTGGATGATGATCATGGCGACGATCGCCACGCCCCAGACCATGAACAGGGCGCCGAAGAAGCGCCCGAACACGAGTTCGGCGTTCGTGTAGGGCCGGCTGTCGAGCACTTCGATGACCCGGTCGCGCCGGTCGCGGGCGCGCAGGTCGAAGGCGAGGAAGACGACGCCGACGCCGAGGACCAGCGTCTGCCAGAGGGCGGTCTGGCTGAGCAGGAACTTGGGGCTGAAGGAGCCGGCGGAGGCCGAGAAACCGGAGAACAGGCCGTGGATGACCCAGAAGTAGCCGTACTGGAACAGGCAGAAGAAGAGCGCGATGACCGCGAACAGCCAGAAGCGGAACAGCCGGCGGATCGTGCGCATCTCCGCCCTGGCGAGCGACCAGACGTTGGAAAACGAGATCAAGGTCGTGCCTCCTCTCCGGTGGCGTCCGCCGCGGCCGGGACTTCGGCGAGGTCGATCTCGTCGTGCTCCCCGAAGTGCTCGTCGCTCACGATGGCGTCGGCGCGGCCGCGCGCGACCATGAAGGCGAGGTAGCCCTCCTCCAGCGTCGGCGAGGCGGCGATTCGGGCGCCTTCCGGAACGCCGCCCGGCGCGGCGACGGCGCGGTACGTCGCCCCGTTCAGGCTGTCGGTGCGCGAGACGATCTCGAAGTCGCCCTCGGGCTGCGGCGCGGAGAGCGGCAGGGCGAGTTCGAAGACCTGGCCCTCGGCCCGTTCGAGCAATTGTGTCGGCGAGCCGCGGAAGACGATCTTGCCGGCGTCGAGAAGGGCGAGGTCATTGCAGCCGGTTCCCAGGTCGGCGACGATGTGGGTCGAGAGGATGATCGTCCGCTCGCGCCCCAGGGTCGCCATCAACTGGCGGAACCGGATGCGCTCCTCCGGGTCGAGGCCGACGGTCGGTTCGTCGACCACGAGCAGGCGGGGCTGGTGAATCAGGGCCTGCGCGATGCCCAGGCGGCGCCTCATGCCGCCGGAGAGCTTCTTCACCTTGCGATGGGCGACATCGCCCAGGCCGACGTTGTCGAGCACGGTATCGACGCGATCGCGCCGCGCGGCGCGATCGTCCAGACCGGAGAGATCGGCGAGGGTGTCGAGCACCTCTTCCACCCGGTGCAGGCGCCAGGCGCCGAACTCCTGCGGCAGGTAGCCCAGGTGGGCGCGGACGGCGCGGCGCTCCTTGACCGCGTCGTGGCCGAAGACGGTCACGATGCCGGTGGACGGCTTGAGCAGGGTGCAGACGATCCGCATCAGCGTGCTCTTGCCGGCGCCGTTCGGGCCGAGCAGACCGAACAGGCCCGCGCCGATCGTCAGATCGACCCCGTCGAGGGCGACGGTGCCGCCCTTGTAGACATGCCGAAGACCCTGCACGTCGACAGTCGTGCTCACGATGCTCTCCTCCTCGGGTGTCTATACGGTTGTCGGCGGGGCTTGGTTTACTCGCGCCTACCGGTTATCGCGCAACGCCTACGGTATCGGTTGCCGGTTCGGCGAAACCCGATCGCGTTCACCCGCGTAAACTGAGTAGTCGTATAGTATGTCGCGCAGAGCGGGAGCGTTGCGCCCGTCAAGAACGCTGGACACCACACCTCGCGGAGACCTCGAATGAACCGTCCCCAGATCTCATCCGTGACCCGACTGGTCGCCCTCGGCGCCCTCGCCTCGCTGGCGCTTGCCGGTGCCGCCTCGGCGGCAGCGGTCGACCCCGAACCGATCACCTTCTATGGCGACGTGGCGGCCGTGCTGCAGCAGGAATGCCAGGTCTGCCACCGTCCCAACGGCGCCAACCTCGGCGGCATGGTCGCGCCGATGGCGCTGACGACCTACGAAGAGACGCGGCCCTGGGCCCGCTCGATCGCTCGCCAGGTCGCTTCGCGCGCGATGCCTCCGTGGGATGCCGCGCCGGAGCACAACGGCGTCTTCGCCAACGAGCGCACGCTGACCCAGGAGGAGATCGATCTGCTGGTCCGCTGGGCCGAGTCCGGTGCCCCGGCCGGTGATCCCGCGGACGCCCCGGCCCCGATCGACTGGCCGAGCAGCGACGGCTGGCTGATCGGCGAGCCGGATCTCGTCCTCCAGTTCGATGAGCCCTACTTCGTCGAGGACGACGTCGAGGATCTCTACATCTACTTCCAGACGACCGTCACCGAAGAGATGATCCCCGAGGATCGCTTCGTCAAGGCGATCGAGTTCCGGCCCGGCAGCCCGGCGGTCCACCACATCATCGTCCCCGGTCTTGGCGGCATCGCTCCCGGCAACGACCCGGTGATCCACGAGGACGGCATGGCCGACGTGCTGAAGGCGGGACGCAACCTGAGCTGGCAGATGCACTACCACAAGGAGCCAGGCCCCGGCACCGGCTCCTGGGATCAGTCCTCCGTGGCGCTCAAGTTCTACGGCAAGGACGAGGAAGTGAAGTACGAGGTCTTCAACGCGGACATGGGCAAGTACGACTTCGCCGTGCCGCCGGGCGAGTCGGACTACACGATCCAGACCGAGTGGACCTTCCCCTCGGACTCGGAGATCGTCGGTTACCTGCCGCACATGCACCTGCGCGGCAAGGCGGCGAAGTACGAGGCCTACTACCCGGACGGCAGCCACGAAGTCCTGCTCGACGTGCCGAACTACGACTTCAACTGGCAGACCACCTACAAGTACAAGGACCGCAAGAAGGTGCCGGAAGGTACCCGGGTCGTTCTGACCACGGTGTTCGACAACTCGGAGGACAACCCGGCCAATCCGGATCCCACCGAGACCGTGCGTTGGGGCGAGCCGACGACCGACGAGATGAGCTTCGGCTTCATGTCCTACATCAACGAGGAGAACAAGGGCCGAGGCGCCTTCCAGGGTGGCGACGGCCTCGACCTGACGGCGGTCGTCGCGTTCTCGGACGAGAGCCGCGACGGCAAGATGCAGCTCGACGAAGCCCCCGGCGGAGTCAAGCAGTACTTCGAGATGATGGACCAGAACAAGGACGGCGCCGTCGACATGGAGGAGGCGAAGGCCGCCAACGCCTTCCTCGAGCAGATGGCCGAGCAGCGCGAGCAGGCTGAAGCCGCCGCTGCCGGCGCCGCCGGCGGCTGATCAGGCCTCCTGTCAGTCCGCTCAAGCGAACCGCCGGCGCGCCGCAAGGCCGCCGGCGGTTCCGCTTCTGCTGGGTGCGCGGGTCCTCTGACCCGCATCAGGCGCGATGCCGCGAAGCGGCGAGCCCGAACTGGATGCGTCAGAGGTCGTACGCGCGTCTGATCGCCGCCCCAGCCAGCAACGCCGCCGGATCCAGCAACGGCCGCCCCGCGACCTCTGGCCCTTCAAGCGCCAGTGGAATCTCCGTGCACCCCGCCACGAGGACGTCGGCGCCGCCCTCCGTGACCAACCGCCCCGCCGCCTGCTCCAGCAGCGCCCGCGCCCGCGCCGACCCTCCATCCGTCTTGATCCCACCGCCCTGGTGTCGTCCGTCGGTCCAGGGCCCGTAGATCGGTTCCATCACGCAGCGAAGCTGCAACTCCTCGCCGTCGTCGAAGCCAAGCGGGCTCACCGCCCGCAGCCCGCGAGCTTCCAGAGGATCGTGGTACAGCCGCGAGCGGAGCGTTCCGGACGTGGCAAGCAATCCCACCGATCCTCCCGGCGCGATGCGCGCCGCCTCGTCCGCCGTCGTCTCGATCAGGCTGATGATCGGCAGGGGACTCTCGTCCCGCAGCCGCTCCAGGAACAGATGCGCCGTGTTGCAGGCGACGACCGCGAAGTCGGCCCCGGCGCCTCGCAACCGCTCCAGGCTCCGACTCAACGACGGCGTCGGATCCTCCGCTTCGCCGAAGAACGCCTCCGTCCGGTCCGGTGTCTGCGGGATGCTCGACAGCACCCATTGAGGGAAGTCCTGGTCGCGCCGGGCGCCGACCAGTTCGCTCGCGGCGGCCAGGAGCTTCCGCTCGAAGTCGATGTGGGCGAACGGCCCGAGGCCGCCGACGATCCCGATCAGCCGCCGTTGACGCATTCGGACTACCGCCGCCTGCCCAGCCGCTTCACGGCTGGTCAGCGGGAGGCCGGAGTGTTCCCGGCGGCGACCGCGGCAGGCTCGGGTGGCGCGGCGCGCCGCCCAGGTACGGGTACTGGTCGAAGACGTCGCCGTCGCCGGTGGCGCGCGGGTCGCCGGTCGCCCGCAGTCGCTCCATCAGTCGCTCGCCGAGCTCGTCCCGGGTCGCCTCGTACTCCGGGTCGCCGGCGACGTTGACCTGCTGGTCCGGATCGCTCCGCAGGTCGTAGAGCTCGACCGCGGGCCGCTTGGCGAAGGACAGGTCGTAGAGCCGCCGGTGCTCCGCGTCCCGGTCGCGGTGTTCGATCATGTAGGTCTTCGTCGGCCCGTTGTCCGTGTCCGCGTACCAGGCGCCGGAGTAGGCGGCCTGCTCGTGGTTCGGCGTGCCGTTGGGCCAGCGGTCGGGCCGGAAGTTGCGGATGTAGAGGAAGTCATGGGTGCGGATGGCCCGGCCGGGGTAGCCGCCCACGTCGGGCGCCTCCTGTGCCGGTACGTGCCGCTCCTTGCCGGTCAGCACGAAGTCGCGTCCGTCGACTTCGACCACCGTCTCGACCGCGGCCTCGTCGTTGCCGGCCTCGAGAAGCGCAACCAGACTGCGCCCGGTCATCGCCTCCGGTCGAGGAAGAGCCGCGGCTTCCAGGAACGTGGGCGCCAGGTCCGTCAGGCTCACGAAAGCGTCGATCTCGACGCCGGCCTCGAGTCGTTCGGGCCAGCGGATCGCCAGCGGCACCCGCGAACCGCAGTCGTACAGGTTGCTCTTGCAGCGGGGGAACGGCATCCCGTGGTCGCTCGTCATGACGACGATCGTCGTCTCCGCGAGACCCTGCTCGTCGAGCAGCCGGAGCGCGTCGCCGACCAGGGCGTCGAACCGCTGCACCTCCCAGTGGTAGTCGGCCACGTCGCCGCGCGTGTCCGGGTGATCGGGAAAGGCGGCGGGAAGCCGGATCGCGTCCAGGTCCATGCCGCTCTCCTCGCCCGACCCGGGCCGGAAAGGCCGGTGTGGATCGGAGGTTCCGAGCCAGAACGCGAACGGCTGAGCCTCTCCCAGCCCGGCAAGGAACGTCTCGAAGCTCTCGAAGCGCCTCCCGGCGAGTTCCCGGCCCTCCGTTTCTGTCCGTCCCGGCCCCCAACCCTTGCCCGTCATGCCCGTTCGGTAGCCGGCCGCCCTGAGCAACTCCTGGTACGTCTCGAATCGATCCGGGAAGACGCTCCACAGGTTCGCGGCGCCCTCGAGCCGCCAGTGCCACTGGCCGGTGAGAATCGCTCCGCGCGACGGCGTACAGGAGGGTGACGAGACGTAGGCGTCGTGGGCTAGGGCGCCCTCGCTCGCGATGCGGTCGAATGACGGCGTCTCGACGACGGGGTCGCCATAGGCGGAGGCATGCGGGAAGCCCCAGTCGTCAGCGATCGCGAACAGAATGTTCGGCGGCTCCTCTTCTTCGACCGTCTGGGCAGCCGGCAGGATGACCGGGATCAGGTGGCCCGCGATCACCGCATGGACCACCGACAGGATGTAGGCTTGAGATGATCGCATCTTCTTTCATCCTAGTCCGTTTTCGCGCTGCGGATCGGTCCGACTGATCCTGGTTGTACGCAGTGCGTAGTGCATCGGAATGAGCGCTATCCCAAGGTTCGTTTACCGGCCGATCGGTAGGGTTTTCCGCGCTTCCCGAGGAGCGATCGAACGGTCGTGGCGGCTCTGGCAGCGGCCACAGGACGCCGACTTCCGGCCACCTGGCTTTGACCCCTACCCTGTAGCGCGGACGCTGCCTAGCATTTCTCCACGAATGATCGCGCGACCGACCCCATCGCGTGTGCGGCGAGTTTGGCAGTGGTGGACGGGGGGCAAGGACACTGTTTGGGCGCTCAACCTGCTCCGATCTGATCCCGATTGGGATGTGTGCGGCCTGGTGACACAGGTCGACCAGAGCAGCGGGCGTTCGGTGGTTCATGGCCTCAGACAGGAGCTGCTCGAGCGACAGGCCGCTGCCGTGGGCCTGCCCCTCCACCTCATTGAGATTGACTCGAAAGGTCCCTCCAGGGAGTACGAGGCGGCGACGGAGGTCGGCTTGCGCGAGCTTCGTCGCGAAGGCGCCGAGTTCGTGGCATTCGGCGAGTTGTCGTCAGGCGCCTATCTGGACCGGCGCTCGGACCAGCTCGCCAGGGCGGGCCTGGAAGCGGAGTTCCCCCTTTGGGGGCGGGACTCCCGGAAGCACGTCGAGGCCTTGCTGGAGGCAGGTGTCGTGGCTTGGGTGTGTGCCGTCGACACGCTCGTCCTGCGCGCCGATCAGGCAGGTAGACGGTTCGATGCGACCTTCGTCACCGAACTGCCGGCCCATGCCGACATCGGCGGCGGGAACGACGAGTTCCACACATTTGTCGAGTGGGCGCCTGGGTGGACCAGGAGAGTCCCGGTCGGCGTCGGCGGACTGATCGAGGAGTACGGCCTGGCCTATGCGGATCTCGAACTCCTCCGAGACGCTCGCTCTTCGAGCGCTGACGACGTTCCTCCGCCTGTCTCGGCGAGCCCCAAGGCCACCGCTCCGGCCCGCGACCTGGATCCGTTCCAGTACTACGAACGCCTTAGGCGGGTGGAGGAGTTCGTTGACCAGAACCTGGGCGAGGAACTCAGGCTTGACACGGCCGCCAGGGTGGCGGCCATGAGAGCGTCAAGCTTCGGGCGCTTTTTCCGCCAGCGCGTGGGCATGACATTCGGGGCGTGGCTCACCATTCGTCGCGTCCGGCGCGCCTGCGAACTCCTGCGCCAGAGCAACATGCCGGTGGAACGGGTCGGGAGAGAGGTTGGCTTCGGCGGCGAGCGGACGTTCCGCCGCTCGTTCCGGCTTCACGTGGGCTGCAGTGCGTCGGAGTTCAGGAAGAGCCATCTGAAGGACGAGGCGCGGCGACAGGTGAGTTCGTATGCCAGCGGAGCCAGTTCATGATTCAGGCTCCCTACTATCCCATCGTCTATCTCCGAGGCTACGCAATGACCAGCGGGGAGGTAGAAGAGACCGTCTCGACTCCCTACATGGGGTTCAATCGCGGGTCGACCAGAGTCCGCCAACTCTACAGTGGCGAAGTGCAGCCCCACGTGTTCGAGTCGCCTTTGATCAGGTTGATGAAGGACCATGGCTATCTCGATGCCTATCGCGACGGCCAGCTTCGGCCGGAAGGGCCGATCGATTCACGGTCTGTGTGGATCTTCCGCTACTACGACGTCGCGGACGATGACCTCGGAGACGGAAAAAGGAAAGAGATCGAGTTCCACGCCCGAAAGCTGCGTGAGTTCTTGCTTCATGTGCGGAACGCGGTTCTGGAGGAGGGGGAAGACCCTGAGCACTTCCGCGTCTACCTTGTAGCGCACTCCATGGGCGGGTTGATCTGTCGGTGCTACCTGCAGAATCCAGACATACCCGACCTGTCGGGCAACAGGCCGGTCCGCTCCGGTTGGCGGAGTAAGGGCGTGGACAAGCTGTTCACCTACGGTACGCCGCACGGCGGAATCAACTTTCGTCGTGGACTTGGCTGGGTGGAAGGCGTGAGGGACTTTCTCGATCCGAACAACGCAGGCAACTTCGGGCCCAGGAGGATGCGGGAGTTTCTTCACTTGGGCCAGGGGCGGGACCTGAACTCGCTTGACGGCTGGTTTCCCGAGGAGCGCGTCTTCTGCCTCGTCGGTACCGACGCGCGTGACTATCCAGCCGCCAAGGGCCTCTCCAGGCGAGCCGTGGGACCGCTGAGTGATGGGCTCGTGCAGATCAAGAACGCGTCTGTTGCCAATGCCGCCCGAGCGTTCGTCCACCGAAGCCACTCGGGCCCGTATGGGCTCGTCAATTCGGAATCCGGCTACCAGAACCTGCGCCGGTTCCTCTTCGGAGACTGGCGGGTGCTGGTCGAGATGACGGAAGTGGACGTGACGCTCCCACCCAGGGTGTCTCGGGCTGCCGGAAAGGGAGTCGATGTTTGCGCTTCGTACTACATCGACGCGGTGTTCAGTGTGCGGGGTGTTCCGGTTCAGCTCAGTCGACGGACCTATCGAGAGCGCTCGGCCGTGCGCCGGACGAACCGTGATCTCCATCGGCCGATCAAGCTGCTCACGGCGTTCGTCATGGATAGCGGACGAGTCAACCGGCGCCGCAGGTCCTTGGGCTTTGCTCTTCGCATCGGTGTTCGGGTGCCTGAGTACGAGGGCGACGACAGCTTCCGCGCCGATCACTACGAAGGGGGCGTACTGTTCGCGGATAAGGTGAACCTCGAGGTCACGCGGAATACGGACGGCCGTGGCTCGGTCCTGCACTACGGATGGGATCGCAGGACGCCAAACCGGACAGCTCGTGCACTCTCGTTGCGTGAGTCTCCGGAGGAAGACAGCCAGATCGGGGAGATTCCATTCGGGAGCGGTCGAAACGTGCGACCCGGAATCGAGGGCGAGCTCAGGTTCACCGTGAGCGCCTGGAACCGATGACCGTCCCGCATGCGGGGGAGGTCGCAGGCAGCAAACTGACGGAACTTACCTGGACGCAACAGTCGGTTTATCGAGGCCTTTGAACGAAGCGACCAGCTACGAGGTCGTGTTGCTGTCAACGGTCAGGAGCGATAACCATGAGAGCGTCGAGCGTCGGCCGCTCTTCCGTCAGCGCCTGGGCTTGACGTTTGGTACCCGCTGACGAACCGTCACGTGCTGCGGGAATGCGAGATCTTGCGCCAGAGCAAGCTGCCCGCCCAGCGAGTCGGCAGAATAGTGGGCTTCGGCGGCGAGAGGACGCTCCGTCGCACCTTCCGGCTCCATGTGGGCTGCAGCACGTCGGAGCTCCGGAAGAGTCACCTGAAGGCTGAGGTGCCGCAGACGCAGGGTCGCTAATCACTCCCATGCAGGGCTCGCTAGCCCAACCGTGTGCGGGTTTGGGAATGCACCGACGGCCGAGGAGGCCGTTACTGCAAAGCCGCCTGCTGCCGACATCAGCGTCACAGTAGGTTTCCCGAGCCGGGAGCACGAACTACATGGCCGACTGGAGTCGCGGGTTTGCCGGCATTGGACTCCTAATGGCCGGATCACGGCCTTCAAGCGCTGTTAACCTTCCATCTCCCAAACAAAATCCGAGGTCGCGCTAGACCCTTGGGACTTCGGTTCTGCCGTCGACAGAGCGTGCGCCAACGACCGGAATCTGCAGGGGAGGTGGGTGTTGAGCCGACAGCTTCGAGATGATCACAACTACACAGACAGGCTGCTCCGCCTAATCCCGGCTGAATTCGTCAGCCTGTACCTCGCGATCACGGCTATTCTGGTCGGCAGCGATGACCTCCGGCAGCCCATACTACTTTGTACTGCAAGTCTCTTTGCAGTGCTCATTCCCGTTTATCTCAGCAAGGTGCAGGGAGTAACCGATCGACTCCAGATCGTGATCACGACCGCGTCCTTTCTGGTATGGACCTACACGCTCGGTGATGCGTATGAGCCTGGTCGTTGGATCCTAGAGGACCTCTACCAACCAGAAATTGCTTCTGTGGTACTGGTTCTGTTCACAGGTATTCCTCCTCTTTTCGTACATAACCGGAGCTAGGTCTTGCAGCGGTGTTATCCAGGAGTGCTTTCATGCGCCCTACTGGCTTGCTGGCTTTGGGCGTGCGGCCCGAGAAACGGTGGCTACGCACCAAATGAGTTGCCTGTTGACAGGCTCTCGATTCTCGACTCCGAGGATCTTGATGGTTCGTTGGAAGTGAACCAGAACGCGAAGGTGGAGGTGACAGAGCAGGCCACGCGTGGATCGTCGGCTGGTTCGGGGTTGTTCAGTACGGTGCGTGAGCCGACTGAGATGACGAGCAAGGATGGCCGGATTGGCAGACAGCGCTTCTTCCTGGAAACCGAGACGGGCGCGCTGGGGATGATGGCAAATGTTCGGACGCTGAATCAGGCTCGTCGGGCGGACACATATCTTGTTTTTCCGGAAAGCGGTCTGTATCGGGTGGACAAGCTTGAGGACTGGTTTCATGTGAACCACCGGGTTTTCGACGACTCGAGGCCGGTGCGAACCTACTTGGGAGTTACTGTTGCCAAAGTTCTGAGGAAAGACCGACTCGAGGATGATCTCCAATTAGTGCGGAACAGGGGTTGGATGCCGTCGAAGAACGGTTACGAGGATGCTCTGTACGCTGCTGAGACGTTCTGGAAGGTACACACTCCGGCGCAGGAGGAGATACCGCCTTTCCCGGAGGAGTTCGCCGAGTGGCATGCGAGTCTGAGCTTGAGGGAGGGAGAGGTGAACAGTTGGGACGAGCGGCGGTACTGGAAGCGGTGGCATGGTGAGTGTCTAGAGGCGTTGAAGAAGAGAGTCAAGGTTCGGGAGGGAGGCGTTCTTGTGCAGGTTCGCTTGATGACCTTTGTACCAACCCGTAGAAGGGATAGTGGCAGACCCGTGGTTTGGAAGGCGGCCTTGGGTGACGCGAATGGCGTGTACGTGCGTACATTCTCGCCAGGGAGAGCGGACTACGAAGCCGAATACTGTATCTGGGAGGAGGAGGGAGATTCTGGTGTGGAGGCTGTGGAGTGAGATGCACGTGATGATGAGAGCGGTGCGCTGAGGTTCGAGAAGGGGAACAGGGTGGGTGGCCTAGCGGATCTTGGGCTAGCTTTAGATGGCTTGAGTCGGTTACCGTGGTCATGGGACGAATAGGAGGACGGCGGGCGGAATCCGGTTCTCAGAGGTGGTGAAGTTCTAGTTAGTGCGGCTGTCCGAGAGGTGGGGCCAGGTGAGGGCTACACGTGGGGGACCGTCCAGGTGACTTGCTCCTTTGCGGCGAGGGTCTGGGGCCTTCTTGCCGGGTAAGCGACTGAACTGGATAACTGGCAGGCGAGAAGCGCTCATTGGCCGGGGGTGGGACAGGAGAGTTCGATAGCAGGGGGGCTTAGCAGCGAGGGCGGCAGGTTAGCTCGTTCGACCCTTCTGTCGCCGCGACTGCCCCGATAGACTCCAGCGACAGTGTGCCCAACCTTGTATTGTCTGCTCGGGCTTGTTCTCTTCCCATCCGTCGCAGCAACCACCGCGGCCGGTGTCACGGAAGAAGAAGCGACTCAGGCCGTCCACCGTTTCGTCGATGCCTGGAACACCCGCGAGCCTGCCGCCTTCGTCGCGACGCTCCAGTACCCGCACGTGCGGCCCACGGCTGACTTCGACGGTCGCGTCTTCGCCGACTCCGCGGCCTACGCGGCGACGATCGACTTCGACCAGGTACTGGTGACGGGCTGGGATCGAACCCGGCTCGATTCGGCGACGGTCGTTCACAGTAGCGACGGTCAGGCCCACGTCGCCGGGCGGTACACGCGGCTTCGCGCCGATGGCTCCGCCATCTTCAGCAACCAGGTCCTCTACGTGGTGACGGAGAAGGACGGATCGATCGGCATCCAGGCGAGGCTCGCCGCGGGCTTCGACGACCTGTTCGAGGATGACCGCAAGGCGACCGCTTCGGCCGCCATCGCCGCCGTCGAGCGTTACCTTGCGGCCTTCAATGCCCGGGACGAGGAGGCGATGGTCGCGGCCCTCCACTTCCCGCACGTTCGGGTGGGAGTCGGCAGGGCCACGGTCCGGGAATCCGCCGCCGAGTACATGGAGGGGTTCGACTTCGACGCGTTCGCCGAGCGGCTCGGCTGGGAGCGCTCCGAAGCCGACTCCATGGAGGCGATTCAGGTCGGCGCCAGAGGCGTCAACGTCGCGGTCAGAATCACCCGCTACGGCGCCGGCGGCGCCAGGATCCACACCTTCGACACGATCTACCAGGTGACCGAGCAAGACGGCCGCTGGGGAATTAGGGCGGGCGCCAGCATCGCTCCTTCACCCTGAGGCCGCTTCGTCATGCTGCTGGTTGCTCTCCTCGTTGCCGTCCTGGTCCTCGGCGTGATCTACGACATCGCGCTGGGGGCCGGCCTGCTGGTCAAGCTCTTCTCGAAGACGCCGGACGGGCCGGAGCGCTCCCGCTACCGAGGGCGTTGAACGAGGCAGCTTTCGGACGAGGCCGGCGGCGGTAGAGTCGGGTCGATGAGCCCGAAGTTCTCTGCGCAGTCCCATGCCGCCGTCGTCCGCCACGCCGACGACGCGCCGCCCAACCGGGTTGAGCTCGGCACGGCCACGACCACCCAGGTGCTGCTAGGCACCGACGATGATGCACCGCACTTCGCCATGCGGCGGTTCCGGATGGAGGACGGCGGCGGGATGCCGCTGCACACGAACCAGGTGGAGCACGAACAGTACGTGCTTCGGGGCCGCGCCCGGATCGTGCTGGGTGACGAGACGGTCGAGGTCGGCGCCGACGACGTGCTGCTCATCCCCGCGGGTCTGGCGCACTCCTACGAAGTGATCGAGGCGCCGTTCGAGTTTCTCTGCCTGGTGCCGAACCGGCCGGACCGGATCGACCTGGTCTGAGCACCGGTGCTGCGACGCGTTTGCCTCGTTTTCCTGACCGCGCTCGCGGCTTCGGTCGCCGCGGCCGCTGACGACGGCATCCTGCCGCCCGACCTCCGCACGCGCACGGACGGCATCGACTGGCCGGGCTTCCTCGGCCCGAACCGTGATTCGAAGTCGCCCGAGACCGGCATCCGCTCCGACTGGGCGACGGATCCGCTGCCGCTGCTCTGGCACCTCGAGCTGGGCGAGGGTTACGCGGCGCCATCCGTAGCCCGGGGACGGCTCTTCTACTTCACCCGTTTCGGCGACCAAGCGCTCCTGGTCGCCGTTCGCGCCGACACCGGCAAAGAACTCTGGCGCTCGGCGTATCGCACGGACTACGAGGACTACTACGGGTACGACGGCGGCCCGCGAACGGCGCCGCTGATCGACGGTGTGCGCGTTTACGCGGTCGGTGCCGACGGCATCCTCCGCTGCCACCGGGTCCTCGACGGCGCCGTCCTCTGGGAGCGAGACACTCACGCGGACTACGGCGTCCAGCAGAACTTCTTCGGCGTCGCCAGTGCGCCGTGGGTCGAAGGCGACCTGCTGCTGGTCGCGGTCGGCGGCAGTCCGCCCGGCGCACCGAACATCCACAGCGGCCGGGTTGAACCGAACGGCACCGCCCTGGTCGCCTTCGACAAACGGACCGGCGAGGAGCGGTATCGCCTGGGCGACGACCTGGCGAGCTACGCGAGCCCGATCGTCGTCGATTTCGCCGGCGAGCGGCGGGGTTTCCATTTCGGCCGCTCCGGCCTCATCCTCTTCGATCCGAAGGACGGCCGGGAGATCGACGGTTTCGGCTGGCGGGCGCGCCGGCTGACGAGCGTCAACGCGGCAAATCCGATCGTCGTCGGCAACCAGGTGCTGCTGACCGAGTCGTATGAGAAGGGCGCGGTGCTGCTCGAGTACGGCGGCGACACGAAGAGCGGCAGGGGAGGATTCCGGCCCGTTTGGCAGGACGGTCCGCGCAACCAGGCGATCGCCGCCCACTGGAACACGCCCATCCACCACGAGGGGGTCGTCTACGTCTCGAGCGGCGAGAAGTCGCCGAACGCCGAGCTTCGCGCCGTCGACTGGGCGACCGGAGAAGTCCACTGGAGTCAGCCCCGCCTCGCACGCACGCAACTGCTCTACGTCGATGGTCACTTCGTGGTCCACAGCGAGGTCGGCGACCTGCTGCTCATCCGAGCGACGCCCGAGAGCTACCAGCAGGAAGGCCACCTTCGCCTGCAGGCGGAGGTCGACGGCCGCACCGTCGACCTGCTGCGCTATCCGGCCTGGGCGGCGCCGGTGCTCGCCCACGGCGTGCTCTACGTGCGGGGACGGAACCGGCTGGCCGCCCTGGAACTCATCCCGCCGCCGTGACGGACCGGGCCACCGCGTCGATCCTGGTTTCGGCCTCCGCTCGGGCGAGGCTGGCGGTGGCCGGGAGCCGGCTGCGCGAGTCCCTTCGGGGTGGCGACGAGGTCCTGCTGCTCGCGCCGTCCCGCGGCGCCGCGGACGACCTGTTGCGCAGGCTGTCGGGGACAGGTGGCGGCGTGCTGGGCGTCCACGCGATGTCGTTCGATCAGTGGACGCTCCAGGCCGCCGCACTCGACCTCGCCGCCCGCGGCGTTCGCCCCGTCACACCGCTCGGTACCGAGGCCATCGCGGCGCGTGCCGCGCGCCTGGCGGAGGCGGACGGCGAACTGGAGCGCCTGGCGCCGGTCGCCGGCATGCCGGGGTTCGCCCGCTCGCTGGCAGCGACGATCGGCGAATTGCGTGCGGCCGGCGTCCCCGCGTCGGCGCTCCTGGACGACGACGGCACGAGGGATCTGGGGCTTCTGCTCGAGCGCTTCGCCGGCGAGATGGAGCGGTTCGGACTGGCCGACCGGCCCGCGGTTCTTCGCCTCGCCTCGGATGCCCTCGCCGAGGGGCGGGCGATCGTGCCGCCGCGCTCGATCTGGCTCGATCTTCCCCTGCGAAGCCGAGCCCAGGCCGACGTTCTGCGGTCGCTGGCCACCCGCGGCCGCGAGGTGCTGGCGACCGCGGCCGCGGGGGACCAGGAGTCGCTGGAGTGGCTGAGTTTCGTGCTGGGCGGTGGGACCGTGACCGATCTGGACCGGGAAACGGAAGGCGACGGACACGGCGCGCTCAGCCGCGTGCAGCGCTTCGTGTTCGAGACGGGAGCGGACGCGGCCGGGAGGTCCCCCGCCACGGAAACGACCACGTCGGTCGACCTCTTCTCAGCCGCGGGCGAGGGCCAGGAGTGTGTCGAGATCGCGCGCCGCATCCGGGCCGCCGCTGCCGGCGGACTTCCTTTCGACCGGATCGCGATCCTGGCGCGTCAGCCTACGGCCTACCTGCCCCTGATCGAGGACGCGCTCGGCCGCGCCGGGATCCCGGCCTATGTCACGCGCGGTTCGCTGCGACCCAACCCGGCCGGCCGCGCCTTCCTGGCCCTGCTCGCCTGCGCGGGGGAGCGGCTCTCGGCGAGCCGGTTCGCGGAGTACCTGTCGCTCGGCCAGACGCCGAAGCCCGCTGCCGATGGCGCGCCACCCAAGGTCGAGGATGTCCCCTGGGTGGAACCGGCCGGCGAGCAGCTCGTGCTCAAGTCGGCGGAGCCTCCCGAGGCAGCGCCGACGAGTCCGGAGGCCTCGGCTGCCGACGTCGACCCGGAGGAAGCCGCCGACTCTCAGGAAGACGCGGCCCCCGCCGGCGCGCTCCGCGCCCCCGCGCAGTGGGAGCGGCTGCTGGTGGACGCGGCCGTCGTCGGCGGCGCCGACCGCTGGCGGAAACGCCTCGAGGGACTCGACGCCGAGTTCCGGTTGCAACTCCGCGAAGCCGCTGACGAGAACGAGGGCCGCCGGCGCTACCTGGAGCGCCAGATCGCGCGTCTGGCCACCCTCAGGAGCTTCGCGCTGCCGCTGGTGGAGTTTCTGGACGAACTGCCGGAGAGCGCCGATTGGGGCGTGTGGCTCGATCGTCTCGGCCGGCTGGCGACAATGTCGCTGCGGCGCCCGGAGTCCGTGCTCGAGGTCCTGGCGGAGCTGCGGCCGCTCTCGGAAGTCGACGAGGTCGGCCTCTCCGAGGTCGAGTGGGTGCTTGCCGAGCGCCTCAGATTCAGCCGCCGCGAACCGCCGAAGCGCCGCTACGGACGCGTCTTCGTCGGCGGAGTGGAGGAGGCGGCCGGTCGCTCCTTCGATCTCGTCTTCGTGCCGGGGCTGGCTGAAGGGGTCTTTCCGCGACGCTCGGGGGAGGACGCCCTGCTGCTCGACGAGCGCCGCCGCGCTCTCGGCGGGGCGGGCTACCGCCTGGCGGTCGACATCGACCGAACGCGTCGCGAGCAACTCCTCCTGCGGCTCGCGGCCGGCGCGGCGGCCGGCCGGCTCGACGCTTCCTACCCGCGGGTCGACCTGGTGCAGGGCCGGGCCCGGGTGCCGTCGCTCTACGCCCTGGACCTGCTGCGCGCCGCGGAAGGACGGCTGCCCGACCTCGACACGTTGGGCCGGCGTGCCGCGGCCGCCGGCGCGGCGGTCGTCGGCTGGCCGGCCCCCGCCGATCCGGACGAGGCGATCGACGAAGCGGAGTTCGATCTCGCCATGCTCCAGCCGCTGCTCGGAGGCGCCCTGTCGAGGGCGGAGCGCCAGGGCCGGGCGCGATTCCTGCTCTCCTCGAACGAGCACCTCGCGCGGGCTCTGCGCGCCCGGGCCAGGCGGTGGCGCAAGGGCTGGTTCCCGGTTGACGGTCTGGTCGACGCCGGTGAGGAGGCGCGGGAGTACCTGTCGCGGCACCGTATTGGCGAGCGCTCCTACTCGCCGACGGCGCTCCAGAACTTCGCCGCCTGTCCCTACCGGTTCTTCCTCCAGGCGGTGCTCTACCTGCGGCCGCGCGACGAACTCGTGCAGCTCGAGCAGTTGGACCCGATGACCCGGGGCGGCATCTTCCACGAGATCCAGTTCCGGCTGTTCGGCGCTCTCCGGGAGGCTCAACTCCTGCCGGTGACGCACGCGCGGCTCGACGACGTGTTCAGCGTGCTCGACGTGGTCCTCGAGGGGGCCGAGGGCGACTACCGGGACCGGTTGGCGCCGCCGATCGAACGCGTGTGGAGGGCCGAGTTCGAGGGTCTGCGCGGTGATCTGCGCGGATGGCTCCGCCAGGTTGCGGACGAGGAGGGAGGCTGGACGCCGATCCACGCCGAACTCGGGTTCGGGCTCTCGCGGTCGGGCGAGCGGGACCCGAAGAGCGTCCCGGAACCGGCCGAGGTGCAGGGCGGCGCGCGGCTCAGGGGCTCGATCGACCTGGTCGAAGCGGACGCCGCCGGCCGCCTGCGGGTGACCGACCACAAGACGGGCGGCGCGCGCCACGCAGGGACCTCTCTCGTGATCGGCGGCGGCAAGGTGCTGCAGCCGGTGCTCTACAGTCTGGCGGCCGAGGCCGTGCTCGAGCGGGACGTCGTCTCGGGCCGCCTTTCCTACTGCACGCAACGGGGCGGCTACAGCGTCGTCTCCGTCCGGCTCGACGAGCGCAGCCGCGGCGCGGCCCGCAGGATGCTCGACACCGTCGACGGCGCCCTGGAACAGGGGTTTCTGCCCGCAGCACCCGGCAAGAACGAGTGCCGCTACTGCGACTATCGCCCGGTCTGCGGTCCGTACGAGGATCTCCGGGTCGCCCGCAAGCAGAGGCGCCGCCTTGAGCCGCTTCATGAGCTGAGGCTCGAGCCGTGACGAGCGGGGACGCGCCGCCGCTTGCCGACGAGGCCGCCCGGAGGAGCATTCGGGAGGCCCTGGACGAGAGCCAGCTGGTCGAGGCGGCGGCCGGCACGGGCAAGACGACGGTGCTGGTCGAGCGGCTGGTGGCGATCCTTGAGCAGGGCCTCGGCACGGTCGACGGCCTGGCGGCCGTCACCTTCACGCGGAAGGCGGCCGGCGAGCTGAAGCTGCGACTGCGGGAGGAGCTGGACAAGCGCCTGCTGGAGTTGCGGGCCGCGGGTGAGGTGGGTGAACGGACGGACAACCTGGAGGCCGCGATTTCCCGCCTGGAGGAAGCGTCCATCGGCACGATCCACTCGCTGTGCGCGGAGATCCTCAGGGAACGGCCGGTCGAAGCCCGCGTCGACCCGGGTTTCGGCGAACTGGCCGAGGACGAGGCGCCGCGCCTCTTCGACCGCGCTTTCCGGCGCTGGATCGAGGAGCAGCTCGAATCGATGCCGCCGGGGCTGCGGCGGGAGCTGGCGCGGCTCACCGTCGGGCCGTGGTCGCCGCAGCGGCCGCCGCTCGACCAGTTGCGCGACACCGCCTGGCGCCTGGTGGAGTGGCGCGACTTCCCGGCGAGCTGGCGGCGGCCGGAGTTCGACCGAGAGGGGGAGATCGCCGATCTCGCGGCGCGGGTGGAGCGCCTCGCCGACCTCCTGCGGCACGGACGGCGCGGCGACATCCTGCGGCGGGGTCTCGACCGGGTCGTCGAACTGGCGGCGTGGATCGCCCGGGCGCGGGAGCTGGGCGGCTCGGCTGTGAACGGCGGCGGCGCGGAGGCGAACGGCGGCGAGGCGGTTCGGGATGAACTGGAGGCGCGGTTCGTCGAACTGCGGCGTCGCCTGAGCGGGTTCGGCGCGCCCCGCAAGGGCCGAGGCGGTTTCGCGGAGGGCGTGGCCCGGGAGCAGATCTGGGAACTCTGGAAGCGGTTGGCGGAGCGCCTGGAGGAGTTCGTGGAGGCGGCCAACGCGGACCTGGTGGCGCTGCTCCGGGACGAACTCGTCGGCGCGGTCGAGCGCTACGAGGAGGGGAAGAGCGCTGTCGGCAAGCTGGACTTCCACGATCTCCTGATCAAGGCCCGCGACCTGCTGCGCTCGGACGGTGTGGTGCGCGCCCACCTGCAGCGGCGCTACAGCCATCTCTTCATCGACGAGTTCCAGGACACGGACCCGCTCCAGGCGGAGATCCTGCTGCTGCTCTCGGCCGACGACGCGGAGGAGGACTACTGGAGGCGGGTGCGGCCGGCTCCGGGCAAGCTCTTCGTGGTCGGGGATCCGAAGCAGTCGATCTACCGCTTCCGCCGCGCCGACGTCGTGCTCTACCACGACGTGAAGGACCTGCTCGCCGAGCGCGGCGTCCGGATCCTCCACCTGACGACGAGCTTCCGCTCGGTCGCGCCGATCCAGCGGCTGGTCAACGCGGCCTTCGCCCCGCTGATGACCGGCGACCACGACGCCGGCAGCGCGGACTACATCGCCCTGGGCGAGCATCGCCCGTCGATTTCGGCGCAACCCGGGGTGGTCGCGCTGCCGCCGCCCAGGCCCTACGGTCGCCGCAACCTGAGCAACGTAGAGATCGAGGCGTGCCAGCCCTACGCCACCGTCGAGTTCGTGCGGTGGCTGATCGAGGACAGCGGCTTCGAGGTCGAGGTGCCGGATCCGGACCGCCCCGGCCATCGCATGCGCTCGCCGGTTCGGCCGCGGGACGTCTGCCTCCTCTTCCGCCGCTTCCTGAGCTGGAACCGCGATACGTCCCGCGAGTACGTGCGCGGGCTGGAGGCCGTGGGCATTCCCCATCTCCTGCTGGGCGCGCGCTCCTTCCACGAGCGCGAAGAGGTGGAGGCGCTGCGGTCGGCGCTCAAGGCGGTGGAGTGGCCGGACGACGACCTCTCGGTCTACGCGACGCTGCGAGGCGGCCTGTTCGCCTTCGACGACGAAACACTGCTTCGCTTCAAGTCCCGCTACGGCGGCTGGCATCCGTTCCGGGCGCCCCGGCGCGCCCGGGGGGACGACGGCGAGCCGGCGCCGGAGTTCGCGTCGCTGGTCGACGTGCTGGACTTCCTCGCCGAACTCCACCGTCGCCGGAACTATCGCCCGATCGTCGCTACGGTGCAGGAGGTGCTGGCCAGGCCCAGGGCCCAGGCGTCGATGGCGCTGCGGCCGGCCGGCAACCAGGTCCTGGGCAACGCGCAGCGGGTGTGCGATCTTGCCCGCCGCTACGAACTGGCCGGCGGCCGCTCCTTCCGCGGCTTCGTCGAGCAGTTGGACGAGGAGGCCGAGCGGCCGGCCAGCACCCAGGCGCCGGTGGTGGAGGAGGACGCCGAGGGCGTGCGGATCATGACAGTCCACACCGCGAAGGGGCTGGAGTTCCCGGTCGTCATCCTCGCCGACATGACGGCCGGCCTGTCGCGCGGCGCCGAGCGGACCGTGCGACCGGAGGACGGTCTGTGCGCGATGAAGCTCCTTGGCCTTTCGCCCCAGGAGCTCATCGAGGCGAAGGAGATTGAGGATCGCCGCGAGGAGGCCGAGGGCGTACGGGTCGCCTACGTCGCCGCCACCCGGGCCCGCGATCTGCTCGTCGTGCCGGCGGTCGGCGACGCGCAAAGGAAGGGCTGGGTCCAGTGTCTCAACGACGCGGTCTATCCGCCGGCGGAGTGTTGGCGCCAGTCCGAGCCGGCAGAGGGCTGCCCGGCGTTCGGCGAGCGGTCGGTGGCGAGACGCCCGGGCGACTTCGACCACCAGCAGGAAACGTCGGTTCGGCCGGGCCGCCACCGGTTCCCGGACAGCGAGGCCGTGAGTGGGGCCGCTGAAGAGGCTGGCAGCGACGGTGCTCACGCGGCCCCTGGCGACGACGGCTACGACGTCGTCTGGTGGGACGCCGAGCTGCTCGACGAGAAACCGCCGGCGAGCTACGGCCTGCTGGGCGAGGATCTGCTGATCGAGACCGGCGAAGACGCGAACCGCGAACGCTTCGACCGGTGGCGGCGCCACGGCGAGGATCTGGTTGCCCGAGGCAAGGAGCCGAGCGCCCGACCGGTCGCGGTGACGGAACTCGACAGCGAGCCGCCGGGAGAGCCCGTTGAGGTAGCGATCGAGCAACTGGAGCGATCGGGCGACCGGCCGGGCGGCAAGCGCTTCGGCAGCCTGGTCCACACTGTGCTGCGCGATGCGCCGCTGGACGGCGAGCCGAAGCGGATCGGGGAACTGACGCGCCTTCACGGCACCCTGATCGGCTCGACGGCCGCCGAGGTGGCGGCGGCGGAAGCCGTGGTGATGGCGGCGCTTGCCAGCCCGGCGGCTGAGGCCGCCCGGACGTCGCAGCGAGTGCTGCGCGAGACGCCCTTCCTCCTTCCTCTGGGCGACGACGTGGAGCAACGGATCGTCGAGGGCGCGATCGACCTCGCCTACATCGATGGCGACGGCAGGTGGATCGTCGTCGACTGGAAGACGGATCTAGGCGATCTCGACGCGCCGGCCGGTGGCGACTCGGCCGGCAACGGCGTCACCCGAGGCGACCGCTACCGCCGCCAGGTCCGCTGGTACTGCTATGCGTTACAGCAACTGACCGGCGCACCAGCCTCGGGTCGCCTGGTGTTGCTGTAGCTGGGGACTACACCACCTCGCCGATGTAGCGCTCCCGCGCCAGCCGCCAGAAGACGACCAGAAAAGCCGTCAACGGGATCGCCAGGATCATGCCGGCGATGCCGTTGAGCGCCGAACCCCAGAAGAAGACGGCGACGATGATCGCCATCGGGTGCAACCCGGTGCGGTCGCCCATGATCCGCGGGGTCAGCACGTAGGCCTCGATGAGCTGGACGAGCGCGAAGACGACCACGACCCAGATGACGAGCTGGAGTCCGCCGCCCTCCTGCCAGTAGCCGATCGGCAGGGCCACCGCCAGGCCGACGATGCTGCCGAGGTACGGGATGATGTTGAGGAAGCCGAGCATCAGGCCCAGGACGAGGCCGTAGCGCAGGCCGGCGACCTGGAAGCCGATGGCGAACAGCGCTCCCTGGAGGAAGGCGATGACGAGCTGGCCGCGGAAGAAGGCGACCAGGATGTCGATGAACTCCTGGATCAGGTAGACGACGTCTTCCCGGGTCCTCGGCTTGAGGAAGGGGAAGAGGTGGTCCAGCTTGCGGAACCGGTCCGGCTCGACGATCAGGAAGAAGCAGAGGTAGACCGGGAGCACCGCCCAGGCGAAAAGGGCGGCGAGGCCGCTGCCGATGCCCTGGATGACCTCCAGGGCGGTGTCGCCGACAAGGCCGACGCCGGGAAGAAGACTCGTCAGGTCGATCTCCTCGACCGCCTCCCGGACGCGGCTCGCTAGCGCGTTGGTCTCCATGAACTCGTTGAGCGCCGGCAGGCTCTCCGACACCCAGGTCATGATGCGATCCCGGGCGTCGGGCAGGGCGTCGAGGAGGCCGGTGATCTGCGATGCCGCCAGGGCGCCGAAGAACCAGGCGAAGCCGGCGACCGGTAGCAGCAGCGACAGCAGCACGGCGGCCACCGCCAGGACCTTCGGGAAGCGCAACCGTTCGTTCAGGAGCTCGTAGTAGGGCCTGAGCACGAACGCGAGCACGGCGGCGACCGCCAGCGGCAGGAAGACGTTGGAGAACGCGGCGAAGAAGCTGCCGATGGCCCAGAACAGGGCGACCACCGCGGCCAGGATGACCGCGGCCGCCGCGATCGTAGCCGCGGCGGCGACCGTGGCGCGCTGGCGTTCGGAGAGTTCGATCTGCACCTTGTGCGTCCCGACGGGACGCTACCACCGCCGGGATGGATACCATCCCGCCATGGCTGCGAAGCGGCGATTCCAGACCGTCAAGGGCATGCGGGACCTGCTCCCGGGCGAGGCCGGCGCGTTTGCGCAGGTGGAAGCGACGGCACGCCGCGTGTTCACGCTCTACGGCTACCGCGAGGTGCGGACTCCGGTGGTGGAGGACACGGATCTCTTCGTGCGCGGCGTCGGCGAGGGAAGCGAGATCGTCGGCAAGCAGATGTACACCTTCGACGACAAGAAGGGCCGCAGCCTGACTCTTCGCCCGGAAGGTACGGCGCCGGTGGCGCGCGCCTACCTGCAGCACGACATGGCTTCGTTGCCCCAGCCGGTCAAGGTCTTCTACATGGGGCCGTACTTCCGCTACGAGCGCCCCCAGGCCGGCCGCTTCCGCCAGTTCAGCCAGATCGGCGCCGAGGTGATCGGCGATCCAGGGCCTTACAGCGACGTCGAGTTGCTCGTCATGCTGCTTCGGTTCCTCGAGGCACTCGGGTTCGAGGACCTGGAGGTGGGCCTCAACTCCGTCGGCGATCCGGAGTGCCGGCAGCGCTACTCGCGTCGCCTGCGTGAGTTCCTGGAACCGCACCGCGACGAACTTGGAGCCGATAGCCGGCGCCGCCTGGGAACGAATCCGCTCCGCATCCTCGACACGAAGGCGCCGGGCGAGAGGCGGCTCCTGGAGGACGCCCCGCACCTGCGCGAAGTGCTGGGCGACCCGGCCCGCGAGCACTTCGAGGTCGTCTGCGAGCAGCTCGAACGGTTCGGTGTCGCCTACCGGATCGACGACAGGCTGGTGCGCGGCCTCGACTACTACACCCGGACGGTGTTCGAGATCACGTCCGGCGCCCTGGGAGCGCAGGATGCGATCCTCGGCGGTGGCCGTTACGACGGCCTGATCGGGGAACTCGGCGGTCCGGCCGTCCCCGGCATCGGCTTCGCGATCGGGGAGGACCGGCTGGTCGACGTCCTGCCGGATTCGTCGCGGGTTCGTGCCGAAGGGACGGCTCCCGTGTGTGTCATCGCGGTCGGCTCAGCTCCCCGTGCCGTGGCCCTGGACCTGGCGGAGGACTTGCGAGCCGCGGACCTGGCCGCGATTTCGGAGTTCGCTGCCGGAAGCCTAAAGGCCGGACTGCGAAAGGCCGGCCGCCGCGGCTGCCGCTGGGTCGCCCTCATCGGCGAGGACGAGATCGCCGCCGGAACCGTCGTTCTCCGGGACTTCGAGAACAGCACCCAGGAGACCATTCAGCGCGACGAGTTCGTCGCCGCCGTGAAGGCGAGAATTTCCGCCTGAGTTGTGCGAGGATCGGCGGTTCGAGCCGGGAGCGGTTCGGCAAGGAAGAAGCACGTGAACAGAACCGGTGCAGGAACGCTGACCGCGGAGCGGGTCGGCGAGCGGGCGAAGGTCCAGGGATGGGTCCATCGCCGCCGCGACCACGGCGGCGTGATCTTCCTCGACGTGCGCGATCGGAGCGGCGTCGTCCAGGCCGTCGTGCATCCGGAAAGCACGCCGGACGCAGCCAAGGCACTCGATCCGGCCCGCCTCGAATGGGTCGTCGAGGTCGAGGGCGAGATCGTGCGCCGGGACCCCGACAAGGTGAACCCGAAGATGGCCACCGGCGAGATCGAGATCCAGGTCCGTAGCGGCCGCGTGCTCGGCCCCTCGGAGCCGATGCCGTTCGGCGTGGAGGGCGCTCAGGACGCGAGCGAGGAGACCAGGCTCAAGTACCGGTTTCTCGACCTTCGTCGGAACGCCCTGCAGAACAACCTGCGCATGCGCTCCGACTTCACGATCGAGAGCCTGGGCTACTTCCGGGAGCAGGGTTTCGTGAACGTCGAGACGCCGATGCTCACCCGCTCGACGCCGGAGGGCGCCCGCGACTACCTCGTGCCGAGCCGCCTGAACCACGGCAGCTTCTACGCCCTTCCGCAGTCGCCCCAGTTGTTCAAGCAGATCCTGATGGTCAGCGGACTCGAGCGTTACGTCCAGTTCGCCCGCTGCTTCCGCGACGAGGATCTGCGCGCCGACCGCCAGCCCGAGTTCACGCAGATCGACGTCGAGATGTCCTTCGTCGACGAGGAGGATGTCTACCGCCTGGTTGAGGGGCTGTTCGCGCGAGTGTTCCCGCTGGCCGGAATCGAGCCGCCCGCTTCGTACCCGCGCCTCTCCTACGACGACGCGATGCTCCGCTACGGAAACGACCGTCCCGACCTGCGGGTCGACCTCGAGATCGAGGACGTGACGGACTGCCTGCGCGAGACGGAGTTTCGCGCCTTCCAGGCCGCGGTCGCCTCGGGCGGCGTGGTGCGCGGAGTCCACATTCCGGGCGCCGCTTCTTCCAGCCGTCGCCAGGTCGACGAGTACGCCGACATTGCCCGCCGCCACGGCGCCGCCGGCGTCCTCTGGGTCAAGCGGGACGGCGGCGTTCCCTCGTTCCTGGTCAAGGGTGCGCTGACGGACGCGCAGGTCGAGACCCTGGCCGATCGTCTCGGCGTCGAGGAAGGCGGCCTGGGCCTGCTGGTTGCCGGGCCGGCGCCAACCGCGGCGGCGGCGCTGGGCACTCTGCGGGTCGAGGTGGGACGGCGTTTCGGACACATGCGGGAGGATGCGCACGAGTTCCTCTGGGTCCACGACTTCCCGCTGGTGACCTGGAACGGCGACGAAGGGCGATGGAACGCGACCCACCATCCGTTCACCTCGCCGCGGATGGAGGACCTGGAGCGTTTGGAGAGCGACCCGGGGTCGGTGCGCTCGCGGGCCTACGATGTCGTGCTGAACGGCAACGAGATCGGCGGCGGCTCCATCCGGATCCACGACCGGGAGGTGCAGAAGCGGGTGCTGGCGGTGCTCGGGATCGACGCCTCGGAGGCGGAGCGTCGCTTCGGCTTCCTGTTCGAGGCCCTGAGCTACGGCGCGCCGCCGCACGGCGGGATCGCCCTCGGCGTTGACCGGATCGTCATGCTGATGGCCGGCGCTTCCTCGCTGCGAGACGTGATCGCCTTTCCGAAGACGGCCTCGGCGGTGTGTCTGATGACGGAGGCGCCGTCGACGGTGGACCAGGAACAGTTGCTGGAACTCGGGCTGCGCGTCCGCCCGCGCGGCGGCTAGGCCGCAGGGGGAGGTCGGCACGGTGGAGGGCACGCAGCACCACGTTCCGGACGCGCCGCATCGTCTGGCCCTCGCGCACCCGCGTGGCGTGAGCGACATCCTGGTCGGGCCCGGTCTCCTGGCTTCGACGCGCGTCGGTGCGCTGGCCGAGGTCGCGGCCTGGTGCCGCGGCCGGGTCGTCTTTCTGGTCACCAGCGAGGTTCCGGATCGTCACTGCGGCGCCGCGGCGAGGAAGCTGCTGGAGCCCGCGGCGCGGATCGAGACGATCGAGGTTCCGGACGGCGAGGCCGCGAAGACGGTTGACTGCGCCGCGTCGGTCTGGCAGCGGATGCTCGATCGCGGCGGCAAGCGGGACAGTCGTCTCGTCACGCTGGGCGGCGGCGCCGTCGGCGATCTCGGAGGTTTCGCCGCGGCGTGCTTCCTGCGCGGCATCGACTACGTGCAGATCCCGACGACTCTCCTGGCCCAGGTCGATGCCTCGGTCGGCGGCAAGACGGGGATCGACCTGGCCGGCGGCAAGAACACGGTCGGCGCCTTCCACCACCCGAGGTTCGTGCTCGCGGACATCGACTGCCTGCGGAGCCTGCCCGCGGCGGAGCTTCGAGCCGGCCTGTTCGAAGTGGTCAAGATGGCGGCGCTGCTCGATCTCGACCTGCTGGCCCTGGTGGAGGACTCGCTGGATCGCCTGCTCGCCGTGGACGCCGAGGTGTTGACTCCGGTCGTCGCGGCCTCTGTCCAGGCCAAGCTGGACGTGGTCGAGGCGGACCTGGAGGAAGGGGACCGCCGCCGTCTGCTCAACTTCGGACACACGCTCGGGCATGCGATCGAGTCGGAGTTCGGCTACCGAGGCTTGCGCCACGGCGACGCGGTCGGCCACGGGATGAGGTTCGCTCTCCGCCTGGCGCGCCGGCGCGGACTTGATCCGGACTTCGCGGCGCGGCTGGAGCGGTTGATCGATCGGCTAGGTCCGCCCGCGCTCGAGGATGTCGAGCGGGATCTCCGGGTGGGGCTCGACGTGGACCGGTTGATCGAGGCGATGGGCCGGGACAAGAAGGCGCGCGAGAGCGGTCTCGTGTGGATCCTGCCGGCGGCGCCCGGACGGGGCGAGATCGTCCCCGGCCTCGATCCGGCGCTGGTGCGGAGCGAACTCGAGGCCTTCCTCGATGCGGCGCGCGCTCCGGCGGGCGGGGCTTCGCGGTGAGCGTGGAGATCGGCGGCGGAGTCGCCCTGCAGCCGTCGGAGGACGAAGAACGCCGATCGGGAGGGCTGTGGAATCGGCTGCGCCGGGGCCTCGGTCGTACTCGGAAGGGACTTTCCGGCCGGATCGGCACCGTGCTCGGAAACGCGCAGCGGATCGACGAGGACGTTCTGGAGCAACTCGAGGAGACGCTGATCGAGGCGGACCTTGGTGTGGAGACGTCCCTCGAGCTGGTCGAGCGCCTCCGAACGGCAGTGAATTCCGGATCCGTCGCGCGAGGCGACGAGGTCGGGCTCCGTCAGTTGCTGGTCGACGAGGTGGCCGTGCTGCTCCTCGACGCGCCGCGGGCGGAGTGGCCGCCGCCGCCGCGCATCACCCTGGTGGTCGGCGTCAACGGTTCGGGCAAGACCACTTCCGCCGCCAAGCTGGCCCACGCTTCCCTGGCGCGCGGCGAGCGCGTGCTGTTCGCGGCGGCGGACACCTTCCGGGCTGCGGCGGCCGAGCAGCTCCAGGTCTGGGGCGAGCGGCTCGGCGTCGACGTCGTGCGCCGTCCGTCGGGAGGCGATCCGGCGGCGCTCGTGTTCGATGCCGTCGAGGCGGCCAGGGCTCGCGGCGCGGGCCACCTGATCGTCGACACCGCGGGCCGGCTCCACACCCGCGGTCAACTGATGGACGAGCTGGCGAAAGTGCATCGGGTTGCGCGGCGGGCGTCGACTGAAGCCGAGGGCCCTGCCTGGGGGGTGAGCAATCTGCTCGTCGTCGACGCGGGTACCGGGCACAACGCCCTGGTGCAGGCACGGGAGTTCGGCGCCGTCGCCCCGCTCGACGCGGTCTTCCTGGCCAAGATCGACGGCACCGCCAAGGGCGGCATGGCGGTGGCGATCGCGCGCGACCTGCGTCTGCCCGTCGCCTGGCTGGGCGTCGGCGAGGCGGTAGAGGACATGGTCACCTTCGATCCGCGGTCGTTCGCGTCCGCACTCTTCGAATGACGAGCGAGTCGGGCTTCAGTCCGGGCGACCGCCGCGCGATGGCCCGCGCGCTGAGTCTGGCGCGCCGCGGCCGCTACACCGTGGCGCCGAACCCGATGGTCGGGGCAGTGGTCACGAACGGCGGCGAGATCGTCGGCGAGGGTTGGCACCGCCGGGCGGGCGGAGAACACGCCGAGGCGGCGGCGCTGGCGGCCGCCGGCAATGCGGCACTCGATGGCACGCTGTACGTGACCCTCGAACCCTGCAACCATCACGGTCGCACGCCGCCCTGCGCCGACCGCGTCATCGAATCCGGCGTGAAGCGCGTGGTCTTCGCCCACCGTGATCCGAACCCGGAAGTGAAGGGCGGCGGTGGAGACCGGCTGCGCGCCATGGGCGTCCGGGTCGAGGGCGGGTTGCTTGCCGGGCAGGCGATCGAGATGAACGTCCCGTTCCTGACCCGGGTCGTGCATCGGCGGCCGGCGGTGACGCTCAAGTGGGCAATGAGCCTGGACGGGCGGATCGCGACGGCGACCGGCGACAGCCAGTGGATCTCGTCGGAACGGGGCCGGCGGTGGGCGCTCGACCTGCGGGAGGAGCACCAGGCGATCGTCGTCGGCAGCGGCACCGCGCTGGCCGACGACCCGCGGCTGAACCGGCGGTTGGGTCGGGCCGACGGGCCGATCGTGCGGGTAGTGCTCGATCGGCGGTTGCGGCTGCCCCCTGGTGCGCGGATGTTCGAGGTCGAGGGACCCGTCGTTGTCTACACGGAGGAGCCGCGGGACATCGGCTCCTCGGCGTCCGCGTCCGCGCGGGATTGGGTAGCGCGCAGTGATCGGCTTCGCCGCGCCGGCGCCGAGGTGGTCGGTCTTCCCGCCGTGGGGCCGGCCGGCGTCCTGGAGGACCTCTTCGACCGTGGTGTCTCCAACGTGCTGGTCGAGGGTGGAGGGGAGGTGCTCGCTGCCTTCTCGGCGTCCGGACTGTGGGACCGCGCCGCGGTCTGCTGCGCGCCCGTTCTGATCGGCGGCGCGGCGGCGCCCGGTCCTCTCGGCGGCGATGGCCCGGAGAAGCTCGCCGACGCCTGGCGCCTCGACGAGCTACGGGTCAGCAGGCGCGAGCCGGACGTGATTCTCGTAGGCTACAGGCAGGGATGTTTACCGGAATTGTCACGGAGCGTGGGCGAGTAGTCGCGGCGCCCGGAGCCTCCGCTCGGGGAGGTGCGCGCCTGGTCGTCAGACACTCGGCGGTGCTGGCCGCGAAGCTCGATCCGGGCGCCAGCATCGCCGTAGCGGGCGTGTGCCTCACCGTGGTGGAGCAGAACGACGTGGACGGAGCCGCGCGATCCGTGTTCGATCTGTCTCCGGAGACGCTGAACCGAACGACGCTCGGCGCGCTGAGCGCCGGCGACGAGGTGAACCTCGAGCCGCCGCTCTCGGCGGGCGATCCGCTTGGCGGCCACTGGGTCCAGGGGCACGTCGACGGGACGACGGCGGTCTCGAGGGTCGAGGAGCAGGGCGACCACCGCGTCGTCACGTTCAACATCCCGGACGGCCTGGAGACGGGCGTCGTCCTCAAGGGCAGCATCACGATCGACGGTGTGAGCCTGACCGTCGCGGCGCTCGGGGACCGGACGTTCGACGTCGCGCTGATCCCGCACACGCTCGAAGTGACGACCCTCGGCGGTTTGAAACCGGGCGACCGCGTGAACGTGGAGGGGGACGTCCTCGCCCGCTACGTCCAGAAGGCGGTGGAGGCGGCGGTCGGTGCCGCGCTCGAGTCGAAGTAGCCGCGTGACGTCCCTCACTCTTCGGGAACACGTCGCCGAGCCCGCGAACTTCTGGATTCGGCACAGCTTCTCGCGCTGGCCTGCCCCCGACGACGACAAACTCTGGTGTGACCTGGCGACCGGTGTCCTCGCGGCGCCGAACGCGGCGCCAGCGTCCGACGCCCTGGTGGCGGCGGAACTCGTGCGTTCCGCAATGGACGTGGTCTACATTCCGCCCCTCCCAGCGGATCGGGACGTGCTCCGTACGCGGATCGTCGAAGCAGCGGCCGCTGCGGGTGTGCCCCTGTTGATCCAGATCGTCGGGGATCTGGCGGTCGGTGGATCGACCTTGGCTGCGCCGTCCTGGCGAGGGTTCAGAGATCTGCCGCCCAATGCCACCGTGGTAATCGACCTTCTCGACAGCCTGGTCCGCCGGCCTGCGACGCTGCGAGAGGAGCTCAGGGAGAACCGGCAGCCGAGCCTCCCCCTGGTGCCGGCGCCGCTCCAGGACGCGACCCTCGTCTGGCCGCTCGTGACCGGCTGGACCGACCAGCCCGAAGTCCTGGAGCCGGCGATGGTCCGCTTCTCGGCAGCGGGAGCCCGCCGGATCCTCCCGCGGACGCTGGAACTGGACGCCCGGGACCGGCGCTTGATCGCCGAACGCCTCCAGTCCGTCTGGCCCGAGGCTTTCGACGCCGTCTTCCACGGCGACGAGTCGCCACCGGACGTCCCGGCCTTCCGGAGCGCCGCCGAAGCCGCTGGCCTCGAGCATCGCCTGCCACGGCCGCTGCCCGTGCCCCCGCTCCCGGCACGGCTACGCCTCGCCCGTGAGCTCGCTGGCCACCTGGTCGAACGCGGCGACGCCGCCGACGCCGGGGGCGATGCCTACTACCGCGCCGCCCGCTTCCTCGACCGCGACGAAATCGACGTTGACGCCGCCGGCCGCGAAGGCAACCTCGGCGTTCTGCCGTGGCTCGAGGAGCCCGTGAAGCAGGCGGTGGAGCAGTGGCTGACCGCGCGGTCCGGAGCCTGACGCCCGATGCACCTGGTCGTCTTCGACGTGGACGGAACCCTGGTCGAGTCCGAGGGCTTCGACGGCATCCTCTACGCCCGCGCGATCAGGAACACGCTGAAGATCGATGTCGACGAGGACTGGTCCGGCTATCGGCACCAGACGGACGGCGGCATCCTGAACGAGGTTCTGGATCGCAACGGAAGCGGAGGGGACCGCTCGCTGGCTCACGGCTCCGTCAGGAGGGAGTTCATCACCCTCGTCTCGGATTACCTGGCGTCCCGTGGCGACCGGCTGCCGGAGGTCCCGGGTGCCCGCGCCTTCGTGAGCCGGCTCGCCGCCAGACCCGACGTCGCCATCGGCATCGCCACCGGCGGCTGGAAGGAGACCGCCGCGATGAAGCTGCGGGCCATCGGCCTCGACCCGGACTCGCTTAGCCTCGCCTCGGGTTCGGACGCCGAAAGCCGCGTCGAGATCATGCAGGTCGCGGAGACACGCGCCCTCGCTGGTAGAGCAGTCGACCGGAAGACCTACTTCGGCAACCGGCCGTGGGACCGGGAAGCAAGCCGCCGGTTGGGCTGGCATTTCATCGGCATTGGCCCGGATGTGATGCACAGCAGCCGGTTCGACGACTTCCTGGACTACCAGTCGCTCGCCCGGGCGTTGGCCCTGTCAGTTCCTACCGTGGCCGGAGCAACGGAAACAGGATCACGTCCCGGATCGACGGGGCGTCGGTCAGCAACATGACCAGCCGGTCGATGCCGAGGCCCAGGCCGCCGGCGGGCGGCATGCCGTACTGGAGTGCCTCGACGTAGTCCCGGTCGAAGCGGTGGGCTTCGTCGTCGCCGCCTTCGCGGGCGCGGAGCTGCTGGCGGAAGCGCTCTGCCTGGTCGTCGGGGTCGTTCAGCTCGGTGAAGGCGTTCGCGATCTCCATGCCGCCGACGAAGAGTTCGAAGCGCTCGGTGAACCGGGGGTCAGTGGCCTTGTGCTTGGCGAAGGGGGAGACCTCAACCGGGTAGTCGTGGATGAAGGTGGGCTGGATCAGCTTCGGTTCGACCAGGCGGTCGAAGAGGGCCATCAGCAGGTTGCCGTAGGCGGCGTTCTTCGGCAGGTCTTCACCGAGGCGAGTGAGTTCTGCGGTGAGGGCCTCTTCGTCGTCGACCGCGGCCGGGTCCAGGCCGCCGATCTCCAGCAGGGACTGGCGCACGCTGAGTCGCGGCCAGGGGGCCTGGAGGTCGATCTCGTGGCCGCGCCAGGTGCAGGTTGTCGAGCCGTCGGCATGTACGGCATTCAGGACCGCGGCGAGCATCTTCTCGGTGAAGGTCATCAACTGCTCGTAGTCGGAGTAGGCCCAGTAGAACTCGAGCATCGTGAACTCGGGGTTGTGCTGGGTGGAGATGCCCTCGTTCCGGAAGTTGCGGTTGATTTCGAACACACGGTGCAGACCGCCGACCAGCAGGCGCTTGAGATACAGCTCGGGCGCGATGCGCAGGTAGAGGTCGAGGTCGAGGGCGTTGTGGTGGGTCACGAACGGCCGGGCCGTCGCGCCCCCGGGAACCGCCTGCATCATCGGCGTTTCGACCTCGAGAAAGCCCTCGTCCAGCAGGCAGGCGCGGAGCGCGGCGATCGCCTGCGAGCGGACGACGAAGCGCCGCGTCGACTCGGAGGAGTTCAGGAGGTCGAGGTAGCGGCGCCGGTAACGCTCTTCCCGGTCGGCCAGGCCGTGCCACTTCTCCGGTAGCGGCCGGGTCGCCTTCGCCAGCAGGTCGAGGCGGTCGGCCAGGATCGTCAGTTCGCCGGTACGGGTGCGGATCAACTGGCCGTCGGCGAGCACGTAGTCGCCGATGTCGAGGTGCGAGAGCAGCCACCAGCAGTCCTCGCCGACGTGGTTGCGGCGCAGAAGGACCTGGACCTTGGAGTCGGCGCCGTCGGAAATGTCGAGGAACGCCGCCTTGCCGTGGGTGCGGTGGGCGCGAACGCGGCCGGGAACCCTGAGAGAAACCGCGGCCTGCTCCAGCTCCGCCTCGGTCTTCGCGCCGTAACGCGCGCAGACGGCCGCCGGCTCCAGGTCGTACGGGGCGCGGGTCGGGTAAGGGTCGACGCCCCGTTCGCGCAGCCGGTCGCGCTTGTCGCGCCTGTTCTCTATCTGGGCTTCGAGTTCCGACACGGTTCAGCTCGATTCCGGGTTCCAGAACGCCTCGTCCGCGAACAGGTCGGAGATGAGGCGCGCGACGCTGCCGGAAGCCTTGCCGCCGATCCGGAGCACGTCCTGATGGTCGACCGGTTCGTCAACCAGCCCCACGCCCATGTTCGTGACCAGGGACAAGCCGAGCACGCGGAGCCCCATGTGGCGGGCGGCGATCACCTCCAGCACGGTCGACATGCCGACCAGGTCGGCGCCAAGGGTACGGTAGGCGCGAATCTCGGCGGGGGTCTCGAAGGACGGCCCGAGCAGGCCGACGTAGACCCCCTCGGCGACCGGTGTTCCGGCCTGTTCCCCGAGTTCCGCCAACCGGCGGCGCAGCCCGGGATCGTAGGCATCGGCCAGGTCGGGAAACTGCGGCCCCCAGGCGGCCGGCAGCCGGCCCCTGAGCGGGTTGAGGCCGGTCAGGTTGATGTGGTCGGAGATGGCCACGATCGAGCCGGGCGGCAGGTCCGCACGCAGCGAGCCGGCGGCGTTCGTGACGACCAGCGAGCGGGCGCCGAGCAGGGCGCTGAGCCGCGCCAGGTAGACGACCTGGGCCGGCGTATAGCCCTGGTAGGCGTGCAGCCGGCCGCGGCTGTAGAGCACCATCCTGCCGTTGCTCGTCCTTACGATCTCGACGGTCACGGCGTGTCCCTCGATCGCATGGACGTCGAAGGGAAACAGGTCGGAGAACGGCCACGGACCCGCCGCCGGCTCGCCGAGATCCAGGCTCAGGCCGGAGCCGGTGACGAGGAGGGCCTCTGGCGTCGGGATTCCCGCCTCCAGCCAGCGCCGCCGGCTCTGCTCGAGTTCGGCCGCGAGACTCGTGTCCGGGCCGGTATCCTTGTGTCCATTCACGGCGTTTTCTCGCGTCGCCCGCTCCAGGCTCGGAGTGCGGCAGACCATATCCTGAGGAGTTCCATGACCGAAGACGGCATGCCGCGCGAGTTGATTTCGAGGGAAGTGCTCGACCGCCGGGTCGGCGAACTGGCCGCCGAGATCGAGAGGGACTACGCCGACAGCGAGGAGCTGCTCTGTGTCGGCGTGCTGAAGGGATCCGTCTTCTTCATGTCCGACCTCCTGCAGCGGCTGTCCCGGCCGCTCGTCGTGGACTTCTTCCAGACCTCGAGCTATCGGGGCGAGACGACCTCGCCCGGCGAAGTGCGGATTCGCCGCGACCTCGACCACTCTCTGGCCGGCCGCGACGTTCTGCTGATCGAGGACATCGTGGATACGGGCTACACGATGCGGACGATCATGGCGCTGATGGGGTTCAGGGGGGCGCGTTCCGTGCGGCTCTGCGTGTTGCTCGACAAGGCATGCAAGCGGGAGACGCCGGTCCAGATCCACTATCGGGGCTTCGAGGTGGACGACAAGTTCGTCGTCGGCTACGGCCTCGACTACAACGACCGCTACCGCAACCTGCCCTACATCGGCGTGCTGGAGGAGTCGGGAGCCTCGGAGTAGCCTCGCGTCGCCGTGGGGTTCGTCTGGCACATAGCAGTCAGGTACTTCCGCTCCACCCGCGCGGACGCGCACATCCGAACGCTGTCCACCCTGACGGCGGGCGGCCTCGCGGTGGGTACGGCGGCGCTGGTGCTGGCGCTGGCCGCGCTCGCTGGCTTCCAGAACCTCCTGCTGGAAGATCTGGCACGGCATACGCCCGCCCTCCAGATCGAGTTCGGCGGCGGCGCCGCTGTCGAAGGCGCGGCAGCAACGGAAAGGGCTCGGCACCTGGCCGAGCTGGCGGCCGCGACGAACGGCGTCGCCGGTGTCCAGGAGCTGCTCTACGCGCGGGGCTGGCTGGCCGATGACGACCGTCCGCTCGCAGTCGAGGTGCTGGGCTACGAGAAGGCGCCGCCGCCCTGGATCCCGGTCCAACCGGAGGCGACGCCCGGACTGATCGTGCCCGTTTCCGTGGCGCTGCGGATGGGGCTGGCCGTGGGCGACATGGTGCGCGTCGTCTCGCCTCGCCCCGGCCTCACGCCGGTTGGGCCGCAGCCACGGGTCCGCACGCTGCCGGTCGACCTGATTTACCGGTCGGACCGTGCGGAGGACACCGACGATCCGGTGCTGCTGCCGCTCGAGCAGGCTTCCGCTCTGTTCGCGCGGGGCGACAGACGACTGGACCTGACACTTGCTCCGGACGCGGATCCGGAAGAGATCGGCGACTTTCTGCGCCGGGGAATCGACCCGGCCGTGGCGACGGTGACCACCTGGAGGCAGGCCAACCGGGCGCTCCTCTTCGTGCTGCGGCTCGAGAAGGGCCTGGTCTTCTCGGCGGTGGCCCTGATCGTGGCCGTCGCCTCCTTCGCCCTGCTGGCGGCGTTGTCGATGGTGCTTTCGAGCAAGCGCGCCGAGGTTGGCGTGCTGGCGGCGATGGGTGCGCCGCCGGCCCGGTTGCGGCGGGTGTTCCTGCTGCTCGGCGCGCTGCTGTCGGTCGGCGGCGCCGGCCTCGGCGGCGCGGCAGGCGCCGGGCTCGCGGCGCTCCTGGACCGCTACCGCGTCATCTCCACGCCGTCCGATGTGTACGTCGTGGACTACGTGCCGTTCCTGGTCCGGGGCACGGACGTGCTCGTCGTGCTTGCCGTGACCGTTCTGTTCACCGCCGCGGCCGCCGTGATCGGGGCGCGCAAGGCGAGTCTCCTTCATCCGGTCGAGGCGATGCGGAGCGCGCGAACGTGATCGCCGTCTCCGGGGTCACCAAGGCCTACCAGGACGGTGCGGTCCGGCGGCAGGTCCTGCGCGGCGTGGACCTGGTTGTCGCGCGCGGCGAGACGGCAGCCATCGTCGGCCCGTCCGGCTCGGGCAAGTCGACGCTCCTCAACATCCTGGGCGCGCTCGATACCCCGGACGCGGGTTCGGTTCGAGTCGACGGCGTCGATCTCACCGCGTCCAGGCCGTCGGCCCTGGCTGGCTTTCGCAACCGGTCCCTCGGTTTCGTCTTCCAGTTCCATCAACTTCTGCCGGACTTCACCGCGCTCGAGAACGTGATGATGCCGGGGCGGATCGCGGGCCGCCCGACCTCCTCTCTCAGCGCCCTGGCGCTCGCGCTCCTGGACCAGGTCGGCCTGGCCGACCGTGCCGGCGCCTTCCCGCAGCAGCTCTCCGGCGGCGAGCGGCAGCGAATCGCGATCTGCCGCGCCCTGGTGCTCGAACCTGCGGTGCTGCTGGCCGACGAACCGACCGGCAACCTGGATTCCAGGAGCGGCGAACAGGTGCTGGAACTCCTCGACACACTGCGCAGGCGCCGGGACACGACGATGGTGCTGGTGACGCACAACCCGGAAGTGGCGAAGCGTTGCGGCGAGGTGCTCCGTCTGGACGGAGGATCCCTTGCGCCGGGCTAGACTTGCCCGGTGTTCGAGAAGTACAACGAGAAATCGCGGCGCGCCCTCTTCTTCGCTCGCTACGAGGCGAGCAAGCTGGGCAGCCGGGTCATCGAGTCGGAGCACATTCTGCTCGGCATCCTGCGCGAGGGGGAGGAGTCGATCATCGAACTCCTCCAGCGCCTCCAGGTCAAGCCGGAGGATCTTCGCCGCGAGATCGAGGGCGAGCGGGTGTTCGTCGAGCGCATCTCGTCGACCGCCGAACTGCCGCTGTCGGAGGAGTCGAAGAAGATCCTCGCTTTCGCCTCGCACGAGGCGGAAAGCATGGTCCACGCCGCGGTCGGCTCCGAGCATCTGTTGATCGGCGTACTGCGGGTTGACAGCTGCCTGGCCCAGCGCGTCCTCAAGCGGCACGGGCTCGAGGTCGCTACGGTGCGCGAACACGTCGCGGACATCGCCCGCGAGCGCGACAGCCGGCGCGGCAAGCAGGAGTTGCCCTTTCTGGCGGAGTTCGGCCGCGACCTGACCGCGCTCGCGCAGCAGGACCAGTTCGACCCCCTGATCGGCCGCCAGCAGGAAGTCGGCCGCATCGTCCAGATCCTCGCGCGACGGACGAAGAACAACCCCATCCTGCTCGGGGAGCCGGGGGTGGGCAAGACGGCCATCGTCGAAGGACTGGCGCAGCGGGTGTCCCACGGCCGCGTGCCGAAGTTCCTTGCGCGCAAGCGCATCATCGCGCTCGACCTGTCCCTGATCGTCGCCGGCACGAAGTACAGGGGACAGTTCGAGGAGCGCCTGAAGGGCATCCTCAAGGAGCTCGAGGAAGGCGAAGACGTGCTTGTCTTCATCGACGAGATCCACGCTCTGGTCGGGGCCGGTTCCGCCGAGGGTTCGCTCGATGCCGCGAACATCCTGAAGCCGGCCCTGTCGCGGGGCGACATCTCCTGCATCGGCGCCACGACCCAGCGGGAGTACCGCCGGCACATCGAGAAGGACCGCTCTCTGCTGCGGCGATTCCAGGCGGTGCAGATCAAGCCGCCCTCCGCAGACGAGACCTACGACATCCTGGTCGGCCTGAAGGAGCGCTACCAGGGTTTCCACAAGGTCGCCTACGACGACGCCGCGCTGCGCGCCGCGATCGCCGGGTCCAACCGCTACATCACCGACCGTCATCAGCCCGACAAGTCGATCGACGTGATCGACGAAGCCGGCGCCCGGGTCAAGCTGCGCCGGGTACGAGATACGCGACAGGCGCGGCGGATCGAGCAGGAGATCCGGGAAGTCGTGGCCGAAATGAAGGCGGCGATCTCGGACAAGGACTTCGACCGCGCCGTCCGCTTCCGCGAGCGCGAGATCGAGCTCCGGGAAGATCTCGAGAGCATCGAGCAGTTGCATGAGCAGGACGTTGGGGATCAGGTCGTGACCGCTCAGGACGTGGAGGAGGTGATTGCCTCCTGGACAGGGGTGCCGGTTGCGGCAGTGCGTGGCGACGAGGCGAAGCGGCTGATGAGGATGGAGGACGTTCTGCGGCGCCGGATCGTGGGGCAGGATCGGGCGATCCGGTCGATCAGCCGCGCCATTCGCCGGTCGCGGCTTGGCGTATCCGATCCCCGCCGTCCGGTCGGTTCGTTCGTGTTCCTGGGTCCGAGCGGCGTCGGCAAGACGGAGGTCGCCCGGCGCCTGGCCGAGTTCCTGTTTGGCAGTCAGACCGCTCTCATGCGTTTCGACATGAGCGAGTACATGGAGAAGTACTCCGCATCCAAGCTGATCGGCTCGCCGCCGGGCTACGTCGGCTACGAGGAAGGCGGCCAGTTGACGGAGCGGGTTCGGCGCCAGCCGTACTCGCTGATCCTCTTCGACGAGATTGAGAAGGCGCATCCGGACATCACGAACCTGCTGCTTCAGATCCTGGAGGAGGGCAGCCTGACCGACGCCTACGGCAACCACGTCGACTTCCGGCATGCCCTGGTGCTGCTGACTTCCAATCTGGGGAGTAAGCTGGTGCTCAAGGGTGGGCGCATGGGCTTCGGCGGCCCTTCCGGAGAGGACTTCGGCCGCATCAGGGAAGAGATCGAAGCGGAGCTCCGCCGCAGCTTCAGCCCCGAGTTCATCAACCGCATCGACGAGACGATCGTGTTCAATCCGCTGGGTCGGGAGGAGCTGCGAGCCATCACCTGCCTCCTGCTCTCCGACGTGAACGAAACCCTTGCCGACCGGGGGCTCGCCGTGGAGGTCACCGGTGAGGCGCGGGAATGGTTGCTGGAGCAGGCGGGCATCGATCCGTCGACCGGCGCCCGTCCGTTGCGCCGCACGATCCAGCGCTACGTCCAGGATGCGGTGTCCGACCTGCTGATCCAGCGCACCGGTGATTCAGTGGAGCGCATTCGCGTGGATCTGGTCCAGGAGGAACTGGTCCTGGAGGTCGTTCAGGGCGGCGCCGCCCGGACCGTTGAGGAGGAACCTGCTCTTGCGGAATCCTGATCGAAAGAACCTTCGACGGCTGGCGCGGCCGGGCGCGCTCGTCGCCGTGTTCCTGCTCGCCGTACCGGCCGCCGGCCAGTTGCTGGTCGGCCGGCCGATCGTGTCGGTCGAGTACGCCGGCGTCGAGACGCTGAGCGAAGACAGCCTGAACTACTACCTGGATATCGAGGCCGGAAAGCCCTGGGATCCCGGACGCGTGAACGAGCGGATCAAGGACCTCTGGGAGCGGAAGCTGATCGACGACATCTCGATCGCGGCCGAGGCGCAGGACGAAGGCGTGCTGGTTCGGGTGACGGTCACGGAGAGGCCGCTCCTGGTCTCGCTCGAGTACGACGGTCTGAAGAAGGTGAAACGGAGCGACATCGGCGACATGACGGACCGGGAGCGGATCTCGGTGTTCGAGGGTCTGCCGCTGGACCTGGGCGAGCTGGCCCGTCTCGAAGGGGCCATCAAGAAGCTCTACGAGGAGCGAGGCTTCCGGTTCGCGGGTATCCACATCGAGATCCAGGACGCGGGTCTGGGCGAGAAGCGGGTGCTGATCACCGTGGACGAGGGCGGGAGAGTCAAGATCGGCCAGGTCGACTTCGAGGGCAACGAAGTGTTCTCGGCCGGTCGCCTCCGACGCCAGATGGAGAAGACGAAGAAGTCGAACCTCCTGACCAGAATCCGCAAGCGCGACGTGTTCAACTCGGCGACGGTTCAGGAGGACCTCGACAAGGTCAAGGACCTCTACCGCCGTTTCGGCTACAAGGACGTAGAGGTCGGCGAGCCCGAACTCGACGTCATCGAGCGCAAGCCGAACGCCGAGCGCATCGAGGAGCGAAAGCGCCAGCTTGCTCTCGTGATTCCGCTCGAGGAAGGGCCGCGCTGGAAGCTGGGCGAGGTCGATGTGGAGGGCGCCGAGATCCTGCCCGAGGAACTGCTGGTGCGGATGTTCAAGGATCCGAAGGGCGGCTGGCTGCGCTCGGACGTGATCGACGAGGGCGTGGAGCAGGTCCAGGAGCTCTACCGGAACAGCGGCTACATCTTTGCGGACGTGAAGATGGAGATCGTCGAGCGGGACGATCTGGTGGCCGACATTCTCGTGACGGTCGAGGAGAACGACCAGTTCCGGATCGGACGGCTGGAGTTCACGGGCAACGACCGGACGCGCGACCGGGTGCTTCGCCGGCAGATGCTGCTGAAGGAAGGCGACGTCTTCAACACGGGCATGCTGCGCACCAGCCTGTTGCGCCTCAGTCAGCTCGAGTACTACGTGGTCGACGAGAACGAACAGGTCGACGTCGACTACGACATGGACGACCAGCAGGTTGACATCACGGTCAAGGGCAGCGAGACGGGTCAGACGGAAGTCCAGTTCGGCGGCGGCTACAGCGAGCTCGACGGCTTCTTCGTCCAGTCGGCGTTGCGCACCCGCAACTTCCTGGGCCGCGGCGAGACCGTCGGTGTGTCGATCCAGACCGGCCGCTACCGCGACATCTTCGACGTCTCCTACTACATGCCCTGGGTCAAGGACCGGCCCCAGAACTTCGGGGTTCAGCTCTTCAACCGGGATACGGACTTCGACCTCCTTGTCGACCAGCGGTACCGGAGCAAGGAGGCCGGCGGCATCATCACCTTCGGCCGGAACTTCCGCCGCTGGGAGATGGTCCAGTTGTCCTACAGCAACATGGACATCGAGAGCTACCAGTCGCAGACGTTCTACTTCTTCGACAACCCGGAAGTGCAGGACGACCCGTCGAGCGACACGTTCGAGCAGGCGTTCGAGTTCAACCGCCGCTCGGTCACGGCCACCTACCAGTACGACAGCCACAACAGCCGTCTGGAGCCGACCCAGGGCAAGCGCCTGATCGCATCCCTCGAGTACGCCGGCGGCCCCCTGGGCGGCGAGTCCTTCTTCATCCGCCCCTCGCTGAACGCGGCGATCACGGTGCCGCTGACGAGGCGCGGGCTGCGGACGGTGGGGCGGGCGAACGTTCAGCTCGGATACATCCAGCCGTTCGGCCAGGACGACACCGGCAATGTGCGCCAGCTGTTCTTTCTGGACCGCTACCTGCTGGGCGGCGAGAACAGCCTCCGCGGCTTCGCGTTCCGTTCCATCTGGGTCCGCGATCCGGAGACCGGCCGCACCCTCCTCGACCGGAACGGCTTCCCCCAGGGCGGCAACAAGAGCGTGGTCATCAACCTCGAGCACCACACCCTGGTCAACGGTCCGTTCCGCGTCGTGACCTTCTTCGACGCCGGGAACGTCTACGGCGACGACCAGGACGTCGATTTCAACCACATGCGCATGTCCGCCGGAATCGAGCTTCGCGTCAACGTGCCCATCCTTGGAGCTCCGCTCCGCTTCATCTACGCTACGAACCTGAATCCGCTGGACAACCTCGGAGGCGTCGACCGGGAGCGGTTCGACAGCTTCGACTTCAGCATCGGAACCAGCTTCTGACGCCTCACGGAGAACTACGAAGATGAACCTCAAACCCCTTGGATTCCGCGGGGCCACGGCGGCCGTCGCGGTCATCGCCGGCGTCCTCTTGGCCGGGCCGGCCGCGGCCCAGAGCAAGATCGCCGTGGTCGAGGTCGAGCGCCTCCTGCAGGAATCGGCGCGCGGCCAGATCGCGGTTCAGGAACTCACGCAACTCCGGGACGCGAAGCAGGCGGAGCTCACCAGCAGGCAGGAACAGTTGGCGGCGCTCCAGAAGCAGTACAACGACGGCCGGCTGACGCTGGCCGAGGACCGCCTGGCAGAACTCGAGAAGCAGCTCGAGGACATGACGATCGACTTGCGCCGCGCCCAGGACGACGCGAACCGCGAGATGCAGAAGGTGCAGGGCGAGAGGTTCGGCGAGATCGAGCAGGCGGTGCTGCCGATCATCTCCCAGGTCGGAAGGGAGTTCGGCTATACCGCGATCTTCAACAAGTTCCAGGGGGGGCTGCTGTTCGCGGCCGACGCCGCGGACATCACCAACCTGATCATCGAGCGCTACAACGCCGCCTACCCGGCGACTCCCACGGAGTAGCGCTACTCGCTGCCGCGGATGCTGTAGAGCTTCGACCGGGTGCGGATCAGCAGCCGGTCGCCGGCGACCGCCGGCGACGCCATCGCCATCTCGTCGAGGCTGTTCATGTGGAGTACCTCGTACTCCGAGCCTGCGCGGATCACGTACGTGTCGCCCTGCTCGCTGAGCGCGAACACGCGGTCGTTGTAGGCCCACGGCGATGAGGTGAAGCTGGCACCGCCCCGCGGCGCCACGCGCTTCCGGCCGTACACCGGCTCGCCGGTCAGCGCGTCGTACGCTTCGAAGAAGCCGCGGTCCAGCAGGCTGTAGTAGACGCCCTTGTAGACCAGCGGCGACGTGTTGTAGTTGCCGGCCTTGGGCTGGTGCCAGGCGACGAACTCGCTCTCCGTCGCGTCCCCTTCCAGGGTGATGTCCCCCAGCGCTCCCGGACGGATGGCGAAGACCGGCCGGCGCTGATCCTGGAAGTAGCCGGAGTTGACGTAGACCATCTCGTGAGCCGCGAACGGGGTGGCGATGGCCGCCCAGGACATGCGGCCGTCCATCTCCCACAGCAGGTCGCCGTCCAGGCCGTACGAGCGGATGCGGTTCTTGCCGGTCGTGACGATCTCGGTGCGGGCTTCGTTCGCCCAGACGAACGGCGTCGCCCAGCTCGACACCTCTTCCCGGCCCGTACGCCAGCGCTCTTCGCCGGTGTGCTTGTCGAGAGCGGCGATCCAGGACTCTTCCTCGTTGTCGTAGAGGATGATCAGCAGGTCGTCGTGCAGCACGGGCGAGGAGGCGGAGCCGTAGTCCCACATGGTCGGACGGTAAGGCGTGTCGAAGCTCCATACGGCTTCGCCCTCCATCGTGAAGGCGTAGACGCCGAGATCGCCGAAGCGCGCGTAGACGCGTTCGCCGTCGGTGGTCGGCGTCTCCGAGGCGTACGTCTGCTTCTGGTGGCGCGGGAAGTCGGGTATGCCGGCCTTGACCGACCGCTCCCAGAGCACCTCGCCGGTCGAGAGTTCCAGGCAGTACACGCGCCAGTCGTGCTGCGCCTGCGGCGGTTCGCTGCGGCCGCGGGCGGCGTAGAGACCGGCTTGGGGGCGCTCGAAGTCGCCTTCGGAAACGGCGGTTGTCAGGAACACCCGGTTACCCCAGACGATCGGACTGGACCAGCCGAGCCCCGGGATCTCGACGACCCACTCGACGTTCTCCGTCTGGCTCCAGCGATCCGGCAGGGCCGGATTGTCGGAGACGGCCGGGTTCATGCCCGGGCCGCGGAACTGGGGCCAGTTGTCGGTCGCGGCAGCCGCGCCGGCGCAGAGCGCGGCACAGGCGAGCACGACGAGGATGACGGTGTGGCTTCGGTGTTGGGGCGATGTCGCACTCTTCATCGAATCGGACCTCCCGGTTGCAGGAAGGAAACGTTGGCTACGGATCGTTGCGCATCGTATCCGCTCCGCCGGTGAGCGTGCCGCGCTTCCGGTAGGCTCGCTTCGTGACCCACCGCCTCGCCGATCTTGCCGCGATGGTTGGAGCTGACCTCGAGGGCGATCCGGATCGGCCGATCGACGGCATAGCCACCCTGTTGGCCGCGGGCCCCGGAGATCTCTCCTTTCTGACCAACCCCCGGTACCGCGATCAGGCGCTCGCTTCGAAGGCCGGCGCGCTGCTGGTGTCCAGGGATCTGTCTCCCGAGACGCTCGCCGATCTCCGCACCGATCTGGTGCTCTGCGACGACGCCTACCGGGCCCTGGCCGACCTGATGACGGCTCTCTTTCCGGTTCCCGAGGTGGTGCCCGGCGTTCACGAAACGGCCTGTGTCGACGCTTCCGCCCAGGTCGATCCCGCCGCCCGCGTCGACGCTTTCGCCGTGGTCGGCGGGGGCTCGACGCTTGGTCCTGGCGTGGTGATCGGCGCCCACGCCGTGGTAGGCCGCGGCTGCAGTCTGGGCGCCGGCACCGTGCTCCATCCCCACGTCGTTATCTACGACGGTACGCGCATCGGGGAGCGGGTGGTCGTTCACTCCGGTGTCGTTCTGGGCGCGGACGGCTTCGGGTTCGCGGAGGGTGGGGAAGCCGCCTCCCAGGTCAAGCTGCCTCAGGTCGGCGTCGTCGTGATCGGGGACGACGTGGAGATCGGCGCCAACTCCGCGGTCGATCGGGCCACCTTCGACACCACCACGATCGGTCGCGGAACGAAAATCGACAACCTGGTGCAGATCGGCCACAACGCGCAGATCGGCCAGGGCTGCATTCTCTGCGGTCAGGTCGGCGTGTCCGGCAGCAGCCGCATCGGCGATCGGGTGCTCTTGGCGGGTCAGGCGGGCGTCGCCGGCCATTTCAGGATCGGCGACGGCGTGCAGGTGGCGGCCAAGTCGGCGGTGTTCCAGGAAGTCGAGGATGGCCGGCAGGTCGCGGGCATACCCGCCGTGCCGATCGCCGCCTGGCGCCGGCGGAACGCGCTACAGTCGCGCCTGCCGGCGATGCGCAGCGCGCTCAGGGCGCTCGAGCGGCGCGTGGGCGAACTCGAATCGGCAGGACGCGGTGGCCGTGACGATCCGGCGGCGGACGGAGGAGACGAGACGTGAGCAAGGAACGGGAGACGACCGGCCGCGCCGCCGTGCGCGCTCCGCTCGGGCCGTTCGACTCGCGCTGGATCGCGAGCGTACTGCCGCACCGTTATCCGATCCTCCTGGTGGACCGGGTACTGGAGCTCGTGCCGGGGGAGCGGGTGGTGGCGATCAAGAACGTGACCCGCAACGAGCCGTTCTTCGACGGCCACTTCCCGGGGAATCCGATCATGCCCGGAGTCCTGGTGATCGAGGCGATGGCGCAGACCGCGGGCCTGCTGCTGCTGCACGAGATCGAGGACCGGGACCGCCGGGTGCTCTTCTTTTCCGGTATCGAGAGGGCCCGCTTCCGCCGTCCCGTCGTTCCCGGCGATCAACTGCGGATGGAGGTGGAGTCGCTGCGCCTGCGCACCGTCCACTCCCGTTTCCGGGGTCGGGCCACGGTCGACGGGGAGCTCGCGGTGGAGGCCGTCTGCACGTCCACGATGGTGGCGCCCTGAAGGACCGCGGACCGCGGCGCGGCCCATGACGTCGAGGATTCACGAAACGGCGATCGTCGATCGCTCGGCCGACCTGGGCGACGGCGTGGTCGCTGGCGCCTATGCGGTGATAGGGGCAGGCGTCCGGATCGGCGACGACACGGAGATCGGCGCCCACGCCACGGTCCTCGGCGACACGGTTCTGGGACGGGCCAACCGGGTCTTTCCCTATGCCGCGATCGGATTCGACCCGCAGGACCTCAAGTACGAGGGCGAGTCGAGCCGGCTCGTGATCGGCGATCGCAACCAGTTCCGCGAGTTCTCGACGGTCAACCGGGGCACGGCCTTCGGCGGCGGCGTCACTCGCATCGGCGACGACAACCTGTTCATGGCCCAGAGCCACGTCGGCCACGACAGTCAGGTCGGCAGCCGAACCGTGTTCACGAACGGCGGCACCCTGGCTGGGCACGTGGAGGTCGAGGACGATGCCACGATCGGCGCCTTCTCGGCCGTCCACCAGTTCTGTCGCGTGGGCCGGCATGCCTACATCGGCGGCTACTCCGTGATCACGATGGACGCGCTGCCGTTCTGCATCACGGTGGGGATCAAGCCGGCCTGCATGGGCGTCAACCGGATCGGACTCGAGCGCAAGGGCAAGTCGGCGGAGGACATCCGCTCGATCGAGCGGGCCGTGCGGGTGCTCACCCGTTCGCGGAGGAACACGACCCAGGCGCTCGAGGAGCTCGACGCCGAGCACGCCGGCCACGCCGATGTCGATGCCCTGGTCGCCTTCATCAGGAGTTCCGACCGTGGCTTCATCCGCTCGGCGCGTCGGGGTTCCCGCGGCGCCCGCTCGTGAAGGACAGGAGCTCGCCCTGAGCGCGGAAGCCCCGGTTCGGGCCGCCGTGATTGGCGCCGGCGCGATGGGACGCCACCATGTGCGTCTCCTGGCACGCCTGCTGGGCCCCGGCTCGGTACTCGTGGTCGACGCGGATCCGGCGCGGGCCGAAGACGCCGCGGTCGAGCATGGCGTGTCCGTCGCGGTCGGCGTCGACGAGATTCGGCACGTCGTGGATGTCGCCGTCGTCGCGGTGCCGACCGTCGATCACCTGGAGGTGTCGGCGCGTCTGATCGAGGCCGGCGTTCACGTCCTCGTGGAGAAGCCGATCGCGGCGGATCTCGACGTGGCGGATGTCCTGATCGCGGCGGCCGCGTCCCGGGGTGTCGTCCTGGCGGTTGGGCATGTCGAGTTCTACAATCCCGCCGTCCAGCAACTGCTGGCGCTGCGGCTCGCGCCACGCTTCGTCGAAGTGGAACGGATGTCGCCGTTCAGCCCGCGCAGCCTGGATGTCGACGTCGTCCTCGACCTGATGATCCACGACCTGCAGATCCTCCACGCCCTGGACCCGAGTCCGGTGCGGGAGGTGCGGGCGGTCGGGATCGATGTCCTGTCGGACCGGGTCGACATCGCCGACGCGCGGATCGAGCTCGAGTCCGGTTGCGTGGCGAACCTGACCGCGTCCCGCGTCTCGGCCGAGCGTGTGCGCCAGTTGCGGGTCTTCTTCGAGGATCGCTACTTCTCGCTCGACTACCAGAAGCAGACGGTGCGGGGCGCGCGGCGCGTGCGGGGCGAAGAGGCGGCTGCCGGCGGAGACGCGGTGTCGGCCGGCGGGCCGGCGGGGCGGATCCTGGCCGCCGACCTCGACGTGGAGGGCGGCGAGCCGTTGCGACTCGAGCTCGAGGCGTTCCTCGACCGCTGCGCCGGCGGCGAAGCGCCGTTCGTCGACGGCGCGGCCGGCCGGCGGGCGCTGGAGACGGCCCTCCTCGTGAACTCGACGATTGCCGGGAGCAACGGCGCATGAGCGTTGACGCCTGGCCGATCGGCATCATCGGCGGCTCCGGTCTCTACGGCATGGAGGAACTCGAGGTCCAGGAGGAACGGACGATCGAGACGCCGTTCGGAAGCCCCTCGGACGTCTTCGTGCTCGGAGAACTCAGGGGCCGGGCCGTCGCCTTTCTGGCGCGCCACGGCCGCGGCCACCGCATCCTGCCCAGCGAGCTGAACTTCCGCGCCAACATCTACGCCTTCAAGACCCTGGGGGTGGAGTGGTTGATCTCGCTTTCCGCGGTCGGTTCGCTGCGGCGGCGCTACGAGCCGACCCACATCGTGGTGCCGGACCAGTTCATCGACCGTACCCGGCATCGCCCGGACACGTTCTTCGGCAACGGGCTGGCGGCCCATGTCGCCTTCGCCGATCCGATCTGTCCGCGGCTGTCGGAGGTCTGCGCGGATCAGTCGGCCGCGGCCGGCGCGGTGGTCCACCGCGGCGGCGTCTACGTGTGCATGGAGGGGCCTCAATTCTCGACCCGCGCCGAGTCCTTCATGTACAGGGACTGGGGCGCGGACGTGATCGGCATGACGAACCTGCAGGAGGCCAAGCTCGCCCGCGAGGCGGAGATCTGCTACGCGACCCTGGCCCTGATCACGGACTACGACTGCTGGCACGAGGAGGAAGAGGACGTGACGGTCGAGGCCGTGCTCGCGGTCCTGCGGCAGAACGCGCGCACCGCCCAGGCCGCAGTGGTCCGGATCGTCGAGTCGTTGCCGGCTGAGCGCCGGCCCGGAGCGTGTCCCTGCGTCAACGCGCTGGAGCACGCCCTGATCACCGATCCGACGGTCGTGCCCGCGTCGGTGCTGCAGGATCTGGAGCCGATCGTCGGTCGCCTCCTGGACGACGATCGCAGCGACGACTGAGCGGTCCTGGGAGGGAACCCAAGCCGATGAGCGCCACCAGACTGCTCCTGACGAATGACGACGGTGTCGATGCGCCTGGTCTGCGCTGTCTTGCCGCGGCTCTCGACGGGGCTTCAACTTCAAGAGGGCCGATCTCCTACCAGGTGGTGGCGCCGCAGCACGAGCAGAGCGGCTGCAGTCAGGCGCTGACCCTGTTCCGTCCGCTGCGCGCGAAGCGTGTAAGGGAGGGCTGGTTCGCGGTCGACGGCACGCCCTCCGACTGCGTCAATCTGGCGGTTCACTCGCTGCTGGACCGGCCTCCCGACCTGCTCGTTTCGGGCGTCAACATGGGGGTCAACCTGGGCGACGACGTGACCCACAGCGGCACGGTGGGCGCGGCGCTCGAGGGGCGGCTGGCCGGCGTGCCGGCGATCGCCTTTTCCCAGGAGTACCGGAAGGCCCGGCGCGCCGACATGGAACGGGCCGCGGCGCTGGCGGCCCGCGCGATCGTCTCCATCGCCGAGCAGGGGATTCCCGAGCGCATGCTGCTCAACGTGAACTTCCCTTTCGATCCGCCCCGCGGCGTCAGGGTCGCGCGGCTCGGCCGGCGGCCCTACCGCAACACGGTCGTCGAGCAGGCGGATCCGCGGGGCGGGACGATGTACTGGATCGTCGGCAAGCCGGACCCGGAGCGCCTCGACGACACGGATGCGGCGGCGATCAGGGACGGCTTCATCTCGATCACGCCGCTCACCGCCGACCTGACGGACGGAGAGTCGCTGGATGCCGGCGACGGGGTTCTGCCCGGTCTCGCGGGAGCACTGGGTTGAAGACGCAGGCGGCCGGTCCGGGCGGCTACGCCTATGCCCGCCGCCGCATGGTGGCGGACCTCGTCGAACGGGGCGGTCTGCGGGACGAGCGTGTGATCGCCGCGTTCGAGCGGGTACCGCGCCACCTCTTCGTGCCCGAGCATCTGGTCAATGACGCGTATGGCGACCACGCGCTGCCGATCGGCTGCGAGCAGACGATCTCCCAGCCCTACGTGGTGGCGCGCATGACGGAGGATCTAGGCGTGCGGGAGGACGACTCCGTGCTGGAGATCGGCACCGGCTCCGGCTACCAGACGGCGATCCTGGCCCTTCTGGCGCACCGGATCTACAGCATCGAGCGCGTGGGCCGTCTGGCGCGGGAAGCGATCGGCCGGATCCAGGCCCTCGAGCTGCCGAACGTCAAGGTCCAGGTCTTCGACGGCACGGTCGGCTGGAGTGCTGAAGCCCCCTTCGACCGGATCCTGGTGGCTGCCGCCGCGCCGCGGGTGCCGGATTCGCTTCTCGAGCAACTGGCGCCTGGCGGGCGTCTTCTCATCCCTGAGGGCGACCGTCGCGAACAGCGGCTGGTCGCCTACCAGAAGCACGGCAACGGAACGGTCGCTCGCGAGCTCGGCGAAGCGGTGCGCTTCGTGCCGTTGATCGGTCGTCACGGCTGGAAGACGAAGGTCGAGGCGGCCCAGTAGGCGAGGAGGGATCTTGAGCGGGAAGGACTCGGCATCGTGGCTGAAGGAGCGGATCCGGGAGGTTCCCGACTTTCCCAAGCCGGGCATCCTGTACAAGGACATCACGACGCTGCTCAAGGATCCGGTGGCGCTGCGCGAGACCGCCGACCGGCTCGCGGAGCGCTTCGCCGGCCGGCGCATCGAGCAGGTGGTGGGGATCGAGGCGCGGGGCTTCATCTTCGGCCCGCTGGTGGCTAACCGGCTGAACGTCGGTTTCGTGCCGGTGCGCAAGCCGGGGAAACTGCCGGCCGAGACGGCCTCGCGCAGCTACGAACTCGAGTACGGCCGGGACACCCTGGAGATGCATCTCGACGGCGTTGCCGCCGGCGAGCCCGTCGTCCTGGTCGACGACCTGCTGGCGACGGGCGGCACGGCGAAGGCAGCGGCGGATCTGATCGAGTCCGTCGGCGGAACGGTCGAGGCGATCGGATTCGTCGTCGAGCTGACCTACCTGGACGGCCGCCGCCGGCTCGATGGCTACGACGTGGTTGAATCCCTGGTCCGATACTGAGATCCTTCGACGGTTGCCGCGCGGACGGTCAGCGGCGCGGCCCAGGGCGCCTGTAGCTCAGCCGGATAGAGCGGTGGATTCCTAATCCACAGGTCGGGGGTTCGAGTCCCTCCAGGCGCACCACAGCCGGTACGGAGCAAGGTTCTCCGCTGGGTGCGCGGGTCTTCTGACCCGCTGCCGCCGGAGGCGGCGTTGAATCGCGCCGGCCGCCAGGCCGGCTCCGTACTGGCGCCGCCTACTCTTCGATCTCGCGCTTGGGCTTGTCTTCGGCCTCGTCTTCGTCGGGTCCCTTCAGGCCCTGCTTGAAGTTGCGGATGCCGCTGCCCAGGCCGCCCGCCAGCTTCGGAATGCGGCTTGCGCCGAAGATCAGGACGACGATCGCAAGGACGATCAGGAGTTCGCCGATTCCAAGGGTGGGCATCTTGGGTGCTCCAGGGCAGTTTGCGTGCCGGGTCGGTAGAAGGTCGGCCCCTTCGGTGCCGGGGCCGGTAGTCAAGTCTGCCACAGGGCCGCGCGTGTCGCGGCTCAGCCGGTTGGGCTGCTAGTGTTCCGCGCTTCGGAGGGGATGCGGAATGAGCCGTTTGACACGAGACGAGATACGGCGCGACGAGGTGCGGGAGGCCGTCTTCTCGGCTTCCACGTGGTTCGCGGAGCACGTGCGGCAGATCCTGATGGGTGTTGCCGCGGTGATCGCGGTCGTCGTCGGAGTCGTGCTGTTCCTGAACTACCAGGATGGCCGGGAGAAGGAGGCCAGCCATCAGCTCAGCGAGGCCCTCAAGGTCTACCGAGCGCCGATCGACGAGCCGGCGACGGACGCGATCGACGACCTGTTCGGCACGCCTCCTGACAGCGCTCCGGACGAGGGAGCCGTGGAGGAGCCCACCGCCGAGAGCGAGACCGATGGCGATGGCCTGAGCTTCGCCTCGGATGCGGAGCGGCGCTCGGCCGCGAGGATGGAACTCGAGGCCGTGCGGGAGAGCTTCGGCTCGACCTCCTCCGGCAGGCTGGCTTCCGTCTACCTGGGACAGATCGCGGCGGCCGAAGGAGACACGGCGAAGGCGCGGGAGCTGTGGACGAACTACCTGGAAGCCGCCGGCCGCGACCATGCGATGGCCATCGGCGTGCAGTTGAACCTCTACAGCCTGGATCGCGCCGAGGGACGGGGCGAGGAACTGGCCGCCACGCTGCGCGGTGCGGTGGCAACCGAGTCCTCGCCGCTGCCGAAGGACGCCCTGCTGTTCGAACTGGCCGCCACGCTCGCGCAACTCGGCGACGAAGAGGGCGCCCGCGAGACCTTCCAGCGCGTCGTCAACGAGTTCCCTGACAGCGGCTACGCGATCCGCGCCCGCCAGCAGCTCGGCCCCGAAGCGGCGGGCGCCTCGCCGTTCACGTTCGGCGGCTAGCAGCCGTTCCCGACAGCGCGATGGCGACGCCCTTCGACATCCTGAACCGGATGCGGGAGGGGCGGACGCTGACCGCGGCGGAAGTGCGGTCGGTGGTCGACGGTGCGGCTTCCGGTAGCTGGTCCGACGTCCAGCTTGCCGCCTTCCTGATGGCCGCCGCGATGCGGGGCCTCGACCGCGATGAAACCCGGGAACTGACCCTGGCGATGCTCGAGTCCGGCGACCGGTGGGCACTGGCGGAGGACTTCGGTCCCCTGGTCGACAAGCACTCCACCGGCGGCGTCGGCGACACGGTCAGCCTGATCGCGCTGCCGTTGCTCGCCGCCTGCGGCGTGCCGGCGGCCAAGCTGACGGGCCGTGCCCTGGGCCACAGCGGCGGCACCGCGGACAAGCTGGAGAGCATCCCCGGCGTGCGCCTGGAGCTCGACCGGGCGGGTACCCTCGACCGGCTCGATCGCTTCGGCATGGCGATCGGCATCGCCACTGCCGGCATCGCCCCCGCTGACAAACGTCTTTACGGCCTGCGGGACCGCACGTCGACCGTGAGCTCGATTCCGCTCGTGGTCGGCAGCATTCTGTCCAAGAAACTAGCGCTCGGAGCGTCCGGGATCGTCTTCGACGTGAAGATCGGCAACGGCGCCTTCTTCCCCGACGCTCGCGACACCCGTTCGCTGGCTTCCAGCCTGGTCTCGATCAGCGCCGCCTGCGGTACGCCGGCGGACTACGTCCTGAGCGACATGAATCAGCCTCTTGGCCGCTGGGTCGGCCACGCGGCCGAGGTGCGCGAAGCGCTGGACTGTCTCGCCGGCGACGGCGACCCCCGGCTGCTCGAGGTGGTGGCCGCGATCTGCCGCAAGGCCGCCCGCCTGGTGGGACGGGAGCTTTCGCCCGAAGACATCGACGCGGCGATCGCTTCCGGCGACGCCCGCCAGAAGATCGTCGACTGGGCCGACGCGCAGGGCGCCGAGCCGGGCTGGACCGAAGCACTGGACCTGGCGCCGGTCGAAGCCGTCGTAACCGCTTCAAAGTCCGGCTATCTCACCGCCGTCGACTGCCGCCGCATAGGCGACGCCTTCGCCGACGCCTGCCGCCCGGACCGCGATCCGAACAGGATCGACCACGCCGTCGCCCTTCGCTACGACGTCCGCCTCGGCCAGGAAGTCGAACGTGGCCAGGAACTCGCCCGTCTATACCTCCGCCGCAATCCTGAGCCTCTACAGCGCGACGTCGCGGCGGCGCTGGTCATCGGCGAGCAGATCGAGGCGCCACCGCCGGTAGCGGAGTAGCGGAGGAGCAAGCGGGTGCACGCCGCCTCGCTACACTGCGGCGGGTGAAGGCTTCGATACTCGCGGTCGGCGACGAGTTGCTGGGAACGGACCGGCTCGACACGAACTCGCTGGCGCTGACGGAGGTGCTGAGGCGGCGGGGCGTGGAGCTGGTTTCGAAGGCGGTCGTCGGCGACGACGTGGTCGAGATCGCGGAGACCCTGGATGCGCTACGGGAGCGGGCGGAGCTGCTGCTGGTGACCGGCGGGCTGGGCCCGACGCGGGACGATCTGACGCGGGACGGTCTGGCTCGGCTGCTGGGGCGGTCCGTCGCGGTCGACGAAGAGCTGTGGGGCCAGATAGAGCGCGGGTTCCGGAAGCTCGGGAGGCGCATTCCGCGGGTCAACCGGAAGCAGGCGGAGCGGGTCGACGGAGCGGAGATGCTGCCGAACCGGGCCGGCGTCGCGCCTGGCCAGCGGATCGAGGATCCGGCCCCCGTGCCGCGCGGGACGACCTACTTCCTGTTTCCCGGAGTGCCGCGGGAGCTTCACGCCATCGTCGAGGACGGCCTCGATCCGTGGCTGGCGGCGCGGGCCGAGGACGGCGCCGGGTTCGATCAGGTCGAGGTGCGTGTCGCCTGCCTGCCCGAGTCGGTGGTCGAAGAGAGGATCGCCTCGGTGTACGAGCGCTTCGGGGACGGGAACGTCTCCGTCCTGGCGCGGCCGGGCGAGATCCGGCTGCGACTGCGTGCCGGCGGCGCCGTGGCAGGGCGGCCCGCGCGTCTGGCCGAAATGGAGGAGGCGGTTCGGGACGCCCTGGGTGACGCGGTGTTCTGCGTCGGACCGATCGAGGACGGTATCGAGTTCGAGGCTGTCGTCGGCGGCCTGCTGGCGGCGCGCGGCGAGACGGTCGCCGTCGCCGAGTCCTGTACCGGCGGCCTGCTCGGGCAGCGGTTGACGGCGACCGCCGGCAGCAGCGCCTGGTTCGTGGGCGGACTCCTGACCTATTCGAACGGGCTGAAGATGCGATTGCTGGATGTGCCCCGGGAGACCCTGGTGGAACACGGCGCCGTGTCGAAACCGACGGCGCTGGCGATGGCCGCGGGCGCCCGGGAGCGCTGCGGCAGCGGCTACGGCATCGGCATCACGGGCGTCGCGGGCCCGGACGGCGGCAGCGAGTCGCGGCCCGTGGGCACGGTCCACATCGCCGTGGCCGGACCGGCGGACTCGCGGTCGCACTTCGAAGCCCGGTTCCCCGGGGATCGGGCGCGGGTCAGGCAGCTCTCGACCCAGTTCGCACTCGAGATGCTGCGGCGGATGCTGCTCGCCGGTGCAGGGCCCGCCGACGCCCTGCCCTGGGCGGCGCCGTCGCGGATGGGTCCGCCGTGACGGCGGCCGGTCCCGTCGCGGTAGTTGCCGCCTACCTCCTCGGGTCCCTGCCCTGGAGCTACCTCATCGTGCGCCTCCACCGGGGCATCGACGTGCGCACGATCGGCAGCAGGAGCGCCGGCGCGACGAACGTGCTGCGGGCCTCGGGCAAGTGGGCGGCTCTGCTCGCGCTGCTGCTGGACGCCGCCAAGGGCGCCGCGGCGGTGGTCCTGGCGCGCTCGCTCGAGGTCGACCCATGGTGGCTGGCGGCAGCCGCGGTCGCGGCCGTTGCCGGACATGTGTTCCCGCTGTTTCTCGGGTTTCGGGGCGGCAAGGGAGTAGCTACCGCCGCCGGCGTCCTGGCGCTGCTGGTGCCCGGGGCGGCGCTCGGAGCGCTGGCCGTGTTCGTCGTGCTGGTTGCCTGGAAGCGCTACGTCTCCCTGGGCTCCATCTCGGCTGCCGCGGCGCTGCCGTTGCTGGTCGGTGTCCGCTGGTTGGGCGGCCTGTACCGGAACCCGGAAGGCTCCGATTCCGGGCCGGCGCTGCTCGCGGGTACGGCGGCGATCGCCATCCTCGTGATCGTCAAGCACCGGGCGAACCTGGTGAGGCTGCGGGCGGGCACCGAATCGCGACTGGGCGCGAAGCCGCCCGAGGCGGAGGCCTCCGGTTGAGCGGCGCCGGAGCCGGCGGCGGCATCGCCGTGCTCGGGGCGGGTGCGTGGGGCACCGCGCTTGCCGTTCACGCGGCCCGCGCGGGTGCGCCGGTGCTGCTATGGGCCCGCTCGGCCGGGTTCGGCGCGAAGCTGGCTTCCGAACGGGTCAACGAGCGCTACCTGCCGGGCGTCGAGTTGCCGGCCGAGGTCCGCGTGACCTGGGACCTGCGACAGGCCGCCGCCAGCGGAACGGTGCTGGTCGTCGTGCCCTCCCACGGCTTTCGCGCGGTCGTCCGCTCCTTTCTGGACGCACGCTCCGGCCTGGGCGACGCTGCCCCGCTACCCGAGCGGTTGACCCTGGTCTCGGGCGCCAAGGGGATCGAATCGGACCATCAGGGCCGTTTCCGGCGGATGAGCGACGTCTGTGCCGAGGAGGCCGCGTCGGCGGACGTCGACGTCGACTTCGCGACGATCAGCGGTCCGTCGTTCGCCGTGGAGCTGGCCGCCGAGCTGCCGACCGCCTGCGTCGTCGCGTCGGAGGAGGCGGACGTCGCGGAGCGGCTGCAGGCGGAACTCTCGCGCGGGGCGCTACGGCTCTACACCTCGACCGACGTGGTGGGCGTGGAGATCGCCGCCGCGGCGAAGAACGTGATCGCCATCGCCGCCGGCGTGCTGGACGGTCTGGGCCATGGCTCGAACACCCGCGCGGCGCTGATCACCCGCGGCCTGCACGAGATGATGCGCCTGGGGCTCGCCTGCGGCGGCCGGCCGGCGACCTTCGCCGGGCTCGGGGGCCTGGGCGACCTGGTGCTGACCTGCACCGGCGGCCTGTCGCGCAACCGGAACACGGGGATCGAGCTGGGGCGCGGCCGCACGCTGGAGGAGATCGAGACGGGCCGCGCGGGCGTCGCCGAAGGTGTGCGGAACTCTCTCGCTCTGCTCGAACTGGCGAACGACAGGCAGGTCGAACTGCCGATCACGGAACAGATGGTCGAGATCCTCTATCGGGGCAAGAAACCGGCGGCGGCGATCCGCGATCTGATGGCGCGTGAACTCAAGGTAGAGTCCGCCCTGTGACCGAGCACGAGACCGTTCTCGTCCTCGACTTCGGCGGCCAGTACACCCAGTTGATCGCACGACGGGTGCGGGAGCTCAGGGTCTACTGCGAGATCCACCCGTTCGACCTGTCCGTGGAGGAGGTTCGGGCTCGCAAGCCCGTCGGCATCGTGCTCTCGGGGGGGCCGGACAGCGTCTACGAGGAAGACGCGCCACAGGCCGATCCGGGACTGCTGCGGTTGGGCATTCCGGTCCTCGGCATCTGCTACGGCATGCAGTGGATGTCCCAGGTGCTCGGCGGCCGCGTCGTGGCGTCGGGCATGCGCGAGTACGGCCGCACGGAGATTTCCCTGTCCGTGCGGGATGGCGGCCTGTTCGCGGGGCTCGAGGCGGAGCAGAGAGTCTGGATGTCGCACGGCGACCGCGTCGACGAAGTGCCGCCGGGCTTCGAGGCGACCGCCTCGGCGCCGACGGTGCCGGTGGTGGCCATCCAGGACGGGGAACGGGCCCTGTTCGGGATCCAGTTCCACCCCGAGGTCACCCACACGGACAGCGGCCGCGAGATGCTCCGGAACTTCCTCTACGGCGCCTGTTCCGCGTCCGGCGCGTGGCGGATGGCGTCCTACGCCGAGGAAGCCACGACGGCGATCGCGGAACAGGTCGGGCCGACGGACCGGGTTCTCTGCGCCCTGTCGGGCGGTGTCGACTCGGCGGTGGCGGCGAGCCTGGTGCGACGGGCGGTCGGCGATCGGCTGACCGCGGTGTTCGTGGACAACGGCTTGCTGCGCAAGAACGAACGGACCTCCGTGGAACGGAGTCTCAGTGCCGGGCTCGACCTCCATCTGGTCGTGGTCGATGCCGCGACCGAGTTCCTGGGAGAACTCGCCGACGTCACCGACCCCGAAGAGAAGCGGCGAACGATCGGCCGCGTCTTCATCGAGGTGTTCCAGCGCGAGGCGAAGAGGCTGGAGAGGACGGGAGACGGCGGCAGGATCCGCTACCTGGTTCAGGGCACGCTCTACCCGGACGTGATCGAGTCGGTCTCGGCCTTCGGTCCCTCGGCGATGATCAAGAGCCACCACAACGTGGGCGGCCTGCCGGAACAGCTTGGTTTCGACCTGATCGAGCCGCTTCGTTTCCTGTTCAAGGACGAGGTGCGGAAGCTCGGCCGGGAACTCGGTCTCGGCTCGGAGTTCGTGGGGCGGCACCCCTTTCCGGGTCCCGGGCTGGGGGTCCGCATTCTGGGGGACGTCACCGCGGACCGCGTGGCCGTGCTCCAGGAAGCGGACGCGATCTTCATCGACGAGTTGCGAGAGGCCGGGCTCTACGACCGGGTGAGCCAGGCGCTGGCCGTGCTGCTGCCGGTGCAGAGCGTCGGCGTGATGGGCGATGGCCGCAGCTACGAGAACGTGGTCGCGCTGCGATCGGTCGAGACGGAAGACTTCATGACGGCGGACTGGAGCCAGTTGCCGCACGAGTTCCTGGGCCGCGTCGCGGGCCGGATCGTGAACGAGGTGGCGGGTGTCAACCGGGTCGTCTACGACCTGACCAGCAAGCCGCCCGGCACGATCGAGTGGGAGTGAGGCGGGCCGCGCTCAGGCGCGGGTAATAGGCCCGATCCGGCTCGGGTCCTTGCGCAGGAGTCCGGCCAGCCTGGCTGCCAGCCGGTCCTGCTGGCGGCGCACCGCATCATCGTCTCCCCTGGCTCTGGGAATCCAGCCGCCGGCGATCATGCCGTGGCCGCCGCCGCGGCCCTTGCGTCCGACCAGGCGGCGCATGATGCGGGAAGCATCGGCGCGGGTGTTCGTGGTGCGGATCGAGCAGTACAGGCGGTCCTCGTGGAGACCGCTGCACATCGACCAGGTGCAACCCTCCAGTCGCAACAGCAGGTCGGCGATTTCGGGAACGATGTCGGGTTGGGCCACCGGTCCGAGCCGGCTCAGGATCAGGGTGTCGACGCCGTAGAGATTGTCCAGCGCCTCGCGCAGGGTCTCGAAGTAGTCGAGCGGCAGCCTGGGGTTCTGGATTCGACCGAGCAGCCGCGACAGGGCCAGGGCGTTGAAGTGGTCGTGGATCGCGCGGTCCGCGGCGCTGGAGCCGCGGCAGAAGTCGAGGGTCTCGCTACGGATCGCGTAGACGATCGCGGTTGCTTCCCTGCGGGTGACCGGTACTCCGGAGGCGAGCAGGTACTCGGCGGCTATCGTGGCGGCGGCGGCATAGTCGGTCCTGATGTCGTGGAAGGGCGTTGCGGCCGTGCCCGGACGGGGCGGGTGGTGATCGACGACGACCTCGGGCATCCGCTCGGCCGGCAGCGGGCTGTTGCCGGTCGCCGGTTGACAGTCGACCAGCGCCACGTAGCGGTAGTGGGCGAGTTTCAACCGCCGCGCCTGGCTGAAGTCGAGGTCGAGGGAGCGAACCATCTCCTGGTTCTCGGCCCGGCCGATGATGCCGCCGTAGGCCGGAGTGGCGCGACGCCGGAACCCGGATCGCAGGACCTTCGCCAGGGCGGCCGCGGCGGCCAGCGCATCGGGGTCCGGGTTGTTGTGGGTGAGGACGAGCCAGCGCGCCCGCGGATCCGTGCTCTCGATGTACTCGCGGAACGCGGCGAAGCGGCTCCGGGCCAGTTCGCTCAGCATCGTCTTCATGCTAGCGCCGCGGGCTAGCGCCCCGAAACGCCTCGCAGGCTCGGTGTTTCGGCCCATCCCGTCCTCTCCCAGGGGCTTGCTCCACGAACTTACACGTAGCGTTCGATGTCGCAAGCCCCTAGGATGGACCCGTGATCTCGGAGCTGTTTCATATCGGCCCGCTCTCCGTTTCGCCGTTCGGGGTGATGCTCGTGGCGGCGCTGTTCGCGGCCAGCCTCCAGTTGCGCTGGGGCCTCCGGCAGGTGGGCTCGAGCGCTTCCCGTGCCGCGGACGACGCGGCTGCCCTGTTGCTGGCCGGGGCCGTGGGCGGCATCGTCGGCGGCAAGGCGTACTACGCACTGCTGTATGGCGATTGGCGCCTGCTCTACAGCCGTGCCGGGCTGGTCTGGTACGGCGGGTTCCTGGTCGGTGCGGCGGCGGTGCTGCTGGTCATGCGGCGCCGGCGGATGCCGCTCTGGCCGTCCGCTGATGCCACCGCGCCCGCCCTGGCGCTCGGCTACGGCGTCGGCCGCATCGGTTGCCTGCTGGTCGGCGACGACTACGGCGTGCCCACCGACCTGCCCTGGGGCATGACCTTTCCGGAAGGTCCCATCCCCACGGTGGCGAGTGCGATGGAGCGGGAGTTCGGGGTCGACCTGCCGCCGGACGTCGCCGCCGACGCCCTGGTCGCGGTACACCCCACGCAGATCTACGAGACCGTTACCGCCCTGCTGATCTTCTGGTTCGGCAGGTCGCTGCTCGCCCGCGGGACAGCGCCGGGCGGCGTGGCGCTTCCCGTCGTCGGCCTGCTGTCGCTGGAGCGTTTCCTGGTCGAGTTCCTGCGCGCCAAGGACGATCGGTTCTTCGGCGTCCTGACCGTGGCTCAGTTGATCGCCATCGCCATCCTGCTGCTGGTCGCTTCGCTATGGCTGCACCGCCGCCGCGCGTCCTGACGATTGCCGGTTCGGACTCCGGCGGCTGCTCGGGTGCCCCCGCGGACCTGAGGACCTTCGCGGCGTACGGGGTTCACGGCCTGTGCGCCCTGACCGCGGTCACCGCCCAGTCGGCGGCCGAGGTGCGTGCGGTGGAGCCCCTGGGGCCCGACCTCGTGCGCCAGCAACTGGAGACGGCCGAGGAGATCGGCATCGAGGCGATCAAGATCGGGATGCTCGCCGACGCGGCGACCGTGGAAGTCGTGGCAAGCTGGCTGGAGCGGCTGCCGCCGACGCCGGCGGTACTGGACCCGGTGCTCAGATCGACATCGGGGACGGCCCTGCTCGACGCGGAGGCGATACCAATGCTCGTGGAGCGGCTGCTTCCACAGCTTCTGCTCGTGACGCCGAATCTGTTCGAGGCGGAGGCTCTTTCCGGGGAGACGATCACCGGTCTGGAGGAGGCCCGCAACGCGGCCCGCCGGATCGAGCGAATGGGTCCGAGCGTGCTGGTCACGGGTGGCCACGGCTATCCGGCTGCCGCCTCCCGATCGAACGGCGGCACGGCCGGAGGCGGTGGCGAAGTGACGGATCTGCTGTTCGACGGCAACCGTTTCGAGGCCTTCGTCCACCCGAGGATCCGGACGCGCTGGCGGCGTGGCACGGGCTGCACGCTCTCGGCCGCGGTCGCGGCCGGGCTGGGCTGGCATCTGCCGCTCCAGGAAGCCGTACGGCGGGCGGTCGCCTTCGTCGAACGCGCGCTGCGGGGTTCCTACCCTCTGGGGCGGAGCGGCGGACATGGCACGCTCGATCCGATGGCCGGCCGCCGCGGCCGGCGGTGAGTGCGAAGTGTTGGGAATGCCGCGGCCGGCGCCGACGGTTCCGAGGGTTGGTCCCCTATAATCGACCTTCCATGACTGGAACGCTCTCATTCCGATCGCCCGCGTTCGCTCCGGCACTGCTCGCCGGGTCGATGCTGATCGCTCCGCTTTCCCTCGCCGGCCAGGAGGTGCCTTCCCGGCCGCCCGGCGCCACCTTCGAGGACACGGTCCACGTCAAGGTGATCAACGTCCAGGTCTTCGTCCGTGACCGGGATGGCAATCCCGTGACCGGTCTGACCAGGGACGACTTCGTCCTGCTGGAGGAGAAGCGCCCGGTACCGATCACGAACTTCTACGAGGTTCACGAGCGGGTCAAGGTCGGCGCGGCTGCCGGCCTGGTGCCGGGCGAGCCGGAGCCGCACATCATCGACAGACCCGGCCTCGCGCGCCGGAACTACATCGTGCCCGAGGACGAGCGCCTGAACCTGGTGATCTACGTCGACCACCACAACATCCGCCCCCAGAACCGGAACCGCTTCTTCCGTTACGTCCGGGAGTTTCTACGCCAGCACGTGACCCGCGACGATCGCGTCATGCTCCTGACCTTCAACCGTTCGGTGAAGGTGGAGCGTGAGTTCACCAGCGACCCCCAGTTGATCGCCAACGCGCTCTACGACCTGGAGAAGCACACCGGCGGCCGGACGATGTGGGACTCGGACCGGGCCGATCTCATCCGCGACATCGGCGAGGAAGACCGTGACTACCACTTCGTGCAGGGGCGCGTGCGGATCTACTCGCAGCAGATCTACAACGACATGCAGTTCACGCTCGACGGACTCAAGGACAGCGTCATCTCGCTGGCGGGCATGCCCGGCCGCAAGGCTTTCCTCTACGTCTCGGACGGGCTTCCGATGCGGGCCGGCGCGGACATGTGGGAGGCGCTGGACCAGCGCGGCCGCTCCGTCGATTCGATCGAGTACAACCAGAACTTCTTCCTCGACTCGCTGCAGTACGACTCGAGCCGGCGCTTCACCGACCTCGTCAACGCGGCGAACGCGAACGAGATCTCGTTCTACACCGTCGACGCTTCGGGTCCGATGGGCATCAACTCCCGCGACGCCTCGATGCAGGGCATGGCCTTCTCGTCGAACATCGACTCGGTCGCCCGCGAGAACGTCCAGTCCTCGATCATGTACATGGCCGAGGAGACCGGCGGCCAGTACATCGTCAACACGAACAACTTCCGCGACGGCCTGAACCGGATCGCCTTGGACTTCGCGAGCTACTACTCGCTCGGCTTCCAGCCGGGCCACGCGGGGACGGGCCGGACCTACAAGATCAAGGTCGAGCTCACGAAGGAGGCCCAGGAGCGACTGGGCCTGAGGCGTGACCGCTTCGTCCGGCATCGTCTGACCTACCGCGACAAGTCGGTCGATACGGAAATGACCGAAGGCACGCTGGCGGCGCTCAAGCTCGGCTACGAGAAGAACGACCTGGAGATCTCGCTGGTCAAGGCGGACGAGATTCGCCGCGAAGAGCGGGGGCTCTACACGGTTCACGTCGACGTCCAGGTTCCGATCGGCGAGATGACCCTGGTGCCGGTGGGAACCGAGGGCGAGCACCTCCTGCGTGCCCGGATCTGGGTGCAGGCGCTGGCATCGAACGGCGACATCTCCCCGCCCCAGGTCGAACCGTTCGAACTGACGATCCCGGCCGGGGACCTGGAGCGCGCCATGGAGAGCTACTACACGTACACGCTGCCGTTGATCATGAAGGAGGGCGACCAGCGCCTGACGGTGGCGGTGCGGGACGAGGTTGCTGGAGCAACTTCCTTCGTCACGCGGACCCTGCGTGTCGGCGCCTGAACGGCGCCTGAACTCCGTCCGGCGATGACGCCGGCTTGAGGCCTCAGCCCCAATGACCACGAAGATCGTCGAGGCTCTCGCGACCCTGAGCGGACTGGGAGGTTCGCTGGCGCGGTCGGCGGCGGCGCTGCTCGAGGCCGAAGTCGAGCAACTGCGCTTCGACCTGGCGCGGAACTGGGCTCGTCTGCTCCGCCTGGTCCTGCTCGCCGCCTTCGTCTTCGGCGCCGTGTTCTGGGCGCTCGGCGCTCTGGTCTTCGCGGCGGGTGCGGGCCTGGCCAACGTGCTGCCGGTGTGGGCGGCGGCGCTTGCGGTGGCCGGCGGCCTGCTGGTGCTGGCGCTCATCCTGATTCGGGTCGTTCGGGCGCGGGCGCGCCGGCTCGAGTCACCGGCTGGCACCGTCAGGCGGCGCGTCGGCAACCATCTCGATTTCTGGCGCGACGTGCTGGAGTCGGACGAAGGCGAGGATGATGCACCTGGGGGAGCGGCACCTGGGGGAACGTCGTGAGGCGGCAGTCCGAGGCGCGGGCGCGGGCAGCGGCGCTGGCACGGCGCCGCGACGAGGTCCGCGAGGCGGTGGCGGACGTGAGAGGCGCCCTCGAACGAGCTGGCGGCCCTCGCCTGGCGGCGCTTTCCGGAAGGTCATCGCCCGGAGGATCATCTCCCGGAAGGGCCGGGGCGGTCTGGGTTCTGCCGATCGCGGCCGGCGCTCTCGGCATCGCCATCGCGTGGTCGCTGCGGCGATTCCGGAAGCGGTGAGTACGCGACGCCTGCTCCTCTTCGCCAGGGCTCCGATCCCGGGTCGGGTGAAGACCCGGCTGGTGGCGCCCGGGGGGCTCACGGCTGCCGGCGCCGCTTCGCTGCACCGCGCGCTCGTCGCGGATCTGGGACACCGCCTGAGCGCCGGTCCCTGGGAACTCGTCCTGATGTGGGCGTCGACGCCGGATGCTGAGCCCCCGTCGGATCTGGCGCCCGCCGCCGTGCCGTGGCGTCTCCAGGAGGGGCGGGACCTGGGGGAGCGTCTCTACAACGGGCTTCGCTGGGCGGCCGATGGCGCCGACCGGGTGGCGGCGGTGGGTAGCGACCACCCCGACCTCGACTCCGTACGGGTGGAGGAGGCTTTCGAGGCGCTCGACGCCGGCCGTGATGCCGTGCTCGGGCCGGCGGCGGACGGCGGCTACTACCTGATCGCGCTACGGCGCGACGCGCTTCACCCGCGCCTGTTCGAGGGCATCGCCTGGGGTTCTCCGTCGGTGTTCGCCACGACGCTCTCGCGTCTGGGCGAACTCGGCCTGGACACAGGACTTCTGCCCGAGGCGCATGATCTCGACACGGTGGCTGACCTCGCCCGCTTTCGCCAACGGCTCGAGCGCCGGGCCGAGTTGCGTTCGCTCTGTCCGCGCACGGCCGAGGTTCTCCTGTGAGGGTCGTCACGTCCGGGGAGATGCGCGACGTCGAGGCCGCGGCGATCGAGAGCCTCAGCGTGCCGGCAATCGTCCTGATGGAGAACGCCGCGCGCGCGACCGCGGACGCGATCGCCGAGTGCTATCCACGCGCCCGCCGGATCGCCATCGCCTGCGGCCGGGGAAACAACGGCGGCGACGGGCTCGCGTTGCTCCGCGATCTCGCGACCCGCGGCTACGAGGCGACGGCCTTCGTTGCCGGTCCGCTCGACCGGCTGAGCGTCGACGCGACAAGGCAGTTCGTGTCGTGCGAACAGCTCGGGCTCTCGCCCCGGTCGGTGCCGGAGCCGGCCGCGGACGACGAAGTGAACGAGGACTATGAGCTCTGGGTCGACGCCCTCCTCGGCACGGGCCTGAACCGACCCGTCGAGGGACCGGTGGCGAACTGGGTCGACTGGCTTGGAAGGCGCCGCGGGGACGCGCCGCTCGTCTCGGTCGACGTGCCGACGGGCGTCGACGCGTCGTCGGCGGTGCCCCCGGGTCCCCATGTGGCGGCCGATCTGACCGTGGCGCTGGGGTTCCCCAAGGTCGCGAACGTGCTGGCGCCGGCAGCGGACGCCGGTGGCCGTCTGTGGATCGGCGATCTCGGCGTACCGCTGCCCGAACCGCCGCCGGGCCCGGACGCCCTCCACCAGTCGCGACGGGAGGACCTCGCTGGTTGCCTGCGGGCCCGGCAGCGCGACGCGCACAAGGGAACCTTCGGCCACGTCGTCGTCGCGGGCGGATCGACCGGCTATAGCGGCGCCGTGGTGCTGGCTGCGCGAGCGGCGGTCAGGGGCGGCGCCGGCCTGGTGACGGCGGCCGTGCCCGAACATCTCGTTCAGGTGGTCGACGCCGGTTCGATCGAGTCGATGACCCTGGGGCTGCCGAAGCTGGGAAAGGGGTGGTCGCGTGACGCCGTCGAACCGCTGCTCCAGACGATCGTGGAGCGCGCCTCGCCCGGCGCGCTGGCGCTCGGTCCGGGCCTGGGGCTCTCCGACGATGCCCGGGTGCTGGCGCGGCAGCTCGTCGCCCGGAGCGCGGCGCCGGTCGTGCTCGACGCGGATGGCATCTCCGCCTTCGCCGGCGACGCCGAGGCGCTTCTCGCGCGCGACTCGGACCTGGTGATCACGCCGCATCCGGGAGAACTTGCCCGGCTCCTCGGGGTGTCGGTGTCGGCGGTCACGGAAAGCCGCTGGGAGCATGCGAGGCGGGCAGCGCGCGAGACGGGAGCGGTCGTCGTGCTCAAGGGCCGCCAGACCCTGATCTCGGACCCGGCCCTGGGCACCTGGGTCAACCCGACTGGGAATCCGGGCATGGCGTCGGGCGGCAGCGGCGACGTGCTGACCGGCGTGATCGCGGCGCTCCTGGCCCAGGGACTCGATCCGCCCGCGGCGGCCCGGCTGGGCGTTTACGCTCATGGGCTGTCCGGCGATCTGGCGGCGGAGCGCTGGGGGGAGATCTCGATGGCCGCCTGCGACCTCGTGGACGAGCTGGGGGCCGCGTTCCAGTCACTCGAAGAATGATCGTTCGCACAAAGAGCGCCGAGGAAACCCGGCAACTCGGTGTCGAACTGGCGGCCCGGCTCCTGCCGGACGGTACGGCGCTTCTGTTCGGCGACCTCGGTTCCGGCAAGACGGTGCTGACACAGGGCATTGCGGAGGGCCTCGGGCTGGACTCGGCCCTGGTCCAGTCGCCGACGTTCACACTGATTCACGAGTACGACCGGAGTCCCGCTTCCGGCCGGGGACCCGTGCCCCTCGTGCACGTCGACCTCTACCGACTGGAGCCGGAGGAGGTGGAGGCAATCGGCATCGACGAGTTCCTGTCCGGAGACGGGGTCAAGGTCGTGGAGTGGGCGGACCGTCTGCCGCGGCCGCCGTCCGCGGTCGAGGTGCGGTTGCGCATGGGCGCCGGGCCGGAGGAGCGGGAGGTCGAGATCCTCGACTGACGCACCCGCAACCTGATCCGGGGCTGTTAGGGTGCCGCCTCTGTCCGCCAGGGACACTCTCGACGCCGGAAAGCTGGGAACGAGCAGAAGAGGAACGGAACCGATGGAAGTGGAACGCGTGGGGTTGGTCGGCTGCGGTCTGATGGGCCGGGGCATCGCGGAGATTTGTGCACGGGCCGGTATCCCGGTCACGGTGCGCGAAGTCAACCAGGACGTGCTCGACAAGGGGCTCGGCGCGGTGCGTGCATCCCTGGCCAAGAGCCTCGAGCGGCGGCGCATCGATGTCGAGGAACATGACCGGGCGCTGGCGAACCTGACCGGAACCGTCGAGCTGTCCGATCTCGCCGGCTCCGACCTGGTGGTCGAGGCGATCGTCGAGGACCTGGAAACGAAGCGCGAACTGTTCGTCGCGCTGGACGGCATCGTCGGCGACGCCTGCATCTTCGCCAGCAACACGTCCTCGCTGACCCTGACGCAGCTCGCGGCCTCGACGGCCCGGCCCGACCGGTTCGTCGGGCTCCACTTCTTCAATCCGGTGCCAGCGATGCGGCTGGTCGAGGTGGTGCGAACCCTGATGACCTCGGACGAGGCCTACGACGCCTGCTGGACCTTGGCCGAGCGGGTCGGCAAGACACCGGTTGCCTGCGGGGACAACTCCGGCTTCATCGTCAACCGGTTGCTGATTCCGTATCTGCTCGACGCCGTCCGGGCCTACGAGAGCGGCGTCGGCAGCATGGAGGACATCGATACCGCGATGAAGCTCGGCTGTGGCTACCCGATGGGTCCGTTCACGCTTAGCGACTTCATCGGTCTGGACACGATGTACTCGGTCGCCAACATCATGTTCGACGAATACCGGGAGACGCGCTTCGCGCCGCCGACGTTGCTGAAGCAACTGGTCCAGGCGGGACATCTGGGGCGCAAGACGGGCAAGGGCTTCTTTGACTACAGCTGAGCCGGCAGCGCAGGCCAGGGCGCAGGTGACCCTGCCGGAGGAATCGGTGCAGGCGATCTGCGGCGCCCACGACGAGAACCTGCGACGCGTGGAGAAGGCTCTCGAGGTCACCCTCGGTGTACGCGGTTCCGCTGTGCAGATCAAGGGTGCGGCGGCTGCGGTCGGGACGGCCGAGCGGCTGCTCACCGATCTCGGCGCCCTGGCTGCGACAGGCCGCCGTCTCCGCTCCGACGATCTGGCCACCGCCCTGCGGGTGGTGGCTCAGGAGCCGGCCACTTCCCTGGTCGACTTCTTCCGGACGGGCGCCCTGATTCAGGCTTCGCGCCGGCTCGTCGCGCCGCGCAGCCTGAACCAGAAGCGCTACCTGCGCGCTATGCTGGACCATGAACTGGTCGTTTCGACCGGGCCGGCCGGCACCGGAAAGACGTACCTGGCGGTGGCGGTCGCGGCATCGGCGCTGAAGGAGCAGAAGGTGCGGCGCATCGTGCTGGCGAGGCCCGCGGTCGAGGCGGGCGAGAAGCTGGGCTTTCTCCCCGGCGACCTGGCGGAGAAGGTGAACCCCTACCTGCGTCCCCTCTACGATGCCCTGTTCGACATCATCGGCTTCGACAAGGTGTCCCGGATGATGGAGCGGGAGGTGATCGAGGTGGCGCCCCTGGCCTTCATGCGCGGCCGCTCACTCAACGACAGCTTCATCATCCTCGACGAGGCGCAGAACACGACGCCGGAACAGATGAAGATGTTCCTGACCCGCATCGGCTTCAACTCGAAGGCCGTGGTCAACGGCGACATCACCCAGATCGACCTGCCGCCCGGACAGCAGTCCGGTCTCAAGCACGCGCTCCAGGTGCTCCGGGGCGAAGAGGGCATCGAGTTCGTGCGTTTTGGCCGCTCCGACGTCGTCCGCCACGAACTCGTGCAGCGGATCGTCGGCGCGTACGACCGCTGGGAAGCGCGTCACGGCACGCGCTCGCGGGAGGAAGACAACCGGTGACCGCGGCCGTCAAGGCGCCGAAGCGCCGCCGGTCGGACCGCAGGCGGGAGGCTCGCAAGCGGCTCCGCCGTAGCATGTACCGGCGCCACGGCGACCGCGTGACCGTCGCCGGCCTGTGGCACTACGCGCTGGAACGCGACATCGTCTGGGTCGTCGTCATGGTCCTGGCCGGCGTCTGGATCATGGCGCCGCCAGGGGTGTTCTTCCGGCCGGATCTGGGCGTGGGAGACATCGCGAACCGCGACTACCACGCGACCCGGGACGTGCTGCTGCTCGACGAGGAGACCTCGGAGGAACTGCAGCAGCGGGCGCGCGCCGACGTCCGTCCGCTCTACGATTTCGACGCTGTTCAGGCCGACGAAGTCGAGGGGCGGATCGCGAACCTGTTCGCGATCGAGCGGGGCTTCGACGAGGTGGCCGAGCTCCTGCCCGAGGAGGACGTGGCCGAGGAGCGGCTGCGACGGCTGAGGGTCGGTAGCGGCCTGCGGGTCGATGAAGGCCACGCGGACCTGCTGGCGGCCCGTACGGGCGGCGAGGACGAAGGCGCGGAATTGGAGGAACGCCTGACCCGCCTGGTGGGGCTGCTGCTCCGGGCCGGGATCGTGGAGAACAAGGAGACGCTGCTCCAGAACCGCCTCGAGGGCGTCACGCTGCACAACATGCAGACCGGCGAGGAGTCGGTCGAGTTCGACCTCTTCGGCTATCGCGGCTATCCGGTCGAGGTGGAGGCCTACCTGGAGGCGGAGGTCGGCCGCTGGGCGGGGTGGTCGCGGGCCGAGCGGGAAACGGTCGTCGACTTCCTGATGGTCAACCTGGCGCCCAACGTCTACCTGAACCTGAACGAGACCCAGGAACGGCGTAACGCCGCGGCGGAAGACGTCGGGCCGGTGTTCAACCAGATTCGGGCCGGTCAGGTCATCGTGCGCAAGGGCGACGAGGTCGACCCGGAGTCGATGCGTCTGCTGCGGGAGATGACCGGCAGCGAAAGCAGTCTGATCCTCCTTCGGTCGCCGCTGGCGTCGGCCCTGGTGCTCAGCCTCGCGGTGGCGTTCCTGTGGGTGGCGTTTCGCCGCAAGCGCCTGGTCGCGGTGGAGGGCCGCGACTTCGGCAGCGTCGTCCTGATTCTCGTCCTGGGCCTGGCGGCGACCCGGGTCGGATTCCTGGTTGCGGATGCCCTGGCCGCCTCGTTCCCGATCGAGGCCCTGAGTTCGGCGCGGAGCTACGTGTTCGCGATCCCCTTCGCGGCGGTGGCGCTGCTCGTGTCAGTGCTCTACGGTCGCGGCGCCGGCCTGCTCGCCGGCGTCGTCTTCTCTGTCCTGGTCGGCCGGCTGGGTTGGGTGGAGGCGGCGAACGCGGAACTCGGGCTGGCGGGCGGCACGATGCTCTACTGCCTGACCGGCAGCCTCGCCGCGGTGTTCGCGCTCGACCAGTTGAAGCGGCGGTCCGCGGTGACGAGAGCGGGCCTGCTGGTCGGACTCGTCAACGTCGCGTCGGTGACGATGCTGACGCTGCTCGGGGATGGCGTCACGGTGGCCGTCTGGGGGTTCGAGGTGCTCTGCGGGTTCCTGGGCGGCCTGATGGTCGCGGCCGCGGTCAGCTTCGCCGTTCCGGTGTTCGAGGCGGTGCTGTTCAGGACCACGGACATCAAGCTGCTGGAACTCTCTGACACGAACCTGCCGCTGCTGCAACGCCTCGCGTTCGAGGCGCCCGGGACGTTCCAGCATTCCCTGATGGTCGCGCACCTGGCGAAGGCCTGCTGCGAGGCGGTCGGCGGGAATCCGACCCTCGCCTATGTCGGCGGCCTCTACCACGACATCGGCAAGGTGCTGCGGCCGCAGTACTACGTCGAGAACCAGCGCGAGGGCGACAACCCGCACGACAGCCTCTCGCCCTCCATGTCCTCCCTGATCATCATCGATCACGTCAAGGAAGGCGCGCGACTGGCGCGCGAGAACCGGCTGCCGCAACCGATCGTCGACGCCATCGAGCAGCACCACGGCACGCGCAGGCTGAACTACTTCCTGGCCAAGGCGAAGGAGCAGGCAGAAGCGGGCGAGGAGGTCAACGAACACCAGTACCGGTACCCGGGCCCGATGCCCCAGAGCAAGACGCTTGCCGCGCTGATGGTGGCCGACACCGTCGAGGCGGCGAGCCGTACGCTCGGCGACTTCTCCGAGAAGTCGATCCGTGCGCTGGTCGAACGACTGCTGAACGACATCCTCGAGGACGATCAGTTCAGCCAGACCGACCTGACGCTCGCCGACCTCCGGCGGATGCGCTACACCCTGCAGAATGTCCTGAGGACGGTGCATCATCATCGGGTGGAGTACCCGGGGTTCGAGTTCGGACGCGGTGGCCGCGGTCCGTTGCGGGTCCTGCCCGGCGGCGCCGGCGGCGCTCCGGGTAGCGACTGACTCCGCCGGTGGCGACGATCGATCTGCAGGTCGCGGCCCCGGTGGAAGCCAGGTGTCGCGAGTGTCTTCCGGGGCTCCGCGCGGTGGCGGACGAGGCGGTTGCCGAACTGGCGCCGGCGCCGGCGACGTTCACCCTGCGCCTGGTCGACGACGAGGAGATGCGGGAGCTGAACCGGCGGTACCGGCAGCTCGACAGGGCGACGGACGTGCTCTCCTTTCCGGGCGAGGAGACGCCGGAGGGCCGGCACCTGGGCGATGTCGTCATCTCGGTCGAGACCGCCGGCGCCGGTGGCGGGAGCTCCCTCGAACGGGAACTCAAGGTTCTGACGCTGCACGGCATCCTGCACTGCCTGGGCTACGACCACGAGACTGACGACGGCGAGATGGAGGCGATGGAAACCCGGCTGCGGGCTCGCTTCCTGGAGCTGTCGGAGGTTCCGGGAGCCCAACGATCCGGGACTGTAGCCCTCGTGGGCAGGCCCAACGCCGGCAAGTCGACGTTGATGAACCGCATGCTGGGGGAGAAGCTGGCGATCGTCTCGGACAAGCCGCAGACCACCCGTCACCGCCTGATCGGGATTCTGAGCACGGAGCGAGGCCAGATGGTGTTTCACGACACGCCCGGCCTGCACCGGCCCCTGCACCGCCTGAACCGACGGATGGTCCATGCCGCCGCGGCGGCGCTCAAGGAAGCCGATGTCGTGTGTCTGCTGCGGGACGCGGCGACGCCGTTCGGCCGGGGCGACGCCTACGCTCTCGATCTCGTCGCCGCGGCGGCCGAGCGCGGCAGGTCCATGTTCTGCCTGCTGAACAAGATCGACCTGATCGCCAAGCCCCGACTGCTGCCCGAGATCGAGCGCTATGCGGGCCGCGGCGTGTTCGAGGAGATCGTCCCCGTCTCTGCCCTCACCGGTGACGGCGTGGACGAGCTGCTCGAACTCCTCTGGAGCCACCTGCCGCCGGGGGAGCCGCGCCACGACCCGGAGCTGCTGACGGTCCACACCGAGCGCTTCCTCGTCGCGGAGATGATCCGCGAGAAGGTGCTGGAGCAGACGCGCGACGAGCTGCCGTTCACGACCGCGGTCGTCATCGAAGCCTGGGAGGACGGCGAGGAGCGGACGGACCTGCTTGCCAGCATCCTGGTCGATCGGGAGAGCCACAAGGGGATCGTCGTCGGCCGGGGCGGAAAGCGGATCAAGGAGATCGGCACGGCTGCGCGACAGGATCTGCAGGAGTTCCTGGAGCGGCGGGTCTACCTGGAGCTGCGGGTGCGGACGGAGCCGGGCTGGCGCGAGGATGCGGCCGTCCTGAGCCGCCTGGAGACCGGGTAGCGGCCCAGGCGGCGCTACAGAAACGTGGGATCCGGGGGCCTGCAGACGACAGAGTTGTCGCCTCCGCGAAGCCTGGCCGGATGGTTCGGGCGGTTCATACGCAGCGCGGAGGCCGGTTCTTGCCCGAAACGCGGGTTGGGCATGGACGTTGCTACCGAAAATCCGCAGCATGCGGCCCGTGGCTTGCCTAGTTCATGGCCGCGCTGATAGACACGCGGCCTTGGCGATTCGTGTTTGAGCGTGCGGCCGGGCGGCGTCTCGGCCACAACAGATTTGGCGCGGCTCGGTCCGCAGCAAGGAACAGCAAAGGAGAACTTCATGTCAGGAGCAAGCCCCAAGTCGATTCTCGATCGGATCCGCGATGAGGGGGTCCAGATCGTAGATTTCCGGTTCACCGACTTTCCCGGCTTGTGGCAGCACTTCTCGGTGCCGGCCCGCGAGGTCGACGAGGGCACCTTCGAGGACGGGCTCGGCTTCGACGGCTCGAGCATCCGCGGCTGGCAGGTGATCAACGAGTCGGACATGCTCGTCGTCCCCGACGCGGACACGGCGTTCATCGACCCGTACTTCGAGCACAAGACGCTCGTCATGACCTGCAACATCGTTGATCCGATCACGCGGGAGAGCTACGGCCGCGACCCGCGCGGCGTCGCCCGGGCGGCCGAGGCCTACGTGCAGTCGACGGGTCTGGCGGACACCGCCTTCTTCGGCCCGGAGGCCGAGTTCTTCATCTTCGACGACGTGCGTTTCGACGGCGGGCCGAACTTCGGCTTCTACGAGGTCGACTCGATCGAGGGCCGCTGGAACAGCGGCGCCGACGAAGGTCCGAACCTCGGCTACAAGCCGCGGTACAAGGAGGGCTACTTCCCGGTGCCGCCGACCGACAAGCACCAGGACATGCGGAGCGAGATGATCCTCACGATGGAGGAGCTCGGTCTCAACCCCGAGTGCCAGCACCACGAGGTCGGCACCGGCGGTCAGGCCGAGATCGACCTGCGGTTCGCGCCCCTCGTTGAGATGGCGGACGCGATGATGCTCTACAAGTACATCATCAAGAACACCGCCGCCCGCCACGGCAAGACGGTCACCTTCATGCCGAAGCCCCTCTTCGAGGACAACGGCAGCGGCATGCACACCCACCTCTCGCTCTGGAAGGATGGAGTGCCTCTCTTCGCGGGCGACGGCTACGCCGGCCTCTCGGACATGGCGATGCACGCCATCGGCGGCCTGCTGAAGCACGCGCCGGCGCTGCTCGCCTTCACGAACCCGACGACGAACAGCTACAAGCGGCTGGTGCCGGGCTTCGAGGCGCCGGTGAACCTGGTGTACTCGCAGCGCAACCGGAGCGCGGCGGTGCGGATCCCGATGTACTCGCCGTCGCCGAAGGCGAAGCGGGTCGAGTTCCGTTGCCCCGACCCGAGCTGCAACCCGTACCTCGCCTTCGCGGCTCTGCTGATGGCGGCGCTCGACGGCATTCAGAACGAGATCGACCCGGGCAGCTCACTCGACGTCGATATCTACGATCTGTCTCCGGAGGAGAGCCAGGGCGTTCCGACCACGCCGGCGACCCTCGACGAGGCGCTCGACGCCCTCGAGGAGGACCACGAGTTCCTGACCGCGGGCGGCGTGTTCGACGAGGACGTGATCGAGAACCACATCGCGTACAAGCGGGAGAGCGAGTGCCAGGAAGTGGCCCTGCGGCCGCACCCGCACGAGTTCGCGCTGTACTACGACATCTAGACCTCAAACGAGCAGGTAACTGGCCGCCGGCAGCAAGGTGTCACCTTCTGCCGGCGGCGCTTGCTGTTACCGTAGCGCCTCCAATCGGAACAGGGCGACGCCCGTGCCGGGTGCCGTCAGCGAGGAGGCCGTTTCGTGCAAGCCATAGCGATTCGCACCCTTGGCATCGTGCTGGGGATGACGTTGACGGTGCCGGCCGTAGCCGACGACTGGCCGCAGTGGCGGGGCGCCGACCGCTCCGGCGTGTGGCAGGAGGACGGCATCCTGGAGCAGTTCCCCGAGGAGGGCCTCGAGGCGGTGTGGCGGGTTCCCATCCGCGGCGGCTACTCGGGGCCGGTGGTGGCGGACGGCCGCGTGTTCGTCACGGACTGGCAGCGTATCGAGGGAACACGCGCCATCACGGGGAAGGAACGCATCCTGGCGCTCGACGAGGAGACCGGCGAGGAGCTCTGGAGTCACGAGTGGGACGTGAACTACTCGGCGCTGCAGCAGAGCTACGCGATCGGTCCCCGTTCGACGCCGACCATCGACGGCGACACGCTCTACGTGATGGGCGCCGTTGGCCATCTGATCGCGCTTGAAGCCGAGACGGGCGAGGTGATCTGGAGCTACGACTCCGTGGAGCAGGGCAATGCCAGCATCACGATCTGGGGCTTCACGAGCTCGCCGCTCGTCCACGGCGACCTGTTGATTCAGGTCGTGGGCGCTGAACCGGACGGCAAGGTGATCGCTTTCGACAAGCACACGGGCGAAGAGGTCTGGCGGTCGCTTTCCTCGGACTGGGAGATGGGTTACGGCCAGCCGATGATCTTCGAGCGCGGCGGCGTCGAGCAGCTCATCGTCTGGGAGCCGAAGGCGGTCAACTCGCTCAACCCGGCGACCGGCGAGGTGTACTGGAGCGTGCCCTGGGAGGTGGCCTCGGGGATGACGGTGACGACTCCGGTGGTCGACGGCGACCGGCTGCTCTTCAGCCAGTTCTACCGCGGTTCGCTGCTGCTCGAGTTCGACTCCGAGAAGCCCGAGGTTCGGGAGCTGTGGCGCGGTCAGAGCCGCAGCGAGATGCCGGAGGAGACCGACGGACTCCACTCCCTGATCACGACGCCCATCCTCGAGGGCGACACGATCTACGGGGTCTGCAGCTACGGCCAGCTCCGAGGTCTGAACGCCGCGGATGGCTCACGGCTCTGGGAGAGCGACGAGATGACCCGCCAGGGCCGTTGGGGCGCGGCCTTCATGGTCAGGCACGGCGACCGCTGGTTCGTCAACAACGACCTTGGCGACCTGATCATCGCCCGCTTCTCGCGGGACGGCTACGAGGAGATCGATCGCGCCAGACTGATCGAACCCACGACGCAATCGGGCTTCGGTCCGCGGCGGCTCTTCGACGCGATGGTGAACTGGACGCACCCGGCCTATGCCAACCGCCACATCGTCGCGAGGAACGACGAGGAGATCATCCGTGTCTCCCTGGCCGCCGACTAGCGCTCGTGGCGGTTGAGCCGATCCGGCTGGCCGTAGTCATCGCGGCGACCGCGATTCTCGCGGCCGTGCCGGCGGCCGCCCAAGCGGGATCGGATGCCCAGGGTCCTGTGGGGGAGCTGATCTTTCCGCTCGAGCACTGGCACAACCACGGTTCTTCCGTCGTCGAACTCCCGAACGGCGACCTGCTCGTGGCCTGGTTCCACGGATCGGGCGAACGCCGGTCCGACGACGTGCGGATCCTGGGCGCCCGCCTCCGGGCCGGTGGCACTGTCTGGAGCGCGCCGTTCCTGCTCGCCGACACGCCCGGCTTCCCGGACACGAACTGCACCCTCCTGCTCGAGCCGCTCGCCGCGGGCGGTCACCGGCTGTGGCTGTTCTGGCCGACGATTCAGGCGAATCTCTGGGAAAGCGCGCTGATGAAGGTCAAGGTCTCGACGGACTTCGAGGGACCGGGGCCGCCCGTGTGGCAGTGGCAGGACGTGCTCCACATGAAGCCCGGCGACGGCTTCCACGACCTGGTGGCGGAGAGGACGGACGAGTACTTCCGGAGCCTGGGCTTCGCGGACGCCAGGGATCCTGCCGCACCGGAGTCGGCCCGGCAGTGGGCGGCCCGCAATCTGGAACAGGCGGCCGACAAGCTGACCCGCCGCCTCGGCTGGTTCACCCGCGCCCATCCGGTCGTCCTGCCGCTGCCCGAGGGCGGCCAGCGGCTGCTCCTGGGGCTTTACTCGGACGGTTTCAGCTTCGCTTCCGCCACGTACAGCGACGACGGCGGCCACACCTGGACGATGAGCGAGCCGATCATCGGCGGCGGCAACATCCAGCCCACCTTCGCGCTTCGCGACGACGGCACCCTGGTCGCCTACATGCGCGACAACGGCCCGCCGCCGAAGCGGGCTCACGTCGCGGAGTCCCGGGATCTGGGAGCGACCTGGACCATTGCCCGCGATCACCCGGACCTGGTGGAGAGCGGCGCCGGTCTCGAAGTGCTGAAGCTCGAGAGCGGCCGCTGGGTCGTTGTCCACAACGACATCCCGGACGGCCGCTACCGGCTCGCGGTGTCGGTCTCCGAGGACGAGGGAAGGACCTTCAAGCGGCGGCGCTACATCGAGCGCGAGGAGAAGGACGTCGGCCGCTATCACTACCCGTCCGTCATCCAGGCGCGGGACGGCCGCATCCACGTGACCTACAGTTACCACGTCGCCGGCGCACTCGACGACGGCGGTCAGGGCAAGAGCATCAAGCACGTCAGCTTCGATGAGACCTGGCTGCTCGGCGACGACTGAGAGAGGAATCCGATATGCACGCACGAAAGATCTTCACCGTCGCTTTCGCCTCCATGCTCGCCGCAGTCCTGCTCGCCGCGTGTGCGCCCAAGGAATCGGGCGACACGGCCGGCGCCGGCGAGACCTTCGCCGGCCTTCCACGCGTCACGCCCGAGAGCGCCGGCATGTCGAGCGAGCGGCTCGACCGGATCCGGCCGGCCTTCGAGAGCTACGTGACGGACGGCAAGCTGTCCGGCGTGATCACCGTCGTCGCCCGCGAAGGTCAGGTCGTGCACTTCGAGGCCAGCGGCTACCAGGACGTCGAAGCCGGCGAGCCGATGACCGAGGACACGCTCTTCCGCATGTACTCGATGACCAAGCCGATCGCCTCGGCGGCGCTGATGATGCTCTGGGAGGAGGGCCACTTCCTGCTGTCGACGCCGCTGGCCGCGATTCTCCCCGAGTTCGCCGACACGCAGGTCTACGTCTCGGGCGACGGCGACGTCATGGAGACGGAGCCGCCGCGGCGGCCGATCGTCGTTCGCGACCTGATGACCCACACGTCCGGACTGACCTACACCTTCATCCCCAGCCCGGTCGCCGCCAGCTACGCGGCCGCGGGGCTCGAGGGCTCCGCGGACGCCGTTCCCCACGACGACCTGGCGCACTACGTCCGGGAACTGGCGAAGCAGCCCCTGTTGGCTCACCCCGGCACCGCCTGGAACTACAGCGTCGGCCTCGAGGTCGCCGGCCGCGTGGTCGAGGTCGCTTCCGGGCAGACCTTCGGCGAGTTCCTGAAGGAGCGCATCTTCGATCCGCTGGGCATGGTCGACACGGCCTTCCACGTTCCGGACGAGAAGCTCGACCGTTTCGCCGTCAACTACGCGCCGACGCCGGAGGGCGGCATGGTGGTCATGGACGATCCCGAGACCAGCGCCTACCGCAAGCCGCCGAAGGTCGAGATGGGCGGCTCCGGCCTGGTCGCCACGGCCGGCGACTACCTGCGCTTCGCCCAGATGCTGGCGAACGGCGGCGAACTCGACGGCGTGCGGATCCTCGGGACGCAGACGGTAGCCCTGATGATGGACAACCACCTGGGATCGGCCTACGGACCGTCGCCCATGTCGAGCCTGAACCTCGACATGGGGATGAGCGAGGGCATGGGCTACGGCCTGGGCGGCTACTCGATCACCGACACCGGACTGACCGGGCTGCCGGCCTCGCCCGGGACCTACGGCTGGGGCGGCGCCGCTTCGACCGATTTCCTGGTCGACCCCGAAGAGGACCTCGTCGCCATCGTGCTGACCCAGTTGCTTCCCACCGGCACCTATCCGCTCCGCCCGACGATGGAAGTACTGACCTACCAGGCGATCGTGGAGTAGGCGCGAGGCGATGAAGACGAGCAACTTCCGACGAAGGGCCGCGGGCCTCGGCGCCGCGTCGCTGCTGGTCCTGGCCGGAGCGTCTCTCGCCCAGGATCGCGGCTTCTACGCCGGCTACACCGCCTCGGCCGAGCAGTTCGACGCCACCTTCTCGAAGAGCGTCGACAACACGGATCCCGACACCCTGGTGCCCGAACCGCGGCGCGGCATGGTGTTCCACGACACGAGTTCGGCCGACACCGTCGACCTGGCGGTCGGCTTCCTGGCGGGCTATCGCGCACTCCTCAGTGACGGCGGCGCCTACCTGAGCACGGAAATCGACGTCACGTTCCACAGCGGCGAACCGGAAGGCCAGCTCGCCGGCGTGGGTACGTCGGCGGAACGCAAGCAACTGGGCGAGAGCTGGCCGGACACCTGGTCCCTCGACAAGAAGCGCAGCTACGGCCTGACCTTGCGGCTCGGCTTCGAGCCGGAATCGCTCCAGTCCCGGGACATGAGCTTCTACCTGCTCGGCGGCGTGCGGCTCTTCAAGGCGCGCTTCAGCACGACCTTCGAGGGCTGCCTGACGGCTGAGCCGTGTTCGCCGTCCGAGTACGTTTCGGGGACCGATGGCCGCGACGTGGATCCGATCGCCACGACCTGGGGCCTCGGCCTGGAGAAGCGGTTCGGCAGCGGCGACTACGCCCGCCGGATCGCGTTGCGCTTCGAGGCGAGCTACAGCCGGTACGGCGACGAATCCTGGGTCGCCGACTTCCCGGACGTCCGCGTCACCGTGCCTTCGACCGTGGAGGCCGACGGCATCGGCGTGACGGTCAGCATGGTGCGGCTGTTCGGCGGAGGCGGCTAGTTCTAGCCAATAGGCAGCGGCAGCAGCAGTTTCCGATCAACCAGTGTCTGGAAGTGCCTCACCACCGTGAGAGCAAGCTGACGGTCACGGTATAGGAGGCCCATCTCGATGTTCCGGTCGAGAGCGGCTTCGGTGAAGTTGGCGGAAGTGATGAAAGCGACTTCCTCGTCGGCCACCGCTCCCTTGGCGTGGAGAACACCTGCGGCGCGTCTCGGCTCCAGGGAGCGGGGGTCGTAGAACACGCTCGGGCGCGACGGTCCAGGCCATTCCCTGTCCCAGAAACGGTCCGCGAAGCGCCGGACAAGGTCGTCGGCCGCGGTTGTGTCTCCGCGCTTGCGCCCAATGTTCAGGAGCAGGGTGACCCTCATGTCAGGCCGTGCATCCATTCTTGCCGCCAATGACTTGAAGGCCTCGGGCCCGTCGAAGAAGGCGAAAGTACAGGCCCAGATCGAGCGGGAAGCTGCTCCGATGACCTCGTCGTAGACGCGTCGAGTATCCCGAGCGTGCAGCCCTGGCACCTCAGGTCCCGACCAGACGAAGTCGGGCCTAGTGAACGTGTCCGCGAGTGCGTCCAGGCTCCGAAGCCAGATGGCCGCGCCAGCCTCGGGGATGCCGCTGCGGCGCCACTCGGCAAGTATCCGGAGCACCTCCTGTTCCCGGTCGGGGAGTAGAGCCAAGTTGGCTCGGACGGCCGTCGGGCTGGAGTCGAGACGGAGAAGGCCGGTCTCCAGAGCGGTGGCCAACGAGTTCCTGAGGTGCGCGGGAAGCTCGAGCAGCGCCTCGACTACTTGGTGGGGCACGGACTTGACTTAGGCTCAATCGAGCCGTTCAAAGAAGCCAGCCTTCTGGCCGATAATGGGAACAACCAGCCCGCGATCCAGGTAGTCGTTCCTCATCTCGCAAGACGTCTCCGCAACGAGCGTGCAGCCGTGGCACGCGGCGCCGTGTAGCCAACGGTTCTCCGGGCTCCGGCCGGGCGAGTGATGGGCGCAGACCGGATCGTTCGAACACAGGCCGCCGATGTGCAAGGCCTGGTGCAGGTGTTGGGTGATGCTCGTCGCTTGCTGGACGAGGCCTCCGAGCGTTCCCTCGGCATCGGCGCTGGCGGTGTAGAGCAGAAGCCCGAACCGCTTCGAGGCCTCGTCAGCGTAGATGCGCTCCCGGATCGATGCGGCAGGATACCCGCACCGCAGGGCGAGCGACTGAATGAGCAGGTGAGACAGAGTGTGAAGAAGGATGTAGGCGCCTCCTGGAAACGGTCGCTTGGCGCTTATCCGTCGCTCTTCTGCCCAGCGCTCGTGTCCGGCTTCCAGATCGGCGCAGCGCTTCTCGACTTCAGGGCGCTGTAACCAGCTTAGAACGGCGTCGCTGTTCAGTAGCAGGAAGATCCCCTCTCCCTGATTCTCCACCGCCGGGAACCAGGAAGGCTCGGCGGCAAGGTCAGCGCGAGCGACATCGGTGTCGTACTCACCATTGACGTCCGGAGTTGGCGCTTCGAACCGGGTGAATCCGACGAGGGCTGAGACTTCGCGCAACCGGTGCACCGCGACCACGGCCTCGATTCTGTCTCCCAGAAAGTCACCTTCCTGCCGCCACGTATCTGCCGGAATGCGTCTGGCGTGGAAACCTGGATCGACCGGCACGTCCTCGCCGTAGCCTTCGGGCACGCTCGTGAGAGCTTCCAGCTCCGCAACCTTGACTGGCTGGTCCTCGGGTTCTCCGGTGTGGCGGCGTTCGATCGCGGCCAGGACATCGGCGTCGTCGAAACCGTGCAAGGCAGCCGTGATCTTCGGCTTCTTCTTGAGGAAGGCAAGACCCGTGCGATCCTCAGCGATAGCCAGGTCATCCCAGAGCTCAGCGACCACTTGATCGATGGCTGCTCCTCGCTGCGGCAACGAGAGGACCGTGACGACCTGAGGGAACCACGCGTTCGTCGCCGTGCGAATCAGGAGCCGGGCCGGATAGCTGCAGTCCTGCTTGGTGTAGGGCCCGAGCCAGGGCCGACAACCGGAGCAGTTTCCGAGCGGCCGGTTCTCAAGTTCCTTCGCCTCATGCATCCCTCGCCTCGCGCCACAGCTGCAACGGACGAAGAGGTTGGAGAGGTCGCCGCCCGTGCCCTGCTCTTCCAGTCGAAGCTCACCCCGGCAAGGAGACTCGCCCTCGTGGACGAAGTTGTACCAGTCGATGTCGTCGACGTGGCCGTGCGGGCAACCTCTGACGAACCGTGTGGCGACCACGGGCCTGCCGTTGAATCTCCGGCGGTCGTCGAGCGATCTGCGGTGGACCAGTCGGCGAGCCCTGCTCTTTCGTTTCGGTCCGTCGTCGGACGGGGCTTCCTCCTGGACGACGAACCACTCGGGAAAGCGCGGCGACGTGATGCCGGGAGACTTGCGTCCGGGGCGATCTGAGGCTGGGGGTGGCGCAAACAGAGCCGGCAACGAGCCTCCGGTCAGCCCACGCAGGCGGACAGCGAGTCTCGGCTCGTCTATTGCCTCAAGGTGACTGGCCCGTGGCCAGTAGTCCAGACCTCCGACGATTGCCGAATCGTGCGGTAGGTCGATCAGGGCGCCCGGGCCGTAGGTCGTGATGACCTGACTTCGCCGGACGCTGCCCTCGCCACCAGTCCCTGCCCTGCGTTTGGCCACTAGGGAGATCCGCTGCGTGTGGTGTCCTGAATGAACAGGTTCACCTCGGGTTCGACGTCCCGAAGTGATCTGTTTACGCGGAACTTGCGATGGTGCTCGGTCTCGAAGTCCGTGTCCAGCATTTCCCGAAGCAGGTACTTGCCGTCTCGCCCTTCGTACTGCTGGTACTTCACTTCGTCGCCGACGTCCCGATAGTCGGTGACGACGCGCTGCCACGAATCGAGGAGATCACGGACACGGGTCTGGATGTTGTGCAGCCGCTCGTCCAGTTCCGTTTCGGATTGTAGCGGTTGGTTCCGAAGCCGCTCCGAGAAGACCCGAGTAAGGAGTCGCTCCAAGTCAGCCCGGACTTCGGAGAGCCGTTCGGGACCCCGGACCGGGGTCAACTGCGTCTCCGCGTGGCGGGCCAGGGCGACCAAGGCACCTGCCATGCCTCTGTCCAAAGCTCTGGCTGCGAACGGGGTAACGCTTCCGGCCTCGACCGAACGGTAGAAGGTCTCATGATAATGCCGGAAACGCTCGTAGTAGGAGCGGTCGCGCGGTTTATGGATGTTCAGAAGAGTGATCACCAAGCCGGGCCGTTCGTCGTCTCGTCCGACCCGGCTCGTGGCCTGGATGTACTCGGCGTTCATCTTCGGCTGGCCCAGGACGACCATCAGGCCCAGTCGCTGAATGTCGAGGCCGACCGAGATCATGTTTGTCGCCAGAGCGCAGTCCACCCTGTCGTTCTCGTGAAACGGTTGGCCTAGCCGCCGCCGTGCGCGCGCGACATCGGCGGTCGATACGCGGGACGTCAACTCCAGTGGTTCGACGTAGGTGTGGCGGTCCCGGAAGTACCTCTGTTCCTGGCCGATCCGTCGCCTCGCTCCGTAACCGCGGAGAGTGTTCTGGACTTCCTCCTCGACGATGCGCCTCGCGCCTCCGAGTTCGCGCAGGCTGTTGAAGTAAGCCAGCACGGTCATGTACGGGTCCGCAGGGTTGTTCCTGTTCGTGCTGCCGCCAGCGTCGCGGTAGGCCTTCTGGGAGGCAGCCATGAGCGGCAGCAGCACCCGGCGCATCATGACCTTGGCGTTCCGGCCGGGCGACGCGATGCCCAGGTAGAGGCGGGCGGACTTCTCCTGGGCCGGCACGGCTTGGGCGAAGAAGGAGTCCCGTCGACTTGGGCCGGGAGGTGGGAAAACCCGGGTGGCGGAGCGGCCGAACAGTGCGTGAATCTGGTCTGGCGCCTGACGGGTGGTTGCAGTAGAGGCGACGATCTTCGGCTTGAGGCCCCCGTTCGAGTGATGGAGCGAGAGAGCCTCGATCGCGGTCTCGTACAGTCCGGTCATCGAACCAAGTGGCCCTGAGATCAGGTGCAACTCGTCCTGGATGATCAGATCCGGCGGCGGCAAGGGCGAAGGCAGGGGCTGTCCTCGCCCCGGTTCGGCCGCGCCGTAGAAGCCCTCGCCGTCGTGTCGGTCAGCGCCACCCAGGAGCGCGCCGGAGCGCGCCTCCCAGGGCAACGCCGCGAACTTGTCCACAGTTGAGATCAGGAAGCAGGGGAGGCGGCGGTACAGCGGTTCGTCCACCGCGACGATCGGCAGAGCGCGGTCGCGACTGAACTCGCACTCCCAGTTGGCGCAGACGACGCGCAGGTTCCGGGGCTCGTTCGCGTTTGGTTCAAGAGAAAACGAGTCCGGTTTGAAACTCTGGCCGCACCACGGGCAGTCTTCCAGCGGAATCGGCGACGGTTCGCGTTCCGGCTGTCTCTTGTAACGGTTTGCCTTGCCTCTGGCCGAGTCGCTCCTACCGTCACCTTTGCGTCCGAGGATGTTGGGGGTTGCTCCCTTGCCCACCCAGAGACCGATCTCGAACGGCCACTCACCGTAGCGGGCCGGCGCTTGATCGCGTTCCAATTCGAGCGCGCAGACCAGACCGGCCGCCCGGGCAAGTTGGTCCAGAGTCAGGAGGCGCAGGGTGTAGCGCATGATGACGGACACGCCAGCGCCAGCTCGGCCGCCGGCGTCCGGGTGGCGCAGCCGCCTCAGAACGATCGCGAAAGCCGCCAGACCGAGGTACGCCTCCGTCTTGCCGCCGCCGGTCGGGAAGAAGAGCAGGTCGACGAGTTCTCGATGCGGGTCTTCGGGGTTGGACAGTGGTGCCAGGTTCAGCAGGATGAAGGCGAGCTGGAAGGCACGCCACTTCGGCCCGTCTTCGTCGAACAGCCCAGGGTTCCGCCGCCGAAGCGCCTGGGCCACGGCGCGGTTGGCGACCCGGAAGGCGTCCAGGGCCTCGTCATCGTCACAGAGAGCGGCGATGCCCCGTTCCATTCGCAAGGCAGCGAACTCGGCATGGTCCAGCAGGACTTCGGCGGTCTCCCTGTGATCGGGCTCGATGGCGCCGCTCTCGCCCCGGCGGTCACCGATCCACATGCGGTAGGCGGCGATAAGGGGCCTGAGCACATCGTTGACTTGATTGGCTGAGGTCAGCGCACCCAGTCGTTCCATGGAGAGGTCAACGCCCTCGGGCTCGAACGTCTCCGTCTTCTCGACTTCGGCAGCGGGTATCCAGGCACTCTTGACGACATAGCAACTGCCGTCGTCCTTCACGTCCCACTGGGCTGAGACGTTGTGGCCGGTTGCGTACCGGGGTGCGTCGGAGTAGTGCAGCGCCGCCACCTGCTCGTCCCACACGTCGTTCAAGGCTTGTCGGAGATCCGGTCGCGGCAGAAACGGGTGGTTACTACGTACTTCTATCTGTGCCTGGAAGGCATAGGTGGCCTCTCTCTCATCGAGCGACTTCGCTGGCGACCGGTTGTTCACGAGAAACACGGTGACCGCGAACGAGTTCGCTGGAATGGGCCTGAGGCCGGTAAGGAGCCTGTGCTCGACATGGAGTTGCAGGCCGCCGGAGGAGGGGACGTCGTGCACGGAAGGACCTATTCCGCGACAGAGATCGAACTCGACGGTCTCCTGCCGGGGCGTGCGCCGCCAGCACAAGCCGTTGGTGCCGGATTCGTCTATCGCGCCCTTCTCGTAGTCCCCCCACCGGACCGTGATCGAGAGCTGGCACTCGACCGCCAGGAAGCTCAGGCCCATGGACGATGGGAAGAACGCCTTCTTGGCGGCCTTTCGGTCTTCTGTCGACTCCTCGGACAGGCCAGCGCGGTCGGGCACCTCGTCGAGGTCGTCTCCGTCCTCCTCGTCGTCGCTCTCCCGCAGCTCGGGCGGTGTGTCGGCCGGCATGAGGAAGCCAGTGAGGTACCACTTCGATGGCGGTTCGTTGATGAGGAGCCGCTCCTCGGCGAGCTCATGCCCTTCACCGGGGCCGATGAGGTCGAGCTCGAGTGCCTCGACCAGTGTTTGGCGCACATCGGCCGAACTGGCCGCCACGGTGCCCGCAACGTCGTGCGTTGTCATGAGAGGGGCAGGGCTTCCTTCAGCAGAGGCTGGCGAGAACTCCAAGGCGGGACGCATCTTGTCAGATGGAGACCTGGGTGCTGGCCGTCGCGCCCTTTACGCTCTAGTTGCGCTCTAATGCATGGTCGTGTATAAACGACGGAGCCCGACGGTCGTTGGAAGCGTGACCGCCTCACGGGAGAATGGCATGTCAGACAACAGCTCGATCGAGTGGACCGACGCCACCTGGAACCCGGTTCGCGGCTGCACCAAGGTCAGTGCGGGGTGCGCCCTTTGCTATGCGGAGCGGTTCTCGGAGCGTTTCCGCGGGGTTCCAGGCCACCCCTTTGAGCAGGGCTTCGACCTGAGGATGGTGCCCGAGAAGCTGGACCAACCACGCCGCTGGCGTCGGCCACGCCGAGTGTTCGTGAACTCCATGAGCGACCTCTTTCACCCCGAGGTTTCCGAGGACTACATCGCTCGGGTGGGCCGCGTCATGGGCGAAGTTCGCAGACACACCTACCAAGTCCTCACCAAGCGGCACGACCGGATGGAGGAACTGCTGTCCGGTCGCCTGTCCTGGATGGCGGAGCTACCGAACGTCTGGTTCGGCGTGAGCGTCGAGAACCGCCGGCAGGGGCTGCCTCGGCTCGCCGCGCTCAGGCGGACCCCGGCGGCCGTTCGCTTTGCCTCAGTCGAGCCGCTGCTCGAAGATCTCGGTGAGTTCGACTTGCGAGGTGTCGACTGGGTCATCGTCGGCGGGGAGAGTGGCCCGAGGGCGCGGCCAATGGAAGAGGCGTGGGTCGTCAACGTCCTCCGCCAGTGCCGGCGGGACGGCGTGCCGTTCTTCTTCAAGCAGTGGGGAGGAGTCCGCAAGCACTTGAACGGGCGGCTACTCCACGGCCGTACTTACGACGAGTTTCCGGTGAACTGAGGAGCGACTGCCGCGCGTGAACAGGTTCAGCGATTCGCAGCCGCAGCACTGGGAGACCTATGGTCGCTTCCAGCAGGTCAAGCACGAACTGATCCGGCGGTACCTGGAGGGCTGGTACCCGAAGCTCGGTTACTGGGCCGGTCGAGTTGTCTACTTTGACACCCACGCGGGCCGCGGGAGCTATGCAGGCGACAATCCTGGTTCGCCCGTTGTCGCATTGCGGACTCTGCTTCGCCATACGGCGTTGCCGGACCTCTTGGAGCGGTCGGAGTTTCGCTTCGTCTTTCTCGAGAAGGACGAACGAAACGAAGCGGCCCTCAGGGAACAAGTGGCCGAGCTAGAGCCTCTGCCCGACCGGATACTCGTCCAGACGGGCTGCGAGGACGCATTCACGGTACTTCGGGATCTTGTCGACACACTCAAGTCGGACGGGAGGCAAATCGCTCCTGCCTTCGTGTTCGTGGACCCCTACGGCTTTGGGCTCCCTGGGGACTTGCTCGCGGAGTTGATGACTTTCGAGCGCGTGGAGCTGTTTGTCAACGTGATGTGGCGTGAACTCGACATGGCGATGCGCCAGGAGCCAGGGCCGGGACACGGTCAGGCTGAGAATCTCGACCTGCTTTTCGGTTCCGACGCTTGGCGGAGCATTCGTGGGGAGACGATGGTCGAGAGAGCCGATTCAGCTGCTCGTCTCTTGGCTGATGGTCTGGGTGCGAAATGGTGGACCCACATACGGATGATCTCGGGAGGCGACGCAGTGCGTTTCTTTCTGCTCCACCTCACGAATCACGATGACGGGCGGGACCTCATGAAGGAGTGTGTTTGGCAAATCTGTCCGGGCGGCCGGATGAACGTCCGGCGCTCGGATAATCCGGACCAGCTCTTCCTTGTCGAACCGAAGCCAGATATCACAGTGCTGCGCGACTGGCTGCTGCAGAGGCTCCAGTCAGGGCCGGTCCCAGTGGATACTCTCAAGGAAGAGTTGCGTTCCATGATCTGGAGATGGAAGCATCTCCGAGACGTCGAGGCGGACTTGAAGAAACAGGGGCGGATGGAGCGGCAACAGGGAACGCTGTCGCTCCGCCCGTTTCAGGAGGAGCTGTTCTGATGGCAATGCGGTGTTCCCCTCGAGCGTCGCAGCGGGCTTGTTGGTTTTCCAAGTTGCCGAGTACCCGCTCGGCCGGCATCGCGAGGTTGGCAACAGCTGCTCGGTCGCCCTCCATGGCTGTGGCCACTCAAGATCTATTCGCGCTTGCCTCGCGCAGCCGTGGCCCCCGTCCCGCCCAGCGCCGTGAGCCGGGGGCCGACACCTGTCCTAGGCACGTTCCAACTGCAGGAAGCTGCGCTTCGCACCCAACGAACTCGTGGCGGGACTGCGTCGGCGGAAGTGGCGCTTTTCTTGGTTGGACCGGGGGTTCGGCGTAGGCGTTGCGCCTGCCGGCTTCTTCTTGGCGGGCCTAGCCTCCAACGGGGCGAGCAGACCGGGGTCACGGGGGAGCGGGTAGGACTCTAGTGGGCGGAAGGCTGGTGCCTCACCCCGCGGGGAATGCGTCGAGTCCGGTGATCTCCGTCAGGCATAGGCGGCCTAGCTTCTCCCGATGGCCTACTTCGCGTTGAGCTAGCCCGGATATCTCACCGGGGATTTGAGATCGGGTCTCTTCCGGCGGATAATCCAAGTATTCACAAGGACTTGGGAGATCCACAGGAGAGAGACCCGTGAAGACAGAGTGTACTTCGTCGCAGCTCGAGTTTGG
>JAJDUI010000025.1 GCA_022826745.1 Thermoanaerobaculia bacterium | reverse complement strand
AAGCCAAACTCGAGCTGCGACGAAGTACACTCTGTCTTCACGGGTCTCTCTCCTGTGGATCTCCCAAGTCCTTGTGAATACTTGGATTATCCGCCGGAAGAGACCCGATCTCAAATCCCCGGTGAGATATCCGGGCTAGGCGTCCAGGGACGTGCCGACGGTGCCCCGGAGGTAGACGTCGATCAGTCTGGGCAGGGCGTTCAGGTCGTAGCCGCCTTCGAGCACGGACACGAGCCGTCCGTCGCAGACCTCCTCCGCCAGCTCGGCCAGGTCGACGCCGAACCGATGGAAGCTCGCCTCAGTCAGCTCCATGCCGGCGATCGGGTCGTTCCGCCAGGCGTCAAATCCGGCCGACACGAGAAGCACGTCCGGCGCGAACGAACGCACCGCCGGCAGCAGAAGGTCGTCCATGACCTCGCCGTAGACGTCGTCGCCGCTGCCCGCCGGCAGCGGCGCGTTGATCGTCGTACCCTCGCCTTCGCCGATCCCCCGCTCGCCCGCAGCCCCGGTGCCCGGGTAGAAAGGGTACTGGTGGACGCTCAGGTAGGCGACATCCGCCCGGTGGTCGAACAGGTGCTGCGTCCCGTTGCCGTGGTGGACGTCGAAGTCCAGGATCGCGACGCGTTCGACGCCGTGCACGTCGATCAGGCCCTGAGCCAGGATCGCGACCTGGTTCAAGTAGCAGAACCCCATGGCCCGGTCCCGCTCGCAATGGTGGCCGGGCGGCCGGGTCACGCTCATCGCCCGGTGGCCTGCGCCCAGCATGACGTGGTCGCCCGCCGCGAGCGCGGCATCGACGGCGGCCCAGGCGGATTCGGCCGTTCCCGGCGACAGCGGATTGTCGTTCGTGTCGAGCATCGGGGTCGGCCGCAGCGGGAAGTTCCCTTCCGCCGCCGCCGCCGCGACCTCGGCCACTGCCGCCTCCATCCGCTCGATGTACTCCGGATCGTGGACCAGAGCCGCCAGCCTGCGGGCCCGGCCCGCCATTCCGCCCGACCGCCCGTCCGAACCAGCCTCCACCAGGTCCCAGCCCCGCTCCCTCAGGTACGGCAGTGCCAACTGCAGGCGCTCCGGCCGCTCCGGAAAGCCCCTTGGTACCGTGTGCACCTCACACTGCGGATCCCAGAAGACGCTCATCGGCGAACTCATCTCACTGCCTCCACGAACTCTGTTCCCGTGTGGACGTAATCTTGAGGATGATCGCACATACTCCAGTCATGAAGATGCAAGTCACCGCGCCGAAGATCCGGCGCCTGCTCGTTCCGGTCGCGCTCGTCGCCGCAACCGCGGTCCCGGTCTCCGGGTCGGACAACTGGCCGTCATTCCGCGGCAACGGTGCGAACGGCAACGGCAGCGGAACGCCGCCGGCCACCTGGAACGTGGAGACCGGCGACAACGTTCTCTTCCGCGTCGCCGTGCCGGGTCTCGGACACTCGAGCCCGGTGATCTGGGGCGACCGCCTGTTTCTGACGTCGTCCGTGCCCGAGGGTGAAGAGGCCTCGCTCAAGGTCGGCCTCTACGGCGACATCGCGCCCGTGGTGGGCGAGCCGCCGCAACGCTACGTCGTCCTCGCCTACGACAAACGGAACGGCGATCTGCTCTGGCAACGCACGGCCTTCGAAGGCACGCCCGCGGTCAAGCGCCACACCAAGGCCTCCCACACGAACTCCACGCCGGCCACGGACGGCGAGGTGCTCGTCGTCTTCTTCGGCTCCGAAGGCCTCCGCGCCTACGACCTGGACGGCAATCCGTTGTGGGACCGCCAGTTCGGCCTGCTCGACTCCGGCTTCTTCATGGTCAAGACGGCCCAGTGGGGGTTCGCGAGTTCACCCCTGGTCCACGACGGCCGGGTGATCATCCAGGTCGACGTGCAGGACGACTCCTTCCTGGCGGCGCTCGACGCGACGACCGGCGAGGACATCTGGCGCACCAAGCGCGACGAGATCCCCACCTGGAGCACTCCCGCCGTCTTCCCGCGGAGCGACGGCAGCCGCCAGATCGTCGTCAACGGCTACCAGCACATCGGCGGCTACGACTTCGACACCGGGGAAGAACTCTGGCGGCTGGAAGGCGGCGGCGACATTCCGGTGCCGACGCCGATTCGCGCCGGCGACGACGGTCCGATCCTCATCACCAGCGCCCACGGCCCGATGCGTCCGGTCTATGCGATCGATCCGGACGCGGCAGGCGGGATCGACTCCGAGCACGAAGCGATGCTCTGGTTCCACGAGCGGCTCGGGAACTACATGCAGACGCCGATCGTGGTCGGCGACCTCGCGTACTTCGGCTTCGACAACGGCGTCGTCACCGTGTTCGACTGGAAGAGCGGCGAGCGGGTCGCCCAGCAGCGCCTGGGCCGCGGCGCTTCCGGCTTCACTGCCTCGCCCGTCGCCGCGGACGCTCGCCTCTACTTCAACAGCGAGGACGGCGACATCTACGTGATCGAGGCCGGCGAAGAGCTGAACGAGATCGCGATCAACGAACTCGGCGAGACCCTGATGGCGACGCCCGCGATCTCGGACGGCGTCATCTACTTCCGGGCGCGCCGCCACCTGATCGCTGTCGGCGGCGGTTCGTAGCCGACGATGGCCACTTCCTCCAGGAGACTGGCAGTCAGCGCGGCCACGTCGGCCGCTCTCGTCGCCGCGACGGCCCTGCCTTCGGCCGCCTCGGACAACTGGCCTTCCTTCCGCGGCAACGGCGCGGACGGCACCGGCACCGGTTCGCCGCCCGCGACCTGGAACGTCGAGACCGGCGAGAACATCCTGTTTCGCGTCCCCGTTCCGGGCCTCGGCCATTCGAGCCCGGTCATCTGGGAGGACCTCCTGTTCCTGACCACGGCGGTGCCCGACGGCGCCGAGGCATCGCTCAAGGTGGGCCTCTACGGCGACGGCGCCCCGGTCGAGGGCGAGCCGCCCCAGCGCTTCCAGGTGCTGGCCTTGGACAAGCGGACCGGCGAACTCCTGTGGGAGCGAACGGCGTTCCAGGGTACGCCCGCGATCAAGCGGCACACGAAGGCGTCGCACACGAACTCGACGCCCGCGACCGACGGAAACGTCCTCGTCGCCTTCTTCGGTTCGGAAGGACTCCACGCCTACGACCTGGACGGCAAGCCGCTCTGGAACCGGCAGTTCGGCGTCCTCGACTCCGGCCCTTACGACTTCCCCACCTACGAGTGGGGGTTCGCCAGCTCGCCGGTGGTCCACGACGGCCGGGTGATCGTCCAGGTCGACATCCTCAGCGATTCCTTCGTCGCCGTCCTGGACGCAGCCACCGGCGAGGACGTCTGGCGCAAGGCTAGGGAAGAAGTAGCCACCTGGAGCACGCCCGCCGTCTTTCGACGCGCCGACGGCCGCGAGCAGGTCGTGCTGAACGGCTACCGGCACATCGGCGGCTACGACCTGGACACCGGCGAAGAACTGTGGCGCCTCGAAGGAGGCGGCGACATCCCGGTGCCAACGCCGGTCCGCGCCGGCGACGGTCCCATCCTGATCACGAACGCCCATGGCCGGCTGAAGCCGATCTACGCGATCGATCCGGATGCCGAGGGCAAGCTCGATCCCGACCACGACGCGATCGTCTGGTTTCACGAGCGGCTCGGGAACTACATGCAGACGCCGATCGTGGTCGGCGACCTCGCCTACTTCTGCTACGACAACGGCGTCGTCACCGTCGTCGACTGGACGACCGGCGAACGCCTGAACCAGAAACGCCTGGGCCGCGGCGCCTCCGGCTTCAGCGCGTCGGCGGTCGCCGCCGGCGGCCGCATCTACTTCAACAGCGAGGTCGGAGACGTCTACGTCATCGAACCGGGAGCGGAACTGAACGAGATCGCCGTCAACGAACTGGGCGAAACCCTGATGGCGACCCCGGCCATCTCGGACGGAGTCATCTACTTCCGCGCACGACGGCACCTGATCGCCGTGGGCTCCGGCTCATAGCGCCCGCCGGGCGCCGGATCAGTTCGCTCAGGCCTTGCGCTGCAGGACGGCGCTGAAGCTCTCCCTGTGCTGGTGGGCAAGGTAGAGACCCAACACCAAAAGGAACAGGCCGATGGGAATCCCCGACGGCTCCAGGAAGACGTGGAAGAGCAGGATGTTGAGCACGACCGGAGCCAGCACGACGAGGGCCAGCGGCACGAACATCCCGAGGATCAGCAGAACGCCGCAGACGATCTCGGTCACCTTGATGACCGGCCACAGGTAGCCGCTGTCCATGATCGCGCCCATGAAGGCCGCCGCCTCCTCCCCCACCTCGGGCTGCTCCACGAGTTGGAACAGACCGGTCACGCCGCCGAACACGAACATCAGCCCCAGCAGAATGCGGGCAATGAGCGGAAGGTGTTTCATCGTCTACCTCCTCCTTGATCCCCGCTTCCCCATGAGGCGGGTCACCAGCCTAGTCCGATGCCGGTCCGCCTGCGGATAAGCCGCATCAGTGCGGCACCGCCTTGCGGCGCAACACGGCCGCGAAGCTCGACCGGTACTGGCGCGCCAGACCAAGTCCGAGAGCCAGCACGACGACAGCGACAGCCAGTCCTCCCGGCGAGGGCGAGAGGAACACGTGGAACAGCAGAATGTTGAGCACCACCGGGGCGAGAAGAAGAAGCGCCAGAGGCACGAAGAACCCGGCTATCAGCAGCAGGCCACTCACGATCTCGGTCGTCTTGAGCAGGGGCCAGAGATAGCCCGTATCCTTCATGGCCGAAACGAAGGCATCCGCTTCCTCGCCCATGTCGGTCTCCCCGGAGAGCGCGCCGATCACGCCGAAGACCACGAAGATGAGACCCAGCACGACACGCATGACGACTGGCAAGCGGCTCACGACCGGTTCCTCCCTTCGTTCTCGAGCGGTCTAAACAGCCTAACCCGCCGCGGCGATGAGCCAAACGAACGACCCGGACACTCTCTGGCAGCCGTCGCCGGCGCAGGTCGAAGGGTGCCGACTGACCGCCTACCGCCGCTGGCTTGACAAGGAACACGGCCTCCGGTTCGCCGGCTACGACGAACTCTGGCGCTGGTCGGTAACCGACCTCGAGGGTTTCTGGAGTTCGATCGCCGCGTACTTCGAGGTGCGATTCCACGCCCCCGCCAAACGTGTGATCGGCGGCACTTCCATGCCCGGCACCGAGTGGTTCCCCGGGGCTACGCTGAACTACGCGGAACATGCTCTGGCACACGGCGGTGCGGAACCGGCTCTCGTCTGCCGGAGCGAAGCGGAGCCGCGGCGTGAACTGAGCCGGGACGAACTGCGCCGGGAAGTTGCGGCCGCCCGGGCCGGTCTGCTCCGCCTCGGCGTTGGCCGTGGCGACCGGGTGGTCGCCTACCTGCCGAACGGCACAGAAGCCGTGATCGCCTTCCTCGCCACCGCCAGTCTGGGCGCGGTGTGGTCGAGCTGTCCGCCCGAGTTCGGCGTGGAGAGTGTTCTCGACCGCTTCCGTCAGATTGAGCCGAAGGTGCTCATCGGAGTCGATCGCTACGACTACAACGGTCGGGTCTTCGACCGCAGCGATGACCTGAACCGGATCGTTGCTTCCTTGCCGACTCTCGAGGCCGCGGTTCTGGCTTCCGGAACCGGCGCGGCCGCCAGCCTGTCCTGGAGCGAACTCACCGCCGAAGCCGGCGAGCTCGCCTTCGAGCCGGTGCCCTTCGACCACCCGCTCTGGATTCTCTACTCGTCCGGAACCACCGGCCTGCCGAAGGCGATCGTCCAGGGCCACGGCGGTATCCTGGTCGAGCACCTCAAGCAACTGGCGCTGCACACGGATCTGGGTCCTGGTGACCGCTTCTTCTGGTACACGACAACCGGCTGGATGATGTGGAACTACCTCGTCTCCGGCCTTCTCCTGGGCACGACCGTGGTGCTCTACGACGGCTCGCCCGGCTGGCCCGACCTGTACGCCTTGTACCGCCTGGCCGACGAAGAGGCCGTGACCTGCTTCGGCGTCAGCGCACCCTTCCTGATGGCCTGCCGGGCGGCAGGCCTCGAACCCGGCAGGCAGTTCGACTTCGACGCCCTGCGGGCCATCGGTTCGACCGGCGCGCCGCTCCCGGCCGAAGGGTTCGACTGGGTCTACGAGCAGGTGAAGTCCGATGTCTGGCTCGGTTCGCTCTCCGGCGGCACGGATGTGTGCACCGGCTTCGTCGGCCCGAATCCGCTGCAGCCGGTCCGCCGCGGCCGTATCCAATGCCGCTCGCTCGGCGCGAAGGTCGAGGCGTTCGATGAGAGCGGCCGCGGAGTCACCGGGCAGGTCGGCGAGCTCGTGATCACCGAGCCGCTGCCCTCCATGCCGCTCTTCTTGTGGAACGACCCGTCGGGGGAGCGCTATCGGGAAAGCTACTTCGACCACTGGCCGGGCGTCTGGCGTCACGGCGACTGGATCGAGTTCGACCAGGACGGCAGCTCCGTGATCTACGGCCGCTCCGACTCGACGCTCAACCGCGGCGGCGTGCGGATGGGCACCTCCGAGTTCTACCGCGCCGCGGCAGAGTTGCCCGAAGTCGAGGACTGCGTGATCGTCGACACCGGCAGCCTGAACCGCGAGGGCAAGCTCTGGCTGTTCGTCGTGCTGGCGGAAGGCACCGCGCTCGACGCCGCGCTCGCCGACCGCATTCGGCGGCATCTGCGCACCCGGCTGTCGCCACGCCACGGCCCGGACGAGATCCGCGCGATCCCCGAAGTACCGACGACGCTCTCCGGCAAGAAACTGGAGGTGCCGATCAAGCGGATCCTCGCCGGCGAACCGGTGGAAACCGCCGTCAACGTCGGGACGCTCCAGAACCCGGAGTCGATCGCCGCCCTCGTCGCGACCCTGTAGCTGGAGGGTTACTGATTCAGCCTGTTGGCGAAGTCCCCGCCGCGGAAGATCGAGATGCCATCAAGCGAGATGGCCTTCCGCAGCGCCGCGTTGACCTCGTCCAGCGTCATCTCCTCGATCGCCCGGTCCTGGGCCGCCGTGAACGCCATCGTCCGGCCGGTGAACAGGTTGCTGTTCAGCATCGCCGCGAGCGCCCGGTCCTGGGATCGGCCGTTCTTCTGCGCGTCCAGATAACCGCGTCTGGCGCTCTCGAACTCCTCCTCGGTGAAGCCGTCCTCCAGCGCCTTGCCGATCTCGTCGCGGAAGGCGACGACCACCTTGTCGGCGTTCTCGGGCGCGAAGATGGCGAAGGTCAGGAAGATCGCGCTGTCATCGATCGGCGGCGCGGCGATCTGCGAACCGACACCGTACGACAAACCCTCCTCCTGACGAATCCTCGTCGCCAGCCGCGAACTCAGGAAGCCGCCGCCGAGCATGTAGTTCGCCATGACCAGTGCCGGGTAGTCCTCGTCGTCGTCGCGCATCGCAAACGTCGTCACCGCCATCATCATCGCGTTCGTCTTGTCCGGCGTCTCGATGTCGACGCTCACGGTCTCCACCGCGCGGTAGGGATCGGCGACCCGCTCGTACGGTTCGGCCGCCTCCCAGCCGCCGAACAAGGCCTCGAGTTCGCCCGCGATCTGGTCCGGGTCGAAATCCCCGACCACCGCTATCGTGCCGCCTCGCGCTCCATAAAAGGAAGACCAGAACGCCTTGGCTTCCTCTACCGTGGCCGCGTTCAGGCGCTCGATCTGTTCGTCGAACGTCGGCGAGTAGCGGGGGTGATCGGCCGGCCATGGGTTGAAGTGCCTGCTCATCGCCTGCGGTACCTGAGCCATCGGCTCCGAGCGCTGGGACTCGATGGCCGCCAGCCGCTCCTCGCGCAGCAGGTCGAACTCCTTCGCGTCGAACGCGGGCTCGCGCAGGATCTCCGCGGCCAGCCGCAGAACCGGCACGAGGTTCTCGCGCACCGTGGTCAGGGAGCCGTTCGAGGCGAGCACACTGCCGCTGACGCGACCCTGGGCCTTGAGGCGATCCAGTTCGTCGCTGATCTCCTGGCGCGAGCGGTTCTTCGTACCGCGCATCAGCATGTCGCCGGCCAGATCGCCGGCGATGACGCGGCCCGTCAGCCCCTCTTCCGTGCCATGGCGGAAGGCGAACTGCACGTTGACCGATTCGCCGCGATTCTGCTTCGGCAACAACGCGACTTTGGCGCCGGAGGACAGGGTCAGGAGACGCGTGCGGCTATCGATGTTCGCCGGGGTCGGGTCGAACGCCTCGCCCTCGGCGACCGCCTCGCGCCCGGTGTAGTCGGCGACCAGGGCCGCGACGTCCGGCGGCTCGGGAATCTCGGCCCGCTCCGGTGTTGTGTCCGTCGGATGGAAGTAGCCGACCGTGCGGTTCGAGTCGCGCAGGTACGTCTGAGCAACTTCGTGGACGCCTTCGGCGGTCACCTGCTCGAGGCGGTCGCGGTGCAGGAAGAACAGTCGCCAGTCGCCCATCGAGGCCCACTCGCTGAGCTGAAGAGCGATGCCCTGCGGGTTGTTGAACGAAAGCTCGATCCGCGAGAGGTAGTCGGTCTTGGCGCGCTCGACCTCCTCCTCCGTCGGCGGCTCGGCGGCCATCTCGTCGAAGGCGGCGAAGAGCGCCTCGGCGGCGGCTTCGAGCGAGTCTTCCTGACGGACCTCGACCGACGCGGTCAGCACGCCCGGCTCGTTCAACTGGAAACTGGAGGCGAAGACGGAGGCCGCAAGCCCCGGCTCGACCAGGTTCCTGTACAGGCGCCCCGCCGGCTCGACGCCCAGGATGTGGGTGAGCACCTCCACCGCGGCGTACTGCTCGTGGGCGCCCGGCGGCACGTGGTACACGGTCATCACGTACTGGGTGTCTCCCACCCGCTCCAGCCTCACGGTCCGCTCGCCGTCCTGGGCCGGTTCCGCCGTGTACGTCTCGAACAGCCTGTTCGCACCCGTGCGGTCGGGACGCGGGATCGCGCCGAACTTCTCGGCGACCAGTTCCAGCGCCCGATCGACCTCGAACCGCCCGGCGACGACCAGGATCGCGTTGTCCGGCTGGTAGTACTTGCGGTAGAAGGCCTGCAGGCGCTCGATCGGCACGTTCTCCACGTCGGACCGCGCGCCGATCGTCGAGTTGCCGTAGTTGTGCCAGTCGAAGGCGGCCGACATGACCCGCTTGCGCAAGACGCCTATCGGCTGGTTCTCGCCGCTCTCCCACTCGTTCCGCACGACGGTCATCTCCGACTCGAGGTCTTCGGCCGAGATGAAGGAGTTCACCATCCGGTCGGCCTCCAGGTCGAGCGCCCACTCGAGGTTCTCGTCGGTCGCCGGGAAGGTCTCGAAGTAGTTCGTCCGGTCGAACCAGGTCGTGCCGTTCGGGAACGCCCCATGCTCGGTCAGCTCGGCGGGAATGTCCGGGTGGTTCGGCGTGCCCTTGAACACCAGGTGCTCCAGCAGGTGCGCCATCCCCGTCTCGCCGTAGCCCTCGTGGCGGGAACCGACGAGGTAGGTGATGTTGACGGTCACCTGCTGCTTGCTCTGGTCGGGGAAGAGCAGGAACCGGAGCCCGTTCTCCAGTTGGTACTCCGTGATTCCCTCGACCGAGGCCACTCTGGTCACGCCGTCGGGGAGGTCCTGGGCCGCCAACGGCAGCGCGGCCACCAGGCAGGCGAGGACGCAGAGGGTCAGGTTGAGGGCGAGTTTCGTCGTTCGCTTCATCGTGCTTCTCCTGAGGGGCTGGCGAAACCAGCTCGGCGTGTTCACTCCTCGGACGTCGGTCTGTAGAACGTAGTAACGCCTGAGCGCTCCGATTGTTCCATTCCAGCCAGGAAGGCTACGCCCCAGAAACCGCGTGCTCCGGCCCTACCGTCCGGCCCGCGTATCCAGGCTGACGCTCTTGAGCAGCGCGAACACAGGAGAACCGACCGTGAGATCGAGTTCGGCCGCCGACGCCCGGGTGATCCGCGCCCGCAGCCGGTGCGAGCCGAGATCGACCGTGGCCTCGGCGAACGCGGTCGACTCGTCCTGCTGCAGCGACACGAGGACTCCGGACAGGACATTGCGGATGCTGGTCGGCGACGGGCGTTCGGTGGCAAGCGAGACGTCGCGGGAGCGCACCAGCAGCCGCGCCGACTCGCCGACCGCCAGGTGCTCGATCCGGGGCACGCTAAGCCGCTGGCCGTCCAGATCGAGCCAGGTCAGCCGGTACTCGTCGTCGTGTGCACTGACCCGAGCCTCCAGCACGGCAGCGGCCTGGAAGCGCTCGGTGAGCGGCGCCAGATCGAGCTGCTCCAGCACCTCGACCGTGCCGCCGAACGCCTGCACCCGGCCGTCGGCCAGCACCAGGACACGGTCCGCGAGCAGCGCCACTTCGTCGACCGCGTGGCTGACGTAGAGGGTCGGAATGCCGAAACGCGGATGCAGCGCCAGCAGGTACGGCATGATCTCCGCCTTGCGCCGGCGGTCGAGAGCCGACAGAGGCTCGTCGAGCAAAAGCAGGCGCGGCCGGCTGAGCAGGGCCCGTCCCAGCGCGGCCCGCTGCCGCTCACCGCCGGACAACGTGCTGGGTCGCCGGTCGAGCAGCGGCTCCAGGTCCAGCGCGTCGACGACATCGCCGCGGGTGATCGGCGCCGCGACGCCGGGCGCCGGCGTGCTCCGGCGATCCGCGTAGCGGAGGTTCCCCTCGACATCGAGGTGCGGGAACAGCCGGCCGTCCTGGAAGGTGCAGCCGATGGGGCGCCGGTGAGGCGGTACCGCGACCCCGGCTTCGCTGTCGAGCCAGACGTCGCCGTTCAGGGCGATGCGGCCCGAGCTTCGCGTCTCGAACCCGAGCAGGGACCGCAGGAGGGTCGTCTTGCCGCTGCCCGAAGGACCGAACACCGCGGTCACGCCGGCCGCCGGGATCGCCTGCTCGACCTGGAGATCGAAGCCGTCGAAGGCGACCTGAACGTCGACTTCGAGCCGGGCTTCCGGCGGCGGCGAGGCTGGCGAGGCGACGGAACCGCTGCCGGTACTCCCCGCCATGCCCATGGCGTCAGGTTCAGGCGACATGAACCGGCAGCCTCCGGTTGAAGACGTAGACGAAGACCAGCACGACGAAGGCGAACAGCAGCAGACCGGCGGCAAGCGTGTGCGCCTCGGCGTAGCGCAAGGTCTCCACGTGCTCGTAGATGGCGATCGAGATTACCCGTGTCTTGCCGGGGATGTTCCCGCCCACCATGAGCACGACACCGAACTCGCCGATCGTGTGCGCGAAGGTCAGGACCGCCGCGGTCAGGAAGCCGCGCAGCGAGAGTGGTGCGGCCACGGTCAGGAAGGCGTCCAGAGGCGAGGCGCGGAGCGCCGCCGCGGCCTCCAGGGGACCGCGCCCCAACGACTCGAAGGCGGCCTGGAGCGGCTGCACCATGAACGGCAGCGAGTAGACGACGGAGGCGATCAGAAGGCCCGTGAACGAGAAGGTGAGCGTCGTGTCCGTGACCTCGACCCAGAGACCGCCGAGCCAGGATCGCGGGCTCATCAGCAGCAACAGGTAGAAGCCCAGCACCGTCGGCGGCAGAACGAGCGGCAACGCCGTCACCGCCTCGATCACCGGCTTCAGCCGCGATCGAGTACCCGACAACCACCAAGCGAGTGGCGTTCCGAGAACCAGGAGCACCGCGGTCGCCGCCGCTGCGAGCTGGAGGCTGAGCCACAGCGGGCCGAGTTCGGGCAGGTTCATCGCGAACCCCGGGCGACGACGAGGCCAAACGACTCCACCGTCTTCAGCGCCACCGGGGTGTTGAGGAACTCGTGGAAGTCGCGGGCGGCCGGGTTGTCCCTGGCGCGCTCGAGCAGAACCGAGTCCTGACGGATCGGCGTGTGGAAGTGCTCTGGAACCTCCCAGTAGCTCCCGTCACGCCCATGGCGCGGAGTGAGCACCGAGGCCAGCGACACGAAGCCCAGTTCCGCGTTTCCCGAAGCCGCCATGGCGAAGGCCTGCCCCACGTTCTCGCCGAGGACGATCTTCGGCCGCAGGCTCTCCCACAGGCCGAGTTCACGGAGCGTCTCCCGGGCGGCCGCGCCGTAGGGCGCCAGGTCCGGGTTCGCGATCGCGAGCCGGCGGAAGGAGCCGTCCCTCAGCGTGTCGGCGCCGACGGCAACCCCAGGATCCGGGCTCCACAAGACCAGCCGTCCGATCGCATAGGTCCGCCGGAAGTCCTCAACAGCCAGCCCCTGTTCCACCAGCAACCGCGGACGCTCCTGGTCGGCCGCCAGGAACAAATCGAAAGGCGCACCGTGGAGGATCTGCGCGTAGAGTTTGCCGGTCGAGCCGACGGTAACCGTGACCCGATGACCGGTCTGCTGCTCGAAGTCGGCGGCGAGCGTCTCGACGACCTCCGCGGCGTTGGCCGCCACCGCCACCGTCGTTTCTCCGGCAAAGGCCCCGGTCGCCGCCAGGAACAGCGCCGGGATGACCCCCGGGACAACCCTCAAACGGCGACCGCCTGCGCCGTCCGCCTCGGATCGCCGCAGGCGATGGCGCCATCCTCCTCGATCAGGACGCCCTCGAAGGAGCCGCAGAGCCAGTTCCACGGGTTCACGACCTCGACCGTCTGACCGGCTTCCTCGAGCAGCCGCACCGGATCACCCGGCAGGTCGGCTTCCACGATCAGCGCACCGGGCACCCCCATCGACGAACCGCCGAATCGCGGCTTGTGGACCGAACTCTCGAGATCGAGGCCGAAGTCCAGCAGGTTGACCGAGTTCTGGACGATGTTCTCGGTCAGGGACACGCTCGGCGAGCCGGAGGCGAGCACCGGCTTGCCGTCCCGCGTGAAGATGTTCGGGCAGATGCGCGCGTGCGCACGTCCTCCCGGCTCGACCGGACCGGAGCCGAGGTGGACGCCGGAGGCGCAGGCGTAGACGCCGTCGACGTAGATGCCGGTCCGGAACGGCATCGACATGACCGAGTGCAGCACGGTGGCGACGTTCCCGTCCGCGTCGACCACCGTGACGTGGTTCGAGCCCGGCGGAGGCGGCGGCAACACTCCCAGCGCCTCGTAGCGGTCGTTCGGGCTGGCCGGCTTGCCGTCGAGCGAGGCGAAGCGCTCCGCCGCGTACTCCTTCGAGATCGCCCGCTCCACGCCGGGCAGGGTGCCGTCGAAGCGCCCGCCCACCGCGTCGGCGTACACCCGGCCGATGATCTGCATCATCTTGAGCGTCGTCTCGCCGGACTCGAACGCCGGGCCCTTCCGCTGGAGGTCGAGCAGCTCGACCATGTTCATGATCTCGACCAGGGCCTGGCCGCCGAAGTCCGGCGCCGGCGAACCGACGACGCCGTAGTCGCGGTACGTGCCCTTCACCGGCTCGTCCCAGAACGCCTCGTAGGCCGCCATGTCATCGGCGGTGAGCAGACCGCCCCTGGCCTGAACCGTTTCCGCGTACCGGCGGCCGAACTCGCCCCGGTAGAAGTGGTCGCCGCCTTCTTCGGCGAGCCGGTCCAGCGTGTCGGCCAGTTCGCTCTGCACCAGCTTGTCGCCGATGTCGCGGAGCGTGTTGCCGTCGAAGTAGATCTCCCGGCTGAAGGGCTCCCGGCCCAGCACCGCCGACTCGACGAACATCTCGCCCCAGAGGAAGGGATGGATCTCGAAACCGTCGCGGGCGTAGTGGATCGCGGGCGCCATCACGGTGGCCCGCGGCAGCCGGCCGTGGCGGTCGAGGCCGGCCTCGAAGCCGCCCCAGAAGCCCGGCACGAAACACAGCGTGCCGTCCGTCTTCGTCATCAACGCCCCGAACTCGGCCACGTCCATGTTTCGCACGTCCGGCACCGCCTGCGGCGCCGCCATCATGCCGTTGACGTAGGTGTACTCCCCGGAGGCGGCGTCGTAGTAGAGCATCGACAGGCAGCCCGACAGGGTCGTCATGTGCGGCTCGACGACGGCCTGGGCGATGCTCGCCGCCATCACCGCGTCGCAGGCGTTGCCGCCCAGGGCGAGCATGTCGGCCGCCGCGGCGGACGCCAGCGGATGGGTGCAGATGGCGATGCCGTTCGCGCTCCGGACGGCCTGCTTCGGGCCGAAGCGCGCCGTCGTCACCAGGGCCCGCCGCGCCTCGCCGTCCGGCGGCGTCCAGCCGTTGACGGCAGCCGGCGCGGAGTCCCCGGGCTCCGATCCCGGAGCACAGCCGATCGCCATCGCCGCGCCGCCAGCCGCCGCGGCGAGCAGGGTCCGGCGATTCAGAGTCAGGTCCGTCCCCTCAACGAGTCCTCTTCCCATCGCAGCCTCCCTCGCGCAAGTAAGGGGAAGAGGTTACCGCGTAAGATGCCCCACCCGTTCCACGAACAAGGAGAGTTCGAGTAATGACCGAGCCGGTTCTTCTCGTCGACAAGTCAGACGGCATCGCCACCCTCACCCTGAACCGTCCCGGCGTGCTGAACGCCCTCTCGGAGGAGCTGCGCAACGACCTCGCCGGAACGATCGAGGACCTGCGCGGGGACGACGAGGTCGGCGTCGTCATCCTGACCGGCGCCGGCCGCGCCTTCTGCGCCGGCCTCGATCTGAAGGAGATGAGCGATCCGGACCGCAAGCGCAAGGCCATCGCCGACCCGCCGAAGCTGCTCCGCTCGCTCCATCAGCCCGTGATCGGCGCGATCAACGGCATCGCGGTGACCGGCGGCTTCGAGATCGCCCTCTCCTGCGACCTGCTGATCGCGGCCCCGGAGGCCCGCTTCGCCGACACCCACGCCCGCGTCGGCCTGCTCTCCGGCTGGGGCCTCTCGGCGCGTCTGTCACGGGCCATCGGTCCCGGCCGGGCCAAGGAACTCTCGCTCACCGGCAACTACCTCTCGGCCGAGCGTGCCTGCGAGTGGGGCCTGGTCAACCGGATCGTGCCGCGGGAGGACCTCCTGCCCACCTGCCGCGAGCTCGCGACCGACATGCTCACCTGCCAGCGCGACGTGATGTTCCAGTACAAGCGGATGATCGACCGCGGCTTCGACCTCACCCTCGGCGACGCGATGGACTACGAGGTCGAGGTCAACCGCATGTACCGGGGGCCAAGGCCCGAAGAAGTCGGCGAACGACTCGCCGGCATCCGCGCCCGCGGTCGGGCGCAGGCTGAGGGCGCCCGCTGACCTAGCCGTCGAAGTACTTCTCCACGATCCACTCCGGCTGCCAGCGATCGGGTTCGCGTGCGGTGCCGGTCAGGTCTCGGTGTAAGGGCGCCGGGTCGGAGACGGAGAGCGGCACGGTGTCGCCCATGGCGGTTTGCCAGCCTTCGAGGAGGGCTTCGAGGCGGGCCGCGGTCTCTGCCTGCTCGGGATCGGCGATGAGGTTCGTCAGTTCGTCGGGGTCTTCGGAGAGGTCGAAGAGCTGGCGGTGGTTCACGTTGGGATACACGATCAGCTTGTAGCGGTCGTCGCGTACCGCGCGCATCACGTCACGGTAGGGCAGGAAGAGGCTCTTCCGCCAGGTCGGGTCGCCGCCCGACCAGAGGGGAGTCAGGTCGCGGCCGTCGATGCCCGGAGGTTCCGCGACGGCGCCCTGTGCAAGCAGGGTCGGGAAGAGATCGTAGAGGTAGGTGAAGGCGTCGGTCGTTCCGTGCGGGATGCCCGGGCCGCGGATGATCAGCGGGCAGCGCATGGAGTGTTCGTAGAGGTTCTGCTTGCCCAGGAGGCCGTGGCTGCCGACCGAGAGGCCGTGGTCGGCGGCGTAGACGACGATCGTGTTCCCGGCCTGGCCGTTCTCGTCGAGCGAGGCGAGGATGCGGCCCACCTGGTCGTCAAGGTGAGTGATCAGGCCGTAGTACTCGGCAACCTGGTCGCGGATCACGTCCTCGGTGCGCGGCCAGGCGGCCAGGTTCTCGTCGCGGAGGATGAGGGCGCCGTTGTCGAACGGGTGCTGCGGCTTGTAGTTGGCGGGCAGCGGCAGGTTGCGCTGGTAGTAGCGCTCGCGGTACTCGGGCGGCGGCTGGCGGGGATCGTGAGGCGCCGTGAAGGGTACGTAGGCGAAGAACGGCTGCTCCGATTCGCCGCTCGCCTCCGCCGCGGCCTGCTCGTCGAGGAACTCGATGACCGCGTCGGCGAACAACTCGCTGGAGAACCTCTCCCCCACCCTCCGGCGCACCATGCCGCCGTTCTCGATGTCCTGGACTTCGGTCTGGGTGTGATCCGCCATGCCGCCCAGGTAGATCGCCGTGCCGCGGTCGAAGGCGCGCAGCAGCGCCTCTTCGCCGTTGTGCCACTTGCCGGTGATGAACGTGCGGTAGCCCGCCGACTCGAGCAACCGGGGCAGGGTCGGCACGCCCTCCATCCTGTTCGGCGAACGCATCCAGCTTCGTCCGGTCAGCACCATCGCCCGGCTCGGGACGCAGACGGCGCCGCTGTTCGAGCCGAACACGTAGTTGCGCCGGAAGCTCCAGCCCTCGGCTGCCAGGCGATCCAGGTTCGGGGTGTCGATCAGTTCATTGCCCCAGGCGCCGATCGTGTCGGCGCGCTGGTCGTCCGCGAAGAGGAACAGGATGTTCGGCCGAGGTTCACGCGGCTCCGCTCCTCCGGCAGGCCCGTTGACCGCCCGCGGCGCACAGGCGAGCCCCAGAGCCAGGAGCGCGACGGCAAACACCATCGCCGCCCGCGCGTCGCCGGGCAACTCCATCGGACCCCTTCGAACCCGGCGCCGGCCGCCGCCACACGCCCACGGGACGCCGGCTCTCTCACGGTCATATCGTCGTCTCACGACGACCCCGCAACCACCTCGGCAAGAGCCGCCGTCGCGGCTATCGCGTCCAGCTTCTCCAGGACTTCCGGGTCGGTCGCCTCTTCCGGTACGAACTCGACCAGCCGGTGGAAGCCAGCTTTCGCCATCCGGTTCCGCTCGCCCAGCCTGGCGGCAAAGGTCTCGAACAACAGCGTCAGGAACTCGACGCCCGCCTCCGGCTCGCCGCTCCACTGAGACGGCTGGCCGCGATCGGCCATCGTCTTCTCCACCACCGCCACCGCCGCCCGCATCGCTTCCACCCGACGTTCCGCCTCGGCCTCCTCGAACAGCGGGCCAGACGCCGCGCGGCGGGCGCCGTCGGCGGCCCACCCCTCAAGCGCCGACGGCGAGCACAGGTAGTTCTCGACCCCCCGTTTCCGCCAGGAAAGCCACTCCAGCCCGTCGTCGGTCCCCACCTGTTCAGGCACTTTGTCGAGGAGCGCAATGCCGCGAAGACCCGGACAGGCTTCACGGAGACCGCGAAAGTGCCTCCCGACGCTCGATACCCGATCGCCGACGTACTCAACCAGGGGACGCTCGAGCGCGCTCCCGGCCGCCTCGTGGCCGAGACACCTGGCGAAGGCCCTGAGAATCGCCAGGTCCGTTGGTCCCGCCAGATACAGCACCCAGCCCACGAGGGCAGCCTGGAGGTACTGGTTGAAACCGATCCGGGTCAGTGCCTTGGCGACCTGGCCGGCCCCGTTGTCGATCCGGTGCGGCTTGCCCACGAAGGCGATCACCGTATCCACGCCCGCGGCTTCGTTCAGCAGCGCCTCGGAATGGCTGGCCACGAGCACCTGGCTTTCGTGTTCTTCGGCCGCTTCCCGAATCAGGCGATAGACCTCGCGTTGCCGCAACGTCTCCAGATGGGCGTCAGGTTCGTCGAGCAGGAGCACCGTCCGCGGATTCAGAGCCAGATAGGCAAGAAGGAGCAGCGTCTGCTGGAGTCCCCTGCCGCTCGACGACAGATCCAGCAGCGCTCGCCCCTCCCGGTACTCCATCGCGACCTCGCCTCGATCCTCGACGTAGCGCGGCAACTCGACGCGGACACCGAACAACCTCTCGACGGTCCGGGCAACGGACTCCCAGGCTTCCGGCTGCTCCGTGTGCAGGCGATGGCACAGGTTGCGCAGCACTTCGGAAGTGCGCCCCTCCCCCAACCGAACGTTGACGGCGCCCGGATCGATGCGCGCTTCGTTGGCTGCCAGGCCGGACATCGGAGGCAGGTAGGCGAGGCGCACCGCGCCGGCCTCTTCCGGAACGGACATCCGCTTCTGCGGCTTCCCAGCGCCGAGTCTGAGCGGGCGGCAGTAGAAGGACTCGGCGTTCGCGTAGTCGAACTCCAGCCCGCAGGACCAGTCAGCGCCCCCATCCCGCCCGTCCACGATCACCTCGACCCGAACGTTCTCGGTCCTCTGGAGGCCGTTCTCCACCCGAACGTTGCGCGTGCGGAGGTCCCGCCAGAGCAGGTTGACCACCGGCACCGGGGCCGCGGTGAGGTCGCGCCGGTTCACCGCCACGCCGGGCCGCTTCTCCGGCGTCTTCTGGCCGGCGCGCTTTTCGTTCCAGCGCTTGAGTCCGAGATCCCAGAGCGCCAGCGCCTGAAGGGCGGATGTCTTGCCCGAGTTGTTCGGGCCGACGAACACGACCGGGTTGCCGAGCTCGATCTCGACCTCCTCGAAGCGCTTGAAGTTGCGGATCGTGAGCCTGGTGAGCATGCGTCTGCTCCAGTGCCTGGTCCCGGCTACGTTAGCGCAGCGAACCCGCACCCGAACGCAACCAGGCGTCGGCGCCCGCCGACACCGGCTCAGAACTCCAGCCGCACGCCTACCTCGAAGCGCCGCGGTTGCCGGTAGAGAATCGGATCGCCCACGCCGGTTCCCGCGAAACAGCCGCTCGACAGGGTGCAGACGCTCTCCACCTGCTCGTCGCCCAGCAGGTTGTAGACGGACGCCATCAGCCGGACGCGCAGGCCGTGTCCGTGCTCCCGGTGGTGGATGTGACCGTGGTCGTGTTCGTCATGGTCGTGGCCGTCCTCCTCGGCGCCGGCGCCGAACCGGAAGGTTCTCGACACCTGCAGGTCGAACAGGTGGTTCTCGTTCGCCTCAAGGCTTCCGCGCGGCGCCTCGTAGACCCGCCCGTAGGGGACGCCCCAGCGCCACGGCGTGTAAACGAAGGGGGACGACCAGGTCGCGCCGAATCCCAGAATGAACTGCTTCGGCAGGCTCGCGTGCCCGTGGATCTTGACCCGGTGCTCGCGATGATCTCCGAGGAAGCCGTAACGGTTCTCGTAGTGGGCGGGGTAGACGTCGAAGTCGGAGCCCACGGAGCGGGTGTACTCCACGTTGCCCTTGGACTCCGACCAGACCCAGGACGCGTTGATGTGAGCTCTCCGTGACCAGCGGGTCTCGAAGTCCAGCAGGAGGCCCTGGTACTCCCGCGTCAACTGCGGCAGGTTCGCCAGGACGAAGTGGCTGCAGGCGGCGCCAGCGCGCGGCACGGGAAGGTTGCCGTTGCAAGTGTCCTCGATGATGTCGAGCGTCTCCTTGTCGACCCATGTCAGCCCGAGCGAGGTGAGCGGAGCGATCTCCATCTCGACGCCGAGGATCGTCTGCTCGGCCCAGGTCGGTTCCAGGCCGTCCTGCACCCGGTTCGGCTCGTTGTTGTAGGCCCAGGTGAGGAACCAACCGAACGGATCGTGCCCCTGGGGATCGAGCCTCCAGAAGGGAACCGTACCGTCCCCGAACCCGCTGCCGCCGATCTGTCGGTCCGCCGCCGCGGCCTCCATGCACCGCTCCGGTGTCACGCCCAGCCGGGAAACGGAGTAGGAGGAACACGACCGGTAGTAGTTCGTCGGCGTCGTGCGGACTCGGGCGAAGCTCGCCAGCCCCAGCGCGCTCGGGTGCATGAAGTGCCCCCAGCTCCCCCGGACTGCCAGCTTGCCGTCGCCCCTGACGTCCCAGGCCACGCCGATCCGCGGCTGCAGCTTGGCCAGCGACGCGATCTCGGCGCCGACGTCGTTCGAGAAACTCACGTCGTCCCGGCGCAGACCGGTCTTGAGCGTCAGATCGTGGTTCGGGCGCCAGGTGTCCTGCAGGTACGTCGTCACGAGTTCGCCCGCCGATGGAGTCGGCGGGTAGATCGGCCGCACGACGAACGAGTGCGGAGCGCCCGTCAGGTCGTAGTAGAGGCCCCCGCCGGTCAGGTTGATCTGCCGCACGTAGCCAACATCGCCGTAGTCGACACCGAACCGGAGCTCGTGGTCGCCGACGCGGTGGCCGCTGAACCAGGCGATGCTCGCCGAGGCTTCGTCGCGGTCCCGATCGGTGAGAAACACGCGGGAAGCGTTCACGGTTGCCGCGTAGCCGAGGCCGATGTCGATGTGGCCGCTCGTGTTCAGGTCGCCGCTCATGGGCACGGTGTTCGACACGCTGCGGGAGCGGGAAGCGGTAAGCCGCCACTCGAAGCGCGAAGCGGAGAGTCCGAGCAGGTCCGCGCTCAGAATCTCTGTCTCTCCATCGACCCGGCTTGTCGCCTCGGCGCTGGTGAAGGGACTGGCGTTCGCATTCAGCAGCGTCGGACGATCGCCGACGTGCCGTCCCATGAGTTGCCAGCTATCGGTCATCTGCCAGGTCAGCTTGCCCAGCGTGTTCTCCCGCTCCAGGTCGCGCGTGGTCGGCGAATCCGTCGGCGTGTTCTTCGAACTGATCCGCGAGAGTCCACTGAAGAACCAGAGCCGGTCGCGCCGGACCGGGCCGCCCAGGGTGAACGAGGGCTCGGAGTACTCGAAGATGTCCTCGTCGCGGTCGAAGTGCTCGCCGTTCGTATTGAAGTTCGTGTCCCGGTAGCGAATGTCGAACGTCCCGGAGACGTCGTTGCCGCCCGATTTGGTGACCACGTTGACCACGCCGCCCGTCGCCCGGCCGTAACGCGCCTCGAAGCCTCCCGTCTCGAAGTTGATCTCCTGGATCGTGTCGAAGTTCAGGTGGACGCCGACCGTCGCCCGCACGGGGTCGGTCGAGTCGATGTTGTCGACGTAGTAGACGTTCTCGCCCTGGGTCGATCCGAAAACGCGGGGGTTCGCCGACACCGGCGAGATCCTCCCGTCCGTGTTCCGGCGCGACCGCGTCGAGGCGACGCCGGGCGCCTGGGCCAGCACGTTGTAGTAGCGCCGGTTCACCGAACCCACGGAAGACTCCTGGAGATGCTCGTAGGTGAAGGTCTGCGAGGTCGAGACCTGCTCCGAATCGACGACCGGGGTCTCGGCGGTCACCGTGATCTCCTCCGACAAGTCGCCGAGTTCGAGGTCGATGTGGAGCTCCGTCACCCGGTTCAACCGAACCTCGACTTCCTCCCGGCGCTGCGGAACGAAGCCGTCCAGCTCGACGTCCACCGTGTAGACGCCGGGCGGCAAGGTGTGGAAGTTCACGCCGCCGTCGCCGTCGCTGATCTCGACCCGGGCGCCCATCAGCGACGGCGAGGTCACCGTAACCATCGCGCCGGGAAGCGGCGAATGATCCGCATCCTCGATGTGCCCGGCGAGCCGGCCCGTCGGCTGGGCGAGCGCCGGCGCCGCCGCGAAGAGCGCGATCAGCGCCAGACGGCCAGGGAGCTTCAGGGAACCGAAGGACTTGGGCATGTGAAGACTCCAGATGACTCCGCCCAAGGCGACTCCGCGGAACGCCGAGTGGCCGGAGTGCGGGGGCGGCATGGCCAACCACGGACTTGAGTGGTCGGGCGCGTTCCAACACCGAAGATTCTGCCAGATGAGAGCCGCGCAAGCTACACTGACCTGCCTGTCCACCGCCACTTCTTCAACCAGACGACCCGACTGCCGCATCGTGAAACCACGCACTCCCGTCCTCGTCGGCATCGCCCAGGTGCTTCAGCGCGCCGACGACCCGGCCGGAGCTCGTTCCCCGATCGAACTGATGATCGAGGCGGCGGACTCGGCGCTCGGCGACGCGGCGGCGTCCGGCCTGCCCGACCGGATCGACTCGGTGCGCGCGATGAAGGGAGTCTGGGGCTACCGGAATCCGACGCTCCTGGTGACCGAGGCGCTCGACCTCGGTGGCGCGGAGACCGGGCTCTCCGTGGTCAGCGGCAACCAGGTCCAGGCGGTGTTCAACCAGAGCGCGCTCGACATCCAGAGCGGCCGGCGCGAGGCGATTGTCCTCTGTTCCGCGGAATGCGGCCGCACGATGGGCCGGGCGTCGAAGATGGGCCTGGAACTCGACTGGCTGGAGGACGACGATCCGCCGAAGCTCCCGGACGCGAGCTACGGCGACACCCGCTGGACCCGGCACGAGATGGAGATGGACCGCGGCATCCAGCAGGCGGTCCAGTACTACTCCCTGTTCGAGATCGCGCTGCGACGCAGGAACGGCGAGACCGTGGAGGGGCACCGCGGCCGTATCGCCGAACTCTGGGCCGGCTTCAACCGTGTGGCGCAGGGCAACCCGAACGCCTGGATCCGCAAGCCCCTGACCGCCGGGGACATCGGCACGGTGTCGCCCGCCAACCGCGCCGTGACCTACCCCTACACGAAGCTGATGAACGCGAACATGCGGGTCGACATGGCGGCCGCGGTCGTCCTCTGCTCGCTCGATCTCGCACGGTCGCTCGGCGTGCCGGAGTCGAAGATGGTCTTCCCCCTGAGCGGCACGGACGCCGTCGACCACTACTTCGTCTCGGAGCGCGACAACCTCCACTCCTCGCCTGCGATCCGGCTGGCGGGCCAGAGGGCCCTGGAACTCGCCGGGGTCGAGGTCGCGGACCTCGACTTCATCGATCTCTACAGTTGCTTCCCCAGCGCCGTGCAGGTCGCGGCCCGGGAACTCGGCCTCGACCTCGAGCGTCCGCTCTCCGTCACCGGCGGCCTGACGTTCGGCGGCGGACCGCTCAACAGCTACGTGATGCACTCGATCGCGCGGACCGCGGAGTTGCTGCGGGAGACGGACGGCGGCCGGGCCCTGGTGACCGCGAACGGCGGCATGCTGACCAAGCACTCCTTCGGGGTCTACTCCACGGACGAGCCGGCCACGCCCTACCGCCACCAGGACCTGACCGCGGAAGTCCACGCGCTGCCGAAGCGCGAGGCCGTGGCCGACTACTCAGGTCCCGCCGAGATCGAGTCCTACGCGGTCATGTTCGGCGGCGGCGCCGCGAAGGCGACGAAGTCGTTCCGCTCGGTGTACGGCAAGCGCGCCGCCCCGACGGCCGAACCGTCCGTCGCCCACCTGGCCTGCCGATTGCCCGACGGCCGGAGGGCATGGGCCAACGTAGACGACGCCGACACGCTGACCGCCATGTGCGAACAGGAGTTCTGCGGCCGACCCGTCCAGCTCGACGGCGGCGGCGGCGCCGAGTGCATGTGAGCGCCCGGCTCGGCATCTCCGCACTCGCGGCGCTGGCAGCCCTGCTGCTGACGGGCTGCCTCGGCCATCCCGCCGCCCCGGCCCGGAGCGCGATGTTCGACTACGACCCGGGCGCCGATCCGATCTCCAACCCGGAATCGCTGTTCGCGCCGTTCGACCCGGCGCGGGCCGACACCGAGGCCACGATCAACCGCTATTCGCTCGACCAGCCGACCTCGCTGAACCCCCTCTTCATCCGCGCCTGGACGGACGGCTTCCTCTACCGCCTGCTGTTCGACCCGATCGCCCACCGCGCCCCGGACCTCACCGCCGAATGGAACCCGGCGATGGTGGACGAGGTCGAGGAGCTGGAGGGCGGCCTCGTCCACCGCATCAAGCTTCATGCCGGCATGCGCTGGCACGACGGCGCGCCGGTCACCTCCGAGGACGTCCGCTTCACCTGGGAGGCGATCGCCGACGACAACGTGCCGGCGGTCGACTACAAGTACAAGGCGGCCGAGATCGAGGACATCCGCATCATCGACGACATCACCTTCGACGTCGTCCACCGCCAGGTCTCGGCGCTCCGCATCGACAACCTCTACTTCCCAATCGTTCCCGCGCACATCCTGAACAACCCCGAGGAACGCGCCGCCGATCCGACGCTGCGCACCAGCCCCTACTACAACCGCTACCTCCGGGAACTCGGCATCGGCAACGGGCCGTTCCGCTTCGTCGAGTGGATCCACGCCGACCGCGTCGTCGTCGAACGCTGGGAGGACTACCACCACGAGAAGCCGCCGATCCGCCGCCAGGCGATCACCACCCACAGCGACCGCAACGCCGCCCTGCTCCAGTTCCGCAAGGGACAGCTCGACGACATCTGGCTGACCGTCCAGCAGCACGGCAGCCAGACCAACGACGAGGAGTTCCACGCCGCCGGCGTCAAGGCCTGGGGGCCGCGCTGGATGCAGGCCTACATCGGCTGGCAGCAGGGCGGCAACAACCACTTCTTCGGCGATGTCCGCGTGCGGCGGGCAATGGCCCACGCCTACGACGCCGAGCGCGTGCTCCGGCAGGTGAGCTGGAACGTCTACACGCGCTCCAACGGGATGTTCCCGCCCAGCCACTGGAGCCACAATCCCGACGTCAAGCCGCTCGAGTACGACCTCGAGAAGGCCGCCGCGCTGCTCGACGAGGCCGGCTGGCTCACCAGCCCCGACGACGGCTGGCGCTACAAGGAGATCGACGGCGAGCAGGTCCGCTTCCACTTCATGATGAACCTGCCCCAGTCCTTCGTCGACGCCCGCCGCATGGTCGACATCTACCGCGACGACCTGCGCCGCATCGGCGTCTCCTTCGACACGGAGATCCAGGAGAACGCGAGCCGCTCGCCGCTGCTGATCCAGCACGAGATGATCGCCCACGTCGACACCTACCAGGTCTTCGCCGACCCGGACATCTGGCGCAACTTCTTCCACAGCGAAGCGATCGACAACGGCCGCAACTACGACAGCTACAGCAACCCGAAGGTCGACGAACTGTTCGACCGCTCCCGCGTGGAACTCGACCGCGACCGCCGCGCCGAACTGCTGCGCGAACTGCAGGCCCATGTGCAGGCCGACCAGCCGGCCCTGTTCCTGTGGAACTACAGCACGACCTGGGGCTTCAGCAAGCGGATGCGCGGCGTGGAACTCGGGCCGTCGGGGGTCACGGCGTTCGTGCCGGGTACGCGGGCGTGGTGGGTCGAGAAGGAAGAGTAACGTCCGTCCCCCCCCAGGGCCGGGTTATACTCTCGGTATGAAGACCGCAGTTTCGATCCCGGACGACATCTTCGCGCGGGCCGAGTTGCTCGCCCGACGCGACGGCCGGTCGCGGAGCGACGTGTATGCCGCCGCTCTCGACGAGTACGTAGCGCGCCACGCCGCCGACGAGGTCACCGAAACCATGAACCGTGTCCTCGATGAAGTCGGCAGCCAGGAAGATCCCTTCGTGACGGCTGCAGCGGAGGAGACTCTTCGCCGGGTCGAGTGGTGATCGCGCAAGGCGACGTCTGCTGGGCTGAACTTCGCCCTCCGATCGGATCGGAGCCCGGTTATCGGCGACCCGTCGTGGTCGTGCAGGGTGAAGCCCTGAACCGAAGCCGCCTGAAGACTGCCCTCTGTGTGCCCTTGACCCGGAATCTCCGCTGGGCGGACGCGCCCGGAAACGTGCTGCTCAAAGCGCGAACCACGAAGCTTCCGGAGGACTCGGTGGCCAACGTCTCACAGCTCCTCGCCCTTGACCGGGGGAGGCTCGAAAAGGCCGTGTCGCGGCTTTCCCGAGCGAAGATCGACCTTCTTCTTTCGGGCATCGATGTCGTCCTCGGGCGATAGCGCCCCCCTTCAACACCCCGGAATCGCTGCCGAGCCCAAGGAGAACCGCGACGATGCTGTTGCTGGTCCGAAACCGCGTGAAGGACATCGAACATTGGAAGAAGGTCTTCGACGAGCAGGAAGCCGCCGGCCTGGCGGCGGGCCTGTCCGTCCAGCGCGTCTGGCGCTCGGCCGATAGGGAGAACGAGGTCTTCTTCATCCTCGGCGTCGAGGACCGCGAACGGGCCGAGGCGTACATGGCGACGCCCGAGGCGGCCGCGGTCGGCGAAGAGGCCGGCGCGCTTGAAGGCGAGTTCTGGTTCCTGGAGGAGTTTCCGGTGCCGGCAAACCGCTAAGCCCGGCTGCAGAGACCCAACGGATCAGGCTGCCAAGGCGGCGAAGCGCAGCAACGGCGCTATCCTTCCGCCGAAGTGGCCGCCCCCACGATTTTCGAGACCTGCCAACCACGCGAGGACATCCTCCGTGGAGCGGTCGCCGACGCCGACTTCGCCGCCGATCTCGCCTCGGTCGTCAGCGGCGGTGGCAGTCCAGCCTACGTCGATCCGACGCGGTTCTTCGCCAACACATACCCCACTCGCGGGCTGCAGAGCCTGCTCGCGAACGTCTGCCGCCGCCTGAGCGGAGCCGGCGGCGAGGCCGCAGCCATCTTCCGCCTCGACACATCCTACGGCGGCGGTAAGACCCACGGACTGATCGCGCTGGTTCACGCGGCGCGCGGGATGGAGGGCGTTACCGACGCCTCCGAGTTTGTCGACCCGGCCCTGCTGCCCGCCGGGAAGGTTCGCGTCGCGGCGTTCGACGGCGAGAACGCCGACCCGGCCAACGGCCGGGCGCTCGGCGACGGCATCCTCGCCTACACGCCATGGGGCGAGATCGCCTACGCGCTCGCTGGTGCCACCGGCTACGAGCGTGTACACAACAGCGACGAGATGCGAGCGGCACCCGGTGCAGGGACCCTCCAGGAGCTGTTCGGTGGTGAGCCGACCCTCATCCTGCTCGACGAACTCTCCGTCTATCTGCGCAAGGTCCGTCGTGTAGACGACGCAAGGGACCAGTTGACCGCCTTCCTGACCTCGCTGTTCAAGGCGATCGAGAACGCACCGAACGCGGCTCTCGTCTACACGCTGGCGATCGGCAAGGGAGACGGCGGCGCGCCGGACGCCTACAGCGAGGAGAACCGCTTCATCGCCGACCAGATGGCCGAAGCCGAGAGCGTCTCCGCCCGCAAGGCGACCCTGCTCAACCCGACCGCGGACGACGAAACGATCCAGGTGCTGCGGCGGCGCCTGTTCGAGAGCATCGATGCGGATGCCGGCGCCTCGGTCGCCGACGACTACCGCAGACTGTGGTCCGCTCAAGCCGACTCCCTCCCCGCTTCGGCCAACCACTCCGAAAGCGTGGAGGCCCTACGCGCGAGCTACCCGCTGCACCCCGAGGTCCTGGAGACCCTGACCGGCAAAACGGCGACACTCGCCACCTTCCAGCGCGTGCGCGGCATGCTTCGGCTGCTGGCGCGCACGGTCGGCCAACTCTGGGCCGAACGGCCCCGCGACGCGACGGCGGTCCACCTGCACCACATCGATCCGGGCCACGAGCCGATCCGTCAGGAGATCCTGACCCGGCTGGGCCAGGACAACTACGCCCCGGCCATCGCCAACGACGTCGCCGGCCCTGCCGGCAAGAAGTCGCTCGCCCAGGAAATCGACGCAGCTCATCACGGCGGCCTGCCGCCATACGCGGAGTACGCGGCGCGCACCATCTTCATGCACACGCTGGCATTCAACGAGCCTCTCAAAGGGCTCGCACCCGACCGGCTCCGCTACTCCATGCTCGGGCCGGCCCTCGACATCAGCTTCATCGAGGACGCACGCAAGAAGTTCGTTGCCGAGTCCGCCTACCTGGACGACCGCCCCGCCGCCCCGCTGCGCTTCCTGGCCGAAGCGAACCTGAGCCAGATCATCCGGCGTGAGGAACAACACGTCGACGGCGCCGAGGCCCGCGCCGAACTGAACGATCGCATCCGCCGGATCTTCGAGGGCCCGGTCTTCGACGCGATCACCTTCCCCGGAGGACCGTTCGACGTGCCGGACGAAGTGGGCGACGGAAAGCCCAAGCTCGTCGTCCTGTCCTACGACGCCGTGTCGGTTGGGCCGACGGTCGAGGAGGCGCCCGACCTGACCGAACGCATCTTCTCGCGCAAGGGCGCCGAAAGCGCCGCGCTCAGAGCCCTGCGCAATCACCTCGTGTTCGTCGCGGCCGAGGAAGCCCGCAAGTCGAACATGCAGGACCGGAGCCGCCGTCGCCTCGCGCTGCGCGAACTGAAGAAGGCCGAGCGCCTGACCGAACTCGCCGATCACCAGCAGGATCAGGTACGCGAGCAGCACCGGCGTTCCGAGCAGGAGCTGGCGGTCGCCATCCAGCAGGCATACCGGCACGTCTTCTACCCCTCCCGCAACCGCCTCGGAAGCCGCCTCGTGGACCTTGCGCACCACGGCCATCGACATGCAGTCGTCCTCGGAGAGCCCCGGCGCCGGCCAGCGGCAGGTCGTCCGCGCGCTGCGGGACCTCGGCAAGCTCCGCCTGTCGGAAGACCAGCCCGACTCCCCCGCCTACGTGCGCGACCGAACGCCGCTCAAGAAGGGGCAGATCTCGACCGGCGCGCTGCGCGACGAGTTCCGGCGCGACCCGGGCCTTCCCATGCTCTCGGGCGACGACGTCTTCGTGCGCGGAATCCGCCGGGGCGTGGAACTCGGCGAGTACGTCTACCAGCGCGGCGAACTCCTGTTCGGCCCCGGCGACCCGGCGCCGACCATCGAGATCGACGAGCAGTCGATGATCTTCACCATGGCCTACGCCAGAAACGAACTGATCTGGCCCCGGCCGAGCAAGGAGGAACCGGAACCAAGCACGCTCAGAGAAGTCCCCGAGGCACCCGCCGGCGGAGAGACCTGGCTCAAGCCGGCCCCGACCGGACCGACCGCGCCAGCCGAGTTTTCCGCCGAGGGACCGTTCGGCGAGGCGCTGATCAAGCTCTGGGAGCAGGCGCGCGACCGGCAGGTTGATGCCCTCGCAGCCCTGACGATCCGGATGTTCGATGCGCGAGACGCCTTCCCCATGGTGAACGCGGTCAACGCGGTGGCCGGGGCGACCAAGACGATCCGGTTCGAAGGCGGCTACGAGACCCGCGAAGACGGTTCCTTCGAGCTGGCGTTCAGCGGCCCGCCCTCCGACGCACAACCGGTGCGCGAGTTCCTCCAGCCGCAGTTCCGGGACGCCGCCGCGTCGACCATCGAAGCCTCGTTCACTCTGGAGTTCGCGGACGGCCTGCCGCTGGACGGCGACGAGCCTGAGCAACTCGCCGACCAACTCACCCGGTTTGCTGGAGGCGCCGCGCACGTCTCGGCATCGGCCCAGGCCAAGCCGGCGAACCCGCCACCGGCAAGCGATGGACCTGAGACCGGCGGAGACGCGGAATGACGCCGCATCCGCAACACACGGCCAAGGTCCAGACAATCGACCCGCGACGCGCAGCGCCCAGCTACGAGTTACGGGTCCGCAGGCTGGGCGCGGCCCTCTCGCTGTACGAAGTCTGGCAACTTCCGGCCGCCGCAACGCCGCACATCGCCGCGCCAACCCGCGTCGCCGGCCTCAAGGGCCGCAACCTGGAACTGGTCGAGCACCGCGTCCTCCGCCGACTGGCCCAGGCCGGCGTCAAGCTCGCCCGCCCCGCGGGCGAACCGATGCCTGGCCTGCCCCTGAGCGAAGATCTCGCCCTCCACCTGGGTCTCACGTTCCGCGCACTCGCCCCCATGCGAAGCCGGGAACGGATGCGCGCCGTCGCCGAAGGCATCGAACGGATGGACCGTGAGGAGGCCGCCTACTGGCTGGGCATGGCGATGCACAGGCGCCGACCGAGGCGGGTTCTGGCGGCCCTGCGAATGCTGTTGACGGAGCCTGGGGCGTGAGGCACACGAGACCGCCTGCCCACCGCCGGCCCGACTCGCCACTCCGTTGCCACAAACCCGGAGGTTCGACCCGAAGTGACCGCTGACGCGTCCACATCGAGCTCTTCCGACGCGAAGCCACTGAAGCTCCCCTTCCGGCCTCGCGCACGCCTGCTGCAGCTGCTCGGCGACCAACTAATCGGCTCGGCCCGCTTGGCGGTATTCGAGCTCGTCAAGAATGGCTACGACGCCGACGCGACGACGGTGACTGTGACGCTCCAGGAAGTAGACAAACCAACCGCGTCTATCGTCGTGGAGGACGACGGAGAAGGCATGTCCTTCAACGTCATACGCAACATCTGGCTCGTTCCAGGCCACGACCACCGGGAGCGCCAGCGTAAGGCGCTGCAGCGCACCCCGAAGGGCCGGCTCCCGCTGGGCGAGAAGGGCGTCGGGCGGTTCGCCGCGCACAAGCTGGGCAACCGTATTGAACTGGTAACGCGGTCTGCAGGTCAACTCGAATGTGTCGTTTCGATCGACTGGAGGCACTTGATCAGTGAAAAGGAACTGGCCGATGCGCGGGTCGAAGTAGCTACGCGAGACCCGGAGGTCTTCCCCGGCGACGTAAGCGGAACCAAGATCACCGTATCCGAACTAAGGGATAAGTGGACCCGTGGCGAGGTTCGCCGCCTGCAACGGCAGGTCACGACTATCGCGTCGCCCTACGCAACTCGACCGGACCGTTTCGAGACGCGCCTTGCCGTGCCCGGCAAAGACTGGCTCGATGACATCCCCGACGCGGCCACGCTACTGGAACGTGCCCCCTGGCGCTACCGCTTTCAATTCGTCGACGGCCTGCTGGACTGGGACTACAGCTTCCGGGGAGTACCCGGCATTCAGCTAGAACCCAGAGCAGCCAGTGCGCACTCGCAGCCCCTCCTGGTCGAGTCTGAACGCGACCCGGACGAACTTGACGGCAAGGAAAAACGGCGACTAAGGCGAGTTCGTAAAGTGACAGCCGATGCTTCGATTGCGGACGAGATCGGCCCAGTCGAAGGCCAGTTTCGCGTGTTCGATCGCGACCGAGAAGTGTTGAGCAAGATGGCCGAGGGTCATCTCCTGGAGCAGTACCTCGACGGAAACGGCGGTGTCAGAGTCTACCGAGACGGCATCCGCGTCTATACGTACGGCGAGCCGGAGGACGACTGGCTGGGCCTGGACCTGAGTCGCGTAAACCGCCCCCGGCGGGGTATCAGCCGGAACATCGTCGTCGGCGCAATCGACCTGTCCCTCGCCGACAGCGACGGTCTGAAAGAGAAGACCAACCGCGAGGGCTTCGTCGAGAACCCGGTCCAGAAACGGCTGAGGAGCATCGTCCGCGCGGCGCTGACACCGCTTGAAGCCGAACGCACGAAGGACAAGCGCAGGATTCGAGATCTCACTTCCACCGGACGCACTCACGAAACCCGGCGCCTCGGCGGCGCGCTGAAGAAGCTGAGAGCGGCAGCACAGAGAACCAGCCATGCAAAAGAGTTGACGCCTCTGATCGACGACGTGGCGCAGGAATACGACGAGCTGAGGGACTCCATGCTGAGAGCCGGCTTGTCGGGCGTGGGCCTGGCCGTGATCTTCCACGAGGTTGAACATGGTGTACGGGGTCTCTGCGAGTTGATCGAGTCCGGGGGTGAGCGCGGCGTCATCCGCGTTCGGGCCCGGGAACTGGCCCGGATCCTCGAGGGATTCACGGAACTCCTACGCAAAGGTCCCAGGAAGCCCAACAGCCTCACCAAGCTCGCCCGCCGAGTGTGCGACATCAATCGCGTGCGCTTCCGCAAGCACAAAGTCCGCTTGGTTTGCAACGCGCTGAACGAAGACGCAGCCGAGATCGAGTCGACCTTCGTGTTCGGCCTCGCACTCGGCGCGCTGAACAACCTTTTGGACAACTCGTTCTACTGGCTCAGGGTCCGCTGGCCCGACGAGAGTGCCGGCCACAGAGCGCTCTACGTCGACGTCAAGCCGGAGTTCGACGGCGGGCCGGCCATAATCGTTGCCGACAACGGCACGGGCTTCGTTGACGAACCGTCCGAGATCGTGATGCCGTTCTTCAGTCGGCGCCCCGAGGGCATGGGCCTGGGCCTCTACTATGCGAACCTCGTGATGGAGTTGTCCGATGGCCACCTGTCCTTCCCAACGGCCAGCCAGTCAGAAACGCCCACCGACTTCAACGGCGCCCTACTTGCCATGGTGTTTCCGAGAGGGACAGCTCGATGATCTTCCCGGCACCGAGATTCGTGGTCGTGGATGACAACGAAGACCATCTGATCGCGCTACAGAGGGCCTTTCAAGAGCTTGGCGCACCTTGTCTAGGCATTCACTACAACGAGGAAACCGGCATCGGGGCTCAAGACCATCTGAGAGGCGTGCGAGTCCTCTGTCTCGATCTCCACTTGACCCACGATCTTCTCTACACGACCGATCCTGCTCGGCATTTCGCCCTCATCGCCGAGCTTCTTGAGACCAACATCAGCCGGACAGGCGGCCCCTTCATCCTTGTCGTGTGGACGGCGCACGAGGAAGAAGTCGCAAACCTCGGGCAGTATCTCGACCAGGCTTTCAGTACGTCGGCACCCCACGCCCTCCCGCTCAAGATCCTCCCCCTGGCCAAGACCCGATTCATCAGCAAGACCGACGGCGAGCTGCTCACTGGAGCAGCGGGAGAGCTGCGCGAGGCGCTGCTGAACGCCGTCAACGACGTGCCGCAGCTCGCCGCGTTGCTGGAGTGGGAGACCGATGTTCAGGCCGCAACGGGGGCGACGCTCTCCGCCCTCACGGAGAGCGTGCCCCAGGACCAGCGCTCCATCGAGCACGTCGCCGGAGGTCTCGGGACCGTTCTTGCACATCTCGGAGCCGCGGCGGCTGGAGAGGACAGGGCCCGGAGCGACGCTCACGCGGCGGTCAGTTCGGCGCTCGTTCCACTTCTTGCAGACCAAGTGCTCCATCGGGAGCCGCCTGAGCAGCAATCCGGATCATGGAAGGCAGCGACGGTCGGGAGCTATAGCTCAAGCCTTCAACCCGAGGCCAACGCAAAGCTCAACCGCATGGTCCATCTCGCGCCAGGGACTGGTGCCCTCGGCGCCGACACTTGGGGTGCCGTTGTCGACCTTCCCGAAGCGTGGCAGGACGACGCGCAGTTGCGTAGTCGCTTCGGCGTCGAGCAGGCTCATCTCGCACAGCAGGAGTTCAAACTGCGATCCGACACGCTCCAGAACCCCCGCTTGGTGCGTATCGGTGCTGTGTGTGACTACGTGCTGGCTCGCCCAGGCCCTCTCACGTACCTGCTCGGCGTGGAGGTACCGGACGGCGCTTCAAGCGGCAAGCCGCCTGAGTCCGTCTGGAGGTCCCCGGCCTTACTCCGCCATTCCGATGAAGGTCCTTTCGAGCTTCGGTTCAGCGCGCGCTTTCCTGTCGTGGCAGCACGGGAAGATGTCGTGGATTGGAGGCCGATCTACCGACTTCGAGAGCAGTTGCTCATGCACCTTGTCACTCACTCCGGCAGCTACCTCTCACGACCTGGAGTCCTCCGGCTACCTCCGGCCATACGGCCAGCGTGAGCTCCCGGAGCCTAGGCCACAAGTAACTCGTCGACCGCCGAATCTCCATTCTCAGCTTCTGCAAGCGCAGGCGTGACGCGGGAAACGGCAGGTGCCCCAACCGCCCCCGCCTCGCCGATCAAGGCCGCGACCGCCGCTTCCATCACCGGAGGGCAGACACAGTTCCCGAGCAACTTGATCCGGTCCCGCCGGGAACCAAGGTCCAGGATCAATTCCTCGCCGAACCCCATCGCTCGCGCCAACTCTGCCGGCTGGAGCATCCGCAACGTGAGACCCTCCGGGCCAGGCTCGCACAGACCGAACCGATCAAGCGTGGTCACGGTCCGAAGCGGCACAGTGAGGGGCTGCCAGCCTCCCGCTCCGTCGTTTCCGTAGTAGACGATCAGGAAAGACTCGTCCGTACCCAACGCCTTTACCGCGCGCTCGGCTCGCGCGAGCGTGGCCTTCGCCCTTCCGGGTTTCTTGAGCGGTAGGCACCGCCAGCTACCCGGCGCACCCAGAATCCCACGGGCGGAAGGCTTACGCCCTGGCCGCTTCGAGATACGCCTCGGTGGGTCCGCATCTCGGTCGCACAGGAGGAACAGCCTTCGCCGCCGCTGCCGCACGCCGAAGTCGGCCGCGTCGAGCACATGCTCCACCACCCGATAGCCCGCTCGTCGCAGATCGGCCAGGAACTCCTCGTACCTAGGCCATCGCCGCATGTTGACCACGTTCTCCACTACAACCCATCGGGGTTCCATCGCTCTCGCATAACGGACAACCTCGAAGGCAGTGTTCCTGCTGTCCTCGCAGCGGGGCCGGGACCCACGGGCGCAACTGTGGCTCGTGCACTCGGGGGAAGCGAGGAGCAGGTCTACAGCACCGACTTCGGCCACGACGTGCACCGGATCCTGGTCCTGGGTCTTGGACGCAAAGACCGTTGCCGAGGGGAAGTTCCGGGAGAAGACCTCGGTCGCCAGGGGCCAAGCGTCAATGCCGCCGACGACGGTCGCACCAGCGGCAGCCGCGCCACGACTGCTTCCGCCCAGGCCGCAGAACATGTCGAAGGCGCGGATCATGTCTCCCCCGGTTCCGTCGTTCGCGGGCGAACGGCCGTTGGCCGTGGCGACGGAGCGTATCAGCCCACGGAACGGCCGGGACCGCCGGGCGAGCCCACGAAGCGCCTACGGCATACGTGGCGGACCCAGGAACGCCGTCAGCCGCTCCACCAGTGTCGGGTCGCTTTCGATCTCGCACTCCCACGCGACGAAGACCCGCCAGCCGTCCCGCGTCAACGCCTCTCGAACGCGGCCGTCCCGCTCGACGTTCGCCGCGAACTTCTTCTCCCAGAAGCCGCGGCGCGACTTGGGCGTGTAGGTCTTGGAGCAACCGTGCCGATGCCAGTAGCACCCGTGGACGAACACCGCGGCCCGGCGCTTAGAGAAGACGATGTCGGGCCGGCCAGGAACTCCCCTGGCGTGGGTGCGAAACCTGTAACCCAAGACGTGCAACGCGCGCCGCACGGCCAGTTCGGGCCCAGTGTCCCTGCCCCGAATCCGGCCCATCAGAGCGCTGCGCGCCGCCGGCGTCAACGTGTCGGCCATCCGCATCCCCTCCACTAGCGGCATTAGCAGACCGAGTCTGCCACGCAGAACCGCTGAACACCGAACAGCCGCTATTCTCCGCACACAGTGACTTGGTTCTCCACCGCGCCGCTACTCGCGAGCTACTGGACGGTCCTCGACCGAAGAGTTGCAACGCGGAACGTCTCACACCAACCTCGCCGCGCCCGCCGGCAGCAACAGGTAGCGTCCCGGCCCGCCGCTAAGACAGGCCTCGGGCAGCCCCGGGCGACGCGCTCCACCAGAGAACGGGCATGAAACTCACCTCCGTCGAAATCGAGAACTACCGGGCCATCGAGCGCTTGGTGCTTGAGCCTGACCCGGAGCTCACCGTCCTGTTCGGCGTGAACGGGTGCGGAAAGACGAGCGTCCTCAGCGGGATCGCCATGGGACTGGGCACGATCCAGAACTTCTTGCGGCCGAAGGACGACCGCGTTCGGTTCCTGAAGACCGACCGCCGGGGCGGCCCTCAATCGATGCGCGTCGCCGTGACGACGACCGACGGCATGTCGTGGCAACGCGAAGAGACCGGGCGGCAGTTTGCCCGAATCTCGGAGAAGAAGCACGGCCCAGGTAGACGGCTGGGAGCACTCTTGTTCGAGGCTGGCCTGACGCTCGACGAGGCGGAACCCCGGGACCTGCCCATCGGGGCCTACTACGACACGGACCGGGTGGTCCTCGACGTGCCTCAGCGACGGCGCGGCTTCGAGAAGGGGTTCGACCGAGTGGATGCCTGGCACGGGGCGCTCTCCGCGCGAACTGACTTCCGGCACTTCTTCCAGTGGTTCTACGCCAAGGAGAACGAAGAACTCCGGGCACTGCGAAGGCTCGCCGCCAAAGGAACGGCGGTGAGCCAGGAGAGCACGTCGCGCGAACTTCGAGCCGTACGAACCGCCATCTCGTCCATGGTCGGCGGCGTTGACGACCCGAGAATCGAGGCAAACCCCCTTCGCTTCGTGGTGACCCTTGAGCATGACTCGGGTCGGTCAGAAGACCTGACAATCAACCAACTGAGCGGAGGCTGTCGCGCCGTGTTGACCCTCGCAGCCGACCTCGCGCGGCGAATGGCACAGGGCAATCCGCATCTCGAAGATCCGCTTCAATCTGAAGCGGTGGTCCTGATCGACGAGGTTGAACTGCATCTCCACCCCTCCTGGCAGCAGCGGATCCTGGGCGACCTTCGCCGAACGTTCCCCAACGTGCAGTTCATCGTCTCCACGCACAGTTCCCCCGTGCTCACCACGGTAGAGCCGAAGCACATTCTGGAGTTGGTCGACGACGACGGGCGTATCGTGGCCAAAGCGCCGGCGGCGAGCACGTTCGGCCTGGAGGCGGGGGACGTCCTGAGCACCGTGATGGGCGTCGACGAACGGCCGGACAACTGGTACACGACGGCGCTCAACGCATACCGCCGCCTGGTGAGCAGCGATCAGGGAGAGTCGGAGGAAGCTCTGGCGTTGCGAGCGAAGCTGGAAGGCGAATCGCCCGACGACCAAGCGCTCAACCGGGCAGACCTGGAGATCCGCCAGCGGAAGATGCTCCAGCGGATGGCAGAGTCCGAGTGAAAGCGGTCCGGGCGATCGACGAGCCCCCGCGGGGGCTCGCGGACTACTTGTGCCTTGTTGGCGACGAGGCGTACTGGGACGAGTTCCGATCCCACGACTCCGGCACTGCGTACCGCGAACTCGTAGAGGCGTGGACTTCCAACCAGCATGGCCTCTGCGCCTACTGCGAGACCTCGATCTCGGCTCAACGCCGGCAGGTCGAGCATGTCGTGCCGCGCAGCGAGAAGGCGCGGGGCAGAGCCCTGGAGCTCGACATCTCGAACCTGGTCGCCTGCTGCCTCGGAGTCGGCGGTCCCCGAAGGGGTCGCACCGGGCCCGTTCCTGCCGCCAACGAGCCCAGGCGCAGCCGAGGAAGCAACGAGAGCTGCGGCCAAGCCAAGGCCGCTCAATGGTGGGGCGGGTTCCTGGACCCCCGGGAGCTTCCGCCGGCACTCGCCATCCTCAAGGTGCGGGAAGACGGGTTCATCCAGCCAGACGACAAGGCCTGTTCCGCCACTGGCCTTATGGCGGAAGACGCCAGACGCTCCATTGAGACGCTCAACCTGAACGCGAACCGGCTTCGCCACGCTCGGCGTAGGCTGTGGGACGATCTAGTGGAGGTCTCCGCTGACGTCCTGAACGAGCCCGGGATGACCACCTGGGTCCGGACCGTCCTGACGCCGGACGAACGCGGCCGACTCGCACCGTTCTTCACCACGTCCCGTTCCTACTTCGGGCCGGCGGGCGAGCGCATCCTCGCACGGCAGCCGCAGGAGTGGATCTGAAGGATGGCCGACGTGCGCCTGATCGAACGGTGGCTGCCGATAACCGAACTGGGGATCGAGAGCCTTCGGGAACGGACTCCGATGACGCCGTTTCCTGCGCCGAACCGCTTGCACGTGTGGTGGGCCCGGCGTCCCCTGGTCGCTTCGCGCGCCGCGGTGCTCGCCTCGCTGCTCCCGGAGGACACGGACCGCGGTTACTTCCTTCACGCACTTGGGATTCACGGCGATCCTGTAGAAGCCCGCAAGCGAATCGCGGCTGCGACGCGAAGCGGTACACGGCTCGGAGCCGCCGCATACGGCTACCCACGCGCTTTCGGCTACACACCATCAAGCAGCGAGAGACAACGGATCGGCCAGAGTCTTGGGGACTTGCCACAGATTCTCGACCCGACCGCCGGCGGCGGGAGCGTTCCGTTCGAGTCAGTCCGCCTTGGGCTCCCAACCGTGGCGAACGACTTAAATGCGGTCGCAGTTCTCGTTACTCGAGCAACTCTTGAGTGGCCGAACGAGTACGGCAACTCTCTCCTGGAGCGCTTCCACGCACTCGGAGAGACGCTCGCGAATGAAGTACGTCAACGGCTCGCGGGGATCTTCCCGATTGAACCTGAAGTCGATTGCCGCCCGGACGGCTACCTCTGGGCTCGCACCGTCTCCTGCCCCTACTGCGAAGGCCTCGTGCCGCTCTCGCCTAACTGGCGGCTCGCGCCCGACGGAACGGGCGTGCGGCTTCGACCAGAAGTTGCCGGCGGTCCCGGAACCGCGGGCCGGGTCTGCTCGTTCGAGATCGTGGAGTCGGCCGGCGAGCAGTCCGCCGGGACGGTCGCGCGAGGGGATGGGACGTGCCCGTTCCCCGACTGCGGCCGGGTGATCGACGGCGACGAGATCAAGGAGCAGGCGCAGGCTGGCCGCATGGGCGAACAGCTCTACGCCGTCGTCTGTAAACGGCGGGTCGAGACGCGGACGAAGACCGGGAAGATCCGCGAGAAGTGGGTGCGCGGTTACCGGGCGCCGCGGCCCGAGGACGACAACTCGGCGGAGATCGTCAGCCGTCTGGCTGAAAAGACGCCGGTATGGGAGGCGTTCGACATCGTGCCGAACGAGCGGATCCCCGACGGAGTCAAGACGGCTGAGCCTCACCGGTACGGGATGAGACGATGGCGCGATCTGTTCTCGCCCCGGCAGTTGCTCTGCCACGGCACAAGCGTCGAGGTCTTCAGCGAGATGCTCGAAGCGGACCGCTCGGCCAAGTCACTCGACGAGACCCAGAAAGCAGCCTACGGTTACTTGGCTTTGACGCTCGACACGCTGCTGAACTACAACAACCGGGCTGGGCGCTGGGACAACACGACGGGCCGAGTGCGTTCGATATTCGACCGGCACGACTTCGCCTTCGTCTAGTCCTACGCGGAGATGGCACCGCTGGTCGCCGGCGTCGGCTACGACTGGGCCATCGCGAAGACGACCAAGTGCATCAGGGAACTGGCCCAACTAGTCGATCCGGACCACGGTTTGGAAGACGGCCCCCTGTTCGCTCGCCAGTCGTTCCCTGTGGCCAATGCCGAGAGAGAACGCCCGCCAACCACGATCACGTGCAAACCAGCCGACAGCCTAGACCACATCGAGGACGCCTCCATCGACGTCGTCGTCATGGACCCGCCCTACTACGACAACGTGATGTACGCCGAACTCTCCGACTTCTTCTACGTCTGGCTCAAGCGCACCGCCGGGCACGTGTTCCCGGAGTTGTTTCGCCGCCAACTGACGGACAAGGACAACGAGGCGGTCGCTAATCGGGCGCGGTTCCAGGGCCAGAAGGGCGCGAAGGCGCTGGCTGGCCGCGACTACCAGGAGCGGATGGCGGCGATCTTCAAGGAGTGTCGGCGAGTCCTGAAGCCTGACGGCATCATGACCTTGATGTTCACCCACAAGGCGACCGGTGCCTGAGACGCCTTGACCACCGGTCTGATGACGGCCGGATTCCGGATCACGGCCTCCTGGCCGATCAACACGGAGGCCGGCGGCAGCCTGCACATCAAGGACAAGGCGGCAGCCAAGAGCACGATCTTCCTCGTCTGTCGGCCACCCGACGACCGGCAGGCGGTGGAACTCCGCGACGGCGCAACCTACTGGGAAGACGTGGAACCCGAAGTCGCCAAGGCGGTCCGAGCCCGGGTCGGCGAGTTTCAGGAGGCCGGAATCGGCGGCGTCGACCTGTACCTCGCCTGCTTCGGCCCGGCATTGCAGCGGTTCTCCGAACACTGGCCACTGCGGCGCGGCACTCCCCGGGAACAGCCCGCCAGCGCCAGGCGGCGAGGGCGCCAGACAACGCTCCAACTGGAAGAACACGACCCCTACGCCGTGACGCCCGAGGACGCGCTCGACGTCGCCCGGCGCGAAGTGAAGCGGTGGCGGCTGGAGCAGTTGACTCATCTGAAGGCGAACGTCGACCTCGACCCGGCGACCGCCTTCTTCGTTCTGGCCTGGGACGCCTTCAAGGCTCCTGTGTTCTCGTACGACGAGGCCCTGCGGCTTGCCCGCGCCACCGGCGCCGACCTCGACCGCGAGATCGTCGGCAGACTGGCGCTGAAGAAGGGCGCCAACGTTCAACTCTGGGACAGCGAGAAGCGCGCGGCTCGCGGCGCTCTGGGACCCGCGGACGGCGCCTTGGGAATGATCGACGCTCTTCACCACGCCGCCCACATGGCGCGGAACCGGTCGCTGGAAGAGGCGCGCGACCTGCTCGAGCGGGCGCTGATCGACGACGATCCGCTCTTCCTCGCCGCGTTCGAGGCCGTGCTCGAGGTGCTCCCGGTTTCCGCGACGTTCACCGGCGTCGCGCTGAAGGGCGAGATCGCCGCGTCCAGCAGTGATTTCGAGGCCCTCTACAATCTCCGGCGGTTCGCCTTCGCGGACCGCATCGACGAACCGGAACAGATCGCGATCTGGCAGCAAGACGCCGACTGAGTCCATGCTCTCGGATCACGACTGGCGGCTTAAGTACACGCCGGAGGACGGCGACCTAGTTCGCGTCTTCTATATCCCGGCGCTTGAGGACGCGGCCTGCTACGACCGCCTGACCGGCTACTTCAAGGCCGGCGCGCTAACCCTGGCGGCGCGAGGCATCGAGGGGCTCGTCCGCAACGCCGGGCGCATGAGGCTGCTCGTGGGCTGCACCCTCGATCCGCCCGAGATCGAGGCGATCGAACGCGGAGAGAGCCTGCGGGACATGGTCGAGCAGCGTATCGGCAGCATACCGCTTGAACCCACCGACCAGGAGTCGGCCGACGCCCTGGAACTGCTCGCCTGGATGGTCGCGGGCGGCCACCTCGAAGTGAAGGTTGCCGTCCCCTGCAATGCCAATCGGCGGCCGATCCCGTCCGACGGGATCTTCCATGAGAAGTCGGGCGTGATCGAGGACCGGGTCGGCGACCGGATCGCCTGGACCGGCAGCCTCAACGAAACCGCGGCAGGTTGGCGCCAGAACTGGGAGAGCATCAGTGTCTACAAGAGTTGGGGCGAAGGCTCCGAGCCCGAGCGGGTGCAGCGGGAGCAGGCGAACTTCGACCGCCTGTGGGCCGACGAATCGCCCCATGTCGTGGTGCTGGAGGCGCCGGAGGCCGCGCGCCGGGATTTGCTGCGTTTCATGCCGGAGAGAGACAAACCCGCCCGGTTAAAGCGCGCCGAGGCGACGACGCCGCCCGACGAACCGCCGCCCGCTCCCGTCGCCGAAGAGTCGGTGTCGCCGGCCCAACCGACGCCGGACCTGCGGGACCGGGTGTGGTCCTTCATCGAGCAGGCACCCTCCCTGCCCGGTGGCGGCCGGCGGGTCGGTGAAACCACCGCGGCAGTCACTCCTTGGCCGCATCAGGTCCGGGCCTTCGAGAGGCTCTACGCTGACTGGCCTCCGCGCCTGCTTATCGCCGACGAGGTGGGGCTGGGCAAGACGATCCAGACAGGCATGCTCCTCCGGCAGGCCTGGCTGGCCGGGCGCGCGAAGCGCATTCTCATCCTCGCGCCCAAAGCGGTGTGCCGGCAGTGGCAGATCGAGCTGCGGGAGAAGTTCAACCTGAACTGGCCGATCTACGACGGGCGGCGGATCGTGCGCTACCCCTCGCCGGCTCTCCGCGGCGCGAACGAACGCGACGTCGGCCGGAACGACTGGCACCGGGAACCCGCCGTCATCGTGTCGAGCCATCTGATGCGCCGGAGCGACCGCGCGCGGAGCCTGCTCGAAGATGCCGAGCGGTGGGACATGGTCGTCGTGGACGAGGCCCACCACGCTCGCCGCCGTGAGGTCGGCAGCAGCCAGGGGAGGCAGCGGCCGAACGCGATGCTCCGCTTGCTCCAGGGGATCGCGCACAAGACCGAAGGACTGGTCCTGCTGACCGCCACGCCGATGCAGGTCCATCCGGTGGAGGTCTGGGATCTGCTGTCTCTTCTCGGCCTGCCGCCCGAATGGACCCAGGAGCGGTTTCTGAAGTTCTTCGAGGATGTCGAAGCGCCGAACCCGTCACACGAGGCTCTGAACCGGATCGCGGAGATGTTCCGGGCGGTCGAAGCTCGCTACGGCGCCACCGAGAGTGCCGTGGCGGAGCGCGCTTCCGGCCTTCGTTCGCTCGGCGCCGGCAAGATGCTTAGAGCCCTGAGGAGCCCCTCATCCATCGCCCGGCGGCGGCTGGAGGCGCCGGAGCGAAGAGCCGCCGTGGCCGTCGCCCGAGCGAACACCCCCATCCGGCACAGAGTCTCGCGCCACACCCGCAAACTGCTGCGGAAGTACAGGGAACACGGCATGGTCGACGCGGCAATCGCGGCTCGGCGCGTCGAGGACCGCATGGTGTCGATGAGCGCCGAGGAACGAGAGCTCTACGAAGCCGTCGGGGAGTACATCTCCAGCACCTACAACCGGGCCGAGGCCCGCGACCGGAACGCGGTCGGCTTCGTGATGACCACCTATCGCCGCCGCTTGGCGAGCAGCTTCCAGGCCCTCCGCAACACGCTCCAGGACCGACTGGAAGCCTCCAAGGACGCCGGCCGCGAACGTCGTACCAGCCTGGACGAGGACGCCTTCGAGGACGAGATCCGCACCGAGAACTGGGACGCCGACGAGCTGGCCGAGCAGGAGCGCGCCGTCCTGCAGGCCGAGGAACAAGGCGCCATCGCGGACCTTCTCCGCAGGGCGCGGCGGCTCCCGCCCGACAGCAAGCTCGCCGCGCTCAAGGCCGAACTCGGCCGCCTCCGCGACGACGGCTACGCGCAGGTCATGGTGTTCACCCAGTACACCGACACGATGGACTTCCTGCGCGAGTCGCTCGGCGCCGACCGGGGCGCGGCCAGACTGATGTGTTACTCGGGCCGCGGCGGCGAAGCGCCAACCGGCGGCGGCGACTGGCGCAAGATCGACCGCGACGAAGTCAAGCGACGCTTCCGGGACGGCGACGCCGACATCCTGCTATGCACCGACGCGGCATCGGAGGGCCTGAACTTTCAGTTCTGCGGCGCTCTCGTCAACTACGACATGCCGTGGAACCCGATGCGCGTCGAGCAGCGCATCGGCCGCATAGATCGGCTAGGCCAGCAGAGCGCGACGATCCAGATCGTCAACCTGCACTACGAAGACACCGTGGAGACGGACGTGTACCAGGCGCTGCGCGACCGAATCGGCCTGTTCGAGGCCGTCGTCGGCCGCCTGCAACCGATCCTGGCGGAACTGCCGCGCACGATCACGGGGGAGGTGCTCGCCGGCCGCGACGCATCCCAGTCTCTCGCCAACCGACTCCAGCACCGCGTAGAGGAGGCCGAGAGCGCCGGCTTCGATCTCGACGAGGTACTCGACGAGGACTTGGAGATGCCCGTGCTTCCAGAGTCGCCCGTGACTATGGCCGACCTCGACCGCGTCATCTCGCGGCCCGACCTCATGTCGCCCGGCGTCGAGGTCGGCGCAATGGGCGCCCGCGAGTACAGCCTGCTCGCGCCGGGCATGAAGGAAGCGCTCCGGGTGACGACCGACCCGGCGTACTACGAAGAGCATTCCGAGAGCGTGGAGCTGTGGTCGCCGGGGAACCCGCTGTTTCAGCCGGCGGAGTGGGACGCAGACGAGGATGAACGTAGCGACGCTGATCCCGGCTGCACGAACCTGCGATCGTTGGGGGACCTACTGGATCGCGGCTGAAGCCGGAACAACGGCGCGCCCACGGCCTCTCTTCCGTCATAGCAGTGACGCCGAACTGCCGGCAAGCGGCTCGGTTCGCCGACCAGCACCTTCAGACTGGATCGTGCCCTTCCAAGTACAGTGTTCTTCTCTCTCGCCCAGTACCCTCGGTCCGGTCGATCTCTTCAACGCAGGAGAATCTGTAGCGGCCACCGACTTCCAAACCGTCCAAGCTCGGGCCGCCATCGCGGATCCTCCCCTGCACTTTGCCTGCCTCCGTGAGCAACCCCCATAGACCCGAAGCGCGGTTGAACTTCTCGAAATCGCCTACCAACTCGACGGACTCCGTGCTCAGGTTCGAAACCTCGGAGAGCACATGAACGAGTCGATCGGCCTCCGCTGAGGTCACCGAACGGTGTGATGCGCCGTCTGCGGATGGCTCCGCCCACGAGTACCGAAGGCTGGTCTCGCGCTCTGCCAGAACGCGGAGCAGCCTCAGATAAGAGCCCGCGAAGTGGCCCCTGTGCTCCCGCACCGTCGCAAGTGCCCTGTCAGGTTCCCCCACTTCCTCGAACAACGCATCAACCCGCCGTAGGGCACGGGCGAGCTCGCTCTCTCCAATCAGATTAGGTGCCTGGGTCGCCTCGAGAAGCACTCGAAACGAGCCGCCAGACGCTGGAACGACAACATCCAGCATGGGGCCCGTGTCCTGGTCCAGCATGCCGCGATAGTCCTTGGACAGCTTCCGCCACGCCGACCTGTACGCATGCCTGACCAGGGTCTGGACCTCGCCGAGAATCTCAAGGTACGTATCGAGTCGAATGCGATGTTCGGTGGCAGCCTCCGGAGGCTCGGCCGCCAGTTCCATCACCAGCCTGTTGCGCGCCCGGGATTCGACGAGCGTCGACTCGTCCGGAGAATCGGGATGAAGAAAGAAGCCCTCGTCCGGCAATAATCCCGTCTCCTCAAGGGAGCCCGCTTGGAGGTCGAGCGGAACCGGCTCCGCCAAATCCGCGTCGACAGGGGTCAAGTGCCACTCCTCGGCACCAGCCTCGACCAGGCACGCTCGCAGATCGAGCGCACCGGCTCGGAGCCGGTGCAGCTCCACCGGCGGTAGACCCACGACGACATGGCGGCTCACGCCGGGTGGTTGTTCTACGGCTACCGCCACGTAGTGGCCACCGATCGCATCGCGCGCCTCGAACACCTGGGGCCCGTCGTACCAGAACAGGGTCGCCTCGTGGGTGATGGTCTTCATCGCACGTCACCGTCGCAACAGGCCAACACGTCGTAATCAGCGAACGGCCACCAAGTGTGATGGGAGCGCTGCCCGGTCTGCTGAACCCGACCCGCCCCGGCCGTCAACGACAGTCTACAGACGTGGCGTCCTTTCATCTTCGGCAGTTTCAGCACCCGCTCGGAGTCGGCGCGATCCGCATGGACCGACAGGCCGCGGACTTGGCACTCGGTCACACCGGCAAACACTTGATCAGGTTTCTCGGCTCGCTGGGATCTGAAGTCGTCTTCGGTCGGTGGAATCGTCCGAACGAGCCGGAACATCGAGCGAGGCCCCTCGACCTCGTCGGCGTCATCGGGTGGACACCCTGGCGGAAGCTCCTCGCGGTAGCGCATCGGTGGGGACTTTGGGGCGGTTTCTGAAGACTAGGTCCGTACGACGCGGACACTGGCCGCCACGGAGCTTGGCCAGTACTGGCGAAATGTACACGGTGTGCACTCGAACAACCAACGACTGCCTTGGCGACTTGCACAGGGCCGTCAGACGCGCCTCCTCTCCCGCACCGCGGCCCACAGACCGACCCAGATGCAGTAGCACATCGCCAGCAGCACCAGGGTGAACGGCAGGCCCGTCGACACGGTCATGGCCCGCAGGGCGTCGAGTGCGCCCGTGCCGCCGACGACGAGCAGGACCCCGGCGACGACGCCTTCAAGCGTGGCCCAGAAGACCCGCTGGCTGGTCGGCACGTCTTCCTTGCCGCCCGCGGTGATCGTGTCGATGACGAGCGAACCGGAGTCGGACGAGGTGACGAAGAACACCAGCACCAGGACGATGCCGACGAGCGACAGAACCGGACTGAACGGGAACTGCTCGACCATCCGGAAGAGCATGACCTCCTGGGCCGCGGACGCTACCGGCGCCGTGCTGTCCGCGATCGTCTGGGAGATCGCCGTGCCGCCGAAGGCCGCCATCCAGACGATCGACAGCAGGGTCGGGATGAGAATCACGCACACGACGAACTCGCGCACGGTTCGGCCGCGGGAGACTCGGGCGATGAACATGCCGACGAACGGCGACCAGGACACCCACCAGGCCCAGTAGAACGTGGTCCAGTCATGCGAGAAAGCCGTGTCCTCGCGGCCGAGCGGCATTGCCAGGGGCACGAAGTTCGAGGCGTAGGCCAACGCACCCCTGGCGGCGGTGACCAGAATCTCGCCGGTCGGGCCGATCGCGATGACCGCTAGCAGCAGGGCCAGGGCGAGCGTCATGTTGACCCCCGACAGCACCTTGATGCCGCGGTCGAGGCCGCGCACGACCGAAACGACGGCGAGCAACGTGATGACTCCGATCAGCACCACGGCGGCCAGACCGCCCGTACCCCAGCCGTAGAGCAGGTTGAACCCGGCCAGGGCCTGGGTGGTCCCCAGCCCAAGCGACGTCGCCAGGCCGAACAGGGTGGCGAACACGGCGAGGACGTCGATCAGGTGTCCCCACCAGCCGCGCACGCGGTCGCCGAGAATCGGGTAGAAGGCCGAGCGCAGGGTAAGCGGCAGGCCATGGTTGTAGGCGAAGAACGCCAGCGCCAGGGCGACCACGGCGTAGATCGCCCACGGGTGCAGGCCCCAGTGGTAGATCGTCGCCGCCATCGCGAGGTCGCGCGCGGCCATCGCGTTACCGGCGGCGCCTCCCAGCGGCGCGGCGTCGCTGCGCAGGCCCTCGCCGTCCATCATCGGCCCGTCCAGGGCGGCGCCGAAGTGGGACAGCGGTTCCGAAACGCCGAAGTACATCAGGCCGATTCCCATGCCGGCGGCGAACAGCATCCCGAACCACCCCAGGTAGGAGAACTCCGGTCTGGCGTCCGGGCCACCCAGCCGCACCCTGCCGACCGGCAGGAACACGAGCAGCAGGGCGAAGAGAACGAAGACGTTGCCGGCCGACAGGAAGAACCAGTCGAACGCGCCGATGATCGCCGGGAGCAGCCAGCTGAAGAACCGCGCGGCCTGGCTCTGGAAGACCAGCGTGCCGAAGACGAACAGAACGATCACGGCCGCCGAGACGACGAACACCGGGTGGTGAATGTCGAGCCCGAACGGGGTGATGTTGTCCTCTCCTATGCGGAGCTGGGGGCGCCGACTCAGTTGAACTGTTCGCGCAGCAGGCGCTTCAGGATCTTCCCGGACGGGTTGCGCGGCAACTGGTCGATGAAGTGGACGGCGACCGGCTGCTTGAAGCGGGCCAGCTTGTCCTGGCAGAACTCGAGGATCTCCTCGCCTTCGACGTTCTCATCGGAGCGGACGACGATCGCGACCGGGGACTCGCCCCACTTCTCGCTCTCGCGGCCGATGACGCCGACTTCGAGCACCTTGGGGTGGCGGCCGATGACCTCTTCGAGCTCCGCGGGGTAGACGTTCTCGCCGCCGGAGATGATCATGTCCTTGAGCCGGTCCTGGATGTAGACGAAGCCGTCCTCGTCCATCACCGCGCCGTCGCCGGTGTAGAACCAGCCGTCCACGAGACTCTCGGCCGTGGCTTCCGGCCGGTTCCAGTACTCCTTCATCAGGTGGCGGCCGGCGACCAGGACCTCGCCGGCCTCGCCGGGGGCGCAGTCGTTGCCGTCGCCATCGACGACGCGCACGGAGGTGTGGAAGAAGGCCTTGCCGGTCGAGCCGGCCTTGCGGATGGCGTCCTCGGGCGAGATGAGGCAGGCCGGGCCGCAGGTCTCGGTCAGGCCGTAGACCTGGTGGATCTCGATGCCCAGCTTGTCGTAGGCCTCGATCAGGTTGACCGGCACCGGCGCCGCGCCGCTCATGCACCAGCGGAGCCGCTCGTGCCTGCAGCGCTCGGGATCGTAGACCTGGAGCATGAAGTTGAGCATCGCCGGCACCTTCAGCATGACGTCGATCTTCTCTTCGTCGATCAACTGCCAGGTGCGCACCGGGTCGAAGGCGCGCAGAACGACGCTGGTGCTGCCGCGGTGGACGTTGCCTGTGGCCGGGGTCAGGGCGCCGACGTGAAACAGGGGCAACGAGACGAGGTAGCGGTCGCCGTAGCGGGTGTCGGCGCTGGCCATGATCGTCAGGCCCGCCCACAGCGCCGACGCGTGGGTGTGAACGGCGCCCTTGGGCAGCCCGGTCGTGCCCGAGGTGTACATGATGTAGAGCAGGTCGTCGTCCACGGCCCCGATCCCGGGCTCCGCGTCGCCCGCCGCCGTCGTCGCGTCGAGGTACGAAAGGCAGCCGTCGGGCCGCTGCTCGTCCGGGCCGACGTGGACCCACCGCGTCACGTTCGTGCCGTTCTCGCCGCCGCCGCGCGCGATCAGGTCCAGCACCTGGGCCTGGAACTCGTCGCCGAAGACGAGCGTCTCGGCGCCGGCGTCACGGATGATGAAGGAGAGTTCCTCGGGCGTCAGCCGCCAGTTGAGCGGCACGCAGACGGCGCCGATCTTGGCGATCGCGAAGAAGGTCTCCATGTACTCGACGCTGTTCATCAGCAGCAGCGCCACGCGGTCGCCCTTGCCGACGCCGAGTTCGCGGAGCGCGTTGGCGGTCCGGTTCGAGCGCAGGTTCCACTCGGCGAACGTGAAGCGGCGCTCCGTCTCGACGTCGACGAAGCCCTCCATGTCCGGCGACACGGAGGCGCGCTTGGTCAGGATGAGTCCGACGTTGTCTCGCATGGGTTCCTTCTCCTCGGGCGTTCAGCGGGCAGCAGCAATGGTGGATCGTACCGCCAACCCGGTGGCTCGGGCTCGCCGCTTCGCTGCACCGCGCTTCATGCCGGCGAGGACGCCGGCGCACCCGGTGTCAATCGGCGGCGGCCACTGCCTCGTCGAGACCGTAGCCTTCCAGCGTCCCGTGCAGGGCGACGATGTCGAGCCCCATGACGAGCAGGTCGTGCTTCTCGCCGGACAGGTCGCGGACGTGATTCCGCATCAGCCCCTCGGGGCGGAAGCCCAGCCCCTCGAAGGCCGCGACGGCGCCCTTCTGGTCCGGCGTCATCCGCGCCACGACCTTCTCGATGCCGGCCGCGACAGCCGCCTGGAACGCCTGCTCGACGAGCAGCCGGCCGAGGCCCCTGGTACGCGCGGAGTCGGAGATCACGACCCGGATCTCGGCGACGTGGGAGGACCACTGCAACTGGCTGCGGTCGATCGAGGCGTAGCCGATCAGCTCGCCGTCCGCCAGGGCGAGCAAGGTCGTCATCTGGCCCGACTCGATCTCGCCGATCCACTCGTCGACCACGTCGGCCTCGCGGATGTCGCGACGCAGGAACAGGAGATCGTGGTCCGGCAGACCGTCGGCGAAAGCGAGAACGGCCGACCGGTCGTCCGCGTCCATGGGCCGCACCGTCAGTTCGCGGGCGTTCAGCCGCCGAGCGACCCGGTCGGCGGGCGCTATCGACAGCGGGCTGTTCCCTGCGACCTGGTTCTTCTCGTCCGCCATCCCGTCCTTCCTCTCAGACCGAGCGCTCGGCCAGCCACTCATCGAGGCGCGGCCAGAGACGGCGCACCGCGTTCCCCCCGGCGACCAGGCTGACGTGGCCGCCCTTCAGAACGAGTTCCTGCCTGTCCTCGGAGCCGACCATCCCGACCAGGTCGCGGGCCGCCTCGTACGGCACGATGTGGTCGTGCTCCGCGACGACGTGGATGAAGGGAACCTTGATGTTCGACAGGTCGACGACCCGGCCGCCGAGCCGGAACTCGCCCTTCATCAGCAGGTTCTGCTGCTGGAGCTCCTTCGTCGTCTGGCGGAAGCACTCGCCCGGGAAGGGGATCTGGTCGGCGGCCCAGCGCTGGAGACGGCGGTACGAGGTGACGAACTCGTCGTTCCACATGTTGTCCCAGAGCCGCACCCGGCCCGCCACCTGGGACGCCGGACGCAGGGCGTTGAACGAGGCGTAGAGCATCTGCGGCGGGACGTTGCCCAGCCGGTCGACGATCCGGTCGACGTCGAAGTGAGCGGGATCCGTCCAGGTCCTGAAGAGCCCCATCCCGTCGTAGTTGACCGGCGTCGTGAAGCAGGCCAGGTTGCGCAGCCGACCGCCGGACGAGGCGTCGGGATGAAGCGCCGCGTAGAGCGCGCCCAGGAGCCCGCCCATGCAGTAGGCGACGATCGACACGCCGGGCTCGCCGCTGCGCTCATGGACGACCTCCACGCACTCGGGAATGAAGTCGAGCACGTAGTCCTCGAGCCGCAGGCGGCTGTCCTCCGGCCGGGGCGTGCCCCAGTCGATCATGTAGACGTCGAAGCCGCGATCGAGCAGAAACTCGATCAGGCTGTGCCCCGGCGCCAGGTCGAGAATGTAGGGCTTGCTGATCAGGGACATGACCAGCAGGATCGGTGTCCGGTACACCTCGTCCACCCGCGTCCGGTAGTGGTGCAGGCGGAGCGTGCCCCGGCTGTGAACCGTGTCCTTCGGCGTCAGGCCCACTCCCGGATCGCCAGTCGAGATGTACTCGAGGCCCTTGACGCTCCGCCGGAAGGTGCGCTGCAATTCTCGCCGCACGCTCTTCGCGACCCCTGCGGTCGCGTCCAGTACGGGCGTTGCGCTGCGGGCCGAGGGGCCGGCGGCCGGCGTCGTCATTTCGACGCCGGCCCGTCTTCCCGGGCGGCCGCCTTCTGCTCGGACGGCGGACGGCGGGTGCGGGCGGGCCGCGGCGCCGGGCTCGCCTCGCTCTTCCTGCCGATCGCCTCCGCGAGCAGTCCCTCGATCCGCAACAGCCTCTCCTCGACCGCGGTCAGGCGCTCCGCGAGTTCGCTGAGGTCGTTCCGCGTCGGCAGGTTGACCGCCTCGAAGTAGCGTTGCGCGCCCTCGTTCATCGTCTGCTGGAACATGGTCATCGCCTCGACCCAGCCGCCCGACGCGCGGGCGAACTGCTCCGTCCCCATCATGTCGTTGAACACCTTGTTCATCTGGTGTTCGGACTGGGTGACCCACTCACGCCAGGCGGCGAAGGGGTCGGCAGGCGGCTGCGGAGGCGGGCGATCGTCGGCCATCTGACTAGCCTACGCCGACTCCTCCGCCTGCGCGGTGAGCGAGTCGAGGTAGCTGTTCGCCAGGCCGAAGCTCGCGTCGACCGCGGAGCGGTAGGAACTGCGGCCGTCCTGGAACAGCCGGACCCACTCCTGGACCAGGCTCTTGGCCTCGGCCGGAAGCCGCTCGGAGTTCTCGGTCCACTTGGTGATCGCCTCTTCGCGGCGCTCCTGCATGGAAGCCACCATGTCGAAGTTCGTGTCGAACACGCGCTTCTGGAAGTCGAGCGCCTGCCTGTTGGCATCGATCATCGGGCCGCGCCAGGCCTGGCTCGGGCTCTTCGTCGCCGTGGTTGTGCTGGTCGTCATCTGAGGTCTCCTGAGTGGTACGATCCGTTGCCCGGATGGCCCACATGGTCTTGGCTTACAAGCCTGTTTCGACGGTTGCAACGGTGACGGTCGCTTCATTCGATAGCGCCCGTCTTGTGCAATGCAGCAAGAATGCTGCACAATATGCTGCACCGTGTCAACCCCCCTCCGCATGACCGAATCCTCGCGGCTTGATTCAGGCACCCGTGACATGAGTAGCTCCCGCAAGTCGCCGTCGCCGATCGTCATCAAGAAGTACGAGAACCGCCGGCTGTACGACACGCACAGCAGCCGCTACGTGAACCTCGACGGCGTCGCTGAACTCGTCCGCGGCGGACGGGACATCCAGGTCGTCGACTCGAAGACGGGAGAGGACGTCACCCGCCACGTCCTGACCCAGATCATCGTCGACGGCGCGAAGGACCCCGAGCACGGACCGCCGCTCGAGTTCCTCCGCGACCTGGTGCGGGCGCGGGACCAGGCGGGCCGGGACTTCTTCCAGTGGTACCTGAAGAGCGCCGGCGAGGTCTACGAACGGGTCCGCGAAACGATGCAGCGAAGCCCGTTCGCGCCGGACCCGTCCTGGATGCGCCTCTGGGACCCTCGCGCCATGGCGGAGGAGATGCACACCCAGATGACGCGGCAGATGGAAGGAGTGTTCGGCAGAGGCGGCGGCGCCGGCCGAAGCGACAAGGCTCAGGAGCCGCCGGCTCCTCCACCCACGGCCGCATCCACGCGCGAGGACGGCGGCAGCGCCACCCGCGCCGAACTCGATGACCTGAAGAACCGGCTTCACGATCTCGAGCGCCGCCTCACGGACACCCCCGACTGACCGGCCCCGGACGCGCGACGCGATGCCCCTGTCGACCGCCGCCGCCGGCAGCGAACTCACGCCCTCGACGATGGAGGTCACCGTCCGCGAGGTGCTCGCCTACGCGGCCGGCATCGGCGACACCTGCGACGCCGTGTTCGACGACGCCCGAAACGGCGGCGTCGCGGCGCCGCCCTCGTACTGCGTCTCGCTCGAGTGGCCCGTCGTCAGCCGCGGCCGGGGGTCGGATCTCCTGGGCGGCGAGCCGCAGGAACTGAGGCGCGGCGTCCACGCCAGCCAGGACTCCCACTTCCACCGTCCGATCCGCCCCGGCGACTCTCTGACCACGCGCGGCCGCTACGTCGGCATCCGGAGCACCCGCGCCGGAGTCCTCCTGACCACCCGGCTCGACACCGTCGACGGGGAGGGCCGGCCGGTCACCACCTCCTGGTCGCGTTCGATCTTTCGCGGCGTCGACACGACCGGCCCCAACGCCGAGACGGAGCCGGCGCCCGAAACTCCCCGGCTTGCCTTCGGCGAGAACGGCCGGCGCCAAAGCGAGATCTTCGTACCGCGCGAGATGCCCCACGTCTACACGGAATGCGCCCGGATCTGGAACCCGATCCACACGGAGCGCGAGGTGGCGCTGGCCGCGGGTCTGCCCGACATCATCCTCCACGGCACGGCGACCTGGGCTCTCGCCGGCCGCGAGGTGCTGCGCGCCTACGGCGGCGGCGACCCCCGGCGGCTCAGGCGCCTCCATGGCCGATTCAGCGCGATGGTCATACCCGGCACCTCGATCGTGGTGGAGCACGCTCCCGCCGGCGAGGCCGACAGCGGCGCGGTCCAGGTCGCCTTCCGGGTCCTCAACGCGGAGGGTCAGGAGGCCGTGAGCCAGGGCGTGGCCATCGTCGCGTAAAGTACCGGCCCCGGCCACCACAGGAACAACCGACGGAGACAGGAAGAGATGGGAATTCTCGACGGAAGAACGGCGATCATTACCGGCGCCGGCCGCGGCATCGGCAAGGGAATCGCGATCAAGTTCGCGGAAGAGGGCGCCAATGTCGTGGTCAACGACCTGGGCGGCGCGACCGACGGCACCGGCGGTTCACGGATCGCCGACGAGGTGGTCGAGGAGATCCGGAGCGCCGGCGGTTCGGCGGTTCCGAACTACGACTCGGTCGCCACGGTCGAGGGCGGTCAGAACATCTTTCAGACGGCGATCGACTCGTTCGGCGGTCTGGACATCCTCGTCAACAACGCCGGCATCCTGCGCGACCGGACGATCTTCAACCTGGAAGAGACCGACTGGGACGCCGTGCTCGACGTCCACCTGAAGGGCCACTACTGCTGCAGCCGGCCGTTCGCCCGCTACATCCGCGAGACGAACCGCCCGGACTGCCGGATCATCAACTTCTCGTCCGTCTCCGGCCTCTACGGCAACTTCGGCCAGTCCAACTACGCCGCCGCCAAGGCGGGGATCGCCGGTCTGTCCCGGGTTCTGGCCCTGGAGCTGGCCAAGTACCGCTGCACCGTGAACACGATCTCGCCGGGCGCGACGACGCGCATGACGGCCGAGCTGCGAGCCGGCCGCGGCATGGAGATCGACGAGGACGCCCCGGAGCAGAGCCCGAATCAGATCGCGCCGGTCTGCGCCTGGCTGGCATCCGACGCGGGCGCGGACATGACCGCCCAGATCATCGACGTGATGCGCGGCTGGGTCGGCATCATGCAGCAGCCCAAGGTGATCCGGAAGTTCAGCAAGGACGGCATGTGGGACAACCGCGACATCGACCTGATCATGCCGCAGCTTCTCAAGGCGAAGCAGGACCACGACGCGGCGGTCGACGCCGGGGCGGAGCCGACGCCGGTCTAGCAGTCCGTGGCTCCCGTTGGCGACAGGCCGCCGGGGTTCAGAGTGTGCAGCCGTTCGGGAAGGCCCTCGAGTCGTTGATGGCCGGAGCGGGCATGCCCGGTTCGTTCCGATAGACCCGCGGCGGGTCGGCGCCCGCGGTGTCCGTCACGGTGATCTCGTAGCCGAGGTCGGTTGTCGAGGCGGCGAACACCCAGACGTGACGGTTGATCGCGCAGCCGTGCAGCACCTTGACCAGGATCTCCCAGTTCTGCGCGCTGAAGAACCGCAACACGCCGGAGTCGTTCGTGCCTTCGCGGACGACCTCCGCTGCCTTCCTCCCGGCGCCGCCCTCGACCCACCACACGGCCTCGACCCGATAACGCTCGTCCAGCAGGCAAAGGACGTCGGTCCCCGGCGTACAGGTTCCGGCGGGCGCGGCCGGACGCACCAGCACGGTGCGTCGCGCCTCGTCCGTGGCGCCGTCGGACGCGCTGACGCGGAGCGTCACCCGGTAGTAGCCCGGATCGGACCAGGCGTGGTGGAAGACGCCCGCGCCCGAGGTGGCGCCGTCACCGGTTTCCCAGACGCGGGACGCCACGGCGCCCGTGCTGGTGTCCTGGAGCATCACCTGCTCTCCCGTGCGGACCGAGCACAGATCGTCCGGGCACGGAACCCCGGCCAGAACGAAACTGGCCTTCGGCGGACCGGCGGGCGGTGGTGGCGGCGTTGGCGGCGTTGGCGGCGTTGGCGGCGTCGGATCGGGCGTTTCGGGCGGAGCAGGCGGAGGCGTACCACCGCCGCCGCCGCCACCGCCGCCACCTTCGGTGATCGTCAGCGTGTGGACCCGGTTGGCGCCGACTCCATAGTGATCGCTGTCCCCGAGAACGACGACCACCGTCTCATCGCCTTCGTCCATCTGGTCGGCCACGAGCAGAAGCGGCAGGTCGACCCAGGCCTCGCCGGCCAGCACCGGCAGCGCGCCCGATCCGGGCAACACGCCCGGGATCGAGTAGTCCTCGCCCTCCACCGCCGTGCCGCCCAGGGAGAAACCAATCATGACGTCGGCTGCCGGCGGCGGAGCGAGCTGCAACCTCACGTTCCGCCCGCCGGACCGTTCGTTCGCTCGCTGCCCGGCGGAGGAGAAAGAGACCACAGCCTTCCGTTGCGTGCTGTCGATGATCGTCACTCCGGCCTCGGCGGGACTCCCCTTCAGGACCTCGATGGGCAGATCCCCAAACGCCACCGTGAAGGTCTCGTGGGCGGAATCCGCATCATCCACGGTCGTGACGACCCCGGCCACCACTGTCTGGTTCGCGCCGATCTCGATGGACGCGAGTTCGCCGAAGTCGCCGTCCTCCGCCGTGCCCGCGGTCAGGACGATGGGAATCGTCACGGCAACGGACAGCGCTTCCGTGAGGCTCGCTTTGACGATCACGGACTCCCCCTCCGGCACACTGTCGTCAAGAACCTCCAGACGAACCTCGGGCTGCCTGGGACCTTCCGGATCCCGGATGTCGATGACGCCGTCGCCTTCGCGGCTGCCCACGGCAGCCGTCAGGAACGGATCGATGTCGATCCCTGTCGTCGCCAGAGCCGGGGCGCCACTGGTCGTTGCCGGGATGCTGACCACAAATCGCTGATGGTCGGAGTTGCCGTCTTTCGGCGCCGTCAGGGCAAGGGTTGCCTCGCTCGCGCCCGGCCCGCTGAAGATGACCTCGCTCGCGCTCGCATCGTAAGCGACTCCGGCGGGATCGCCCACAAGCGAGACCGTGAAGGCGGTAAAGGGCGGCGTCAACGGATCCGGCCCCGCCCGAAAGATCAGGGGAACGGTCACGGTCTGGCCTGACTTCAGCGCGGGCGCCACGGCCACGTTGATCGCCGCCCCGTCGGTCGCGCTCCCCTCCTCGGCCTGCGCGTCCGGCGTGGACAGGACCACCCGGACCGGGTCGTTGTTGTGGATCGTCACGACAGCGCTCGCGTGAACCCCAGGCTGCCAGTCGTAGTCCGGATAGTCCAGCCGGAGCTGATCGAAATCGATGGTCATGCCGAATGTTCTGGCCGGCCCGACCTCGTCATCGTCAGGAAGCAGGACATCGAAGCTATCCGTCAGACGTCCGGAACTGAGGACAGGGTTCGCCAGAGGATGGAAGTGCACCCCAGGGGTGGCGGTGAATCTCGGGTCCTCGTCGCCCGTGAAGCGGACAGGAACCGTGATCGGTAGCGCCAGGCTCCGGCTAATGATGAGAACTGGAGCAAGTAGCTCGCGCATGATCTGCTCGCTTTGCGAAAAGCTGCCACGAGTGAAGCCGACCGTGACCGCTCCCAGATTCTCGTCGTCCTCGATGGAGATCGTCGATCCAACCAACGAAAGGGCGCCGCCCCCGCGGCCGAACAACCTGTCAAGGTTGTGGGGCCGGGGCGGGAGAGCGTTGACAGTGATCCGCCTCTGCGGCGTCTGCTTCGTGTCGTTGTCCACAGCCACGGCTTCAAGCATGGCGAAGCGAACACCCGGCCCTCCCGTGAAGCGCACGCCGGGCACCGACGAACTGTAGGGAGCGGAGGTGAGCCAATCCACGCCGGGGCTCGACTCGCCGGGCTTCAGACCCAGCGTCAGGTCAGCGCCGAGCGTGCCGCCCCGAACATCGAACCCCCATTCCAGAATCTGCCCGGCGGGCAGACTGTCGTGACCCGGAGGCAGCAGAGGACCGATGTCGAGCAGCAGATTCACCCTGCCGCCGTCTTCAGGCAGACCCCAATCCTGCACTACCCTATCGAGCGGCTCGGCCCTTTCCACGCCCAGTGACGAGAACACGTAGTCAATCGTGCGTTCGTTGTCGTGCATCGTGACGAAGGCACCGGACGCATAGCCAGGCTTGTAGCCCTCTCCGGGCTCCACCGCCGCGATCACCTTGCCGATCCACTCGTCCTGACCGGTGTTGGAATCCTCGTCGTCATTCATCGTGTCCACCGTGAAGGTGGCCGTGCCGCCGGACAGGGAAACCGTCCTCCTTCCCTCTTCCGACGGCGCGACGTAGTCCTGACCAAGACCGATGTCCTCGCCGATCCGAACGTTCACCGTCAGAGGACCCGTCGGCACGGGCGTCGCGGTCAGCGTGAAGCTCGCCGGATTCCCCTCCTCGACCGGATCCGCCGCAGTGGGCGCGATGGTGACTCTCGGCAGAGCGTCCCGGAGGATCACGGTGGCCGAGGCGGGCTCGCCCGGCAGGTAGCCGGCGGAATTCAACACGGTTGCCTTCACCGCCCCGTCCGGCTGGATGACGTCGAAACCCTCCGTCTGCACGTACAACCCCTCGCTGCCCAGATTCGCCGGGATCGTTACGGTTCTCATCCCCTCCTCGCCGGGCGGCACGAAATCCGAACCCGCTCTTTCCGACACATCCACGAGGACATGGAGGTCCTCCGACGGAACGGGGTCCGCCTCCAGCACAAAGAGCAGCAGATCACCCGCCGTCGCCCGGTCCTGGGTCAGGTCGGCCGGGAAGGTGACGAGAACAGGCGGAGGAACCTCGACGAGAGAGAACGACGCCAGACCGGACGCCTCGGCGCCGCCACCGAGCGCCGCATCGTCCATCGACAGGATCCCGATCGCGACGTCCTCGTCCGGCTCGACCTTTCGGTCCGTGAGCGCTGCCAGCGTTACCGTCACCCGCCGCGGCGCCAGCCCGCCGACAAGGGTCAGCTCGGCCCGTCCATCGCCGGCAAAGGCAACGCCGGCGTCGGACGAGGACAGGGCGTAGTCGTCCGCGTACTCAGCCGTGCCTGTCGTGGCCAGCGTCAACGTCAAGCTCTCGGAAGAGATGAGCCGGCGTCCGGTCTCGATCGTGAACGTCGCGCTCGCGCCCTCCGTGACAGCCGCGCCGTCGGCGGACGACACCGTAACCATGGTCGGCTCGTCGTCAACCAGGCCGACTCGCGCCGAGCGGCCGCGCGTGGGCCCCAGGGTGTAGCCCTGCCCGGCGACGAGCGCCACTTGCACCTCGCCGTCCGGCTCGTCAACTTCGTTGTCACGAAGATCGATCGTGTAGTTGCCTATCCGAACGCCGCCCGAGATCGTCGCCGTCTTCAATCCCTCGTCAGCCTGCGGCACGAAGTTCCCCGCGCCTGTCTCCGTCACTCCGAGGTCGACGTCCAGGTCCGTCGCCGGCAGCGGGCGGGCCTCCACGACGAAGTCGGCGCCCACCCGGCCCTCCTGCCCCTGGCCGCCGGCGTAAACGATCACCACCGGTGTCAGAGGCTCCGGCTCGTCGTCTGCAATCTCCCCAACAGCGATCGCCGCTCTCCCCGCGACGTAGCCGTCGCCAGCCAGGACTTCGACAACAACGCCGCCAGGGCCGCCGTCCCAGACCGTGTTGTCGGTCGTGGGAATCCTGTAGGTCGCCGTACCGCTCGAGTCGACGCTCACCTTCCGCCGTCCTCTGTAAGCTTCGGGCAGCCAGTTGGAGAAGGCCTCCTCCCTGACCAGCACGTTGACCTCAACGACTGCCGCGGGCGCCGGCACGAGGGAGACCTCGAACGCGACGTCTTCGCCTTCGGGCGCCGGCGCGAAGGGCCCAGCGACGCCGGCCTCCGGGACCACGTCGGTGGTCGCTCCTTCAAGCGTCGCGCTGCCCGCCAAGCCAAGCGAAGCACCGCCGCCGGGCTGCTGCGCCGCGGCGCCGCCCGCGACACTCAGAATCAGAAGAAACAGTGATGACGGCCGAACGATCTTCGTCGCCGACGGATCCGGGAACTGCATGGGCAACACGCCTCCTGAAACGCGGGGCAACCTGGTTGCTCCGAGCGTTTCGCGAGACGATCAGCGTGCCCGCGGCGTGTGAAGCGCCTCATCGATGCAGGGACCGAGGCGCCGACCCGGAAAGTGGCGCATAGCCTAGTCAAGGCGATTCGAGGCCGCAAGAGCCACCTCAGACCCGCCCGAACTCAACGGTGCGCCCTCTTGACGGCAAGCCGCGGCGGCGCGCCATGGCCCTTCCCTAGGCTATTCGAGAACCCCGGGAGCGGCGGCGTTCCATGCAGCCCGCTGTCTTTCGGGGAGGCCCGCGGATCCGAACCAGGGCAGAGGACTCAAGTCAGCCAGCGAACGTACCAGGGCGCTCCGTCGACCTTGAGCTGCTCCTTGTAACGCTGGCGTTCCAGCTTTCGCAGGAACGCCTCGCCCTTGTTGAAGCAGCAGTCCTTGTACTTCCTGCCGCTGCCGCAGGGGCAGGGTTCGTTGCGCTGCACCTTGCTGAAGCGCCGCGGCGCGGTAACCACCGACTTGCGGGTCGAGATCGCGTTGCTCAGCCTTCGTCCGCCCTTCATCGACTCACCGTGGCCCTTCGTCTGTCGGTCCTTCGCATGTTCTCGTTCGCGCCGCCGGCCGCAGCCGAGCAAAACGGAACGCTCCGATCCCTGTAACATAGCAGCCGTACCGTCCCCGGGCGAGGCCGGCAATGGCCGACCGGCAGCGCGCCCCCGGACGATCCGCAGCCCGGACGATATGACCGCCACACGCAAGCCGAGGCTGGCATGAGAATTTGCGTCGTCGGCTCCGGCTACGTCGGCCTGGTCACGGGTGCATGCCTCGCCGACTTCGGCATGGACGTCGTCTGCGTCGACCAGGATCAGACGAAGATCGCCCAGTTGCAGGCGGGCCGGATTCCGATCTACGAGCCAGGCTTGGCGACCCTGGTCGCCAAGAACGAGGAAGCCGGACGCCTGAGCTTCACGACCGATCTGGGACCGGCTCTTGAAGCCGCGACAGCTGTCTTCATCGCCGTCGGCACGCCGCCCCGCGAGGACGGCTCTTCGGATCTCCGCTACGTGCGCGAGGTGGCCCAGGCAATCGGTGGAAGGCTCAACAGCTACAAGGCAATCGTCACCAAGAGCACCGTGCCGGTCGGCACCGGCCGAATGATCGAAGAGATCATCGGCCGCGGGCACACGTTCTCCGTGGTCAGCAACCCCGAGTTTCTGCGCGAGGGCTCGGCGATCGAGGACTTCATGCGCCCGGACCGGCTGGTCATCGGCAGCCGCGACCAGCGCGCCACCGACATCATGCTCGAGATCTACTCGCCGCTCCGCGCGCGTGGCGTGCCGATCGTGGTCACCGACGTCGAGACCGCGGAGATGATCAAGTACGCCTCCAACAGCTTCCTGGCCACCCGCATCTCCTTCATCAACGAAGTCGCGGAGTTGTGCGAGCGAACCGGGGCCGATGTCCAGGTCGTTGCCCATGGCATGGGCCTGGATCGCCGAATCGGACCGCTGTTCCTGCGCCCGGGGCCGGGCTTCGGCGGGTCATGCTTTCCCAAGGACACGCGGGCCATGGTGTCCATGGCGCGCGACGCCGGCGCCCGGGCCGAAATCGTCGAAGCAACGCTTCAGGTCAACCATCGAATCCAGGAACGGATGCTCGCCAGGATCGAGTCCGTGCTCGGCAATCCCGAGGGTCGGAAGGTGGCGCTGCTGGGACTGTCCTTCAAGCCCAACACGGACGACATCCGTGAATCTCCCGCCATGTTCGTGCTCGAGAACCTCCTGTCGCGGGGCGCGACGGTCCGGGTCTACGATCCGGCGGCGATGGACAACGCCCGCCGCATTCGCCCGGAGGCCGTCTACTGCAGCGACCCGTACGAAGTGGCCGAGGACGCCGACCTGCTGGTCATCCTTACCGAGTGGAACCAGTTCCGGGCGCTCGAGTTCGAGCGGCTGAGGCAGTTGCTGCGCGAGCCGCAGATTCTCGATCTGCGCAATCTCTACGAGCCTGAGCGCGTGGCGGACGCCGGCCTCAGATACTCCTCGCTCGGGCGCGCCGACGCCGTTCCGGCCGCCATCGTTCCGGGAGTGAAGGCCTCGTGAGCCAACCGCTCTCCGTCGTCACCGGCGGCGCCGGCTTCATCGGCTCCCATCTCTGCGAGCGGCTGCTCGCCGAGGGCCACCGCGTCTACTGCGTCGACAACTTCATCACCGGCAGCCCGGCGAACATCGAGCATCTGCGCGACAACGAGCGCTTCACCCTGATCGAGCACGACGTCAGCAAGCCGGTCTACGTCGGCCCCGACGTCGATAACGTCCTCCACTTCGCCTCGCCGGCAAGCCCGGTCGACTACCTGGAGCTCCCGATCCAGACGCTCAAGGTGGGATCGCTCGGCACCCACAACTCGCTCGGCCTGGCCAAGCACCACGGTGCCCGCTACCTGCTCGCCTCGACCTCGGAGGTCTACGGCGATCCCCTGGTCCACCCGCAGTCGGAGTCCTACTGGGGCAACGTGAACCCGGTCGGTCCCCGCGGCGTCTACGACGAGGCGAAGCGCTTCGCGGAAGCGATGGTCATGGCCTACCACCGGATCCACGGCCTGGACACCAGGATCGTCCGCATCTTCAACACCTACGGACCGCGGATGCGGCTTCGCGACGGCCGCGTCGTGCCGAACTTCATCCGCCAGGCCCTCTCCGGCAGACCGATGACCGTCTACGGCGACGGCAGCCAGACGCGTTCTTTCTGCTACATCGACGACCTGGTCGAAGGAGTCTGGCGGCTTCTCAACTCCTCAGAGACCGACCCGGTCAACCTGGGCAACCCCCGCGAGATGACCGTGCTCGAGTTCGCCCGCGTGATCCGGAGCCTGACCGGGAGCCGCAGCGAGATCGAGTTCCAGTCCCTGCCGGTCGACGACCCGAAGACGCGCCAGCCCGACATCGGCCGAGCCACCGGCCTGCTTGACTGGGAGCCCCGGGTAGACCTGGAGGCCGGCCTCGAAAAGACGATCCGCTACTTCGCGGACCTCCTCGGCGACCAGGAGCTTGCGCCGTAGAAGGCAGCGGCCTGTAGGATCAGGCGATCCCCGTAGGCCGCCACGATGGACAGAACCAGCCAGGAGGAGATGTCCATGAGACCGATCGCCAGCAGACCTTCGACCTCCACTGCCTTCGCCGTCATCCTGACCGTCGCTTTCGCTGCGACGACACTCGCCGCCGCCCCGGCAGCGGCTCAGGACGAACGGATCGTCGGCATCTGGCAGAAGGACCTCGAACGGAGCGATGCCGACTGGCCGCACCGGCACGACCAGAGGCTGCCGAACGCTGCCGATGTCGAGGTGGAGATCAGCCTGGACGGAGAAGACGTCGTGATGGTCTTCACGAGTCGGCGAGGGGATTGGCCGACGCCCCAAACGAACACGGTCCGTTACGTCACCGACAACAAGCCGAACCCGGTGCCCGATATCGACAACGGCACCCCACGGGAAGTGCGGGCCAGGTGGCGGAAGAAGAGGCTCTCCGTCTCCTACACCATCCGGTTCCCCTTCGAGGCGGACATCGAACAGTCGTGGCAGATCTCGAAGAACGGCGAAGACCTGGTGCTCACCCGGTTCGGCCGCGTGGCGCAGCAACCGCGGCCGGACGTGCGCAAGAACTACTTCGTCCGCGCCACCGCCGTTCAGTAGCGCCGCCAAGCCGAACACACAAGGAGCAACGAGAGATGCGGACAGCGATCGGCATAGGGAGTGCGTACGCCTCCGGAACGAACTGGGACGCCCTGGCGGAGTACGTCGTCGAGGCGGACCGCATGGGCATCGACGACGTCTGGTCGGCCGAGGCCTGGGGCACCGACGCGGTGACTCCGCTCGCCTTTCTCGCCGGACGAACCGAGCGGGTCCGTCTCGGCACCGGCATCATGCAGATCTCGGCGCGGGCGCCGTCGATGACCGCCATGACCGCGATGTCGCTGGCATCGATCTCGAAGGACCGCTTCGTGCTCGGCCTCGGCGTCAGCGGCCCTCAGGTCGTCGAGGGCCTGCACGGCGTGCCCTTCGCCATGCCGCTGGGCCGCCTGCGCGAGTACGTCGACATCCTGAAGATCGCGCTGTCGGGCGAGAAGGTCGCATACGACGGCAAGCACTACACCCTGCCCCGGCCGGGAGGCGAAGGCAAGGCAATCCGAATGTCGCAGCCCCCGCGACCCGAACTGCCGATCTACCTGGCCACCCTCGGTCCGAAGTCCCTGGAGTACACGGGCGAGGTCGCCGACGGCTGGCTGGGCACGTCCTTCATCCCGGAACACACGGACGCCTTCTTCCCGTCGATGCGCGCCGGCGCCGAGCGCGCCGGCAGGTCGTTCGGAGACATCGACATTCAGGTCGGCGGCGACGTCGAGTTCGGCGACGACCTGGAGCGGATGGCCGCCCGCCGCAAGCCGGCGATGGCCTTCACCCTGGGCGCGATGGGCTCGGCCCAGACGAACTTCTACAACGACGCCTACCGCCGCGCCGGCTTCATCGAAACCGCCCGCGAGGTGCAGGCTCTCTGGATCTCCGGCAAGCGGGAGGAAGCCGCGGCGCGGGTTCCGGACGAAATGGTGCTCGGCAACACCCTGATCGGCGACGAAGCCCGCGTGCGGGAGCGCATCCGCGCCTACCGGAACGCCGGAGTCACCACGCTGCGTCTCAACCCCGCCGGGGGCACCGTCAGCGAGCGGCTCGACACCCTGGGCCGGTTCCTGGAGTTGGTCCGCGAGGAGACGTCCCCGGCCGAATGAGCTTCCCGGCACGGCACAGCGCGGAACTCCTCGCGCACGCCGAGCGGAACCTGGGGCGCTTCGAGCAGCGTGCGCTCGACCCGGAAACCGCCGCGGCGCGGGCCGCGGAGGCTTCCGGCCACACCGGCGCGGCGCCGGCCAACGCGCACGCCGCGGTCGCCGTTACGCTGCTGCCCGACCAGGGCGGCCGCGGCTGCTTCCTGCTGACGCGGCGATCGCTACGGTTGCGGCGGCACCGCGGCCAGTGGGCCCTCCCGGGCGGCCGGATCGACGAGTCGGAGACACCCGAGCAGGCGGCGCTCCGCGAGCTCCACGAAGAGGTCGGCCTGGACCTCGACGCCTCTGCCGTCCTGGGGCGGCTCGACGATTTCGGCACCCGCTCCGGCTTCGTCATCACGCCGGTCGTCTTCTGGTGCGACGACTATCGCGAGCTCGAGCCAAATCCGGCCGAGGTCTACAGGGCCTACCGGATCCCGCTGATCGACCTGGACCGTCCGGACGTGCCGGTGCTGCGGGAGATACCGGAGAGCGAGAACCCCGTGCTCTCCATGCCGATCCGCGGCGGTCTCGTCCACTCGCCGACCGCGGCGATCGTCTACCAGATGCTCGAGGTCGTGCTCCGCGGCAACGACGTGCGGGTCGCCCACTACGAGCAGCCCGTCTTCGCCTGGCGCTGACGCCGTGACCGCCGCCCGACCCCTCGACGGCACGCTTGTCGTTTCCATCGAGCAGGCAGTGGCCGCGCCTCTGGCCACCTGCCGGCTCGCCGACGCCGGCTCCCGGGTGATCAAGGTGGAGCGCGAGGGCGGCGACTTTGCCCGCGGCTACGACCGGGCGGCCGGCGGCATCTCCTCCTACTTCGCCTGGCTCAACCGGGGCAAGGAGTCGATCGTCATCGACATCAAGGACGAGGGGGACCGCGAGTTGCTCGAGCGGATCGTCGCCCGGGCCGACGTCTTCGTCCAGAACCTGGCTCCGGGCGCCGCCGCCCGCGCAGGGTTCGGCTCGAAGGACCTGCGCCGCCGACATGCCCGCCTCGTCACCTGCGACATCTCAGGCTACGGCGAGGGCGGGCCGTACCGTGAGATGCGCGCCTACGACCTGCTGGTCCAGGCCGAAAGCGGTGTCGCTTCGATCACCGGTTCACCGGCCGAACCGGGGCGCGTCGGTGTCTCGATCTGCGATTTCGCGACCGGGATCTATGCCTACTCAGCCATCCTGGAGGCGCTCATCGAGCGCGGGCGCACCGGCGCCGGCCGTTGTGTCGAAGCCACCCTGTTCCACACGATGGCGGACTGGATGGCGGTACCCCTGCTGCGGTTCGAACAACTCGGCCAGAACTGGCCGCGGGTCGGCTTGGGCCATCCGAGCATCGTCCCTTACGGCGCGTTCGAACTGGGCGACGGCGATTCCGTGCTGATCGGGATCCAGAACGATCGGGAGTGGAAGCGGTTCTGCTGCCAGGTCCTGGCACGGCCCGAACTCGCCGAGGCCTACCCGCGCAACGTCGACCGTGCCGCCGGCCGCGCCGAGGTCGAGGCCGCGATCGATCAGGTGTTCCGCAGGCACGACCGAAACTCGATCCGCACCGCGCTCGACGACGGACGCATCGCTTACGGATTCCTCAACGATCTCGCCGGCCTGTCGGAGCACCCGCAACTCAGGCGCGCCCGGCTACCCGCGCCCGGCGGCGAGATCGAGATCGCGGCGCCAGCCGCGACGCCCAACGAACCGGGAAGGCGTCTGCCGCCCGTGCCTGAACTCGATGAGCACGGCGCGGCGATCCGTGCCGAGTTCAGAACAACATAGAGGTCGCTCTGCTGGGTGCGCGGGTCTTCTGACCCGCCCCGGGCGCCGCCGCGAAGCGGTGGTGCCCGAGCAAGTAGCCGCCGGCCGGAGGCCGGCGACGATTCCGGAAGCCGCCTGCGGCGGCAGCGGGTCAGAAGACCCGCGCACCCAGCAGAAAGCAACCCCCGTGCGTCTACAGGGTCGCGTGGCCGGCGACGAGAACAATCCAGATCAGCGGCAAAGCGACAAGGGATCCGAGGAAGAGGGTCCGGGCACGGGCAGGGCTGCGGTCGAGGGCGAAGCGGACGGCTAGCCCGGATATCTCACCGGGGATTTGAGATCGGGTCTCTTCCGGCGGATAATCCAAGTATTCACAAGTACTTGGGAGATCCACAGGAGAGAGACCCGTGAAGACAGAGTGTACTTCGTCGCAGCTCGAGTTTGGCTT